>NZ_AYSD01000010.1:0-793370 GCF_000504145.1 Bacillus cihuensis | reverse complement strand
CGCTCTTCTTCGTCAGCTTCTCTAACTCGCATCCTCACGTATATAAATCCGATCCGGTGCTCCTTCGATCGCTTCCTCGAATAGCTTGCTTCAAATTCACTTCATATTTTACTGAATGAATTACTCATTCAAAACTGAACAAAACATAAGCGCCACACTTAATATCCTTAGAAAGGAGGTGATCCAGCCGCACCTTCCGATACGGCTACCTTGTTACGACTTCACCCCAATCATCTGTCCCACCTTAGGCGGCTGGCTCCTTAGAGGTTACCTCACCGACTTCGGGTGTTACAAACTCTCGTGGTGTGACGGGCGGTGTGTACAAGGCCCGGGAACGTATTCACCGCGGCATGCTGATCCGCGATTACTAGCGATTCCGGCTTCATGTAGGCGAGTTGCAGCCTACAATCCGAACTGAGAATGGCTTTATGAGATTCGCTTACCCTCGCGGGTTCGCAGCTCTTTGTACCATCCATTGTAGCACGTGTGTAGCCCAGGTCATAAGGGGCATGATGATTTGACGTCATCCCCACCTTCCTCCGGTTTGTCACCGGCAGTCACCTTAGAGTGCCCAACTAAATGCTGGCAACTAAGATCAAGGGTTGCGCTCGTTGCGGGACTTAACCCAACATCTCACGACACGAGCTGACGACAACCATGCACCACCTGTCACTCTGTCCCCCGAAGGGGAACGTCCTATCTCTCTAGGATTGTCAGAGGATGTCAAGACCTGGTAAGGTTCTTCGCGTTGCTTCGAATTAAACCACATGCTCCACCGCTTGTGCGGGCCCCCGTCAATTCCTTTGAGTTTCAGCCTTGCGGCCGTACTCCCCAGGCGGAGTGCTTAATGCGTTAGCTGCAGCACTAAAGGGCGGAAACCCTCTAACACTTAGCACTCATCGTTTACGGCGTAGACTACCAGGGTATCTAATCCTGTTCGCTCCCCACGCTTTCGCGCCTCAGTGTCAGTTACAGACCAGAAAATCGCCTTCGCCACTGGTGTTCCTCCACATCTCTACGCATTTCACCGCTACACGTGGAATTCCACTTTCCTCTTCTGCACTCAAGTTCCCCAGTTTCCAATGACCCTCCCCGGTTGAGCCGTGGGCTTTCACATCAGACTTAAGGAACCACCTGCGCGCGCTTTACGCCCAATAATTCCGGACAACGCTTGCCACCTACGTATTACCGCGGCTGCTGGCACGTAGTTAGCCGTGGCTTTCTGGTTAGGTACCGTCAAGGTACCAGCAGTTACTCTGGTACTTGTTCTTCCCTAACAACAGAGCTTTACGACCCGAAGGCCTTCTTCGCTCACGCGGCGTTGCTCCGTCAGACTTTCGTCCATTGCGGAAGATTCCCTACTGCTGCCTCCCGTAGGAGTCTGGGCCGTGTCTCAGTCCCAGTGTGGCCGATCACCCTCTCAGGTCGGCTACGCATCGTGGCCTTGGTGAGCCGTTACCTCACCAACTAGCTAATGCGCCGCGGGCCCATCTGTAAGTGACAGCCGAAACCGTCTTTCCGTCTCTTCTCATGCGAGAAAAGAAATTATCCGGTATTAGCTCCGGTTTCCCGAAGTTATCCCAGTCTTACAGGTAGGTTACCCACGTGGTACTCACCCGCCCGCCGCTAAATCATGGGAGCAAGCTCCCAATCATTCGCCCGACTTGCATGTATTAGGCACGCCGCCAGCGTTCGTCCTGAGCCAGGATCAAACTTTCCAAAAAGTGTTTGACTTGCTCATTTGTTTTTATAGTGTGTTCTCACTTAAATTAAAACGTTGGCGCTTTGTTTTGTTCAGTTTTCAAAGAGCAAATCAATACTTCTAAATCTCAAAAACGACTTTATTAAATTAACACGTTATCGCATGTACTGTCAACATGTTTTTTTGAAAGTTTTCTGAGATGTATCTGCGCCGCTGTGAAAGCTTGTGTCCCTCAGCGACGTATATAAATATATCATTACAAAAACATTAGGTCAACAACTTTTTTAAAAAAATTATCGTACTTTATAATTACGATGATAAACTTCATTTCCCTTAGTCTCTGTTTTAACAACTTCAATAATAGTCTTATCTATTAAGTATTCTAACAAAACACTTAAATCAACAGCATAATGAACGAGTTCAGGATGATCCATTAATTCTGATATGCTCCAGTATCCCTGTCTTTCTTTCATTATTTCTAATAAATGCTGTGAACCTGTTTTGGTTCTAGAATAGATAAGAAATTCACTAGCGAGAAACAAAAGTTCAAGCCTTTTCTCGATTGTTTCCTCACTGTTTACGAGTTCTTCATACAATTTAAAAATTTCAGGTTCCATACATTTAACCTGATTCCAGACCGTTACTTCTGGATAAAACCCTTGATCAATCACTTCTAATCTAGCGAGATGATGCAAAGAATGGACCACATGATTATATGCATCTAAATAATGACCATCTTCAAAAAATGCTTTTCCATCCATATATCTTCTTATTAACTTAGCAAACTCTATACCGATCTTAATTTTCCGTCCATAGAAAGGAAACTCCCGAAGCTCAGTCTTAAGTTTGTAGAGATATTCATTATGATCATAGAGAATTTTACCATTTTGAAGCCAATCGACTACTTTTCGGTTCGTGCCCAGCAATAGCCATTCTTTTAGTTGTTTTTCCTCAACAATATGCAGAGCTGCTTTTTGATTTTTGTATGTATAGTGCTTTAAAAAAACCGGTTCATCCGCTTCATTTACAATTACAAATAAAATATAATCGAAGGTGTCTGTATTTGAACTTGTGTTTTTCCTTTTTTCTATTAAAAGTATGCCAAGTGTTGACTTTATGCTTGCCCGCTCTTGATAAATCGGACGAAGAATATCTTCCATCTCTTAATTCCCCCAATAAATTGTGGTATGTTTATTTGTTCGACATTTCAACTATAATCCCTGCAATGGAACAATCTTTTATAGATTTTTTCCTTTACTTTATTCTCTACATTTTTACTGAATATTCTCTTCTTTCCCAGTGAAATATGATATAGTAAAATTTCAGGAGGGACAACTATGGCGAAATATTCTAGTAAAATAAATAAAATCAGGACATTTGCTCTGAGTCTGGTCTTCATCGGTTTTATTGTGATGTATGGAGGGATATTTTTCAAATCTCATCCAATAGTTATGACGATTTTCATGCTGCTTGGTCTTCTATTTATTGTAGCTAGCACAGTCGTCTATTTCTGGATTGGTATGCTCTCAACAAAAACAGTGCAGGTCATTTGTCCAAACTGTAATAAGCCTACAAAAATATTAGGCAGAGTAGATATTTGTATGCATTGTGACGAAAGTTTAACGCTTGATAAAAGTCTTGAAGGTAAAGAATTTGATCAAAAATATAATCGTAAACAAACTCAACAAGAACAATGAGAGGCGTCTCCGTCTCTTTTCTAATGCTATCAATTAACTCACTATGATCGAACCATTTAGACTGTGTAAGGTCATTATGTAGATAGTTTTACTAGTTACTACACTAAAAAAGGTTCCTGCCTTAGTTAAGGCGGAACCTTTTTTAGTGTAAGCTTTTTCCTTGGCAAGCTGGACAATCTCCGTAAACTTCTAAACGGTGGGTATTCACTTTAAATCCAGTTACCTGTGAAGCAAAGTGCTCAACTTCTTCTAACGCCGGATAGTGAAAATCTACAATTGTCCCGCACTTTTCACAAATCACATGGTAATGGTTTGTTGTGACAAAATCGAAACGTGCAGAGGAATCCCCGTACGTTAATTCTTTAACCAGGCCAACTTCACGAAATACTCGAAGATTATTATAAACTGTTGCCACACTCATATTTGGAAATTTACCTTCCAATGCTTTATAAATATCGTCTGCAGTTGGGTGAGACATCGAGTTTATTAAATACTCAAGAATTGCATGACGTTGAGGGGTGATACGTACTCCGGTATCTTTCAATGATTCCAACGCTTCTTTTAATATCTCTTGGGACACCGTTATGCACCTCTTTTTCTTATCAAGTAGATATTCTTACTTTAGAATATTTATAATTAGTGTACCTTTGGTTGGCTTACTTTGTCAATGCTTCTCGTATGAAACAATCGCATTTCCTAGGATATCGATTTAATTTTATCATACTGGCTCCTTTTCTTTACAGCCAAATCAATATCCTTTTTCTGGATCAACCTCATTCACAAAATTTGATTTTCCTTCGAGATAAATAGCCAGATTTTGTTCAAAAATCTGGAACGCCCGTGGAAGGTACTTATAAGATCTGCTTGATAAATGAGAAGTCACAGTCACATTATCCATTTCCCAGAATGGATGATCCTTCGCTAGTGGCTCAGGATCGAATACGTCGAGAACCGCATGAGCGATTTCTTGATTAGCAAGTGCTGAAAGCAGGATATTCTCGTCTACTACGTCTCCTCGGCCAATATTTACAAATACCGCAGAATTCTTCATCGCCTTAAAGTGTTCTGATTTCACGAACCCCTTCGTTTCATGTGTGGACGGTAAAATGGATATAATATAATCCGCTTGCGAAAGTTCAATTAAGATATCCTTTTTTTGGACGATATGATCCATATATTCAGTTGGCCTACCACTTCTATTCAAACCTACCGTCTTCATATTAAAAGCTTTAGCGATACGGGCAATTTCACCACCGATTGCACCTGTCCCTAGGATAAGCATCGTCTTTCCATTTAATTCGCCTACCCTAACATCACGATCCCATTTCGCATTCCTTTCATTTTCAAGCAGCAACCTTCCTTTTTTTTCGTGGAGAAGCACCATAGCGAATGTATATTCAGCCATCGGGATTTTATGTATGCCACGGGCATTTGTTACAAGAATATCTCTTTCGATAATCACCTCGAAAGGCATTTTTTCAAGGCCTGCAGACATGACCATGATCCATTTAAGCTTGGGCGCATTTCGAATATGTTGATTTTCTAAATCTTCACCGTATGTAATTAAAACTTCAGCCTCAGATAATGCACCTTTTTCAAGATCCTCTTGAAAGTGAAAGTCAATATCCGGGAACTTTGTTTCTAAATCTGTTTGAATTGTTTTTGATGGCACAATTGTTGATAATACTAACATATGAATTCCTCCCATAAATTATTGTTTTCTATTTAGAAGATTTATGGCACCATCCTTTATTTTTTTCATAAAAAACCGCGAGCACTAGGCCCGCGTAAGTTATTTCGAGGAGGTATTCCCATACTTTAACATATTCAATGATAGAAATATTGAGTTGGACAAAAGCCTTTTCCAAGAAAAATAGGCAGGCTATATTAATTGATCGGGGTTTAATCCTTCTAGCTCCGGCAACGTAAATAGGCCGTCCTTGCGGATGCAAACATCGTCAAAATAGATTTCGCCTCCACCATATTCCGGACGTTGAATTAATACCATATCCCAATGAACGCTAGAGCGATTTCCATTATCTGCTTCTTCATAGGCCTCACCCGGTGTGAAGTGAAGACTTCCGCAAATTTTTTCGTCAAAAAGAATATCACCCATTGGTTCTGTAATAAACGGGTTTACTCCAATAGCAAATTCACCAATATAGCGGGCACCTGCATCTGTATTAAAAATTTCATTCATTTTTTCCGTTTGATCAGACTTAGCTTCGATCAACTTACCTTCTTTAAAGGTTAATGATACATTCCGAAAAGTCATGCCTTGATATGGACATGGAGTATTAAAAGTAATCGTTCCATTGACACTATCCTTGATCGGAGCGGTAAATACTTCCCCATCCGGAATATTATTTGTACCTGCACAAACAACAGCTGGAATACCTTTGATTGAAAAAGATAAATCTGTTCCTGGTGATACAAGACGGACTCGATCAGTCCGTTCCATTAATTGTTTTAAAGGCTGCATAGCACGGTCCATTTTTTCATAATCAGCCGTACTTACTTCCAATAAAAAGTCCTCAAAACGACTTAAGCTCATCCCCGCTTTTTGTGCAAGACCCATTGTTGGGTAATTGAGCAGCACCCAACGACGATTATTGACATAAAAGAATGTCGACTGCTTCATCGCTTCACCACGAATTCGATGCTTCTCTGCCGGGACTTCTGAAAGCTCGGCATCATTTTCTTCTCCGTAGGCAATGATGACTGCATCTGTATCTTCATATTTTTTTAACATCCAGGATGCTAGCGTTTCAAGCTGTTCCCTTTCATACCCCATTGCTAAATGACGGTTTAATTCATCATCCATAATATCAATGTATGGATAGGCTCCTAGTTTATACGTTTCATCAATTAATTCTTTCATCAACGGTTTTGCATTGTAATGCCCTCTTATTAATACTCGCTCACCCGCTTTTAGTTTTATCGAATGTGTCAAAAGGAGCTTTGCCAGTTTATTTAGTCGTTCGTCTCTCATCGTATCCCTCGCTTATTCTGCTTTGTTTCGCAAGTATTCGAGTGCTTCTTCAACATGGCCTTTAACCTTTACTTTACGCCATTCTTTGACTAGCGTTCCTTTTTCGTCGATTAAAAAGGTCGAGCGTTCTATTCCCATATATTCTTTGCCGAAATTTTTCTTTAACTTCCATACTTCATATGTTTCAGCCACTTCATGATGTTCATCCGCTAATAATGTAAATGGCAGGCCGTGTTTGTCGATAAATTTTTTATGGCTAGCAATAGGATCCGGACTGATTCCAAGGATAACCGCATTAAGCTCTCCAAACTGTGTATGCTGATCTCTGAAATCACATGCTTCTGTTGTACATCCTGGTGTCATATCCTTCGGGTAGAAAAAAAGAACGATATTTTTCCCTAGGTAGTCAGATAATGAAACTTCCCCGCCTTCACTTGCCTGTAGTGTAAAATCCGGTGCTTTTTCTCCTACTTGTAATTTCATTTTGATAGCCTCCAGTTTCTATACTATATGTTCTATAAATTAGGGTACCTAATTTTATCAGCAAAGACAACTTTCACCTCTTATTTCGTTCATACTGATCCATCTCGCTGCTCACCGTTCGAATTACGAAGGCTACCGGTAGTGCATAGCCGACGAACGCTTGAATCGTCGCTACCATTCTTCCGATCCCGATCGGACTGATATCACCGTAACCGACAGAAAACATTGTCATCGCACTGAAATAAAATGAGGTTTGTAATTGTTGGAAGAAGTCCCCTTCTACTCTCTTGCCATTATCAAGTATGACTGAATGATTTTGCAGTTCAAATAAAAGATATATTAAAGCAAAACCAATTAAGATCGTGGCATATAGATTAATCGCCCATCCAAGTGTTTCCATCGAAAACCGTTTCTTATCACCGGTAGTCAAGAATAATGTACGAATACTCATGACCATACAAAAAATAATAGCAATGAATAATGCATAAAAAGTCATTCCCATTCCTCTTTTCACGATAAAGTGAAACTTCAATCAGTGGGTTTTTACGGGCAGTAACCCCCACCTACACTTCTTCGATTACTCTCTACACCTTAAGGTGGGGGTTACTGCCCGTTAATGCGGGATAAAGTGAAACTTTCTTCGGATATACCAGGATAAAACTCCCTCATACTATACCTACTCCTTGTCCAGCCCATATATGCGAAAAGGAACGAAATTGGGGTCAGACCCTATTTCCCAAGTTTCTAAAAACTCAAAAACCCTTGTTATATCAAGGGTTTTTGAGTTTTATGCAGGGGTCAGACCCCATTTCCCGATTTAATTCCCGGCACCTCGGTATTTGCGTACCCCTTTATTCCAGATAAGGATGGCTAGCATAAAGAAGATGATTCCGATTAATGGTGTTGCAAAGGAAAAAGCGTACCATTCTTTTTTCCCAAGGAAGTAGGCGGCTGGATATACGCCTACAAAGGCGAACGGTAGTACCCACGTTAACAGAAAGCGGATGACTTTATTGTAAATATCAACCGGATAGCGGCCATAGTTACCGATATTGTACATCATTGGCATAATGGAGGTTTTCGCATCCGACCAAAAACCAATACTCGCAATAGCAATGAAAATAGCCGCATATGCTAGTGCTCCACCAATCGCAAATAAGATAAACAAAAACGGATCGTACCAATTAATGGATAGGTTTAAAGAAGTCCCAGCATACACGACAATCACGAGTCCAGTCACAACACCAAAAAGCGATTCAAGCTCCATTCGCTCAAGAATAACTTGAAACAAACTATGTATCGGCCGTGTTAATATCCGATCCATCTCCCCTTTCACAATATATCGTTCATTGAAGTCCCAAATGTTAAAAAAGGAACTGAACAAAGCAAACGGAATAAGAAAAAAACCATAAATAAAGATAATTTCATCACGGCTCCAGCCGCTTAAAAATTGTGTATGTCCAAATACAACAAGGATAAAAACTAAGTTCACTGTCTGATTTAGCAAGTCAGAAATCATTTCTACAACAAGATCAGCTCTGTATTCTAACCGAGTTTTCATATATTGGCTCATATATTGAAAAAACATAGTTACATAAAACATAATTTCAACCTCCCTGTATGATCAGCTGTTTTTTCGCAGCTGTCCAAAGTAGTCGAATAGGTACCAACAAAACAAGCACCCAAACTGATTGTTGAAGTAGTGCATAAACGATTTCACCGCCAGTAAAACCATTGGTAAAAATCATACTTGGGATATAACTAATCCCTTGAAACGGCAAATATTTCATAATGTCCTGAGCCCAAAATGGATAAAAGCTAATCGGTAATATCAAGCCTGAAAACAGGTCAATGATAACCCTTTTGGCCCGAATTAATCCTGCGTTATTATAAAAGAAGAACGCTGTAATCCCTGTGAGTAAATTAATCTGTGTGTTAATAATAAAGCTCAACAGCAACGATAGACCGAATAACCCCCAGCTTGCCGGGTGATGAGGAACCTGAATTGGAAAAATAAGTGCAACCAAAATCATCCCTGGAATTGAAAAGAAAAAAAATCGAAAAATTCCCTCTCCCAATCCTTGCATCGTTTTCATACCTAAATAGTTGTATGGTCGAATCAATTCAATCGCTACTTTTCCCTCTTTAATTTCAAGCGCGATTTCACGATCGATATTATTAAAATAAAATGCACGTGCCATCCATGCAATCGCTACATAAGTTGTCATTTGGATGCTCGTTAATCCTTCAATAGAGGATTTTTCTCCGTAAATCGCATTCCATAAAAAATAGTAAGCACCAATATTAATGCTGTATATTAATATTCCCGTATAATAATCAGTTCGATATGCCAGCATCATTAAAAATCGCATGCGTATCATCTCTAAATACTTTTCCAAGATTTGAGCTCCTTTCTATTGAGTACGAACGAGATTTTTCACGTAATCAATTCATACCTTTTTCATAAATATTACGAACAATCTCCTCAATCGATGTTTCATGAATTTTCACGTCTTTAATTTTAAAATGAGAAATTACAGCAGAAATCAGTTGAGAGATATTTTCATCTTCTCCTTTTATATTAGCAATATAGGTTTGATTTTTTTCGTCATATTCCCAATCAGTAGAAAACTGAAGTGGAAGAGAATTAAGCTCAGATAGGTTTACATGATTCATAAACTGAAAGTGAATTTCTTTTTCTTCAGCCCAATTGTTTTTCAAAGCATCAAGCTCACCATCATACACAATTTTCCCTTCATCTAGCATAACAACACGGTTACACAGTGCTTCAATATCCCCAAGGTCGTGTGTCGTCAATAAAATGGTCGTATTGTATTTCTCATTAATTTCTTTAAGAAATTCACGGATTTTCAATTTAACGAGGACATCTAGTCCGATCGTCGGTTCATCCAAAAACAATAGCGGTGGATTATGTATCAATGCTGCAGCTAATTCACAACGCATGCGCTGACCAAGGGAAAGCTTCCGAACGGGTTTATCTAATAAAGGGCCAATGTCTAGCGTTTTTATGACATGCCCCATATGCTCGTTATATTGCTCGTCCGATACTTTATACACTTTCTTCAGTAATCTAAATGACTCTTGAACAGCAATATCCCACCATAATTGAGATCGTTGCCCAAATACAACGCCGATCGTCCGTGTAAATTTTTCCCGTTCCCGATGTGGGTTCATTCCATTTACGCGCAATTTTCCTGAGGTGGGTTCTAGGATTCCCGTCAGCATTTTAATCGTTGTCGATTTTCCCGCCCCATTTTCCCCAATATAAGCTACCATCTCGCCTTGTTTTACAGTAAAATTAATATCGTTTACTGCTGGGACAATTTTATAATTCCGTGTCAATAAATCACGAAATGCACCTTTTAATCCTGTACGGCTGGAATACGATTTGAATTCCTTCCGCAGTTGAGATACTTCAATTGCATTATTCATGTAATATTCCTCCAATTGCCTTAGTTACCCAATGAATTAGTCTATCCAATGCTCTGTTGTAAAACAATAAAAATGCCTAATAGGATGTAAAACCCGTGAAAGAGAGTTGAGTAGATTGAATGAAATCGGTTCTGTACAACAATTAATATTATCACAAGTTGAAAAGTTAGCTCAAAACAGTGGTTACGATTTTCTTTTTGAAGAAAATTACGGAGAGTTATTAGCACAAATTATCGAGAGAGATGATTCTGGTTCTATCACCGAAACTCCATTCAGTTTTAAGTTATTTGTTAATGAAGAAAAAGGTACAGGTAAAATTATACCCTACAACCCAAAAGGTGAACTACGGCACCAGGAATTCAACATCGACAAGCCACAAACCATTATCGCACTTCTCACCTTCATCCAGATGCATCTTTAGGGATCAGACCCTATTTCCCGGATTTTCTCCCCCTCGCAAACTCACTTGCAGCAAGGGTTTTTGGATGTAAATGCGGGGTCAGACCCCATTTCCCGAATTAATGGTATGATAGGAATGAAGTTATATTAGGAGGTTGATTTAAATGAATTTTACGAATTCAGAGAGTTTACATAAGGAAGCGTTAGAGCATATTGTCGGGGGAGTAAATAGCCCTTCTCGTTCATATAAGGCCGTTGGCGGAGGGTCGCCAGTAGTAATGGAGCGCGGTGAAGGTGCATATTTCTGGGATGTAGACGGTAATAAATATATTGATTACTTAGCTGCGTATGGCCCAATCATTACGGGGCACGCACATCCCCATATTACAGAAGCGATTAAGAAAGCGGCTGAGACAGGAGTCCTTTTCGGAACACCTACTCCCCATGAAGTAAAGTTCGCAAAATTGCTTAAAGAAGCGATGCCATTTATGGATAAAGTTCGTTTTGTCAACTCAGGCACTGAGGCAGTGATGACCACAATTCGTGTAGCGCGGGCTTATACAGGGCGCGATAAAATTATTAAATTTGCCGGCTGCTACCATGGCCACTCTGATCTTGTCCTCGTCGCTGCTGGTTCTGGACCAGCAACACTTGGCACACCTGATTCTGCTGGTGTAACGAAATCAATTGCAAAAGAAGTTATCACTGTCCCATTCAATGATATCGAGCCTTTTAAAGAAGCACTAAATAAATGGGGAAGCGAAGTCGCAGCTGTCCTTGTCGAACCAATAGTCGGTAACTTTGGCATCGTGGAACCGAATCCAGGGTTCTTAGAAGAGGTTCTTGAATTAACACACGAAGCCGGTGGACTGGTTATATTTGATGAAGTCATCACTGCATTCCGTTTCTGTTACGGTGGTGCCCAAGACATGCTCGGAGTTCAGCCAGATTTAACTGCGCTCGGAAAAATCATTGGCGGCGGACTGCCAATCGGAGCATATGGTGGTAAAAAAGAAATCATGGAAACTGTCGCGCCGCTTGGACCAGCCTATCAAGCTGGAACAATGGCTGGTAACCCAGCTTCAATGTTATCGGGTATTGCCTGCCTAGAAGTTCTTAAACAAGAAGGCATTTATGACGAATTAGATCGATTAGGCGCAATACTTGAAGAAGGTATCCTAAAAGCGGCCGAAAAACATGGTACGGAAATTACGATTAACCGTTTAAAGGGTGCTTTAACGATTTACTTCACAAACGAAAAAATTGAAAACTACGAACAAGCAGAAAATACAAATGGAGAAGTATTTGCGAAGTTTTTTAAACTTATGCTTCACCAAGGTATCAATCTTGCACCTTCAAAATACGAAGCTTGGTTCTTAACGACCGCTCATACAGAGGAAGATATCCACGATACTTTAATTGCAGTTGAGCATGCATTTAAAATGCTTAAGGAACAAAAATGATCCTAAGGGGTTTTCTTTAACTTCTACTATTCCTCTAAACCTTGAGGTGGGCTTTATTGCCCGTTAAAACGGGTAAAACGTAAACACCTTATTTTTAAGTCAGCTCCTCTCATTTTGAAATGATGAGGAGCTCTCATTATACTTTACCTCCTTCTTTTTATCTATCTTTCCAAATTTAGCTATACATTTACAGATTGTACTTGAAACTACACTAATAACCCTGTATATTACATTATTGTTTACTTATATTCTTTTCCGTGTAAAGTAGTACATAAACGAACCTTTACTTTCATAATTAAATAATTACCGCATACATGTATAGAAAAGAACTGAAAAAGAAAGGAATTTAACTCATGAAGTTTGGTGCCCGCATAATTAAGACGGGAATCGCAATTGTTTTGGCTTTATTTTTAGCTCAAATTCTAAACCTTCCAGCTCCAGTGTTTGCTGGGATTTCTGCTATTTTTGCTATTCAGCCGACGATTTATCGATCTTTTAAGACAGTGATGGAGCAAATACAAGGAAATATCATTGGAGCAATCGTCGCCGTTTTATTTGTAATACTCTTTGGGAATCATATATTTATCGTCGGGTTAGCTGTTGTAATTGTCATTACGATAAACTTAAAATTAAAAATGGAAAGTTCCATAGTTCTGACCATAGTTACAGTCGTCGCGATTATGGAAAATCAGCAAGGTAACTTCCTGGAATTCGCATCGTTCCGGTTTCTGTCCATTTTATTAGGAATTCTTTCTTCATTCATTGTGAACTTGGTATTCATCCCGCCAAAGTATGAAGCTAAAGTATACTCACAAATTAGTAACACAACCGAAGATATCTTAAAATGGATTCGAATTAGTACACGCCATGCCTCAGAGCATACGCTACTAAAAAAAGATATCAGCCGTATCAAGGACGAATTATTAAATATGGAACAGCTTTTTTCCATGTTTAAGGAGGAACGTAAATACAAGAAGGAAAACATCTCTACATCCAGAAAGCTTGTCGTATATCGTCAACTAATCATCACGACAAAAAAAGCCTATGAAACCTTAAGACGGATTCATAAATTTGAAAATGAAATTAGTATGATGCCTGATGATTTTCAGTTGAGGATCATTCAGCATATTGATTGCCTTATTTACAAGCACGAAGAAATGCTCCTGAAGCATATTAGGAAAATTCGAACAGGGAGTTACGCGGAAGACTGGATGGAAAATTGCTTAACTAGGGAAGAACTTCTCGATTTATTTTTCAAACAGCATAATGAAATGGATCATGAGCTGGCTGAACTCTCCACTAGATTAGTTCCACTAATCGCATATATTAATGAGTATGACGAACAACTCGAGCATCTTGAAAAGTTAATTAACAGTTTCCAATCGTTTCATAAAGACGAAAACCATGTATCAGTAAAGCTAGATGAATAAGCAGTCTTAGATTATTAGATAACGAAAAAAGAGGATGACATCTGTCGTCCTCTTTTTGGTTATCGTTAAACTTGACATCAAATTCCCCATAATCTCTGCGTCAATTTGTAGAGTAATCTATTAAGTTGAGTTGTTGAACTTGAAATAATTGGTAATAACGACCTTGTAATTTCATTAATTCATCATGTGAACCTATTTCTGCTATCTTTCCTTGATCAATTAGAACAATCCGATTCGCATGAGTGATTGTCGATAATCGGTGAGCTACGATAAACGTAGTTCGTTCTTTGGCTAATTTTTCAAGGGCTTCTTGAATAAGATGCTCACTTTCTAAATCCAATGCAGATGTTGCTTCATCCAAAATAAGTAACGGCGGATTTTTTAGGAAAACCCGGGCAATGGCTACCCGCTGTTTCTGCCCACCTGATAGCTTGACTCCACGTTCACCAACCTTCGTATCGTATCCTTCCGTAAGGTTCATAATAAATTCATGTGCATTGGCAGCTTTGGCCGCCTCTATCACTTCTTCATCCGAAGCATCTGGTTTACCCATTAAAATATTCGCTTTCACAGACTCACTAAATAAAATATTATCTTGTAGCACCATCCCAATTTTGTCCCGCAAACTGCGCACCTTAAAGTCACGAATGTCTTTTCCATCGATTAATATTCTTCCTTTACTAACATCATAAAAACGTGGAATCAAACTAATCAGCGATGACTTCCCTCCTCCACTCATTCCAACTAAAGCAATCGTTTCACCTGCAGTTACATCAAGCTGGATATTAGTCAGTACTTCCGGCTCATTGTCTGCGTAAGCAAATGAGACATGATCAAAGGTAATGTTACCATTAACGTATTTTAATTCAGTAGCCCCTTTTTTATCATCAATATCATATTTTTCATCTACCAATTCAAACACTCGATCCATCGATGCTAATGTTTGCGTCATAGTCGTTGAAGAATTGACGAGACGACGCAACGGATTATAAAGACGATCAATAAAGCCAATAAATGCGACCATCGTGCCCAATGTCAAATTCCCATGAATCACCTCATAGCCTGCATAGCCGATTACAATAAGCGGAGAGATATCAGTAATTGTGTTCACTACAGCAAACGATTTCGCATTCCACCCCGTATGCCGAAGGGCTTTATCAAGGAAATTCTTATTTTGTTTATTAAATCGCTCTTGTTCATAATCTTCGATGGCAAAACTTTTTATCACCGGCATCCCCTGAACTCTTTCGTGTAAATGACTTTGAAGATCCGCAAGAGCCTGAGAACGAATTCTTGTATAACCACGCAATCTACCAAAAAAATACTTGATTGAGAAAACATAGAATGGCAACATAATTAAACTGACAATTGTTAACTTCGCATCCATTGTAAACATAATCGCCACAGAAAAGAATATCGTCGCAATATCAAGCCATAAATTCATTAACCCAGTTATGACAAAATTCTTCGTTTGTTCTACATCATTAATCACCCGGGAAATCACTTCCCCAGCTCTTGTGTTGCTATAATACTTAAAACTGAGCTTTTGAATATGGGTGAATAGGCTATTGCGAATATCATAGAGAATCTTTGTACCGGCCCATTGTGCAAAATATTGCCGATAATATTCAATCGGTGGGCGCAGCACAACAAAGACAAACAGCATAATCCCAATGACCCAAAACAGCTGATTTGTTTTTTCATCTACAGACTTAGAACCAGCAATAATGTCATCTACAACATACTTAGATAAAAGCGGAATCAATAACGGAATGGCAAATTTCAGCAAACCAATTAATATTGTACCTGCGATTTGCCACTTATAAGGTTTTACAAAATGCAAATATCTTTTTATACTCTCCACAGAAATCCTCCATTTTTACTATAGTGTAGTTTTCATAAAACCCACACTGATTGTTGATTCGAAAGAAAAACCTGTTGGATAGGCAACAGGTTAAGCTCAACGGTAGGTCAAATATCTTTCATACCACGAATCGATAAATTCTGCAGAGAAAGGACCTTTTCGTTGACGAATCATATAGATCAAATAATCAACATTCGTTCTCAATATTTGATCGATTTCTTCCGGGTAATTCATTTCTTTCCGATGTCTCTCATACTCATCCTCATCCAGCAGATTAAAGGTCATATCTGGAAACACCTTAATATCCAGGTCATAATCAATGTACTTAAGCGCTTCCGAATCATAAATAAACGGCGAGCTAATATTACAATAATAATAAACACCGTCTTCTCTCAGCATGCCGATCACATTGAACCAATACTTCGAATGGAAGTAACAAATAGCCGGCTCTCTTGTAATCCACGTTCTTCCATCAGACTCTGTTACCATTGTGCGATCATTAGCAGCGATGACAAGATTCTGTGTCCCTTTCAATACGGTGGTTTCTTCCCAGATTCGGTGGATATGACCGTTGTGCTTATAACTCTGAATTTGGATCCTTCCTCCTTCGGTGGGAATCTCCATATTAATTTTCCCCTACTTTCTTTTAACAACATCTGATTTAAGTTCATTTGTATATACCCTGTCAAGTTTCCTATATCTCCTTATTATAGCGATTTATCGCAAATTTTAAAACAAAAGAGATTAATCATTCAGTAAAAATGTGTAAAAAAACGGCGAAAGCAGTGAAAAACATTGATTTTCCATGTTTCTACTGCTTTTATTCGTTTTTACTCATCTTGACCAATAATTAATCTCTACATTATTATTTCACGGTTGCTAGTTCATTTTGATAATATTGGATAACATCTTCGGTTTGTTTTTCAAACTGACTTTGAATATCATTTAGCTCTTGTTTCATTTGCTCTATTTCGTCTTGTAGAGTACCTAACTGCGATTTTCGTTCTAAGTCATATAATTCTTTCTCAATCTCTTGGCATCGTTCCAATTCTGTTTGTATAAATAATAATTTATCCATCGTTTTTAATTGCTCATTAATCAGCCTGTCAAATTCTCGCATTTAGGATCCCACCTCACCGAAAGAATTTTTATCTATCGTAATGTATTCTTGGTTCATAGGCAATTTCCTTTAAAAGATTATGTAGAGTTAATAGAAGTTTTGTCGTTAGATTATTTATGTGGATAATCGGATTTTATCGAAATATAAACTTACACTTTTTGTTTAAGACTATTTTCCGTATACATTGTGATTTCTGTTACAGCTACTCGCTTTCCCCGAGCGGTCTCTAAAGCCTACTCAATGCTTCACGACAGGAGTTCCGTATCTTCCAATCAACATCTGTTCGAATTTGTTACTTGCTAAAAACACAATAGAGCCTTGTTTAAAAAGGAAAAGACATCCTCGAATAAGGATGCCTTTTCACAGATGCAAATGATTAGCTTAAAATTGGTTTTTGTTTTTTTGAGCTTCAGCTTGTTGATTTTGCTTTTTAACTTCTTGAACATTCGTTTCACTTGCAAATTCAGTACCATATTGTCCTGAACCTTGAGCGCCGCTGCTTTTACCAGCTGCCGCTTGTTGATTTTGTTGCTTTACTTCTTGAACATTCGTTTCGCTTGCAAATTCAGTACCGTATTGTCCTGAACCTTGAGCACCGTAACTTTTACCAGCTTCCGCTTGTTGATTTTGTTGCTTTACTTCTTGAACATTCGTTTCGCTTGCAAATTCAGTACCGTATTGTCCTGAACCTTGAGCACCGTAACTTTTACCAGCTTCCGCTTGTTGATTTTGTTGCTTTACTTCTTGGACATTCGTTTCGCTCGCAAATTCAGTGCCGTATTGCCCAGAAGCTGCACCACTATTTTGTTTTTGTACATGTTGAACATCTGTGCCTGCTTTTGTTTTCTTTGCCATTCGTAATCACCTCCACGAATAATAAGATAACCAGGAAGGCTGTTAGATATCCATAATTTTAAAACTAAATTTATCCAATTACTGTTTTCTTGTACACTAAGGCTCTGTTAAACTTGCCTGTTGGATTTCCAGTTCATGCGTTCGCTTACTGCTCCAATCAATATAGTGCCAAAATCAACAATGAGCTTTAACAAAGCCTACACTAAAAGAGAGATTCCACCATCTACAATAATAGTTTGACCGCGAATCATACTTGCATCTTCAGAAATCAAAAACATGATTGTTTTGACCATATCATCCATTGAAACAATTCTTCCAGCTGGCGTTTCAGCAGCAGCTTCTGCCAATAATTCCTCGCGATTCGGAAAATGCTTAAGTGCATCCGTATCAATAACACCACCTGATACCGCATTAACGCAAATATTCATTGGTGCCAGTTCAACAGCAAGATAACGGGTTAGTGCTTCCAATGCAGCTTTGGACACCCCAACAGCTGTATAGTTTTTTAAATAACGTATCGAACCGAGAGAACTGATACTAACCATCTTGCCACCGCCGTTTTTCTCCATAAGCTTTGCAGCTTGTTGTGCGCAGAAAAGAAAAGCTTTACTATTAATATCCATCGTCCAATTCCAGTGGGACTCCTCAAGTTCCATGACAGGTCTCTGAACGCCCGAAGCTGCATTGTTAATAAATACATCCAATCGACCAAACACTTCTTCGATTTCTAAGAACATTGCTTTAATTTTTTCAACATCGCCAACATTCGCCTTCACAACCAATGCCTTTCTGCCGATTGCTTCAATCTCTGCTGCTACTTCCAGTGCTTTCGATTTACTACGTGCATAATTAATCACTACATCATAGCCTGCCAATGCAAGCGCTAATGCAGTACTTCTTCCAAGTCCTTTACTACTTCCTGTTACAAGTGCTACTTTTTGTGTCATAAATTGATTCATCCTTCCAAAGTTAAGAATAAAGTTTGCGTTTAATATAAAAAATAGAATGATTTGCAAATCAAATATGGCGGTAAAACACCACCATTTACCAAAAAGGATCGACCCTGTAGCACGCTACACTCATTTATTCATAATGGGAGCGGCGCGAAGCAGGATTTCGGGGACCTTCTAAAGTAAAAAAGTCTACCTGCTAATTAGAGATTATTAGCAAGTCGAGAAGCCCCGTCCCATGTCCTTTATACAATACAATAAGGAGGTTGCAAATATGTATGTTGGTCGTGATATGACAGAATTATCGATGCTGCCAAAGTCAGAGTGGGAAAAAGATGAACTTGCTTTTTTTCATCACTCTCTTCAACAAATGGTACCTTATTTAAACCAAGAAGGACAAGTGATTCATCGAGAAATTGTGGAGGAAATCGTAAATCGCGGCGGACTGAATAGTCAGAACATGTGAAGAATGCGTTCTGTGCAATACTTTATGTTCCCTAATCACTTACAACTAGGAAGGTGCCTCAAAAAGGGGCTGACCTCGCACTAACTCACTTGGAGTCTGACCCTTCTTCTTGGGACGCCTTCTTCTAGTTTACTTTTTTTGCTCTTTATAAGCCGCCATCATTTTCTGATGTGGGACAGGAAATGCATACTGTTCAATGTCGATCTCACTTACCCACTTGAATTGATGTTTTATCATAAGATCCTCGTCCATTTCTGTTGAAATAACTCCAGTAAATGTATCAACATTCCAAACAAGATGTGAGAAAACATGCTCTATCTTTACTAAAAGCTCGCCCAGCTCTGATGTTACACCTAGTAATTCTTCCAATTCCTGATTGAAAAAATCGCGCTTTGCCAAAAGACCGGTGTGAATTTCAAAGTTAGGGAATTCCCAGAGATTAGCCAATAAGCCGTCACTTGGACGTTTATGAATTAAAAATTCACCATTATGATTCGTAAGTATTGCCGCTACAAGTGGTACCTTACGAGTTTTTTTCTTTTGAATTTTGATTGGTAGCTCTGATTGGACACCTTCTTTGAATGCTTCGCAATGCTCCTGTACCGGACATAATAAACAGGCAGGCTTTCCTGGCGTACAAATTAATGCACCTAGCTCCATAAGAGCTTGATTGAAAAAAGATGTATTATCATGGTCAATCAAATCTCGAACCGCTGCTTCGAAAGTCTTCCTCGTTTTTGGCTTAGCAATATCTTCACGAATTAGTAAAATACGTGAAAATACGCGCATCACGTTCCCATCTACAGCTGGTTCTGGTTTGCCATATGCTATGCTTAAAATCGCACCTGCTGTATATGGTCCTACTCCTTTTAATTTTGCAATTTCTTCAGGCGTATCCGGAACAACACCGCCATACGATGCCTTCACTTCTTTTACAGCGCTATGCAAATTTCGAACACGGGAATAATAACCTAAACCTTCCCATGCCTTTAAAACACGTTCTTCATCTGCTTCTGCGAAATCATCAAGTGTAGGAAACCAATCCATAAACCTATTAAAATAAGGAATCACGGTGTCTACACGAGTTTGCTGAAGCATAATTTCAGAAACCCAAACTCGATATGGATCTTTGTTCTCACGCCATGGCAAGTCTCGATGTTCACTAGCAAACCAAGAAATTAAGTCATGTTGAAATTGCTTTCTATCTATTGTCTTTAATGCAGGTATTTCTTCTTTCACATTTATGCCTCCAAGATGTTAACCTCATAAAAAAAGGGGAATATAAATAAAGATGAACGTACATTTTATTTCTAACAAAGTATATCATGTGATTGAATGATGTATAGTAGGATTAATGGGAAACTTCCCACCAGACGTTTTTATCCCCTCCAATTATTTAAAACTGGGATAAATACGTTTTGAAATATTCTGTGATAAAATAACGGTATATGATCATCGATAATTTAAATCCGGATGTTATTAATAAGCGATTCATCACACGTAAGCTACTACAATCAAATACAAAGGGGTTGGCTTTTTGGATACAGGTACTCACTTTGTCATGGGAATCGCTCTTGGAGGACTGGCCACTTTAGATCCTATCGTGGCAGACAACGCACTCACTGCTCAAGCAGTTATGTTTGGTACAATTATTGGTTCCCAGGCTCCAGATATCGATACCATACTTAAATTACGGAACAATGCTGTCTATATTCGAAATCATCGGGGAATTACCCATTCCATTCCAGCTGTATTACTTTGGCCAATATTAATTACCGGCTTTCTTTATAGTATATTTTCTTCTTCTAATCTTCTACACCTTTGGCTCTGGACCTTTTTTGCAGTATTTCTTCATGTATTTGTTGACATTTTTAATGCCTATGGGACGCAAGCCATTCGGCCGATTTCGTCAAAATGGGTAGCATTTGGCATTATCAATACATTTGATCCATTTATTTTCGGGATTCATGTTGCCGGTCTTATTCTTTGGGGCTTCGGTTTTCCGCCTGGCTACACATTTCTTACGATCTACTTTATACTGCTCATCTACTACATCGCTCGCTTCCGAGAACAACGTTTCATAAAGGCAGCGGTCAAAAAAGAAATACCAACTGCAACAAAGATTATTTTATCACCTACGATGCGCTACCATCGCTGGAAAGTTGCAGTTATCTCCGAGAAACATTATTATGTAGCTCGTGCAGAAAATGGAATTGTGACAATTCTCGATACATTTGACAGAATTCCGCTACCCGATAGTGATATTCTCCACGCAGCGAAACATGATAAAAATTTAGCCGCTTTCTTGTCTTTTTCACCAGTATATCGCTTCGAAATTGCTGAAATCGATGAATTTTTCGAGGTTCGGTTTATAGACCTTAGATACCGTAGCAACGGATTCTACCCTTTTGTGGCTGTTGTTCATCTGGACCATGATCTTCAAATTAAAAATTCCTATACAGGCTGGATATTCAGCGAAGATAAATTGCGCAAAAAATTGAAGCTCATTCC
Organism: Bacillus cihuensis; assembly: GCF_000504145.1. Classification (NCBI taxonomy): domain Bacteria; kingdom Bacillati; phylum Bacillota; class Bacilli; order Caryophanales; family Bacillaceae; genus Bacillus; species Bacillus cihuensis. The sequence continues at coordinate 771,985 of NZ_AYSD01000010.1, read as the reverse complement.
ACTTTAAAAAAGAATGATCCAAAATGCAAAGGGTCAACCCCCCGCGACTACTATACACAGTGATTGCGAGGTCAGACCCTTTTTTTGACCTTCTATTTCGTGAACATCAAATCTCATTTTCCCCCTGCAGCAAATGACGATATTTCGGATTTTTCGCAACAAAATCATGTAGTCGCTCACCATAATTGTCAATCCATTGTGTGACAACCTTCAAAGTCATTTCCGCTCCTGCATATTCATGTCCAGCTTTCGCATAAGTTGCTTCAAAATCTTCCCAAAATAACTCTACCCAAGTTAATGCTTGATCATATGTGATTTGATTATTTTTTTGTAACAATCGTTCAATTAATTGTTCTTTATATTCTTCCATCAATCTACTCTCCTTTACCAATTTTTTAATTATAGAATTAATCATACTTCCTAGATGTTTGCCAATACTATTCTTACGCGCTTAAGAAGCGCGACGATAACTACTGTTTGAAGGAGAAAAAATATGAGAAATAAAGCGAGTAATTTCCAAAATCAAAACAAAAATAGGTTCGAAGGTGGACCTCGAGCAAAATCTGAATTTTCGTCAAAGCGTGCAGATGGAACGATTAATGACCATCCTCAGGAACGCATGAGAGCCTCAAATGAAAGAACCTCTGATAGCCTAGATAATTTTTAAAAAGCTGTTACATCCTTCTCAGTGGTGGGACTAACCTTGCATTTGCTGCGCGGAGAGATTAGCGACTCTAGAACGTGACTAACCATCAGTGGTGGATGAAGCACCGCCACTGATGGAAATTTCTCCTTATTTAATTGGTGTTAACATTGAAATTGGCAAAGCTTCATCTTGCTTTGTTCCGCTTAATCGATAGCCCCAGGCAAAGACCCCATTTAGATAATCAATTTTGAAATACGTTCCTGGATCCCCTTCAATGCTGTACATTTCACCAGGTATATAGTCTTTTGGATTAAGAAGGTAAGCTTTTGCCATAATCGCTTTCCGTTCAAGGACTGCAAATTCATTAACCATTCCAAGCTGCTCCGCTTTACGAGCTTTCTCATGTAAACTAGCAATTTCTTGTTGAAGCTCATACGCTGACATTTGGCTATATCTAGAATCACTCATCATTAGCACCTCTTTAAATACCATCCTCAATAATTTTTGGCATATTTTCTAAAAAATTGTGTACTCACTTTAAAAACTTTACTCTTCATCGGCTAAGTACCGTTCTATTATTTCAATTGCAAAGCCCTTACGAAATAACGCTTGCTTCATTCGCTGCTCATATTCATATCCGGTATACCCTTGATATTTTCGTTTAAGTTTTTCAGCCTGATACATGATAGATTGCCACTCTTCGTCATCATCTTTCTCAATTGTAATCTCTTGTAAAGCAATCGAGATTACATCCCTTGAAAACCCTTTACGAGATAATAGTTGGTCCAACTTTTGCTGTAAGGCCCGCAGAGAAAGCTTTGTCTCTTTCTTAATTGCTTTCTCAGCCATCACAACAGCATGTTCAATTTGCTGCTCACTCGGATATTCCATCAACGCTTGCTCAATAAGCGATTGCTTGATTCCTTTTTCGATTAATTCTTGCTGAATGATAATCGGCCCTTTATTACCACCATTCACATAGGTTCTTACAAATGCACGAGCAAACTCGAGGTCATCTAAATACTTATATTTATATAGTTTCAAAACTGCTTCTTGTATAATCGGTTCATCCACTTCTTTTTTCTTTAAATACATTCGAATTTCTTGCTCTGAGCGCATACGGTGCGATAAATAATTCAATGCGCTTGTAAAACTTTTCTGAATTTCATCGTACAGTTGAATATCGGCAAGGTCATATTCATTAATTTCCATACCTTTTTTTAATTGAAATTTCAATAATACTTCTTCATCAACACTAAAGGCGTACTCCTCACCTTTTCCTCTTCCATAGTCCATGAAGACATTATATCGGTCAGTTCGTTTTTGTTGAGTTGTTATTTTCGTAATAACCGCCAAGAATACCACCTCTTCATCTAATGTACCATATTTTAAAGAAGGGATATGCGAAAAAGAATCGAAATAAGTATAAGAATCTTCCATTATGGGAGGGTTTTACTGCTTGAAAAACTAGGATCAAGCTTGCAACGAGGAGGCTTATGATGAAAATTGCTATAGCAGGTGGAAGCGGCTTTGTCGGAATGGCTCTTATTCAAGAGCTTAGAAAAGAAAACCACGAAATTTATATACTTACAAGAAATCCAGAAGACAAAAAAACAGTTACTGGTGTTAAATATGTGAAATGGCTTGTACAATCTGCAAGGCCTGAAATTGAGCTTGCAGGTATTGAAGCATTCATCAATCTTTCTGGGGAATCCTTAAACAGCGGGCGTTGGACAGATAAACGAAAGCGTCAAATAGTCGAGAGTCGGGTTGAGACAACGAGAGAAATGATTCGAATCCTTTCGATGCTTACAAAAAAACCAGCGGTTGTCATTAATGCCAGTGCAATCGGATATTATGGAACGTCAGAAAAAGAGGTTTTTACTGAAAAGAGCGGAACCTTTGAAGAAGATTTTCTATCACGCACAGTTCAATTATGGGAAAAAGAAGCGTCAAAGGCAAAAGCATATTGCCACCGGTTAGTATTTGCACGTTTCGGGGTCATACTTGGCAAGAGTGCAGGAGCGCTCCCTATGATGGTCACCCCTTATCATTTTTTTGCTGGTGGGACAATTGGAACAGGACGACAATGGCTTTCTTGGATTCATATTACAGACGTAGCTAGAGCACTTTTGTTTTGTGTGAAACATGACGAGATTAAAGGACCTGTTAACTTTAGCGCCCCATCCCCCCGGCAAATGAAAAACTTCGGAGAAACAATTGGTACCGTGCTCAATCGACCTCATTGGTTTCCTGTGCCATCGTTTTTGTTAAAAATAATGCTTGGCGAGATGAGTGCCCTCGTATTGGAAGGACAAAAGGTGATTCCAGACGTTTTACAACGTCATGAATTCACCTTCACTTTCCCCAATCTAGAAGTAGCACTTCACGATTTATTAAAATAATTTATAAAAGTTAAGGACCATTTTGGTCTTTTTCTTTTCTTGTCATTCCAGACAAATTTCTACCTACTTATGATTAAATAAATAAATAGATCCGAGCATGAGCACGATTGCTACTGCTTTCTTTCCATCAAGGGCGAATCTCTCCCCTCCAAACAGGCCAAAATGGTCGATAATTGCCCCCATAATAATCTGCCCTGCAATAACCGCAAAGAGAGCTGAAGAAACTCCAAGCTTTGGAACAGTTAGCACCATGATCACTACATAAAAAGCGCCAAGCAGTCCGCCAACTAATTGCCCTTTCGGAACCTCAGAAATCGCCAGTAAATTCCCTTTGCCCAAAAAAAGCACAACGAAAAATAAAGCGGCTGTGCCGACAGAGAATGAAATAAACGAAGCTTCTATCGTCCCAACTTTTTTCCCAAGCCCTCCGTTGACCACTGCCTGGATTCCTACAGCAAGTCCACCAGCTAGTGCCATCAACAGGTATATCCATTTCACAAACTTCATCTCCCTTATGTACTCTAATTATGTTCTTTATAGAAAAGATATACTACATGATACAGCATAAAGAACATCTCATCCCCACTGATAGTTCGTCCGATTCCCAGTCGAAAAATGGTTAGCAAACGTTTTGATAATGTGACACAACGCACCCGATTAAGGGAACACAACTAAAAACGCCGCTGTATGATATGTTTCACAACAATAGGTTAATTAAACTTCTGTAGCGTTTAGTTACATTGAGTCTTATCATTCGGAGATTGTCGGTTCGGTCTTTTAAACCTTCAAAAAATGGCATTATTCCTAACAATTCCAATTATGCAGGAATCAATAGAAAATGTGAAGTAGTACTTCTGAATATGCACTTTAAGGACTAGTGAATCGATCCAATTCTTATTCTTCTTGATCTGTTACCTCTTCTAATCATTTTGAACAAAAGGCCGAGCATTAGCCGCCGAAGTAGACTACTTTTTCTTAATCCGGTAGACAAATGAAGTTATCCAAATTTCATTTGTTTCTCCTAAAAAACTCCTGAAGACAAGACCGCATATAATCTCGTCAAAAAGCTTTTGATCTTTTTTAAAGTTAAATTGGTAGTTCTAATAATTTTCTGAAGAACATGGAATATCACTGCGGATTAAGGATGGTAGGTAAGATGAGGACGATGGCGAACTTATTATTTTTCCGCAAAAAAAAAGCAATATTCATTAAGCTTTTTGCTTTTGAATATTGACCACTATTGGTTTAATCGTTTTATTACCACACTCTTTACAAATCTCATTCTTCTTTGTCAGCGTTAAACAATAATTGCAGTAGTATCGTTTCATAATTACCCTCCCTTTCATATGCTTAGTCTAATCCAGTATTATTTTATCTGTGTATGAATCTTGTAAATAAATTCTAAACTTTGTTTACTTACACAATACGCTTAAAAAGTTCATCGTATAAAATCAATTTGATTGGAAAAAATATGAACAACTGCTAATTAGGAGCTGATGAAGATGGGAAGCAAAAGAAAAGAAAAATTAATCAAGAACAAATTAACATCCACACAAGAATTTCTTTATTCAAGGGACTTTAAGAAAGCGGATCGTGCTGGTGGATACACGTCAAGCAAACTATATTAGACTGGATAAATTCCCCTATCATATTCTCATGATTTCTACAAAAGCTAAATGGGAAACAACCTTTATGAGGTGTTTCCCATTTAGCTTTTTGGGGGGAATAAGGATGGATAAACAGCAGAACCAACAGCCACATCAACACTTTAAAAATCAAATAAGCGATGGACTTGATATCGAATTTTCCCAAGAGCTAGCTGACCATGATGACTTAGAAGCACAAAAGCGCTCAGAAGCAGCAGATAAACGGGCAAAACAGAAACGCAATAAGCAATAAGAAAAGAATGTTCCAAAACAAAAAGGTCAGACCCCATATCTACTTTACATCGGATATATGACATATATATGATGTTAAGAGTGTGAGGTCTGACCTTTACGACATCCTTGCTATCTTAATGAGCAATTTCTCTTTTTCGATAAACCTTTCCCTTCCCCTTAAATTTACCCATCCCTGCTTTAATGAAAGGAAGTACAAAGCGGTCTACACCATAGTTGTATGCCCCGGTCCCCGCAAAAAGCAGAATGATTGCAATTGTGTAATAAACTGGGTTCGTGCTAACTGTCCCTGCCAATAGGAAGTTAAGATTCATGAAGGCTCCTGCAATTAATGCTGGAATTGTCGCCACTCCAAGAATTAGGCCAATACCTACTAGTAATTCCCCCCATTGAACGAAGAAGCTAAATAGATCTGCGTTCGGCAAAGCCACATTTTCTAAGAAACTTGCGTACCAACCTTGTACTGCCGGGTGGTCTCCTCCAGCATTCGCTATCGCTCCTTGAATAAATCCACCTGCATTAAATTCACCACTAGTAAGTTTGCTCCAACCACCCATTACCCATTGAATACCTAACCATACTCTTAACACTGTCCAAACTCCACTTATAAACGGACCGCTTTTCCAATTTCTTTTCATTGTAAACCACTCCTTAAACTGGATTTAATAAAAGTTTGTGAAATGTTTCACATAATTAATTAAAAAAATATTTCTCGTTCTATGGATTGTTTGTCTAGAAGTTTATTTGTGAATGTTTTCACTAACTTTCTATATCTTCATCATACTACCTCCAATCCACTTTTGCAATAACGTTCACAAAGTAGTAACAATCATCCTTTTTTCAATAAGTTGATTGATATATATTGCAAAATAATATCACATACGTATCGCGCTCAATTCGAGTCCCATAGTGTCATATCGAAAATATAATACTTAATCTTAAGTTCTTCGTATATTGAGCGCATCTAAATTCAAAACTTTCCTCTAACAACTGAACCTAAACTCAGACTCCACACCATCTAACAACCATTAGATGTATAAAATCAGCTAGATTTAGTTTTTTTAAGTTTTCTTTTCCGTAAGACAGCTATCACCAACAAAAACAGCGGAATAATTGTTTGAACGATTACTCCCAAAAGCGGGAAGACTCCAACACTATTACGTTCTATTTCCATTGTATTAGGTATCGACCAAAAGCCGAATACTACTAACAGAATCCCTAATGGCCATACAATAGGACGATATTCGGAAAGATTTAGCCATTGTGTAGTGCCTAAAGTAGCCACATAATAAAACACTGATATTTTGATAAACGTTCCTACTATCCAAATAGCCATGACAACAGACTCAAAATGTTCAAAAAATTCCGCGATACTGATGTATCTTGCTACGTTCATCAGCGGATAAACCTTTGAGGATGTTGCTGGACCGAGTACAAATAGGACGACCAGATTCACCACAACCAACGTCATCATTACGGCAAATGCCGTTATCATTCCATATTTCATTCCCCTTTTTTTATCCATTAAAAAAGGTAAGAGAAAAATAATCATAAAAAATTCCGTGAACCATCCACCTGGCACAATCGCCCCCTTCATTGGAGGCCAAATTCCATCCCCTAATATTGGGAATATATTCTTAAATTGGAAATCAGGTAATACTAAAATGATTAAGATGAGAAGCGGGAAGACAAAAAGAGGAAAAAATATTTGAGCTGCTCTCGCTATTACTTCTAAACCGCCGTATACAATATAAGCACATAAGAATACCATTAATACCATGATAACGATAATTGGGGTACGAACTAGAAACGAATCGACAATAAATTCTGCGTACTCTCTAAGAATTTCTCCCGCGGACTTGATATAAAAAAATAAAAATAATAAACCAAGAATTTTCCCAAGAAACCTACCTATGATAAGTTCACTAAATTGGATAACCGTTTGTTTTGGATAAAGTTTATGCAGTTTATAGGCGATGTACACCGTCACATACCCGATGAAGGATGCGAAGATAGGGGACAGCCATAAATCCGTTTTAGCATATTTCGCAGTAATGCTCGGCACACCAAGAATGGCAGAAGCTACAATCGTTGGATACATTATGATTGCCATCTGAAGAGCTGAAATTTTACCTTTCTCCATCTTCTTCCTCCTTTTTATAATAGGCTCTTTTCGTAAAGATTGTTGTTTTTAGCAAGAAACCAATTCGAACAGATGTTGATCTTCGTTACAGGTGCGAGACTCCTGCGGGAAAAGCGTGTTGAGGGAGACCCCGCAAGTGCAAAGCACTGAGGAGGCTTCTGAGACCGCCTCTACAACGGAAATCAACCCGGGTTATTAGTGTAAAAATGATTGAAAAGCAACAAAGTATGTGAAAACAGCCTTATAATAATATATAAGCGAAATCATGCCATTTACTAATACAATTACTTTTCCAAAAACCCAAAAGGTGGTTAAAAGAATGTCCATCCATGAAGTGGTCGGACATTCTTTCGAGATCGAATATGGATCGTAGCCAGTTGATGAACGCAGTGTAAAAATTGCTTTATTTCTGCTAACAATTCACCGATTTTTATATAGCCCTGTCTACAAACATGAGCCTTAATGATTGTACACTTTTTCGATTTAAGCCTTCACCGCTCCTAAATAGTCAGCTTTCATATCATCTTGCATTCGGTCAACTTGACATGCTTTTTTATACTCTTTTTCCAAACAATTTTTTATTTTTAAATTAAATATATCTACTATGTCATACGGTTTCTTTACTTTTTCTTTTCCGGAAAACTGCCATCACCACCAATAACAACGGAATAATCGTTTGAACGATAAATCCGTATAGGGGGAAGACCCCGATATTAAAACGCTCTATTTCCAATGTATTAGGAATTGACCAAAAGCAGAATACTACTAACAGAATCCCTATCGGCCATACAATAGGACGATAGTCCGAAAGATTTAGCCATTGTGCAGTACTTAATGCAGTCACATAATAAAACACTGATATTTTGATAAACGTTCCTACTATCCAAATAGCCATGACGACAGACTCAAAATGTTCAAAAAATTCTGCGATACTGATGTATCGTGCTACGTTCATCAGAGGATACACTTTTGAGGCTGTTGCTGGACCGAATACAAATAGGACGACCAAATTCACCACAACCAACGTCATCATTACGGCAAATGCCGTTATCATTCCATATTTCATACCTTTTTTTCTATCTTTTATAAAAGGCAGGAGAAAAATGATCATAAAAAATTCCGTGAACCATCCACCTGGCACAATCGCCCCCTTCATTGGAGGCCAAATTCCATCCGCCAATATCGGGAATATATTCTTAAATTCAAAATCAGGCAATACTAAAATGATTAAGATGAGAATCGGGAAGACAAAAAGAGGAAAAAACAATTGAGCTGCTCTCGCTATTACTTCTATACCTCCGTATACTATAAAAGCACATAAGAATGCCATCGATGCCATGATAACACTAATTGGGGTACGAACTAGAAACGAATCGACAATAAATTCCGCGTACTCTCTAATAATTTCTCCCGTGACCTGGATATAAAAAAATAAATATAAAAAACCAAGAATTTTCCCTAGGAATCTACCTATGATATATTCACTAAATTGAATAACCGATTGTTTTGGGTAAAGTTTATGCAGTTTATAGGCGATATACACCGTCACATACCCAATGAAGGATGCGAAAATGGGGGCCAGCCATAAATCATTTTGGGCATATTTTGCTGTAATGCTCGGCACGCCAAGAATAGCAGTAGCGACAATCGTTGGATACATCATAATTGCCATCTGAAGCGCAGATATTTTACCTTTCTCCATCGTCTTCCTCCTTCCTTTGATAGTATAAAAAAATAAGATGCCTCCACTGATACAATTACTTTTCCATAAACTCGCCAAACGGCTTGAAAAGCGTTTCAAGCCATGTAGTCGGTCCTGCCATATGGGATAGATCGAACATGGATAGCACCAAGCCGATGAGGAGCAATGTAAAAAAAGCCACTTTGTCTTTTTTAGGGTTTTGTTTCATTTTCGGCCATTCATACAAAATGATAAGTACCACGATGATCGTTGTACTTACAAAAACTCCCCATCTCATTGTTCTTTCACCTCTTTTTCAGGCATTCCACCTGGTTTGGTTATATAGCCCTGTCTACGAATATGAGCCTTTATTTCTGTTTCTAATTCTATCTCGGGGAATATCTCATTCCAGCGACCTTTGTTTTTTTTCCATTTATCAGGATATTTACGTGAGAACTCTTCACCGAAACCTAGAATATCGGTTTTCAACTCTTGTTGTGTTTGTTGAAAAGCTAGTTCAATACGCTTTTCTATTTCTTTTTCAAACGCTTTTTCTACAACCTTTATTGATTTTGGACTTGAAAGGTTCAGATTCGTTCCATTCTGGATTATAGTTCCTTCTGTATCAATCTTCACAACCATTATCCATTTCTTATTTCGAATTTCAGGAACCAACTTTACAGAAGCCTTAATGGGATTTATTGATATCTCCCCTTTTTCAGCACCTGGTTTAAAGGTAACTGTATATGCCTCTATTTCATTTCTTATCCACAATATTCCTCTTGTTTCTTTTTCCGTCAGATTACCTATCATTTTATCTTTTTTAAACACTGCTGTTCCGGCAATGTAAGGCTCTCCTTGTAATTTCTCTTGCCCCTTCCCTGGGGGGTGGATATCGACTATTGGAAGTGCGGCTGCTTGAACAATACCGATTAACTTTTCATCTAAATCCTGTAATGTTACCTTCATTCCGATATGTAAATCAGAAAGTTCCCGAAGTCCTTCCGCCGAATAGCGTTCAAGGGGAGCAAGTAATTCGAGAATAGGCTTTGCTTTCCCTTCACTGACATACACATACGCTCTCTCTCTTGGCTGCGGATGACGGAGCAAAAAATCCAAATGTTCTTGGATTCCTGCCTTTGCTAACTTTTCGCCGAATATAAACACTTTACAATGTCCCCAAAAAACTCTGCGTGGAAACTCACTTTGAAGCTTGGACAATGCATCTGAAATATTTGATCCTTTATGAGAAGCCACCATTGTAACAGCTCCTCCTCCGCTCATACCTCCCCCTCCTTCACTGCCTCCTCCACTTAATGCTTTAGGGATAAACACTTGTAGAGATAGTTCGATTTGATTGTCATCTTTTTTATCGATGGCTGCAGCTGTAACAATGGCCAAATCATTAACTTCCACTCGATCCCAGCAACCGCTTACTATTAAGGTTACACCGCATATTAAGATCAAAAGAAGGATGTTCTTCATGAAGAGACGCCCCTTTCCTTTCTCCAATTTTTAACCCGACTCCAACTTTTACTCCGTTTCACTTCCCCTTTTGGGATTGGGTGCCTGTTCTGGGGCCTGACGGTATAAGTTAGATTCCCCAGTGAGGCGTGGTCGTGTATCCATCATCCACCAAGGAGCTCTCCATAACACATCTTTCAGCTCACGGCCTTTTAATGGTGCTAGTGGTGATAAATAGGGAATTCCGAAAGAGCGTAAACTGCATAAGTGAATGACTATAGCGATAACGCCCATCATAATGCCGAGCAATCCTAATGTACCTGCAAGTAGGATCATCGGAAATCGCAGCATCCTCAACGCAATTCCTGCAACATAACGAGGCATCATGAAAGAAGCAATTCCCGTAATTGCGACCACAATGACCATCGGTGCTGAAACCAATCCTGCTTGAACGGACGCTTGGCCAATTACAAGCGCTCCAACAATGCTGACAGCCGAGCCTATTTGCTTCGGTAATCGAACCCCAGCCTCTCTCAGTGCCTCAAACGTAATCTCCATGATTAACGCCTCTACTATGGCAGGAAAAGGAACCGCTTCTCGAGACGCTGATATGCTAAGCAGTAGCGATGTTGGTACTGCCTCATGATGGAAGGTCAAAATAGCAACATAAAGTGAAGGAAGCAAAAGAGAAATTCCAAGAAAGACAAAACGTAACCATCTAATAAAGGTGCCCACCATAAAGCGTTGATAATAATCCTCATGTGATTGAATCAAAGAAAAGAAGGATATGGGTGCAATTAAAGTAAAAGGAGTACCTTCTACAATAATGACGGCCCTCCCCTCCAACAAATTAGCACAGGCGATATCCGGCCGTTCTGTTGACATAATCTGAGGGAATGGTGAATACGGATTGTCCTCAATCATTTCCTCAATGTACCCACTTTCTAAAATGCCGTCTATTTCAATTTTCTTCAATCGATTCGTTATCTCTTCAATTAATGTTTGATCTACAAGTCCATCGATATACGCTACAGCAACTGTCGTCTTCGTATAATTCCCGATTTTCATTGATTGGATTTTAAGAGCAGGGCTTTTAATAATACGTCGTAATTGAGACGTATTGATCTCTAAAGATTCATTAAATCCCTCTCGAGACCCCCTGATTCCCCCTTCTGCAATCGGTTCTTCAATCCCCCGTTTTTCCCATTTGGCCAATCCTAAGGAAAACCCCGCACTCTGCCCTTCAATGAGAAGAATCGGATTCCCAGAAGAGATTGATTCGATGCAATCCGCCAGCATATTCACTCTTATTACTGTAGAAACGGGCATTTTTTTCTCAAGAAACTCGTTTATTGAACTTGGCACATTATTTGGTTCATTCATGAGTGGAGAAAGGACATATTCTTCAATACCTTCAATATTTGTAAGACCCTTAATATAAATAATTGTTGCTTTCGTTTTTCCGAAAAGTAAGAATGGACGGAACATGACATCAGAACAATTATTGTAAACGGAGCGAAATGTCTCGACATTTTGATAATAATTTTTACGAAGGGTATCCTGTGGCTTAGAATCGTCGTGATTCTTTTGTACATGAGGTTTCTTTTCTTTAGTTTTCCTTACTAATCTACTCACATTACGAATCAAGTTGATCCCCCTCTTTTTCTGGTGACCCTATCTCCTTTTTTCTATAATTCTACATTTAGGGGATTCTATACAAGTAATCCTAAAATTGGTGTAAACAAATTTTTAAAGGCTCTTTCGTAAAGATTATTTTTATTAGCAAAAACAAATTCGAGCAGATGTTGATTGGAACGGATATGCGAGACTCCTGTTTAGAAAAGCGTGTTGAGGGAGACCCCACAAGTGCACAGCATTGAGGTGGCTTCTTTAGACCGCCCGCGGAAAGCGAGTACCTGCAACGGAAATCACCCCAGGTTGTTCGTGTAAATATAATTGAAAAGCAACAAAGTATGCGAAAACAGCCTTTTTAAAAGGGAAAAAATTCGTATCGGAATATTAACTCTCACTCCAATACATAAATTTCCTGTATGGGGATATGATATTTATTGTGATATATAAAATTTAAGTTGATCGTGGAGAATTGATATGTCGAACCTTTTATATTATTTTACTTTTGCAATGATAGCCGTAATATTTGTTTTCATTTTAGTTATGCTCATTGGTTGGCGATGGATCATAAAACAAATTGTGAAAAAGACGGGGAAAATCATTTTAACAGATAGTTATCAAGAAAATATTATCGAGTTGATGCCTGGTATTCGCCATATGGGCATACAAAATGTGTTTGAAAATAGCTTACGTGCAGAAACAGGCGATCTTCTTCACCGCCCATTAGGTTCTTCAAAAAAATGGCCCCATTTAGATCCAATTACCTTTATTCCTGCACAAACGACACCGTTTCCTATTGATGGTAAAGAAGAAGTTGATGTGAGCACAACCATTGGTCCAAAAGCAAAAAAACCGCTAAAGATAAAAATCCCACTCATGATCAGCGGCATGGCCTATGGAATCGCTCTAAGTGAACAAGTAAGACTATCGTTAGCAGGAGCAGCTAAAAATGTAGGAACTGCGATTAACTCTGGAGAAGGAGGCATCTTACCTGAAGAATTAGATACTGCAGGAAAGTATATTTTGCAATTTTCCAAAACAGAATGGTCCAAAGAAGAAGAACTTATTCAGCGTGCTGACATGATTGAAATTAAACTTGGGCAAGGAGCATTACTCGGGATGGGCGGGAAAATATCTCCCAAAAATTTAACAGGCCGCGCTCGTGAAATTATGGGACTTAAAGAAAACGAAGATGGAGTCATTTTTGAACATTTTTTTGAAAATCAAACACTAGCAGATTTAAAAGAACTTGTCTTGGAACTTCGTGACATAACTGGTGGTGTTCCAATTGGTGTAAAAATCGGTGCAGGTGGAAAAATTGAAGAAGATATTGATCATTTGATTGAGATTGGGGTTGATTATATTGCGATTGATGGAGGACAAGCAGCCACACACGGCGCCCCGCCTATTTTATCAGATGACTTCGGCATACCAACATTACATGCAGTTGTCCGGGCTGCCAATCATTTAGAAAAAAGAAACATGAAAGGACAAATAAGTTTAATTATTTCAGGAGGGCTTTTAGTACCAGGTCATTTTTTAAAAGTACTTGCCCTTGGTGCTGATGCAGTATATTTAGGCTCTACGTTATTATTTGCTGTTGCGCACAGTCAAACATTGAAGGCACTTCCATTTGAACCGCCTACACAAATCGTTTGGAATCAAGGTAAATTCAAAGACAAATTTAATGTAGATGAAGGAGTAAAAGCTGCAGAAAAATTTTTAACAGCGAGTATAGAAGAAATGAAAATCGCACTAAGAGCAATGGGAAAACGCTCTTTACAAGAGTTGTCTAAAAACGATATCGTATCTTATGACGAACTAACGGCTAAAATGATTGGCATTCCATTTTCCTTTGAACCTTGGAAAGGCAAACAAGAAAATAAATAAGTATGAGCAATCAACAAGATAGTAAACGCAGTGATTTTCTATTGCGAATTGGACAATACCTCGCTGCCAATAAGCCCTTAGTCATTTTGGATAGAGCAAGTATTAATGGAGATTCTAATAAGATATCGAAGTTTTGAAAAAGGGTGAAATCATGATATTTATCTATAATGATTATGCCGGCACACATAGTACAGCACTTGCGGCAGCATATCATTTAAACAAATTACCTACTGATCGAACATTAACAAAAGCAGAAATACTAAATGTTGATTTTTTTAATAAATTAACTAACCGCGATATGGGCAGAATCATTTTTCATGGGGTAGATGAAGAGGATAATTCTGTCTATACCCTGGGCCGAAAGAATGATAAGCTTGTCGTCCCAGCACTAAAAAACTTAGGTGAAATATTGCAGGATGTATATCAGGGAGATGAAAAAATTATTTTTTCCAACACTTCCCATACCGTACCATTTGCGATGACAATGGGAGGGCTATTTTCCAGGCGACTAAAAATAGATCGTATCGGTGTCCCATTATTAGTCTTAGGAGCAAAGCAATGCTATCCTAATATTATTCAATTGGTAAATTACACGAAACAAGCAGGACATTTAGCAAAAACTAAGACTGTTATTTTAGAAAATAAGAGTTTTAGCTAATGAGCTATCCCAACCTAAAACTGGTATATATAGGAAAAGTTATCCACAACTTTGTGGATACTGTGAATAAAAATTCTGATTATTTAAACAACTATTGAAAAGCACAAAGAGTTATCCACTTCCTTTTTACGTAATTATTGGATAAGTTTGTGGGTAATGTGGATAAGTTAGACTATTCCCTATTATCAGATATTTATAGATGTGGATAAGCATATTCCCTATATATTAGCTCTTACAAGAAACACTTCCCCCACTAGAAAATTTATTAGTACTATATTAAAACAGCAACGAAGCACATAAATACCTATAATTTGATCAAGCTAAAATAAAAAGAAAGGAGATTGAAGAACGATGAATACATGTGATTTTTCACCGATGAAACAAAGCATTGAAGCAGATATTAAGGGAATTATTAAGCAACTCGAGAAATCATTGAGCTTACTTCAAAAGGAAAGTAATTGTATATTGGGGAGCTTTGAGGAGATTAAAAATCGATTTGTTCAAGTACAATCAAGTGCAGCTGGCTTTTATATGAATTGTTATTTATCTGAATACACAGCAAAGTATGAAGATATTTCAAGAAGTATTCAACAACTTTCCTTGATTCGTCACGGGGCTCTTATTGTTATTGAACGATCAATCGCTGTAGATCGTTTCATCCAAAAAGGAACGATGATTCGTGCTGAACTGACACCACAATTATTAGCTACCATCTTTTATCCTGGAAATCCGTTACATGATGGGGCTGTCCTTATTCGCGGTAATGAAATTTTCTCAGCTGCCAACATCCTTCCTTTAACAAAACAACAGGTTGGAGATAAGAAAATGGGTACAAGACATCGTGCCGCTTTAGGATTGTCCGAACAATGTGATGCAGTAATTCTTGTTGTATCTGAAGAAACAGGGAAAATTTCCTTCGCTCTCGATGGTGAGTTTTACCCGCTAAGTACAAGCATCATCTAATATAAGGCCTTATTCTATTTTTCCTTCTTCTTTTAGGACAGATTCCAATGCCTCTACGACATTGATATCATAATGGGTTCCGGTTAACCCTTTAATTTCTTCCATTGCAAATTGGGCAGAGAAAGCTTTACGATATGCGCGATCCTCTGTCATCGCATCAAACGTATCGGCAACACCAATAATTTTAGCTGGCAAAAGGATTTCATCTTCCTTAAGAGCGTTTGGATAGCCTGAGCCATTTAACCGTTCGTGATGCTGCTCAATGATATCGGCTAAATACTTATAACTTGTCTCACTGACTATGTCAGCACCATCTTTGGAATGCTTCTTAATAATATCAAATTCTTCCTTCGTCAGCTTGCCAGGTTTCTGTAAAATTTCAAGCGGGATATTGATCTTTCCTATGTCATGAAGTTCAGCAGCTAAATATAAATCTTTCATTTGATCTTTAGAAAAATTCAATTTACTAGCAATTTTCACAGAGTAATTTGCTACTCTTATTCCATGATTATATGTATATTTGTCTTTAGATTCCACATTTAAGACAAGTTTTCTTAAGTTTTCAATGTCTTCACTTATGTGATGAAATGTAGGCTCAGTTATAATCCATAAATAACTCACATCTGTTTTAGCTTCAAATAAAATAGGCTTTTTAATATTTTTTGCTGAAAAATAATCATTCTTTTTTAGATTCGTTTTTCTTCCATTCTCTACATACTCTATTTGCCCTGACAAAATGTAGATAAATTCAAATACTTTTGGATTATCACTTGGATAAAGATAAAATACGCGATCTTTAAAAACGGTTTGTAACATAACTTCAACATTACTATTACTCTCTAAAAGACTAATAATCGTGGAATTATTCGTCACTTGTCCGATATATGAGCCCTCTTTCATTAATCTAAGACCTTCCACAATTGTTCATCCTTTCAAAAACAAAAATAGAGGGTGTCCCCATAAGAGTCTAACCTCGCACTCTAAATCAGTATGTTGTGTTTCGTATACTGTCTTTAGTTGTTGCGGGGTCTAACCCTTTACTTTTGGGACACCCACTTGTTTAATTTTACTCCACTACGAAGGATAAACTCAAGACAAATTTATGATCCAACCACTTGAATCGGATCAATCCATGCCCACTTATGAGCGAAATTTACATATTTCCAAACACATTCTGCTTTGACGCCTAATTCAGCGGCTTTTGCAATTCCTTCAGCAGATAGTTCTCTAGTCAGCACGTCGACATCATGGATAATTAAATTCAATGATTCGTTGTATGTAAGCGTGAGCTCTGCAAACTCTGATGATTGTTCACTAAGTACTGCCTCAAGACTAGTAACTTCAGCTGTTAATGTAGCTACTTGCTCTGAAAGACTAGCAATCTCACTTTCTTCCGTTGCAAATTTCAGTGCCTTTTCAAGATTTATTAATTCACTTCTTAATGCAATAATCGCTTCTGTACCTTCTATTGATTGTATATCAGCGAAATATGCGTCTTGAAGTACTCCAGCAGAATTTTGCGCTTGGACAATTTCCGCATCGATTACCGCGTTCGTTTCATCAATGATACGCAATGCCTTTTCTACATTTTCATTATCTGTTTCTGCTGCAAAAACACTGGTTCCGACAGTTAATGATAATAAGAATAGCAATACGCTTACACTTCTTTTTAACATTTTTGTTCCCCCTGTTGAAATTTTTCATGACGAGCTTAACAATTGCTCTCGACATTTATTAGTATTAATTCCCATTATATCTGGTATTTGGACATTTTTCTACATTTTTGTAGTAAAAGGAGGGGAACTATGATTATTTTTGAATGCTAGCGAAAATCAATAGATGAAGATAAGCCCCAGATCACTTACCTACTCACCTAGAACTCATTTTAATTACTGGATCATTGAAAAAGGATCGTATCAAGTAGACGGAAATCCACTTGATACGATCCTTTTTTCATTTGACTCTGTTTTCCTTAACGTTTGGTTTTTCGATATTTTTTGGTATTTCCAGCATATCAATCACAAAGATAAAGATTGGGATCCCAATGATCAATCCCCAAGCACCAAGGAAATGTTCAGATAAAAGCAATACGGCTAGAGTGAAAAATGTAGGTAAGTTTGTCTTGACTGACATGAACTTAGGATTAAGAACATAAGCTTCAATTGCATGAATTACAGCAATCATCACTAGAACCGCGATAACCTTTGAAAGGTCCCCAATGCTATAGGCGATCATGCAAAGAGGAATTAAGGAAATAATTACACCTGCTACCGGGATTAAACCAAGAAAGAATATCATAATTCCTAGCCCCAGTAACTGCGGAAAACCTAGAATCCATAAAAACAAAACAGACAGAACGGAATTCGTTATCGCAATCAAAAATTGTACTTCAATAACTTTTCCAAACGAATTCGTAAATTTTTTCCCAAAGTGTTCAAGATTTACGAAAAACTCGCCGAACTTCCCATACTTAAATTTTGAAGTGAAGCGGATTATTTTATCTTTTTCAAGCAATATAAATAAGCTTAAAATGATGGAGATAAGTACTTGAATGGCGAGTGAACCTATTCCAGATAAATAACCGTATAGGGCATTGAATTGCTTCGGAATATCAAAAGACGAGTCAGGACTATTAATGATATCTTTTATATAGCGAATCACTTGGTTATCTGGTGGGTGCTGATAAAAATGAAAAATTTGGCTAATTAATTCGGAAATTTGCATTGATATGACAGGCAGATATTTGTAAAGCACATAGGCGAGCGCAAGTACAAATAATGTGTATAATACGGCTAGAATCAGCTTAGGGTTTATTCTTACGTATTTATTTGCATAGGCTGACAAAAGGTTTTGAAGACGCCCCATAAGAAAAGTAAAGATAAACGTAAATAAGACGAGATTTACCATACTTCCCATACTATAGAGCACAATAATCAATATTAATAATGTTAAGAACCTGGTAAAACCTTTACTTTTTAAAAAATTCATTACTTCATTCACTTATCTATCTCCTTATCTCTACGGTGCTTACTAGTTTTTCCATTTTCATATTTTTTACACATTTTATGGATTTAGAACTGTATGTAGTACAATTCGATTATATGTTAAAAGCTGATTTCCGTTTTACTTGTTTAGCAGCAGGCTTGTATTTTCGCATCGGCCCGCGTTTAAGTATTTCCTGCAAATATAAGTCACCGTAAGGATTCTGTTTTTTGATAAGTTCTAGTAAATATGTAATGTCATCCATTGCTCTATGAGATTGAAAGTCCGAAATAGAGTGATGTTTCAATAATGTCAATAACTTACTGTTATACATGCCATAATCTTTCCAGGCGACACCTCTCATTGTGCAGTACCACTTCAGTTCATTAACATCCGGATACATTCGAACTAAAAAACTGCGATCAAACGATGCATTATGGGCAAAAACTGCATTTGCATGATTAAAGTATGTCTTAATCTTTACATCATAAAAACTTTTTCCACGGACCAGCTCGAACGGGATTCCGTGGACTTCATAAGCATAATCGTAGTTCCGCCTTGCACTCGTAGACATGGGCTCCCTAAGGAAGGTGTCTTCATCAATCACTTCCAAGACTTCCCCTGTTAACTCATTAAAAGAAAACAGCTTCATGGCAAGCTCAATCATTTCATCTTCATTTGGACTTAACCCAGTCGTCTCGACATCTAGAACCAAACCTACCTTTTTTTGAATGCTCAAACTAGACCCCCCTCGTATTTAATCTTCGTCCTTAATATCCAAATCCTCATGGATCGGTTCACTCAAATATTCCTCATACTGTTTTTTGTATGTCTCAAGCTGTTCGAAATGAGTCTTGAACTGATCCTTATATATTAAATATTGCTGACCGTCATGTACGGTTCGAATTTTATTTTGCGAAATCAAACTTTCAATATAAGATTCAGGCATTGATAAATATTCAGCTGTCTCTTTAATCGTTAAATACATGGCCTTCACCTCTTAATTTTCTATATTACTACTATACTAAAAATTATAGAGTAGGACTAAATATTTTGAACAAAAACTTTCTGGAAAATCGAAAACTCGCTATCTTTTATAGGTCATTTTATGCCCTCTCTTAGTTTAAGCAGACAAATGTAACTATTATTCTTTTTCAAAATAAGCATTGGCGTTCACCTCTGTTTTATTTTTCACCCTTCATGTAAACTTGCAAGTAGCTGCTTCAGCTCTTCGTTTGTTAGCTCACGATAGTCCCCGCGCTCTAATCCAGTTAATGTAAGATTCATAATTCGTATCCGTTCAAGCTTCGTTACTTTATATCCAAGCGCCTTGGACATTCTCCGTATTTGCCGGTTAAGTCCTTGTGTAAGAATGATTTTAAACTCATAATCATTCATTCGTGTTACTTCACATGGCTTCGTCTTAACGCCTAGAATTTCGACACCACTAGCCATTTTTTTAATAAAATCGTTTGTAATGATCCGATTAACTCTGACCAAGTATTCCTTCTCATGGGCATGTTCCGAGCGCATCATCTTATTCACGATACCGCCATCATTCGTTAAGAGAATCAAGCCTTCTGATGCCTTATCCAATCTTCCTACTGCAAAAATCCTTATCGGATAGTTGACGTATTCAATAATATTACCTGCTACATCGGGTGCAGCAGTACAAGTAATACCGATTGGTTTATTCAGCAAAAGATAGACCGGATCTTCTTTTTGCGGTATAGCCTTTCCATCAATCAACACGATATCACCTGGAGCTACCGTATCTCCTGGCTCACAAACTACATCGTTAATCGTAATTCTCTTTGCAGCAATTAATCGATCCGTTTCCCGTCTTGAACAGAAACCCGTTTCACTTATATATTTATTAATTCTCATTTCAGAGTAAATTCCCCCTAATCAGGACCTTTTTAACATATATCAGCCGTTTCTGAACATATATCGGCCGATTTTTTATTATATCAGGCATTTCACATAAATATCAGCCGTTTTACTATTATATCAGCCATTCTCATTGTTCAAATGATAAACCCTTCCTTTATTTAATCCTGAAAATGGTACACTCATTGAAATCAGCAGTTTGCGTGCAATTGAATCAGAAGATAGATTTAGATAAACACGACATTGACTATTTTTAATTGAGGAACCGATGAGGAGATTGTAATCTTGGAGTGCCTGTATATGCGCGTCCTTCTCTTTCGTTAAACATAATGGACAATACCAACTACCCTTTTTCCGTTCCATTATTGAATATGAGCATGTAGAACAGAAAACACCTGTAAGAACATCGGAGATCGGTACCGAGTAATTTCCCAATACATCCATTACAAGTGGCGTATCTTTTTTCATAAAAGATCGGGCAAGTTTTTTCATCTCTTTCCATTCGGCTTTTTCTTCATGATATATCCGTTCCAGATCGGCCCATTTATTCAGTAGATTAGCTGCATGGATGATTTGATCTTTAATCCGGTAATTGTGAGATGACGTTTTAATGATAGTAGCTGGATTGCTGATGATGATATACGATTTAATTGGCAAAACAGACATATGTTCTATCAGCCTGTTGGTCAACTGTTTTTCCTGACGCTGGATTTGTAGGAATGGATCTGGAAATGCGGTTTCCTTTTCATTATATGTTCGAATCATTTGTTGAAAATTTTCATCAAAATACAAGGTACCTGATATATTTTTAATTTCAAGTAAAAGGATAAAGTGATACTTCAATCAGTGGTTTTTTTTCATCCCCCACTGATTGTTAGTCCCGTTCTACTGTCGCTAAGATCTTCGCTTTCGCTTCGATCAATCGACAGTATAAACCCGATTGGTTCAACTAAACCGCTGAAGATCACAGCGGTAAGTTTCACTGTATCTCACCAATCGGGGTTTTACTGCCCGTTAATGCGGGATAAATGATTGCGTGAGAATAATGGTATCAAGTTGGAAATAGTGGGTGCTAGCCTTCAAGCGGAGGTCATGTAATATGAGGGATAGTTTATTCGAAACTTCTGTTAAATGGTAATCAACAGCCTTTTCGCCACGATAACCTGCCAGTCGTTTCGCCAAATCCTTTTCTACTAGCGGTCTTTTCGGATGATTTTCTGGCAATCTTCTTACTAAAGCATCTAATTTTTGCACAATCAGCGGTAGTTGTCTTTTTTTTAAAATCAATTCAACACGTCTATCTACATCAAATATTTGTTTTCCTGCTTTTTGAAATAATTCCCCAATTTCATTTCCTTTTAAAAAAGCGAAACTTCAATTAATCGGAATGAAGATGTCCCCCACTGATTGAAGTTTCACTTTGTTTATCTTACCTGTTTCACCAAATTTATTAAACTATCTTTATACGGAGGATAAGCAATTCCTTTTTCGGTAACAATCCCAGTAATCAGTTCATGGTCGGTTACATCAAAGGCTGGATTGTATGCTTTCACATTTTCAGGTGCCATTGGCTTTTCATACCATGACTTTGTTATTTCATCTGGATTTCGAAGCTCGATCGGGATGTCATCTCCCGTGTCACACTCGATATCAACTGTAGAGAGCGGGGCGCATACATAAAACGGAATCTGATAATGCTTAGCTAAAATCGCCAAGCCAGATGTACCTATTTTATTAGCTGTATCACCGTTAGCAGCTACTCGATCACAGCCTACTAACACAGCCTGAACTTTTCCTTCCTTCATAACAATTGAAGCCATATTATCACAAATTAAAGTTACATCTACTCCCGCTTCTTGCAATTCCCATGCAGTTAATCGAGCACCTTGCAGGAGGGGTCTTGTTTCATCTGCAAAAACTTTGAACTCATACCCCTGTTCCTTTCCTAAATAAATAGGTGCCAGCGCCGTACCATATTTGGCGGTCGCTATTGTTCCTGCATTGCAGTGGGTTAGAATTCCAAATCCGGGTTTTAATAGAGAAAGAGCATGCTCGCCAATCGAACGACACACAAGCTCATCTTCCATTCGAATCTTTTCCGCTTCTTCCTTAAGTGCGTTTTTTATTTCCGTTATACTTTTTTCTGTTTCTTTTAGCAAACGTTCTTCCATTCGATTCAGTGCCCAAAATAAATTAACTGCTGTCGGACGGGAAGAAGCTAAATATTGTTTGTTTTTTTGAAAATCATCATATAACCCTGTAAATGTAACTGCCTTAGATTTTTTTGTTTCTAAATAAATTCCATATGCAGCGGCAATTCCTATTGCTGGTGCTCCCCGTACTTTTAAATGATAAATGGCATCCCAAATTTCTTTAATGGTGGAAAGATGTAAAAAAACTTTTTTAATTGGCAAGAGAGTTTGGTCTAAAAGAATCAGCTCATCTTCTTCATTGAGCTGCACCGATTGTATCGTTTCTACTGGTGATGTCATCGTTGTTGTTTGCCTCCTTAACTTTTTGAACACTTTCTAGCAAGACCTTAACGAAGTCTTCACCTGTTTTGATTTGGGACCGCTCGAGAATAAAGGTCTTTCCTACTGTTAAGCAAATTTTTTCTGCTTGAACACGGTCGTTCGAATTCGATATGGATGTAATATCTTTAACATGAGCAATCCCAATAATTCTTCTGCATAGCTCAAGACCAGTAACGGCTGCTGCATCATTCATAATGGAATTTACATATGTCTCTTTAAAGCCTGGTACCATCGCTGTTTTTTCTGCTACTTTTTCATCCCACAACTGTAAAAACTTTTCTTGAAACAATCGAATAACATCCTCAATTGTTTGTTCCAAATAACCCAAATATTCTTCTCGTTTCGATTCATCTACGATTGTGAAACTAGCATTCACATAAGCAAAAATTAGATTAGCCACTACATTGCCGACATCATAGCCAGCTGGACCATAAAAGGCAAATTCAGGATCAATAATCTTCGTGGAATTTTCCTTGATAAAAATAGATCCGGTATGGAGATCACCATGAAGCAATGACTGGGTATTCGTCATAAACTCGAACTTCAACTTGGCCGTTTCTAGTCCTAGTTGTTTATCATTCCATATATGATCTCGAATAAATTCTTTTGTCCCTTCAAATACATCATTTTGCTCACAATCGTAGAATGGTTCTGTATAGACTAAATCCTCAGTTATTTCACACAACTCTGGATTAATAAATTTCTTCACTAATTCTTTCTTTTCCTTATGTCCCATTACAACATCCGATGTTAGCAATAATGTATTAGCTAAAAATGTACTTATATGCTCCGCAAATAACGGGAATTTTTTATAACTCAAAAGTGCTGTTCGCATAATTTCATGATCCGATAAGTCCTCCATTACACAGCAATTCATAATAGGATCATACGAATAGAAAATGGGAACAAAACCTGGAGCCAGTTCGTCATGAAGTTTCAATAGTTCACTTTCAATCCGATTGCGGTCAGGAGAAACTTTAAAACTATCAGAAATACGGGCTACCGGTCCCGCTTGTTTAATAATAATAGATCTACCACTCTTTGGCTCAACTACTCTAAACACATAATTTAAGTTCCCATCGCCAATTTCACGACATTCAAGCTCGGCATTATGTGCAAAGAAATCCAGATTACTTTGCACATAATCTACGACATCTTGTTCATTCATCGTAAAATAGCTAGTCGTAAAGTCCTTCATATAAACCCCCTCCTAAACAGCCACACTCAATGAAAAATTATTTGAAACTAGTAATATGACTACTTTAAATATTATGATAATTTAACGTGCAGCTTCTTCCTCGTAAACAGGCACCCAACCTTCTGCTGTGACAAAAACTCGTATGGCAACTACTCTGCGATCGTCATCTAACGTGAAGTAATGACGAACCCCGACAGGAACAGAAATGAGGTCTCCAGGATGTAAGTGAACCTCAAAAAACGGGCCATTTTTTCCTTGAATAATAAAAACGCCATGCCCACTCACGATAAATCGTACTTCATCATCTGTATGGTGATGCTCACGCTGGAAATTCTTTAATAACTCGTCAAGATTTGGCGTATGCTCTGCAAGTGAAATAACGTCCCAAGCCTTGTAGCCTCTTCTGTTTGCGATATCCGTAATTTCAGGTTGGAAAACTGTTAATATCTCTTGTTTTTCTTCATCACTTAACACATACTTCTCTTGTAAGTGAACTGGTAATTTTGAAATATCCCATGATTCATAAATCACGCCTTGTTCTTGCAAAAATGCAATTACTTCCTCTTGGTTATCAATTACTTCATTAGTTCCTTGAATAACAATCGTTGTCATCATATTTCCTCCTAAAAATTTATTAGATAAATCGAACTTATTAGACTTTTTAAGTCAAGTGTCTTGCTCCATAAAGTCCGGCTTTTGCCTGAAGTAATGTGAGCTGATACTGAAATAAAAACTCACAGGCTTCGAGAATTTTTTTAGCTTCAAAGCCATCTTTCCCCCATGCAGTGATTCCGTGATTACGAATCAACACGGCTCCTTTATTTTCATTCGCAAAGGAAGCAAAGGTTGCTGCTAATCTAGGAATATCCGCATAGTTCCGGATGATTGGAATGATTAACTCTGCATTCTCATCCCACCGGTCAAATGCCTTTATTAGCTCCTGACCTTGAAAAACCACTTTCCCCACGTCGCCATACAATTCAGAAATCACATTGTTCGCTACTGTATGAACATGGAGACTGCAGCCGGCATCCGTTCTTTTGTATATTTCACAATGCAGCAGCGTCTCAAAAGAAGGCTTCACATTCGTGCTTCCGACAGGATTTCCATCACCATCCACAAGCAGAAAGTCTTCATTTGTTTTTTTTCGTTTATCTTTCCCGCTTGCCGTGACAAGAAATTGCAATGGATCATTTTGTACTTTAATCGCTAAATTACCGCTCGTGCCCATAAACCAATCTCTCTCGGCCAATTCAGCTTTTATCTCCATAAGCTCATGATGACGAGTAAGTAACACACTCATTTTCCAACCCCCTTCGTTTGACTACTTATTTGTAATTTCTCTAAAATGTCTATGCAATCATAAAACGTATCAAAAGGTTGAAATGGAATCGAAAACTCTCCGCATTTTTCAGCTAAATAATCTCTTGCTATGACAGTATGAGAAATTTTCGCAGCTTCCAAATCTGTTACAGAATCGCCAATGACTATTGCATGCGTCTTGGCATTCGATAGTTGTCGGATTATCGCAGGTTTGCAACAGCCGCAATTTTGATTCGTACATGTCTGATCACAAGGATGTGGCCATTGTATTTGAATCGTTTCACCTAAGAAATCAGCCTGATTACAAAACACCCCGGCAATAGAGTCAAACGGGGCGAGAATTGGTCTAACAAAAAAATCCATCCCTCCACTTACGATATAAAGGGGGATCTGTTGCTTTTTCGTATATTGAACAAATTCACTAAACCCTTCGCGAATCTCACTATTTTCTAAAACAAACTTAGTAATCTCCTGTTTTAGTGAAGTTGGAAGGAGACGAAACATGTTGCCTACCCCTTCTTGGATACTGACCGAACGAGATAAAACATGATCCTTCCACATCTCCCATTCTGGTGGAGCAAATTGCTTCATTATACTAACAATATTGTCTTTCTTTGTTACCGTACCATCAAAGTCACAAAAAATGATTGGATTATTCACTTCGCAACCACATCCTTCCAGCCCCATAGCCGGACTGCCTCCTGAAGTTCAAATGCAGCAGTTTCTTCTGAAAACGCATCCCCAGAAAGCACCAATTCAATTGCTTGATGAAACGCCTTACCACCACCCTGCGCTCCTTGTGGATGTCCATGAACGCCTCCACCTGCATTAATGACACAATCCTTTCCGAAATCTTGGATCAATAAAGGTACGAGACCTGGGTGAATCCCAGCTGATGGTACAGGAAATACCGATTTAATCTGTGTTTTCTTTATTAGCTCCTCTTTTATCGCTATCACCTTATCTCTGTCCAAAGCTACACTGCCGTATGGTGAAGGAAACAAGGAAAAGTCCGCTCCTGCCAATCTTTCCAATTTCCCTAACAGTAAGGCATGAGAAAGCCCATATTTTTCTGATGAAGTGAACGCACCGCTAACGGCAGGGTGAGCCATAATTGGAAGAGCAATTTCCTCATCTTCTCGTAAACTTTGTAAGACATCAAGACCATAAGCAAAAACGTTAAATAACAAAACATCCGCTCCTAAATCTCTTGCTTTTCTAGCTCGATCCCTTAATTCGAACGTTCTTCCTGTTAAATTCACGGCATATAACGTTCTATGACCAGTTTCTTCATACACTTGATCAAGTACTTTCTTTCCTTCTGTTACTCTTTTTTCAAGAGGAGTGAGAGGGTTTTCAAAGAGGATTTCATCGTCCTTCACTAGGTCAACACCACCCAATGCCTGTTCTCGTAATTGGTTGAGCAGATAATCTAAATCCCTCCCAATCACTCCCTTGAAAATACTCATAATTAAAGGACGATCAAAGACTTGAAGCTTTTCGCGAATGCCTGCAATTCCAAAACGAGGTCCTGGAAAATGGCTTAAAAGGTCTTGATCAAACTTTAAATCTACTAATTTAATTTCTCCATCTAGAGATAATTTTCCGAAAGTTGTCGTCAGGATAGCAGGAATATCTTTTGAAAAATTAGCCGCTGGAAAAGCAATGTGAAGTTCGCCAACGTTTTTTCCAGATACCTTCTCTTCATCCACTTCTTTGACCGTGACAACTCGACCTTTATGATTTTTTAATTGTTCTTGTTCGAGCAGCGGCAGGTTCGTCCAAGAACCAACCGTTAGACCAAGCGCTATTTCTTCGGCTTTTTTTTCCAAGCTTGATGAATCAGATATTATGCTGTACACAGCTGTTACTTCGCTCATTTTCGCCACTTCTTCCTTTTAAAAAATATAAAAAACCCCTTCAATAAGAAGAGGTTTCCGAATAAAAAACAACTTCTTATCTATCAGCATTTCTGCTGCAAGAATTAGCACCGTGCTTAAAAATAAGTCGGTTGCCGGGTATCATCGGGCTTGTCCCTCCACCTGCTCTTGATAAGATTTTGTATATAAAAAATTTAAGTTTAATGTAATTTCGTATAAATTATGCCATTTTGCATGATTACTGTCAATGTATTTTAAATTATTTTTATATTTTGATTACTAGTTAAAGTGAAACTTCAATCAGGCTTTACGGACAGTAGCCCCCCACACACATTAGCTTCTTCGATTCCTCTAAGCCTTGAGATAGGGGCTTTGACTTCCGTTAATGCGGGATAAAATTAGTTAAATACCTGCTTACAGGATTTTAGTAAATGAATTCCCACTGCCTTATTTATCCGTCTATTACCTTACTAATAAACTTATGCTGAGATATGTGTATGAACACTTTTTTGATTTTCCCACTTATGCAGCAATTTGAAAATTGGCGGCATCACGAGACAAACTACGATAATTCGGAGCACCTGCACAGCCACTACAAATGTGGAATCAGCATCTAGTACGACTGCTGTTGTCGCCATCTCCGCAACGCCACCCGGTGCGAACGCAAGGGCTGTGGTCATAAACGCCATTCCTGTGATTTCTGAAACAAAATAAGCACACGCAAACATCGCTACGATTAACATGATCGTACTGATGAAGGCAACAACTAATGTTTGTTTTAAACCAATAAACATTTCTTTGCGAAAACGGGAGCCAATCGATACGGCAATTAAAATCTGCGATACGACCATGATACTATGTGGCCAGAAGGCAATCATATCGTGTCCAGTAGTGGTAGATGTGATGGATTGAACAACGGCGACTCCAACCATGCTTCCAAGGAGCCAAGGAGCCGGAAATTTCAAATATTTACCTACATGATATCCCCCATAGGCAACGACAGCAAGCACCAGACTCCATAATAAGTGATGGATTTCAAAAACAGCGCCTGGCGATTGTACGATAACCGGTGCCGTCGGAATTACCACCAATAAGGACACGACAATCGGAATAATTAAAATAACAAGAAAAACACGCATCGTTTGGATAATACTAACGACCGCTGTGTTGGCACCGACTTCCTCAGCCATTCCTGGCATAGCCGATAGTCCACCCGGTGCCGTACCGAAAAAACTAGTCAGCATATTAGTTTCGCTAAATTTCCAAAGTGCCAAACCTGAAAGTAATGAAAACATAATTGAAAGCAGTAGCATGACTATAATAACAATCCAATGTTGCTGAAAGACTGTAAGAACAGATAGATTAATTTTTTGACCTAGTTCAATACCTAAAATACACTGCCCTATATTTAGCCAGTATTTCGGTAGACCTTTCGTCCCTAGAAAATTTGGTGATACGAAAGAAATGAGTGCAGCGAAGAGTAATGTTCCAAGCATCCATCCGATCGACAGACCTGTCAACGAAAGTAAAAAACCACCTGCGCTACTTAGAACAATAAACATCCATATATTTTTATTCAATTTTACATCGTCCTTCTTTCCGCTCTCTATATGAATAATTATAATGAATGGACAGTTATAAATAAAATATAATTTTGATATGACTAACCATAAGTAAAGATTATATTAGCTCCGTAATTGTTTCGAACTTGCCAAAGCACTATTATCTTGAAGCACTCTCCAGTTTGAACAAGTACCAATAAAGTGGAACTTCAATCAATGGGGGTTTTTCTTCATCCTCCACTGATTGTAGTCCCGTTCTAGTGTCGCTAAAACCTCCACACAGTGTGGGTAAAGCGACACTACAAACCCGATTGGGCTTTTACGGGCATCCCCCACCTACGCTTTTTCAATTCCTCTAAGCCTTGAGGGGGAAGTCTTGACTTTCCGTTAAAGCAAGAGAAAGCATTTCGCAATAGACAAAAAGACGTGTATATACAGAAAACTTGCTTTCTGTAAGATACACGTTAGGCACATCTGAAAAATTTAATAGTATGAAAAGTGTAAGCTACTGCACAAAAACGTCTAAAAGTCCCCTTTTATATCTTTCGCGAGTTTAAAAAGGGATGATTCCTAATACAATAGCTACAATAATCATGACAGCTGTTGAACCACATGCCCACTTCAAGAAGGAACGCTGTAATGCTCCAAAATCTTCTCCAACCATCCCGACCAATAGATAGGTAGAAGGAACAAGAGGACTTAATAAATGAACAGGCAATCCTAAAAGAGAAGCTCTTCCAATCAAAGCTGGGTCGATTCCATAAGCAGCTCCAGCCTTAGCTAGTAATGGAAGTACTCCGTAGTAAAAGGCATCATTGGACATGAAGAACGTAAACGGCGCACTAATAACTGCCGTGATTACAGCAAAGTGCGAACCCATAACATCTGGAATATGCTGAATCATCGAATTTGCCATAGCATCCACCATTTCCGTTCCTGCAAGAATTCCAGTGAAAATTCCAGCGGCAAAAATCATCGAAACAACAGATAAAGCATTATCAGCATAATTTGCTACACGTTCTTTTTGGTCACTCAATTTCGGATAATTTATCGTTATGGCTATGGCAAAACCAATCATGAACAAAACGGCTGATGGCAGTAATTCCATGATTAGTGCTACTAATAAGGTAATCGTTAAAGCATAGTTAAATACAATTAATTTAGGGCGTTTTACATACAATTCCTCAGTTGTAGCCGCTTGTTGAGCTACTCCCTGATAGTCAAACTCTATGACACCAATTCTTTTTCTTTCTTTTTTCCCGAGACAATAAGCCATGAACAAAACGAATAGAACACCGCCAATCATAGAAGGAATAACAGGTGTGAATACGTCTGACATTTCAAGGTTCAATGCGGTCATCACCCTTGCTGTCGGCCCTCCCCAAGGTAGTAGATTCATAACGCCTGAAGCGGAAACAGCAATCCCTGCTAAGAGAAGTGGTCTCATGCCAATCCTTTTATAAAGGGGAAGCATTGCAGAAATTGTAATCATATATGTGGTCGTTCCATCTCCATCCAGTGAAATTAGCAGAGCCAAAATAGCTGTCCCTATGGCAATTTTTACAGGATCTCCTTTTACCAACTTAAGAATTGTCTTAATTATTGGGTCAAAAACTCCAGCATCAATCAAAACACCAAAGAATAAAATCGCAAATAATATCATGATTCCCGTTGGAGCAACACTTTTGATTCCCTCTAACGCCATTGGACCCATCTCACTCCCGAAACCACCTATGAGTGCAAATACAATTGGCACGACAATGAGAGCAATCATAGCTGAAAGTCTCCCTGTCATTATTAAAATCATAAATACAATTATCATCATATATCCAAGTAAAGCGAGCATATTTATCACTCCTAATCTTATATATAGATAAATTGTACTCTATGCTCTCTTCGTTGTAAGCGTTTGCAAATTAAAGTGTTTTAAAATAATTGTGAAAATTTTGTTCATTTTGTTCACGATTGGTTTTTGGCTATCCGTGAATACTTAAGGATTCGTTCTTTTACACAAAACGAATCCAGCGTTAAACAGCACACTTTACCATGAAGGATATATCATGAAGCACGCTACACTCGCCTAATTACAATGATGACGGTGCGGAATGGGAATTTTGGATGTTTTCTCGATAAAATCAGTATACCTGATAAAGTGAAACTTCAATCAGTGGGGGAGTATTTCTTCCGCCAGAGAAAGACCGAACTCTATCAATATTATTCAGCCCTTCTTAGAAACAAGATGGGATTTCCTCTAAATTTTACAATATCTTCGTTCTGGTCGCCCTACAACTCCGTATACCACTTCAGCTTTACATTCCCTGACAGATATCAAATATTCCAAATATCGCCTTGCGGTTGTCCTCGAAGCACCAATTTGAACACTCACTTGTTCCGCCGACATACCCGTGTCACTCATTTCAAGAACAGTTCTCACTTTCGATAATGTGATTTCATCGACTCCTTTAGGTAATATAACCCCTTTCCTTTCCTTGGTTGGGGATTTTTTTTGAAAAATAAGATCTACAAAATCTTGGTCTAAATCACGCTTAGTTTGCAAAAGCTGGGACTTATTAAGATATTCTTCAATCGTTTGATAAAAACGCTCCATTTTTACTGGTTTGATCAAATAGTACTCCACACCATAGCGAAGCGCATGTTCAAGTATTTCTTTATCGATTGCTGCCGTAATCATGATAATATCCACTTGCGGGAATTTTTGACGAATGATTGGTAGCAAATCGGAACCAAGTTTGTCTGGCAAATACACATCTAGGAGGAGCAAGTCAGGTTTTTTTTGCTCCAAAATTCGTATCATCTGTTTGGCATTTAGTGCTTTTCCTATTACATCGATTTCTGCAAATTTATTCAGAAACTTCTCATGAATATCTGCTACGCGAAAATCATCTTCTACAATAACCGCTCTTATTTTCCCCATACTTCTCCTCCTCTTTTTTCTTTAGGCAGATAAACGGTGAATACCGTGTTTTCTGCCTCGCTATGTACTTCGATTATGCCTCCAAGTTCCTTTACTGCACTATCAGCGTTGTATAGTCCGTATCCTCTTGGTTTTTCACTCGTCTTCGAAGTGAAACCGCGTTCAAAAAGCACGACCATTTCTTCTTCCGTGATTCCTTTACCATTGTCGCTTACTTCAAAGATGATATCTTCTCCTATATCAGTCGCGAATAACTTTACAATCGGTTCCTCTATGTCATAAACCGCCTCAAAGGCATTATCTATTAAATTGCCAAGTACGAGTGTTATCTGGAACAATTTGATATGATCCGGAAGTTTGTCGATGTAGCTTAGCGAATCTATTTCAAATCTAACTTTTTTTTCAGATGCTTTACCTAATTTCCCTAACAAGATTGCCTGGACCTTTGTATCCATTATTTGTTCGAATACAATCTGATTGAGAAATTGAAGCTCGGAACTTTCACTTTGAATCATGTTTATCGCTTCGTCATATTCGCCCAGTTGGATTAATCCGGATAGTACATATAATTTGTTCGTATATTCATGTGTTTGTGCTCTTAGATCTTCTGAATACATTTTTACTTCTGATATTGTGTTCACCATTTGCTCGATTTCCGTTTTATCACGAAATGAAGCAACTACACCACTTACTCCATCATCATCAAAAATCGGGGTGATGCTCACAATAATCGTTTGATGTTTCCAAGTCATTTCACGATCGATTTGCGGCTCGCCTGATTTAAGAACATCATATAATTGACTTGAAGGAAATAATCCATCTACCTTCAACCGGCGAACAGTTCCTTTAACGTTCAACAGTTTTTTTGCTGGTTTATTCATGGAATTAATCATGCCGTTTTTATCAACGGAGAGAATTCCTTCTTTCACAGAATGAAGCACGGCATTTTTTTCTTTATATAAATTAACGATTTCATATGGCTCTAATCCCATCGTATCTTTACGTATACTTCGTGCAAGCAAATAGCTGCCTATTATTGATATAACAAGAGCTAGGAAAGAAACAAACAACTCTTTGGACACATTTCTTACGATTTGTTCTTTAACATCCTCTACTAAATATCCTACCGAAACAACACCAATTATGTTTCCTTGCTTATCGAATATCGGCGATTTCCCTCTCATCGAAAGACCAAGGGAACCACGTGCTTCCGAAATATAATATTCACCATTTTGAATCGCCCGCTCGTTATCTCCACCTATCATCCGCTTTCCAATTTCTGATGGCAATGGGTGGGAATAACGAATACCATCCTTATTCCCTACTACAATAAATTCAGCACCCGTTTCATTCTTGATTTTTTCGATGATAGGTTGGATTTCCTCAGATGGATTTTCTAATTCAAATGCCTCGATAATAGATGGCATAAATGAAATGACTTTAGATATCTCTAAAGCAATAAGACCTCTATCCTCTGCCATTTGCTTACCTTCCATATAGGTAAAGTAAGACGTTAATAAGATAATCAGAAATAAGCTTAATGTAAGTACTAACCCATGAATCTTTGTTTGTAGTGATACCCTTCTCATATTCAACAGCATCCTCAATTTTCGTTCACTTTTTCTTTAAGTTTATCGGAATATGAAAATTTTATCATCTCAAATTACTAAATAACATTATGAATAATGTTATTCGTTTATAGTTTTTTTGATATGAATACGAATATATCCAAAAAGCCACATCATAATTTAAACAAAAAAAGATCAGGCAACTTCCGACGTAATAGAAGCTACCTGACTTTGTATACACATATTATACTTTCTTAAAATAGGATTTTAGATAAGTAAACAACAATCGCAACAGTAATGCTACTAAAAATGGTTGTCACAAGAACGGCCTGAGAAGCATATTCAGGGTAATTATCGTATTCTAGCGCCAACATCGCGCTATTTCTTGATGTAGGAAATGAGCTTGCTATGAATAATGCCTGTGCGGACGTATCCGATATACCAAGTAAGAAGATGATCAGCAGAGCGACAATGGGAGAAATCAATAACCTGCCTATCACGATCAAAACAAGCGGCATAGAAATGTGGGCAACTTTTATATAAGCAACTTGGGCACCAAGTGTCACTAGTGCAACCGCCAAAAAAGCAGCAGATGTATTCTCAATCGGTTTCCATAGGAAAGACGGGATATCCACATGAAACAAGCGAAGTAAAAAAGCAAGAATGAGCGCATGAATGACCGGAAGCTGTATAATCTTTCGAAAAACTGTTAAACCACTGCTTTCTGCGGAAACAGAATTATAGAACCCATATGTATAAGTAAGTAAACTTTGAAAAATAGAAACAATAATCTGAATAGACATGCCGACTGGATTCGTAGCAAATACAAGTTCACTCACTGGAAGTCCATAATTTCCTGAATTGCTCAATACCATGCTGTTTTTAAAGGTCGCTGACAGCTTTCGCTCAAATTTGCATACTTTGGCAATCAAGATACTAATTAAGATAAGCAAGAAATTGAACAGCACCAAAAATACTATCGTATGACCTACTAATTTGCCTGACATTTCACTTTGATAAATATTGGTAAAGCAAACTGCTGGTAATAAGAAGTTCATTGTAATTTTCGAAAGAGTAGATAAATCAAGTTGAACGAATCGTTGCAGTAGTGCACCTACTCCAATCAATAAAAATAACGGAATAATAATATTAAGCACTATCTGATAGAAAATGGCCAATTGAAAACCTTCTTTCAAAGAAAAGCGAAAACACTTTGTAAGCTAAATTCAGCTTTATCCCCAAAGGGGCTCTAACCCCTTCTTATTCTTCATCATTAATGACCACATTTCGTCCCATCCACTTAAGGATCAATGGAATAAGAATCCACAATACTCCAATTACTAAAAAGAACAGCGAAATTGGTCTTGTAACAAAAATCGAAAAATCTCCGTTTGAAGAAGTTAGCGCCCTGCGCATATTATTCTCAATCATCGGTCCTAGGACAAGGGCAAGTACCAATGGGGCGACCGGATAATCTTGTTTTGCAAAGAGATAGCCAAACACTCCACAGCCAACTAATAGCAGTAAATCAAACGTATTCATTTGAACAGCATATACACCGAAAATAGAAATGGCAATAATAATCGGCAGCAAATATTTAGCAGGTGTTTCAATAACCTTTGCAAAGACTTTAACGAGTGGCATATTTAAGATTAAAAGCATGACGTTGCCGATAAACATACTAGCAATGAGCCCCCATGCCACTTCAGGATGGTCATCAAACAAAAGCGGACCCGGCTGTACATTGTACATAATTAAAGCACCCATCAAAATAGCTGTTGTGCCGGAGCCTGGAATCCCCATTGTCAATAAAGGAATCATTGCTCCCCCTGATGCAGCATTATTGGCGGATTCTGGGGCAGCTACTCCCTCAATTGCACCTTTTCCGAATTTTCCTGGATTTTTACTTATCTTCTTTTCAGCAATATAAGAAAAGAAAGAAGCTAGTGTTGCTCCAGCACCTGGAAGAACCCCTATAAAAAAACCGAGAAGCGATCCACGAATAATTGGTTTCGTACTATCTTTCATATCTTGTTTTGTAGGTAAAATCCTACCTACTTTAGCTATTTTTCCATCACCATCATCTTTTTCCAATATACTCCTAAACACTTCACCTAAAGCAAACAATCCTACAGCAACAGTTAAAAATTCAAGCCCTGAATATAAGTAAATATTTCCATACGTAAAACGGGATACTCCTGACACATTATCTATCCCAATCGTTGCGAGCAGTAACCCTAAGACTGTCATGATAAGAGCCTTCGTAATTGATTTCCCTGCCAGTCCACTCACTGCACAAAGACCAAGTAACATTAGAGAGAAATACTCGGGCGGGCCAAACGATAGAGCCAGTGCTGACAACGGTTTTGCCAATAAAACCAGCCCTAATAATGAAACAATCCCTGCAACAAATGACCCGATAGCAGCAATCGATAAGGCAGCTCCTGCCCTGCCTTGCTTGGCCATTTGATAACCATCAAGCGCTGTCACAACCGAGGAGGATTCCCCTGGTGTATTTAATAAGATTGATGTAGTCGATCCGCCATACATCGCTCCGTAATAAACACCTGCAAGCAAGATAATCGAGCTCGCTGCTGCATTTTGCGCATCAAGGCCTGATGTTAAAGTAGCTGTTATCGGGATTAATAGCGCCACCCCACTCATCGGCCCAATGCCCGGAAGTACACCTACTGCCGTCCCGATTAAGACCCCGAAAAAAGCAAAAAGCAAATTTCGCCATTGCATCGCAACACCAAATCCATCTGAAAGAAATTGTAAAGTTTCCATTTATCCACCTCCTAAGTCAATTACATGGGGAATCCAGGCAAAGATCCTTGCAACACTTCGACAAACACATAATAAACACCGAAAGACAAAGCAGCAGCAATAATTATCGATTTCAACCAGCCACCACGTTCCATCACTTGAAAACTTGTTAATAAGAATGCAAATGTAGTAATTACATAGCCTAACGTCTCAAGAAGGAGCACATATAGCACCGTTGCAATAAAGATCACCAAGAAGCCCTTGTAATCTGGTTTGCTCTCCTTTTTTCCTGGCTTATTGTATTTCAATGTTTCATACAACAGTCGAATACTTAAAAGGATCAAAACAATGCCAAGACCGATAGGAAAAATATCGGGCCCAACATTACTGCCATAGCTACTGGCAGAAATCCTTCTGCTCTCCATTATGAAAAAAACGCCAATTAATAGAAATACGATACCTGCATAACGATCAAACGTTTTATTCAATTCATCTACCTCCATATTTTTTTCGCAAACCGCATTACTGAAACCGCTTTCTTAAAAATTAACAGAGTTCTATTTTTTTTAGAAGATTTAAATTCATAACCAAAATACTTTTTATTTTTTTACATTATTTTCAT
This sequence comes from Bacillus cihuensis, assembly GCF_000504145.1. Taxonomy (NCBI): domain Bacteria; kingdom Bacillati; phylum Bacillota; class Bacilli; order Caryophanales; family Bacillaceae; genus Bacillus; species Bacillus cihuensis. The sequence continues at coordinate 735,345 of NZ_AYSD01000010.1, read as the reverse complement.
ATTTCTCACATGTGTTTGTAAAAATTATGAAAAAAAGATAGATTAATTATCTTTATTTATTTAATATTTATAAACTGTTCACATCTATATAGACATGGTACGATCCATTAATGAAAGCGTTATCATTAATAAAGGGGGAAAAGTAATGAATTCTACATTCAGCTTCAAAAAGTGGGGAATGGTTTTTGCAACTGGTGCTTTAGCTCTTAGTCTTACGGCTTGCGGAGGTACAAATTCAGCTTCAAATTCAGGTGATGTAAGTAAGAAATCTTCTGCTTATCCAGAAAAGCCGCTTGTTATCAATGCGCCATCTGGTGCTGGAGGTGGGCTTGATACAACAGCACGTGCTTTATCAAAAGTATTAAGTGACACAAAGTTAATGGAAAAGTCGATGACCGTTGAGAACAAGCCAGGTGGTGGGCAAGCAGTAGGTATTGCTGATTTTATCAGCCAGGATCCTAAAGATCCATATCGTTTGCTCCTCCCTTCTGTGCCATTAATTATTAACAACTTAAAAAAGGAAGGAAACAGTCAACATTCTTTTCGAGACATTACACCTTTGGCGCAATTAACAAAAGATTATGGAGCCATTGTGGTACCTGCTAATTCTAAATATCAAGATTTGAAATCTTTATTTGCAGATTTAAAGAAAGATCCTAGCAAACTTACATTGGCCGGTGGTTCAGCTCCCGGTTCACAGGACCATCTAGTCGCAATGCTACCTGCAGTAAAAGCTGGTGTGGATGCTACAAAAATAAAATTCATTTCCTATGATGGCGGCGGCGAAGCCATGACGGCCTTGATTGGAGGAAATGCTGACGTTCTTGCCACCGATATTTCTGGTACTGGAGAATATCTAAAAGCTGGAAAGGTACGTGTACTTGGTCTATCTTCTCCTGAAAGATTAAAAGGCATATATGCAGACATCCCAACCTACAAAGAAGAAGGTATTGATGCAGAATTCACCATCTGGCGCGGACTTTTTGGACCAAAGGAAATGCCGGAATACGCAGTAGATTACTGGAATAAAACATTAGCCGAGATGGTTCAAACACCTGAGTGGAATAAAGTTCTTGAAACAAATGGCTGGGAAGATGGCTATAAAAACTCTGAAGACTTCCAAACATTTTTAGAAGAGCAAGAAAAGCTGGTACAAGAAATATTAGAATCATTGAATATGCAAAAATAACCTGTCATAGATATCACTAGGTTATTACTGTTATGAAAAGAGAAGATTATCTTCTCTTTTCTTTGGTAAATGAGGGGTGCTTCGCAAAATCAGCTCCGCACCGCCACTTTCATAAAATGGTAAAGTTTGAGATCCTGAGCCTTTTTCATCGTTGAATTGGGAACATACGCTCATCGATATTTTATATCTACTTTTAGAGGGGGAAGTGTTAAATGAAAGAACAAGCTAATTCCATCAAACAGAAAGTACAAGAACAATTCAGTAAGCATGCAGAAAAATATGTAACAAGTAGTACGCATGCGAAAGGTTCCGATCTTAGTCTCATCCCTGAATGGCTGGAACTCCAGCCAGAATACATCGCACTCGATATTGCTACAGGGGGTGGACATGTCGTTAAAGCAATCGCTCCACATGTTTCCTTTTGTTTTGCAACAGATTTAACGTATCAAATGCTTGAAACAGCGAAGCGACATTTAGATCCACTACACTCAAACATTTTATATGTAATAGCCGATGCAGAGTCTCTGCCGTTTTTAGAAAATACATTTGATGCTGTCACTTGTCGGATTGCACCACACCATTTCCCTCATCCCGAGAAATTTGTCAAAGAAGTAGCACGCGTATTAAAACCAGGCGGTAAATTTTTACTCATTGACAATATTGCTCCTGAAGAAAAACAATTGGATCTATTTGTAAATCGTCTGGAAAAGCTGCGTGATGAAAGTCATGTGCGAAGCTACTCTATAAACGAATGGAAAATATGGTTTAAGGAAGCCGGGTTAACGGTAATAAAAGCTGAGAACCGCAAAAAAATATTTACTTATCCAGAATGGGTTAAGCGCACAACAACATCTCAAGAACAGATCAGCAAAGTCGATACACTTCTACTATTCGCCAGTGAAGACATCAGAAATTATTTCTCGATTCAATCATCTGGTGATATGATTCATTCACTAACAATTGATGAATGGATGGCCATTTCGGAAAAAAAATAAGCATCTAGCGATTCTAAACAAACCGATTGTCAGCAGATGTCTTCAGTCGCTGTCAGCCGGTTTGTTTAATAACCTTTTACTTCGTTATCGCCTTTTATTTACCACCTTTGTTACCTCTAGTTCCTTCTATTCCGATATCTGCGCTCAGGTCGACCGATTGTTCCGTACCTGATTTCTACTTCTATTTCATTGTTAGATACTAAGTATTCCAAGTATCGCCTAACAGTTGAATGACTTGCTCCAATCGTGCCTGCTAGTTCTTCCGCATTCTTGCTACCATTCGTTTCCTTCATTTGCCCTCTAACTTTCATTAACGTATGCTTATCTATCCCTTTTGGCAAGCTGCCTTTCTCTGCGGGAACTGGTTCTTCAACTGTTTTCATTCTGAAAAGGCTGTTCACATCTTTTTGTTCCACAGTTGTTAAATTAAATAATTTTGCTCTTGTCTCCTTATACTGCTCGAGTGTTTCAAGGAACTTATCTATCATAATTGGTTTCATTAAATAACTAAATGCACCACCTCTAATAGCTTCCCTTACTGTATCAACATCATTGGCAGCAGTTATCATGATTATATCGACACTTTTTAACTTCGTTCTAATTTTCCACAACAAATCTGTACCTTTCATATCTGGTAGAAACACATCGAGTAAGATCAGATCAGGGACGAATACATTAAACATCTCTAGTGCCTGCTTTCCTGTACTGGTAGATGCTACTACTTGAAACCCCTCTACCTTTTGAGTAAATTTTTCATAAATTTTTGTTGCTGTTTCATCATCTTCAATGATCATCACTTGAATGGATTGATTTGCCATTGTGATCCCCCCTTTCACACTACTTCTTTGGTATGGCAATCGTAAATCGTGCACCACCAAAATCACTAATTGATAAATAAATCTCACCTTGTAAAAAATCGATTGTGTTCTTTACGATAGCCAGTCCAAGTCCGTGATTCTCCCCATCCTTCGTAGTAAAACCTTCTGTGAAAATGACTTCTTGCCACTCTTTTGGAACACCTTTACCATTATCTTCGACATCAAAAATGATATCGCTTCCAAAATCAGTGAAAGATACTTTTACATACGCTTCTTCCCCCTTGAATTGGCTTGCTGCTTCCATTGCGTTATCAATAATATTTCCAAGGACTGTAACGAATAACTTTGTATTCAATGAAGATGGGACACGCTCCAAATTACTGTCCTTATCAATTTCAAGCTGGACCTTTAATTCTTTTGATCGGTTAATTTTCCCGATCAGGCAGGCTGCAATAAACGGGTCCTTCACAGAAGATGTTAAGAATACAACGATATCCTGACGTTCTTTCACTTCTTCGGTGATGAGCTCCCTTACTTCTTCATACTGCTCAAGAGTAATGAGTCCATATATAGTGTTTAATTTATTTAAATACTCATGATTTTGGGCGCGGATATTATCAGAAATACTTTTTATTTTTGAAATTTCTTCTGTTATTTGTTCTATTTCCGAAGTAGGACGAATTGTCAAAACAGCCCCACTTGTTTGCTGTTTCTGCATAATTGGTGCCGCATCTACCAAGTAGAGGTGATGACCAATCAGAAATTTTTGATTAATCAGACTTCGTTTTGTATAGATAACAGATTCAATCATCATGATAAGCCGCCGGTTGATGATTTTTCTTCCCTTTTCTATTTGATCATCTTTTAGTACTTCTCTTGCTCGTTTATTAATAGATGTGACTTCATACAGTTGATTGACCGCTACTGTCGCGTCCCTTATAGATTCGATCGTTGCTTCCTTTTCTTTAAATAAAAATGAAATTTCCTCAGGCTCCAGGTTAAAAATTAATTTTTTCACCCTTCTAGCAATAATAATTGCTCCTGTTATCCCAATTAAAATAACGAACACTGAAAATTTGAACAAACTCAAGCGATATTCATTCACCCTCTTTTCCGCTTCAATTGTTAAAAAACCTACAGATGACACACCAATCACCTTTCCGGACTTATTGTAAATCGGCGTTTTTGCTTTGATGGCTGGACCTGATATTCCAGTTCCCTCATATAAAATGGAAGCACCGTCTTCAAACACTTCTCTATTGCTCGTCCCCATCATTTTCCCAATATTCTTCTCAATCTGATGCGAATAACGAATACTTTCCAGATTACCAATTACCACATAGCCTGCACCTGTTGATTTGCGAATCTCTTCGGCAATTGGCTGGATTGTCAGCGCAGGATTGGGCTCCTCAAAGGCTTGGATAATTTTTTCCTTTTGTGCTGTCATCATTGCTACCGTCATCGCCTGATTCCCTAGTGACTCTTTGGTAATATCATCTATCATAGACGAAAAGATAACGCTTACAGAAACCACCATAAAAAAAACCACAATAGAAATAAACCCGATCATCTGCGTTAGTAATCTTGGTTGTTTTAACATTTTCCTCACTAACTTGCCCCACTTTCTCTACTCTCCTCTATTAATTAACTCTTATTCTACTTTCTACTGTCAACCTTTGTTTTATCATTTTGGTAGGTTTTCCTATAAATCGGATGAAATAGGAATATAAAACACCTGTTTTCTTGCACTTTTTAAAAACGCTTCATAAAAAGAACAGAACAATCCTGAATCTTAAAAAGAGGATTAACCTGTTCTCTCCATTCATATTTTGATTTACAAGTTAGGCCCAATTCTCCAAGTAAAATTTCTTCACCTCTGGGGCTCTTCAATAAAGCCCGTGTAGAAAACCGCAGTTTCTTGCGGATGTAAATGTTTTTTGAAGGGAAGTAGTTCCATATTTCAGATGTTTTTTTCTAGTTTTTTGCAGGAACTCTTCATATGATCGCAGTTTTCTAGTTGTTATCATGGAAGGCATATTACTTCGCCCCTTCATATGCATCAATGGTTTGTAACACTGTTCTTGCTAAAATCTCTGCTCCTATATAGATGCAATCATGATTAAAAGTCATTTGTGGATGGTGTAGCCCTGGTTGTAAATCACAACCTAAGCCAAGCATTGTCGTTTTTATATGAGGCTTTTTTAGTGAATAAAAATGAAAATCTTCGCCTCCTGAAGAAACAATCGGCTCCTTTATATGGTTCGCTCCAATGCTTTCAACAATCGCTTTTTCCATATAGCCTCTTGCCTCATGATTCACAACTGCCGCTGCAACATGTCCCTTTGCTTCCAAATGGATTTTCACCCCATATAAATTTGCCAATGCGCTTGCTATTTTCTCAACTTTTTCAGTTAGCTCATCTAAAACTTCATTCGTTTGCGCCCGTAAATCTATGCAAAACGAAGCTTTCCCTGGAATTAGATTCCCAGAATCACCGCCCGCTATAAATTTAGTCATTTTCGCTGTATAAGGAACCATTGGATCGAGGTGAATACCTTTGATTTCTTGAATAAGGGAGGAACCGATTTCAATCGCATTCTGCCCAAGATGAGGACGTGCACCGTGAGCATCCTCTCCAATAATTTCTCCTTCAATAAACTTCGCGGCTCCGTGGTAAATCGCGGCAACCGCTTGACCGTTTCTTAACTCTTGAATGGGTCTTAAGTGAACACCATAAAGAAAATCAACATCGTCCACCACGTGTTTTTCAACCATCTTTAGTGCGCCAGTCCCTTTCTCTTCTGCAGGCTGAAAAATAAACTTGAATCTTCCTCTTTTAAAAGCGTTCATTTTTTTTAGTAGTAGCATGGCTCCTATCGTCATCGTCATATGTGCATCATGACCACAGCTATGATTGGCTTGGAATTTTCCATTCACTTCTTGCCAAAGCGCATCCATGTCTGTTCTCAAACCCACACAAAAATCACCGCTACCCATCTCTGCAAAAAGCCCTGTACAATCAACAAACATATGGACTGGAAAACCATGTGCTTCGAGTACTTGCTGAATATACGCAGTTGTCTCATATTCCTTCCAACTAACCTCTGGATTCTGATGCAAGTGCTGAAATATTCTATCAAGAGTCGGTTTAAGCTGTTCGATGTATTTTTTCACGTTGTTATACCTCCCTCTCCGAATTTATCTATTTACTAATATCATAACATCTTTCCATTCTGATCGTTTTGAAGCATATCATAAGAGAATTTTTCTTCTTACAGACCTAGTTCCCCGCACTGAACTTCATTAAAAGAACTACATCAGCCTAAATAAATTTTTCATTTTTTCCAATATATCCAATACCTCATAATAAATCGATATGTTTAATCGCAATTATGTTAAAATTCAAAATAAATCAATTGAGGGGATTATAATGTTTGTACATAAAATTGATGAAGGCGTTTGTTTACGAAGTGACAGAAACGTATCACGGTTTACGCTTATCAAAATTCTCTATATAGTGCTTATTTAACTTTTAGACACTTTCAGACAGTATAGTTGAAGAAGCAAATGTATTAATTATGCTATTTAGAGCACTTACATAATTAATGGGAGGATAATGAAGGTGAGCAAAAATTATTATTATGGTGAGGGTTTCTGGGATGAAAAGGACCCACCTGTAAGTGATGAAATAGTAAAAAATGCAGAATGCAAGTTAGGTATAAAGTTTCCAAAAGAATATATTGAATTGCTTAAAAAAAGTAACGGTGGAACATTACACTTTAAAAAAGTATACATAAATCGTTATGGAAAATGTGAAATCCCCTATTTACTAGGTATTGATTTAGAAAATGCAAATGAAGATGACAACGAAGGAATATTTTCATTTAGTGAAGACATAAAAGAATTTTCCCTACCTGAAAAGATTGTCATATTAGCTTGGGAAACATATCCTCATTCTTGTTTTGCATTGGATTACACGAATTGCACAGAAAATCCAGCCGTTGTTTATTTTTATGAAAATTATCCTGAAGATAATGTTCCTTATTCCAAAGCAATCGTTGCACCAACTTTTAAAGAGTTTTTGCCATTGTTGTATCATCAATCTACATTAAAACCTTCACAACTTAAAACAAGTTGGAAAAGAAAAAGCTAATTTGTATATTAGGATAATCTGTTTTTTAGATATCGGGCGCTAGTTGAAGAAGACGGGGAACCTCAACAAATGAAGGGTTCCCTAATTTTTATATAAAAATTAACATTTAATTTAACAGAGCCTATGTTTATTATGAAATTATATCAGAATACTGATTTTTAATAGTGATGGTTTGTACGAAAAAGTAGGCTATGTTATATGAAGACATTGTATTTGCTAAAAATAGACAAAAAATAAAAATAGTCGAACCATTATTGTTTCATAAGAAACACCCAGTTCTACCCCACTATCATCCTACCTCTGAAGTAGTGAGCTTTCTCATTCAGGATAGTCTGTAAAAAAAAGCAGTAATTTGACCTAGTAATTGGCCAATACATGTAAATAGTTATAAGAAGATTCCTGTATCGGCAAAAAAACAGCCGCCTTTAATAGCGCAGCCAGTTACCCTTTTTATCCTTTTACTGGATCCAGCTTCTCTTTTGAAAAAAACCAGCCACCTAGTGCGATCAAAATCAGTACGACATAAAAGATTATCTTCCAAGCCGCTGAATGGGCAAACGATTCAGGCAATATGGCTAGCGCTGGATGTGATAACGTGTAAATAGCTAGTTTCACTCCGACCCATCCGACGATCATAAATGCAGCAATTTCCAAGCCAGGTCGGGTTTGCAGCAGCTTCACAAACACATTGGCCGCAAAACGCATAATAATTAATCCGATTAATCCACCTGCGAAGATTACGATAAACTTCCCACCGTCTAAGCCGCCAATATTCGGTAAATTCGTATTAGGAAGCGCCATTGCCAAGGCTACGGCGGCAAGGATCGAGTCTACCGCAAATGCAATATCAGCTAGTTCAACTTTGAATACTGTCGCCCAAAAACCAGATTTCTTCGTTTCCTTTTCCTCAGAAACGTTTTCTCCACTCTTCTTTACAAGAAGCTTTCTAAATATATGGTTCAAAGCGATAAATATTAAATAAATAGCTCCTATCGCTTGAACCTGCCATACATCGACAAGATATGAAATCACAAATAGCGAACCAAAACGGAAAACAAACGCTCCTGCAAGACCATAGAATAACGCTTTTTTTCTTTCTTCTTCAGGTAAATGCCTCACCATAATCGCTAACACAAGCGCATTATCCGCAGCTAAAAGCCCTTCAAGTGTAACCAACACAAGTAGCACCCAACCATACTCAAGTAAAATTGAAAACTCCATATTTCCTAACTCCCCTTCTTTCCTTTATAATAGGTTACCCCTTTAACTTGTGTCTTTCCTTAAGGGTTTCCGGTGAAAGCTGAATCAGCCAATTCACAACAATTCCCAAAATCATCACATCATCCACTATTCCAATGAGCGAGAAGAAATCTGGAATCAAATCAAATGGAAATACTGCATAACCAATCATGAATACTATACCCAACATTTTTTTATTAAACTGAACTTCGCGTGAAATGAAGAAATCCTTTAGAAACGGAAGAACCCTCCAGAACTTAAATATAAACAGGAATCGTTTAGCAAAATTACCGATAGAACTCACCTCACTTCTACTGAAAGTTGAAAAATAATCAAACAAAAAACCTTTACCAAAATACGGCAAAGGTTTAAAATTCTATGGATATACCTTTACCCTTCTTCGGTAAAGGTCTTGCTAACAACATTATGTTGCCAACAAAGCCGAGAGATGATCCTCTGAAATGACGACTTAGTTGTAAAAGCTACTCCCCTTTAGGAGAATATTCAATTATTTAAAATTATTATACTATACATATTGCAGTTTTGTCAATTAAAGCGAAACTTCTGTCAGTGGTTTTTTTCACTGATGGTTAGTCCCGTTCTAATGTCGCTAAATCGCAAGCTAACGCTTCTATTAAGCGACACTACGAACCGATTGGTTTACTAAACCTCTGCTCACACATCGGTAAGTTTCACTGTATCTCACCAATTGGCGATTTACAGTTTGTTTATCCCCCACCTACTATTATGTTGATTCTCCCACAAAAATTGAGGGCGGGAGTTATTACAGCCTGTTAAGCCGCGATAAAATAATCTTTAGAAACTTATTACAATACTACCGTTGAATTTAACATGATCTCAAGGGATGATAAGCTAAAATGATATTCTGTTGCGTAAAATATAGAATGATTAGGGGCTGGATAATGAATAGTAAAAAATTGAATTATTTTAAAACACTTACAGAAGTCCTCTTCATTTCTACAAGACTTGGGCTCACCTCGTTTGGCGGACCTACCGCCCATTTAGGGTATTTTCGAAATGAATATGTAGAACAAAGAAAGTGGATCGATGAAAAAAGCTATGCGGACTTAGTTGCTTTATGTCAGTTCTTACCTGGACCTGCAAGCAGTCAGGTTGGCATTGGGATTGGGGTCATGCGAGCAGGTGTATTAGGTGGAATCCTAGCATTTTTAGGTTTTACTTTGCCCTCCGTTATCGTCATGATTCTCTTCGCTATCTTACTTGATGGTTTTCACCTCGGAAATTCTGGATGGATTCATGGATTAAAAATTGTCGCTGTAGCAGTAGTCGCACATGCTATTTTAGGGATGGCAGAAAATTTAACACCAGACGTCAAACGAAAAGCCATCGCTTTATTTGCGTTAGTCGGAACAATCATCTGGCAGTCTGTGTTCAGCCAGATTATCGTCATCCTCCTGTCTGGTCTATTTGGCTATTTCATTTACAAACAACATAAAGAGAGTGATGAACCCACTACATATTTTCCTATTTCTCGTAGGTGGGGTTTCGTCTGTTTAACTTTCTTTTTCGGCCTGCTTATTCTCCTCCCCGTCTTAAGGGAAGCAACTTCATTAAATTGGATTGCAATGTTTGACAGTTTTTATCGGTCAGGTTCTTTAGTATTTGGCGGCGGTCATGTTGTATTGCCATTACTGGAACGTGAATTTGTCACTGGAGGCTGGATGGATAAAGAAGCATTTCTCGCTGGCTACGGCGCTGCACAAGCAATGCCGGGTCCGTTATTTACATTTGCTCCGTATCTTGGTGCGGTTATTAATGGCTGGCAAGGCGGAATACTGGCTACTATTGCAATATTCATGCCCGCTTTTCTTCTGATTTTGGGAACGTTGCCTTTCTGGGATAACTTACGTCGTAATCCAAATATTAAAGGTGCTTTGCTTGGGGTAAATGCTGCAGTTGTCGGCCTTTTACTTACAGCATTTTATCAGCCAATCTGGACAAGTTCTATTTACACTCCCATGGATTTTGCTTTAGCAGCCCTATTATTTAGCATGCTTGCTTTTTGGAAGCTACCTCCTTGGATCATTGTTGTGATCGGAGCAGTTGGCGGATACCTCATTTCACTTTTATAAAAGTATCTATATTATGCAAAACCTTCAGAAAAAAATTGAAACACAAAAGAAGCAGAACGCCCTGACACAATGGCGTTCTGCTTCTTTGTCGTTCAATATGTTTAATTAGTACCAAAGACTATTATATTAGCCCTCAGTAGAAGTTGCCGACTTACGCTCATTTCTTTTATGAATAACAATCGTAATTAGGAACGCAAGGATGATAATACCAAAAAATACTGTATGTGGAACATGGATGTTAAATACACTTAATAACATTTTTAATGCAATGATTCCAATTAAAATGAAAGCCGTATTTTCTAGTTCAGGAATTTTATCAATTAAAGTTAGAAATAATCGAGCTACTGTACGCATTAATAAAATTCCAATCATACCACCCAATAATAGTACCCAAACTTGATCCGAAATTGCAAATGCTGCAAGAATTGAATCAGCTGAGAAAGCAATATCCATTCCTTCTACCATAATAACTGTCGCCCAAAATGTTCCAAACGTACGGACTAACCAAGAATTTTTATTGAATTCTTTGACTTCATCTTCCTCGCCAGATTTTTTCCGAAAATGGCTGAAAGAGATCCATCCAAGATAAAGTGCACCTAATACTTTAATCCACCAGAAGTTAACTAAGTATACGCCAATACCAATGAAAATGAATCTAAAAACATAAGCACCTAATAAGCCATACATTAATGCTTTCTTTCGTTTTTCTTCAGGAAGATGTTTTACCATGACTGCCAGCACTAATGCGTTATCAGCTGATAGTAACCCTTCCATAATAATTAATGTCCCGATTAATCCCCAAGCAACAGGATCCGTTAATACTTCTCCCCACATTTTCCAGTCGAAAAATAAAGCGTAAGTACTAAACATTTGATTTAAAATTTCCAAAAAAAGATAACCTCCCTAAAATATTGGACTCTAAAATCAGCTTTAATATGGAAATGCAGGATCCTTCTTATTATCAAGAAGACTTTACAATCCACATTACATCCTCTAAAATCACGCCAACGTGATTTCTTATAGTCTAAATAATAACATGAGTAATGGAGTAGGACAATTATTAATTACTTTTTTACAAAAAAATAACTCTGCTTCCTCTAATTTGTGGTGTCACATTTAGCATTTTCCCAATGACAAAATTCATTATTTCTAACATTAAAAACATTCAGATTCCTTTTATCATTCACATTCGGATAAAGTGAAACTTTACTCAGGAAGTCTTCATGTACCTATTAAGATTGCGGTGGGGGGGTTACTGCCCGTTAATGCAGGATAAAAATTCCCTCTTTACTTCCTATTATTACAACTTATAATAGGAAGTAATAGTCATATACTAAAAGCTGCAATGCAAGTTGGCGGCAGGTGGATTTTTCTTAAAGTTAACAACTTTACTTTTCGCCACCCATCCCTAAATTAGGGATGGGTGGCTTTATTGTTTTACAGGAGGTTTTTTTACAATGGGTATATGGAAATATGCGTTTCTAGTCTTTCTTGGCGGCTGTTCATACGGGGTTATATCGTCATTTGTTAAATTAGGTTATCAGGAAGGTTTTGGAATAGGTGAATTGTCAGGCAGCCAGTATTTGCTTGGAGCCATTATGTTATGGATCATTACGATCTTTGTTCCCAAAATTAAATTGAATGTTAAACAGTGGCTGATCTTATTGATAAGCGGGATGCCAATGGGGGTTACCGGGGTTTTGTATAATAAATCACTGGGGTATGTAGATGCTTCATTTGCTATTATCCTGCTATTGCAATTCACCTGGATTAGCATAATTTTACAATATGTTTTTGATAAGAAAATTCCAAACCGAAAGAGTATAATTGCAACAGCGATCATCCTTTGTGGCTCCGTTTTGGCTTCAGGCTTTTTGAGTAGTGAACTCTCCTTTTCAGTTGTTGGAATCGGTTGGGGACTACTTTCGGCATTGTCCTTTGCCACCTTTATTTATGTAAGCGGTCGTGCAAGTCTTCCGATTCACCCAATCTACAAAAGTGCAATCATGACAACCGGAGCTGCTCTACTCGTGTTTATTGTACTTCCACCAGTATTTCTCCTAAACGGAGCATTTGCAGATGGATTGCTTAAATACGGTCTGCTTATTGGCTTTTTCGGTTCACTTGTCCCTCCACTTTTATTTAATATCGCCATGCCAAAAGTAGGTAGCGGCCTGGGCACAATCTTAAGTGCATCAGAACTGCCGACAGCCGTTCTCATGTCCACACTTGTGCTGCACGAAGTCGTAACCTTCTCTCAGTGGAGCGGTGTTGCCGTAATTCTATTCGGGATTGCTTATCCTAATTTTCAGGGGCGAAAGGTCTCCTCTTATTCATAATATTGAGTCTATCTCATAACAAAGGGGTCAGAACCACATCTACTACTTAGCGTTGTAAGGATGTGAGGTCTGACCCTTTTTCCAAATTTCATTTCATTTTTAAAATCCAGTCCATAAAATTATTCATGACTGTATCTAAAAATTGAATTGTCGGTTCATGGACTAACTCTCCAGATTCATCGATTTTTTCATGTACGGCTCCGATAAATACTTCGTTTCCAGGCAAAGTTAATGCAGCGACTCCAGGAGAGTTTAAGATTTGACGGAGTTGCATTTGAGCACGGACTGTTCCTAGTGCCCCAGGAGAACAGCCAACGATCATGACGGGCTTATTCACCATTACTTTGTCTCCTCTTGAAAACCAGTCAATTGCATTTTTCAAGAACCCCGATATGGAATGATTGTATTCTGGTGTTGTTATTAAAATTCCGTCACTATTGGCGATCTTTTTCTTAATGTCTATTACTACGGACGGCGGGTTTAATTCTTCGTCTTCATTGTACATAGGAAGATTTTCTAATGGCAATATTTCAATTTCAACCTTATCCGTATATCTTTTTTGCATAAAAGCAGTGATTTTTTTGTTATAAGATTCTTTGCGGTTACTTCCTACAACAGCTACTATTTTCACAATAAACTACCTCCCTATTTTAAGTGTTGGCTCTGTTAAACTTGCCAGTTGATTGGAACGTAAGGCGTTCGTTCCAATCAACATTGTGCCCAAAATCAATAATGAGCCTTAACATAGCCTAAATGTTAGCAATGCGAACGTAACGGTTAAAGCAATATCTCATTATTAGCTTGTCTCACATCTTCTAAATTAAATCATGTAAAAGACTAAGTTTTTAAACAGGTGGAAGTGTTGAAAAGAAACGAAAACGTCATCTTATCCGACATTAAACTTTATGTATGAAAGCAGTCAAAAAAATTGCTCTAGCCACATTTACACATCTTTTATATTGACTCTTTTCGTAAAGTTTGATGTTTTTAGCAAGTAACCAATTTTAGCAGTTGTTAATTGTAGTGGAAGGTGCGAGACTCTTGCTTAGAGAAGCTCGTTGAGGGAGACCGCCCGCGGGAAGCGAGTACCTGTAATGGAAATCAACTCAGGATAGTAGTGTAAATATAATTTAAAGCAACAAAGTATATGAAAACAGCCTTTATATTTGACAGTTTTGAATAACTCTTATTTCATGACACATACTATAGCCGAACGTCTTTTTCAAACAAAAAGGAGGAATGGGAAATGATGCAAAACCAACAAGGACCTATCCATCAAAATATGCATACAGGCGCAGTGCCTCAGCAACTAAATCATGGCGGTCATGAAATGTTTGATGTTCATGAAGTGTTATCAGGAACAATAGGTACACTTAATCAATATATGCTTTTACGGCAACATGTAAAAGATCCGGAACTTATGGATATATTGAATCGCCAATATCAATTTATCCAAGATGAATACAATATTACGGTTGATTGTTTCACAACTGGCCGGGATCCATCGAAGCGGACTCAAAGTTATAAAATGAAGCAAGGCAATGACTTCGTCTATGGGTTAACACCAACCCAACCGAAGAAACCGTTGCAGTCTGTTACAGAAATTACCGATGAGTGTATCTCCGGGTTAATGCTTGGTTCTGCAAAGTCTTCTGCAGCCATGAAAGCAATGGCTGCTTGTGAAGTTACAAATCCAGTAGTTCGTCGGGTACTAGCAGATTCAATTCCAAACTGCATTGAAATGGCTTATGAAATATCCATTTATCAAAATAAGCATCATTACTATCAAGTCCCACAATTGGCACAACAAGATATGCAACAAATGATAAATGCCTATGCACCTAGTCAAATCCCCCCGAATAATGGGATGGCTCATTGACCATTAATTAGATTGTTTTCCCTTTATCCCAGTAGGGTATTCCCTATTGGGATTTTTTATATTACACCTACCTTCCTTAAAACTTTATGAAGTACTTCTATTTAGCGTTAGTTGCCAATCGGTTTAGCCATTAATGAAGTCATGAAACCAATAATCATAATTGTTAAGCTAGAAAATAGAAATACTTCCAGACCCAATGCGTTAAAAGCAACAGCGACGATTAGGCCATCTATGATGAAAATAACAACCCCAATATTTAAAGAAAAAGCTTTCGCAATAAATTGAGCTAACAAGTCGGTTCCTCCCGTGCTTGTTTGGTATCTGAGCATAAGCCCAATTCCAATTCCGATGGATATTCCCCCAAAAATCACACTTGTAGCAATAGACAGTGAAAATTGGTTCCGTAAAGGGGCTAACCAATCAATGAATATCGATGCGACAATTAATCCAAGAAAACTATTATAAAAATAGTTTCTTTCACAACACCAAGCATATATGCAAAGTGGAATACTTAACAGCAACATGCAAAGTCCGGTCGGATATTCAAAGTAATAATGAAGAATGAGGGCAATCCCCGTAATTCCTCCATCCAACAAATGATAAGGTACCAAAAAGCCGTTAATTCCAATCGCTATCAATAAACTACCAATAAGAGTAGCTACTATTTTCTGAACAATACAAATCACCTTTTTTTGGATTATTTAACATTTAAAGATATGTCCAAGCTCGAAATTTCAGAATAAAAAAAGAGTGTGTCTCATTAATAAGTCAAACCCGCAACTACGATACAGTATTAAGCACGTGTTTATAACACGTAATACTACATGTAGAGGGATCTAACCCTTTAAAGACAAACTCTGATTGATTGATTTTTCCTATTCTCTTAATAAATAAGCTACTTTATCAATCGCTTCTTGTAGTTTTTCACTATTTAAACTATACATCTTCTTCGCTTCTTTATTTTCCGTTCCAAGAGCGAATAATTCAATGTCCGCTTGGCATTTTTTCATGGTTGCATATAATATCGGTTTTTCTTGAGGGGCTGGCACTTGAAGTTTATCATCATAAAGATCAACGGTTAATTGGCCATACATATCGACTTGTCCAAGAAATACGTTATCAAGGAGCACCCCGATTTTTTCCAGTTCCGTTTGTAACCATAATCTACTTTTACCCGCAGTAGACAATGGCTCATTCAGTATTTTTCCATCCATAATAACAGCCTGGGGTTCCTTAATCGGGGCAACAGCCATATGTAAATCTTTCGCAGTCAATGGGTGATTTTCTTTCTTCAACAATACACTTAAATCACCAGTGGCTTCTAATACAGCAAACTCTACATCTGCCACCTGAAAAACATTATCCTTTCGGAGAAGTTCTAACAACTCATCAATCGTATATCTTTCTTTTTTTAAATTTTCTTCCATGACCTTTCCATCTTTAATTAAAACGGTCCCTTTTCCTTCAATAAAGTCGCGAAAGCTTTTGCTTTTTAATGAAATTAAATTAGCTATAAAAGGGATAACTGCAAAAGTAAGGATGGATAATACTCCTAAATAAATGCTTTGTTCAAGTCCTGTAACAACTTCCGCTCCTATACTGCCTATTGTGATTCCAATAACATATTCAAAGAAAGATAATTGGGATATTTGCTTTTTACCTAGCCATTTAGTTACTAAAAACAAAATTGCTAGAAATAGTAATGAACGCACAATGACATCTAACCAATCAGGCACTACTACACCTCCTAATTTGATGCTTAAAAACCTTTATATTGCGTTTCTTCCACTTCCAACTCTATAACTCGTTGTTGTAAATCTGCCACCACTCCATTCACAATGACCATTGTCTCGTGAAAGATGCGTTTCGATTCTTCATCCGGAGTTCGAATCTCTAAGCTGGATAAATTAGATTCAATCCCTTTAAGACTAGCGAGACATTGCTTCACTTCTGAACCGATAGTCACATGCGTATCCTCCTATTTTATTGGCGTTAGTTACGTATTTGATTGTTATTCTTCATACTCAATCGACACGGCATGAGCAATACAAGGGATCGTTTCTTTTTGTTGATAAGTGAGAGGGGATAATAATGCACCAGTTGCGACCACCAGCAATCGTTTAATTTCTCCTTTTTTCATCCGATTTAAAAGATGACCATAGACAACGGTAGCTGAACAGCCTGCACCACTAGCCCCTGCTAAGACTGGTTGTCCTTGCCGATAAATCATTAACCCACAATCCTGATACTGATCATTACGGATACGTATACCGTGCTGATCTAATAAATCCAGTGAAACTTCATGTCCAATTCGACCAAGATCTCCGGTCACGATCAAGTCATAATAAGCTGGATCAATGTTTCGTTCCCTTAAATGGGCTTCAATCGTATCAACGGCTGCTGGCGCCATAGCTCCTCCCATATTGAACGGATCTGCAATCCCCAGATCCATTACACGACCAATCGTAGCTGATGTGACTCTTGGACCAACTCCTGAATCACTTAACAGTGCTGTCCCAGCTCCAGTCACTGTCCATTGTGCTGTAGGGGGTTTTTGTCCGCCATATTCAGTTGGATAACGAAATTGTTTCTCAACAGCCGCATTATGACTGGAAGCTCCAGTTAATAAATATTTGGCTCCTTTAGAATTAACCAGAAAAGCACCTAATGCCAACCCTTCCATTGAAGTTGAACACGCTCCAAATAATCCAAGATACGGCGTCCCAATCGATTTGCTCGCAAAGCTGGTTGGGGTAATTTGGTTGATTAAATCTCCAGCGAGAAGAAACTGAATTTGTTCCTTTTGTAACTCTGCTTTTTCTATAGCTTTTTGACAAGCTTCTTCCAAAAGTACTTTCTGCGCTTTCTCATAGGAATCTTGTTGTAACCATAAATCTGCATGAAGAAGATCAAAGTCGTTCGCAAGTTTTCCGTCTGCTTCAAATGGACCGCCAACAGTTCCTGTGGAAATAATGACTGGTTTTTGATCGAATACCCAAGTCCGCCTTCCTCTCAGCATAGAAAATCAATTCTCTGTATGAATGTCTGCTTCCGATAGTTTTTGTGTTTCTTTTTTTGATATAACATGCCTGCAACACCTCTTTCCACGCTTTTGTTGCTTGTAATAAAACGGCTCTATTAAATTTGCCTGTTGATTGCAACGAGAGGCGTTCGCTTTCCGCGGGCGGTCCGGGAGCCTTCACGGCGCTGTGCGCCTGTGGTCTCCCTTTGACTCGTTTTTCCCGCAGGATTCTTACGCCTCCCGCTTCAATTAACAACGAGCTTTAACATAACCAATAACATAAAGATCGACCTCATACCATATAGAGAGTTGCATACTTAAATATAGTTGTGTTGTGAGGACCGACTCTTTACATTAGTTTACCTATTTTTCACATATCATTATTGTTTATATTGAGGCTCTTCTTGGATGATTTGTTGAACTCGAGGGGTAAGAGTGTCAACTATGGTTTGTGTTTGTTGTGCTGCTTGTTGATACATTTGTTTTGCCTGTTCATTATCCGTTGCCAATGCAAATGTTTCAAAACTAGCTTGAATACCTTTTAGACCCGATAACGTTTGTTGCACTTGATTAATTACAGTCATATAAAATTCCTCCTTAAGTTTAATTATTACAAATGTTAGAATGCATAAATAAAGATCATATTATGAATCCCAAATTTGCCCATAAAGTAAAACTTCAATCAGTGTGCGGGGTTCTTTGTCCCCCTGATTGTTAGTCCAAGCGACAGTACGAACCCGATTCAACGAACTCAGACTAAGTACGCCGCGTACTCATGTCTTTGTCTGAGTGACCCACATCCTGTTAGCAACTAGATTTAGCCCCTAACCCCCACCTACGCTTCCTTGATCCTCTAAACCTTGGGCGGGGACTGCCCATTAATAGGGGATAAAGTTAAATACATATAGGAAAGACTGAACCAAAGTTATCGTATACGTACGATTCCTGATCCAGCCTTATATGTTTAATGTGAATGATTTATTTTATTTTCAATTTCACTAATGACCTCATTTGCTGACATCCCGCTCGCCTCAATAACTGAACCTTTTGCGGAAACCTCTTGTATGCCCATCATATTTGAATCTAATCCTGTCACAACACAAAAGTCTACGTTTTGTGCGTCAGCTTCCTGTTTTAATTCAACGACATCATAGCCCTTTTCACGTAATGCTTCGGAAATATTCGTTAATGATCCTTCAACACCAATTTTTTGCATAGTTACACCTCCTACTTGCTAAGCTTTCCTTTTTTAAGCCGTTGTATGTATACATTTCTTTTCAAAATAAAAAGTGTGTCAGGCAAAGTTCCGCCGAATATCTTCTAAAAAAGTTTGAACCGAGGGAGCTAAATAACGGTTTTTCATAAATGTTAAATAAACAGTCCTTTTTAATGCTTTAGAATCAATAATTTTCCGGACAATTGAATCATCCTTTGGTCCAGACAAATAATGTTCGGGGATAATAGTAATACCCAGATTTTCTCTCACTAATGATAATGCTGTTTCAAAACGTTCAATTTCAAATTTTATTTTCGGAGCAGCTTGTTCGAGTTTAAAGGCTGTTAAAATATCTTCTCTCGTTTGAAATCCTTCCTTACTAATAATAAAAGGGTCTCCTTCCAACTCTTTCAAATGAATGAATTCTTTCTGAGCCAAATGATGATCCTTGTGCATCACAAGTACTAATCTTTCATCATACAAAGGGAACGATTCAAAATCGTCTTCACGAATATACTGGTTTGTAATGATTAAATGTGTATGATATTTTCTTAGCGAATCTTTCACAGCTTTTCCACTCAGCACTTCGATCAGCTTAATATTTATAGTCGGAAAACGACCTTGATAGTCATGGATCACTTTCGGAATCCAATGCTTTACTGACTCGATCATACCAATGATAAGTTCTCCGTTGCCAGTCAGCTTTACTTCTTCCATTTCTTTTTTCAAAATGTTCATTTGGGAAAGAAGCAAGATCGATTTTTCATATAAAATTTTACCAGCATCCGTTAATTCGATTTTTCTTGTACTTCTTTCAAGCAGTGGCGAGCCAACCTCACGCTCCAAATTTTTTATGGCATTGCTTAAAGATGGTTGTGAAATATGCAGTTTTTGTGCGGCCTTAGAATAGCTTAGCTGATCGGAAATCGTTACAAAATAACGCAACTGCTTAATGTCCAAAACAATCTTCCTCTCTTATTTATAGCTTTAAACTATCGTTATATTTGAATTATATATTAGAAATAATAAGTGTGTCATTATATAATCAAAAAACAGAACTTATATCAGAAGGTTCAGAAAGGATGAGAAGAATGCCAAATAACGTTTCAGCAGATTTATGGACTGGCCGAACTGATCATACAGAAAGAAGAAGCAGTTTTCGCTACCATCAAATTGTGGAATTGATTGACTTGGATAAATTAAAAACTCCCTCAGACAACTCTTGTGCAATAATCGGATTTGAATGTGAGGAAGGAGTTAGACGTAACCAGGGAAGATTAGGTGCAGCAAAAGCCCCCAACTCTATAAGGAAAGCGCTTTCTAATATCCCTTGGAAGCTGCAGGAAAATAGTTGTATTTATGATGTGGGGAATGTTATTTGTGAAAACGACTTCCTTGAAGAAGCCCAAGAATTATTAGGTAATATAATCTCTGACATCTTTTCAAAATCGGTAACGCCAATTATTTTAGGCGGAGGACACGAAACATTGTACGGACATTATTTAGGTGTCCGAAAACATATAGGAAAAGATGCTTCACTTGGAATCATCAATATTGATGCTCATTTCGACTTACGCTCATATGAAGATCAGCCATCATCAGGAACAATGTTCAGACAAATATTAGAACATGACAAAAATAGCCATTACTTTGTGCTTGGTATCCAGCGTTTCGGTAACACACAGGAATTATTTGATAAAGCGGACGAGCTCGGTACTCGCTATATGTACGAAGAAGATATGCATGAAGGAAATAAGGATGCAATAATTTCTGAATTAAATGAATTCATAGAAAAGCATGATCATGTTATGTTTACACTTTGTACAGATGTCTTGAATGCAGCATTTGCACCTGGAGTCAGTGCTCCGTCTCCTTTTGGCTTAACACCAATGATTGTCCGATCCATTATCCGTACAGTTGCATCTCACGAGAAAACTCTCTCGTTCGATATTTGTGAAGTGAATCCGGCTGTAGATGAAAACGGCAGAACAGTTAAATTAGGTGCTTATTTGATAAATGAAGCCATTATGGCATTTTTAGGAGGAACCAACAATGACATTAGCACTTGATCAAGTAACGACGATATTTTTGGCAGTAGCACTTTTAGTAGTAGGAACAGTCATTGTAAAAAAAGCTGGTTTTCTGCAAAAATTTTGTATTCCAGCGCCAGTTGTTGGTGGGCTATTGTTTGCAATCATTGCAACGATTCTAAAGGCTACGGGTCTTTTGGAAATTACATTAGATACCTCACTACAAAGTCTCTTCATGATCACATTCTTCACAACTGTAGGCTTGGGAGCAAGCTTTAAACTCATTAAATTAGGTGGCAAGTTGCTCGTCATTTATTGGCTTGCCTGCGGATTCTTGGCTTTAGCACAAAATGCGATCGGTGTCTCCTTAGCTTCATTGTTCGACATTCATCCACTAATAGGAATGATGGCAGGGGCTGTTTCCATGGAAGGTGGTCATGGAGCAGCAGGCGCATTTGGTCAAACCCTTGAAGATATGGGAATTAATTCAGCATTGTCCATTGGGATAGCAGCAGCTACCTTTGGTCTCATAGCCGGTGGTTTAGTTGGCGGTCCGACTGTTAAATATTTAATTTCAAAATACGATCTAAAACCGACTGAAACAGAAGAAGAGGTAACCAATGTCGAAGAAAAAGTTCAAGAGATTACGACAAATACCTTCTTCACCCAAGTCTTACTCATTACATTCTGTATGGCGTTAGGAACGTATTTAGGGGAACTGTTTTCGACAGCAACTGGCTTTGTCCTTCCTGGTTATGTAGGGTCCATGTTTGTGGCAGTCATTGTCCGCAATATCGTGGATAAACGCAATCCAAATGCAATAGACATGAAAAGCATTAACTTGATTGGTGATGTGACACTCGGTATCTTCCTGTCTATGGCACTCATGAGTATAAAATTATGGGAAGTAGCTGATCTTGCACTTCCAATGTTAGTAATTGTGTTTGTACAAGTTGTATTTATTGTTCTTTTCGGTATTTTCATTTTGTTCCGATTGCTCGGAAAAAATTATGACGCCGCAGTGATGGTAGCTGGTTTTACAGGTCACGGTCTTGGTGCTACACCAAATGCAATGGCTAATATGGCAGCAGTGACAGAGCGTTTTGGCCCTTCACGTAAAGCATACTTGGTCGTTCCAATTGTAGGTGCTTTTCTTATTGATGTATTTGCCATGCCGATCATTATTACGACAATAAATTTATTTAAATAAAGTGAAGCTCATTTAGTGAGCGATTATGGATTATTCCCATTAATCCAGGATCAAATAAAGAAAGGGCGTAATCTAAAAGGACAGATCCTATTAGATTACGCCCTTTCATATTCCTCCGACGCCTCTTGATAACATTCCATCTATTCTTATCGTATCATTTCGTAATTCCTTCATTTTTTCCCTTTACGGTTAACCCGCACTAACCTCATTACTTTTGAAACATCCTAATTTTATAAACATCCACTAAAAAATCAAGTAAAACTGCGAAATAATGAGATTAATGTAATTGACCCCGTTTTCATTAACTATGTTTCCGTTTTCTTCATCATTGTTACCGATTTCAATGACATTGTTAAAATATAGCTAATATCTGATAATAATACTATAAGTTATAAAGGAGATGACACATATGAATAAGTTTTTAACATCATTAAAAGTAGGATTCGATTTATACGTAAAATCACATGAATTAATGTATAGAAGGTAATTGTAAAACCAAAAGTAAACATCCTATAAATTTGAAAGGGGAACACATAAATGAAAAAAATGCTAGAATCGCTAAAAGTTGGATTCGTATGGTACGCGAAATCATATGAATTAATGTGGAGAAGATAATTTTATTAATGATACTAAACACCCACGTAAACTTCACACTAAAAGTAAGGATGATTAGATGATCTCCACACAAAAATATCAAAGTGACCCAATAACCGATTCTAATAAGTAAAAATGAGAATTGGTTTTTATGATCAAGAAAAATGATTAACTTGATCCATTCACTTCCCTTCAGATAATACCAACCTTTTTTCTTCTATGTTTTACATACCCTTTTTTCTTTGGAACACCTATGGCGTCTTGGTATATTCACCAATCATCCATCACTCGATTTTAACCTTTCGAAACTCCGATGGAGAGAAACTAGTCATTCGTTTGAAAGTATTACTGAAATACGCTATATCAGAATAACCTAAGCGTTCAGCAATCTCTGAAATCCGCAAGTTGCTCGTCTTTAATATCTTTTTTGCTTCTTCCATTCGAAGTTCCGTTAAATAATCAACGAAATTTCGTTTTACTTGTTGTTTGAATAATTGACTCAAATAACTAGGATTGACATGTACTTTTTTGGCAGCCTCTTTAAGGCTAATTTCTCCAAGTGGAGTTGCCTCGATATATTGAAGAACTTTATCTATTGTGGAAAGCGGAAAGGATTCTTCAACATTTCTACTATCTACCTGAACTCCCTTCCCTTTTTTTAACCAGTTTTCTAAACATCTTTTTAAATCCTCATCATCTATCGGTTTTAATAAATAATCTGTCACTCCTTTTCGCATAGCATCCTGTATAAACGGAAATTCATCATGAACACTTATAACGATAATATCCACATGCAATTCTAAATCCCGCACTTGCTTTATAAATGTAAGTCCATCCATAATCGGCATTTGAATATCGGTTATGACTAAATCTACGTCATGTTGTTTAAGCCAATCAAGAGCTTCTAACCCGTTTTTGCATTCATGGGTAACATGTATTGGGAGATGCAACTTATTTATCGTCCACTTAAGTGCGGTACGAACCCATCTCTCATCATCAACCAATAAGATGTTTTTCACTCTATCATCCCTTCCTCATTTACTTTCATGATTGGCAAATGCATATCTACCGATGTTCCTATACCTTGTGTGCTTTGTATTGTAATCCCATACTCAGAGCCAAACAAGTAAGAAATCCTTTGATGAACATTAATGATTCCAATATTTAATCCGTTACTGGTTGTTGTTTTTTGTTCCATTTTTTTTATAATTCCATATAGAACATCACCCTGAATTCCAACACCTGTATCTAAAACGCGAATAACGATAGAAGATTCTGAAACTTGAGATACAGATAAGGTAATCTTCATTTTTCTATTAATCTGATCAAAACCGTGCTTAAAACAATTTTCTACTAAAGGCTGCATCGAAAACTTGACAACCTTAAGGTCCATTGCCCATTCTGGAATATCAAACATATACTCAAAACGGTCTTCAAAACGAAACTTTTGAATTTGCAAGTACATCTCACAAAACTTAATTTCTTCTCCTAAACTAACGGTAGGAGAGCTGTTTTTAAGATTATATCTTAAAAGCTTTCCGAGTGAAGAAGACATACTAGCAATGTCCTCCTGATTTTCTTCCAATGCCATTCCTCTAATTGTTTCAAGTGAATTATATAAAAAATGCGGATTAATTTGTGACTGCAGCATCTTTAATTCAACATCTTTTTGTTTGAGGCTCATCTCCGTTTCTTTCAACTTAGAAATATAGATTTCCTCCAGTAGATTGGATAGTTTTTCTACCGTATTATTAATGCCCATTGTCAATTGTCCAATTTCATCCGTAGACTCCACCTTCACCCTACCGTTTAGATTCCCGGTTTCCACTTCCTTCATAAAATGTTGAAGACGACGAATTGGACGAATCATGCTATTTGCAAATCCAAATCCTATGAGATAAGCAAAGAAAAGTGCGATCAATATCGTCCAAGTGATAGCTTTTCCGATTTGCATGATGCCTTCCGTTAAATCTCGGTAAGGTACTGCTGTAAAAAAACGCCAGCCGAGGTTTTGCGAAAGAGAATAGGTAATAAAATCTTTACGATCATTATCTAATATTCCAGATCCATCTTCTTCTGTTTTCAAGCCTGACAATTGGTCAAACTCAACCTTCTTTCCTAGTTTAGAATAATCGGAGTGGTATACATAATGCCCTTTTGCATCTAAAATAAAAAAATAGCCATTCTTACTTATAGTGACCTTATTAGCTATTTCTTCAATCCTCCTGAAATTAATGTCCATGATCAACATTCCAACTGGCTGTAAAGTCTTTGGATTATATAAACGCCTCGCGAGCGATATCACAGGCTGCTCGTTATTATTTTTTAATTTTAACGTTCTGCTTACTAACATGACCATCCCGTTTCTCGGTACCGATGAATACCAATACTCATCTTTAATTTTGCTAGCAGGATAGTAGTTTTCTAAACCAAGTGTATCGATGACTTGATCATTATCTAATATAACGGTAATATTCGATATATCCGCTCTAGAATATTCGGCGTCCTTTAAGATAGCACGCGTTGCCTCAGTAAATTCTCGATTACTTCCATGTTCTTGAGTTTCTAGTTTTAAAAAGTTAGCAAAGTGAGGGGAGCTAATAATTTTTAAGCTAGCAATCTCAAAATCTTGTAAATAATACTCAATATGTGATTCTACCTGCTCAATAATTTGTTGGCTTGATTCTTTAAACTCCTCTTCTAATTTATCTGAAGAAAGTTTGTACGAAATAATTCCAACCGAAAGAACAGGAAAAATCACTAGTATACTAGACAATACGAAAAGCTTTATTAAAAGTGACTGATTGCTTAACAGTATGAATTTTCTGATAAAAATAGAAAGTTTTCTCCACTTCTTCTTCATAACTTATCATTCCTACTATTTTATAAAATGTTAACGTTTCCAAATTTAATTTTAACCGAAATAACCAGCTTGGTAAACTGATATGTTTACTAGGTAAACTTATTATTTTGCTATGTATGTGTTCGCCCAATTGTATCACGATTTCTTTAGGGGCTTTTCAATTCAGCCTATCACTATACTTGTACAATTCATATTATGCTTGGAATTGTCCTTCTCCATCAGAATATTGGCTGTTTTTCGGATACTTTGTTGCTTTAAAATGATATTTAAACTACTATACTGGGTTGATTTCCGTTACAGGTACTCGCTTTTAGCGAGCGGTCTAAAGAAGCCTCGTATATCAACTGCAATCAACAGCTGCTCGAATTTATTACTTGCTAAAAACAACAATCTTTACGTAAAAAGCTTAATATTTACACGAAAAACCTATTACTAAATTAGTACGTTTTCTCCTACATTCGATGATTCCGTAATTAGGTCTTTTTTATGCTTGCTGGTATTAGGGGATATCCTATTAAATGAGGATGTCCCAAAAGGGCCTGATCTCGAACTCTATACACAGTATATAGTAGTAAAATACTAACTAAACTGTATATAGTGTTGCGAGGTCTAGCCCTTTGTTATGGAACACCCTCATTTTACAAATACTATTGTTTTACTTCTTCTAATAGATTAACTTTAAGTAAAAATCGTTTTAACATGACGGCCGTTTGAGCGCGAGTTGCTGGTTTCTTTGGTTGGATTTCATTTGCTTGTGTGCCTTGAATGATTCCAAGCTGCACAGCCAAAGCCACGTCTTTTTTAGACCAATCACCAATCAGCTGGCGGTCTTTAAATTTCGCCAATACTTGGTCCGTTTTAATAGTCTCTTCTTTTTTCTCAACAAAGTTATAGGCACGACCGATTAATGCAGCCATTTGTTCACGGCTTATGTTCGTATTAGGGCGGAATGTACCATCAAGGTATCCATTAATCAGCCCTGCTTTTACCGCTGCCTCTACCTCTTTTGCAAACCAGTTATTCTTGTTCACATCACTGAAGTTTCCTTGTTTATCATCTGTAGTTAAACCTAAAGCACGTGCGAGTAAAACTGTAAATTCAGCTCGAGTAATGTTTTGTTCTGGTGCAAACATATCCTTTGTTTTCCCTTTAATGATTCCTTTTGTAGCTAATAATTCAATATCCTCTTTCGCCCAATGACTTGTGATGTCCGCAAATGTTACCTTCTCAGGGTTTGGTCCTGCCTCATTTTTATATGTCAGGCCATAGCCAAATCCGTAAGCTTGATCATTTTTGTCACGATAAACATAAGAGTCATCTTCATCATAGCCTGGCACGTCACCATTGTTGTTATCAATCGCCGCTTGATTAGCAGGAAGCGTGAATGGGAGTTTACCAGTCGGAGCGAAATCGCCGCGAATTACATCAATCAATGCCTCTGCTTTTACACCGAAAACAGATATAACTGCCGCTGCATTTTCCTCTATTTCCTTAATCAACCACGGACTGCTCATGTTGATTGTCAGAATGGTTGGTACCTTCTTCTCAATTGCTTTGATTTTGGCAACATCGATTCCGGTATCAGTACCTAATGCTACTGTTAGAGGTGTGTCCGGACGATCATCTACAGTGCTCGGCATCGCATATACTAAAGCATAATCAGCCTCATTAAGATTGTCGGTCAATTGAATAGATGGATCATACTGCTGGATTGATTTCTTCAAATCACTGCTTCTAGTATCCGCTTCTGTCTTAGAAAAGACCTCAACATAAAGTTTCTTTCCTGCTATTTTTTCATCGCTCAGAGGCAACGTATTATCATCGTTACGAAGAAGTACGACTGACTTGCGATGTGCTACGTCAGCTTTTTCTTGTGAAGTTGGATCATTTGCTACACTTTGTGCATGTTCTGGATTAACATAAGGGTTTTCAAATAAGCCTAATTCCATGATTTCGGTCAACAGCCTTGTTACCGATTGGTCGATTCTCTTTTCGGTAATTAAACCATCATTAACGGCTTTGATTAGATCAGTAGGATCTGCTTCTCCTGAAACAATATCAGTTCCGGCATTAATTGCTTTTGCATATCGCTCGGGCTTTGTTAAGCTTTCAACTCCCCATGGCATAGAATACATAATAGATGTATCACTATTAACATATCCTTTAAATTTCAGCTCGTTACGCAAAAGATCTGTAATAAGCGCTTTGTTGAATGCAAAACCAACTTCTTCAAATTCCTTACCATCTTTTAATTGAGGTACACTAAATTCATTGCTTGGATATGCATAATAAGGCATCATGGACGTGGTTCCCGCATCAATTGCTGCCTTGAATGCTGGAAGGTGGTACTTATATAGGCTACCTTCCGTTGGATATGGATTATATTTCCCCCACTCATAATGCGGATCGTGACCATCATCACGGGCACCGCCGCCAGGGAAATGCTTTGTCGTTAAAGAAACGCTATGTGTTCCAAGCTCTTCCCCTTGAAATCCTTTCACCACTGCAGTTATCATGTCAGCTGCTAAGTCAGGGTGTTCGCCAAATGTACCATTAATACGATTCCATAGAGGATCTGTGACAACATCTGCCATATACATATAACCCTTGCGAATGCCAGAAGCCGTCCATTCCTTAGCAGCTATTTGGGCGAATTCTTTAACAAGGTCCGCATCACGCGTTGCCGCAAGTCCCAATTCACCTGGCCATTCTGAAAACTTACCAGATGCTTCCATGAATCCAAAAGCTAAATTTCCAACATGGTTTCGAGGATTCGAGGTCATGACAACAGGAATTCCTAACCTTGTATCCTCCGCTGTTCTTTGCAACTCATTGATCCATGTCGCCAAATTCTCTGCAGATGGGTTGTCACGAATAATTAAGTAGCGTAAATTGCGCTCCTGTATACCTTTAGTAGCTGCTGATGCTGAGATAATCGGAGGATCAAACTCATAAAAATCTTGACCTGGTACTGACCAACTGTTAATCGTTTGTATTGAATCTTTCTCACACAGTAGGCTCGCTTTGTCAGAAGCTGGGCAGGATTTACTATTTCCCATATAATGCGAGGAAATAATCATCATCCCCGCTTTTTCCTCAATCGTCATCTGCGATACGAGATCTTTTACCCGCTCTTCAACAGAGAGCTGCCAGTTTTCATATTTGTCTAGTTGTCCGTTTCCATTTAAATCTTTGTATTCCTTCCCGTTAATCTTAAGTTTTTGTTTGATACGGGCATCAAGTTCAGGCAAAGCTTGGCTACTATCGTTATTTGCAGCAGAAGTATCATCTACTCCTACAATTGGAAAAGCTAGTGCGACGGTTAAAAACGAAGCGAATGAAATTCTTACAATTTTTTTAAAACGATTTGAGATTTTACGCATTATACCTTTTCCCCCTCATTTCTCTCTAGTAAAACGACTATAAAATAACAGGAAGTAAAATTTCACTGCTATGTATAAAAACAAGATCACCTCCTTAAGTGATGTATTGGTTGTACACCTTATTTACATTCCAATAAGACTTTCATAGTTAGAAAATTAAAATAGGAATATCCGTATAATAAAATTCATAATTTTCTGATTTTTAATCTCGTGATTTTGTAAGCGCTTTTTTAAATATTATACGGCTAATTGGATGAGTCATGTATATGGTTTTTTTTAGTAAAATTTGTGTTTTTTAAAGTATTTTAATGGTATTAATCTATAAAAAACTGATATTATTCTATTTTGTTTTGTCTCCATTAAATTCTGCTAGAAGAAATTCCACTTCACTCTAAGGCTGAAATTAAATAAATTCCAGGTCAAAGTTTGACCTGAAATTCACAAATTTATCACACTTTAATTATTTAGCTGACTCGATTTCATCTAATAAGTCCTTATATTTGCTTTGATATTGATCGATAACAGGTTTAACTGCTTCTTTCCATGGAGTAAGATCTTCTACTTCAGTAAACGTTACACCAGCATCTTTTAATTTCTTTTCAGAATTTTGTTCCCACTTAGCCCATTCTTCTTTTTGAGTAGTGACGGAATCTA
This sequence comes from Bacillus cihuensis, assembly GCF_000504145.1. Taxonomy (NCBI): domain Bacteria; kingdom Bacillati; phylum Bacillota; class Bacilli; order Caryophanales; family Bacillaceae; genus Bacillus; species Bacillus cihuensis. Next base: position 705,647 of record NZ_AYSD01000010.1, on the reverse strand, counting down.
GAGCAGCCTGCTTAACTATTTTTTGGTCTTCTTCAGATAGTTTATTCCATGCCGTTTGACTGATTAATAATACTTCAGGTGTGCGTTGATGATGATCCAAGATAATATTCTTAGCTTCTTGATAATGGTTAGAAGAATCAAAACTAGGAAGATTGTTTTCAGCGCCGTCGATAATTCCAGTTTGGAGACCACTAAATACTTCACCATATGGCATAGGAGTTGCACTTGCTCCAAGAGCTGAAACTAGATCAATATTGACTTTACTTTGTTGAACACGCAGCTTTTGTCCTTTTAAGTCAGCTAAACTTTTAACTGGCTTAGTCGTATAAAAACTACGAGAACCTGAACTGTAATAAGCTAGTCCTTTCATTTTTGATGCCTCAAGACCATCCAACAATTCTGTTCCTGTTTCACTTTCAAGGAAATTCCACAAATGTTCATCACTATCGAATACATACGGAAGACCAAGTACTGAGAAATTATCATTAAACTCGGCCAGCGGGCTAGCGTTAATTCTCGTAAACTCAATGGCTCCCAACTGAACTTGTTCAAGTACTGATTTTTCATCACCTAATTGCCCAGAAGGAAAGACTTCAATTTTAATTCGACCATCCGATCTTTCATTGACTAACTCGGCAAACTTTTTGTCCCCTATTACTGTCGGATAATCTACTGGATGATTATCTGCTAAGCGAAATGTAAACTCCGCTTTTTTTGATTTGGAATCACTGCTTGCTGGCGCAGTTTCATCTTTTCCACTACACCCCGCAAGTATTCCACCAACCATTATTACAGTAGCTAATAAGCCTGTAATATGTTTTCTCTTCATTCCCATACACCCCTTATTATTTTTTAAAATCTATAATTTCACCCATGTCTCAAGTTATTTGACTAATAAACTCGGAAGCCATAATGTAACTTCAGGAATATAGGTGATAATTAACAGAACGATTAATAATGCATAGAAAAATGGAAGCATGGCTTTCGTACCTTGTTGAATGGAAACTTTTCCAATTGCGCAGCCAACAAACAAGACCGTTCCTACAGGTGGGGTTAATAATCCAATTCCTGCATTCAAGATAAGAACAATCCCAAAGTGGACCGGATCCATTCCAAAGCTTGTTACAACCGGTAAAAGAATAGGTGTCATGATTAAAATCATTGGCGCCATATCCATTGGCGCACCTAGAAGTAGCAATAAAATATTAATGATTAATAAAATGACAATTGGATTGTCCGAAAAATTCAAGAACAAATCAGTTACCATAGATGGAATTTGCAAGTAAGCAAGAATCCAGCCGAAGGACGCAGATGCTCCAATCAGGAAAAATACCATAGAAACCGTTTTTAATGTTCGTTTCAAAATATTCCAAACACTTGATATTGGAGCCTCTCTATATACAACGAACGCTAGAATAAAAGAATATAAACAAGCTAGTGCACCAGATTCAGTTGCTGTGAACCAACCACTCATGATTCCGCCTAAGATAATAACTGCAGGGCTTAATGAAAGGAAACCGTGTAAAAGAATTCCGCCCCATTGTGATCTTGGTATAAGATCTGATTTTTCATACCCTCGTTTCCTTGCAATAATGTAAGCAGTAATCATAAGGGCAATCAACATTATTGCGCCTGGCACGATACCTGCCATAAATAAACTAGCGATGGATACTCCACCTGCTGCTAAAGAATATAATACTAAATTATGGCTCGGTGGTACTACTACCCCTTGGATAGCTGATGCAATGGTTACGCCTACTGCGTAATCGGCTTCATATCCTTTCTTTTTCATCATTGGAATCATAACAGAACCGACAGAAGAGACATCCGCTACTGCAGAACCTGAGATATTACCGAAAAATAACGAAGCAACACTGTTTACCATGGCCAAACCGCCACGAATCCGACCAACCATTAAGCCTGCGAGATTTACAATGCGAGTAGCAAGTCCCCCTGCACTCATGATTTGTCCCGTCAAGATAAAAAATGGGATAGCAAGTAGTGAAAAAGAATTTAATCCCTGAACCATTTGCTGTCCAATAATTGGCATCGGTATGCCTAAATAAATAACTGTTATTAATGACGAGGCAACCAACGTTAGAGCAATGGGCATACGAAGTAATATTAATAGAACAAAGCTTGAAAGTAATATGATGACTGCAATCGTATTCGTTTCCAATTTACATTCCCTCCTCCAGATCTTTATACCTAGTTGTGTCTTTATTGAACAAATGTAGTAGGGAATACCCGCATATCATAATACCGGTAATTGGCATTGCAATATAAGTAATACTACTTGGAAGCTTTGTTGCTGGTAGAGTTGATTCCATCATCAATACAGTAAAATCCCAACCTTGAACAACAAGGTATAATCCAAAAGCAAAAATAGAGATACTAATAATTTTATCTAATACTTTGTTAAAGATTTTTGGAAAAAGATTCGTAAAAGAATCGATCCCTAAATGGATGTGCTCTCGAAATCCTATCGCAATCGCCATAAAAGCAAACCAACCAAGTAATAGCAAGGTCACTTCTTCTGACCAAAAGAAAACAAAGTTAAATAATTTTCTTGTCGCCACTTGAGTCGTAACGACTAGTACTAAGGCAATCAGTGATGTAAGGGCAAGTTTCTCAAAAATAGAATCAATGAAAATCCCCACTTTTTTGATTAGCTTCATGTGTTTCCCCCCTATTTTATTGATATTGCTTGTTCTCTTCTCGTAGAAAACGTTTTCATGAACTAATACTACGAATAATTTGGATGTTTTTAAAGAGAGTTTTTTTAGAAGAATTTGTGTTTTTTTTAGGTGATAAGCTTTTATATTCATAATAATTATAGGTATATATATCTATTTTGTTGTATAATCCAGGAATTCCACATTAAATATACGCTCTTTCTCGCACCTGTATCGAAGATCAACATCGCTATTTCTCGTGAAGCAAATGGTCCGCGTCCAAAACAACTAAATACAGTATGAGACAGCGCCAATTTAAACATAAAAAATCGTCTATCAGTATTCCATACCGATAGACGACAACTTAATCATTTTTATTCGTACGAGCAAGGATCACCATACTAAAAGTAATAAATAAGAAAGCAACAAAAGCTAGTAAAGGGATTGTGATAAACCCTAGCCAGTTAATATATTCTCCTGAACACGGGACACCGCTCGTACACATTTCGAACTGTTGAAGTGCCGGGATTTTTTGAAGGCTGTAATGATAACCAGATACGAGAATCCCCAAAATGGATAGGGGGAGGATATACGCATAAATCTTACTGTTTCCTTCATAAAAAGCCCTTCCTAATAAAAACACCAATGGATACATGAGAATTCTCTGATACCAGCAAAGCGTGCAAGGTACAAAATGGAGATATTCACTAAAGAAAAGACTTCCTATTGTCGCAATGATGGAAATAATCCAGGAAAATAGCAATGGTTTATTCATGGTTTATTTCCCCTTTGCAGCTTCATCAACCATTTGTTCTAATTCTTCAAAAGTGTTCCCTGTAAACTTTTTACCGTTAACAAAAATAGATGGCGTACCAGTTACGTTCAACGTATTAGCAGTGGACATATCTTTTTTCCAATCTTTTTCAGAAGATTTCGCTTTAAACGCCTTAACGACTTTCGCTACATCAGAATCATCGACGATTTCTGCCAATGTTTCTTCTAAGAATTTATCGGTAAACACATCCATTTTCTCATACTTTAGATCATCAGGTTGTTTACTGTATAATAGCTTATGAAATTTCCAGAAGGCTTCATTTCCTAATTCTTTATAAACCGTCTCAGCAAATTTAGCTGAACGGATCGAATCCACATTGATAAATGAAAAATTCATGAAATAAAATTGAACTTTTCCAGTATCAATCAAATTCTCTTGAATGTGAGGGAAGAAGTTTTCCTCAAAATTCTTACATACCGGACATTTATAGTCACCAAATTGGACAATTTGTACAGGTGCAGATGAATCTCCTATTACTGGCTGCTCAGTATAGTCGAAGGCAGCTGCTTGATCTTTTCCGTTAGACAAAAATATTAAACCGATGATACAAACCGCGATTAAGCCAATCACCCAAAAGATAAATTTCGATGATTGCTTTTGTTTTTTGTACGTTTGCTTACTTGATTTTTTATTAGCCATTGTATGACCTCCATACTCTAATTTTTCCTTATTTCACATTATCGGTTACAAATTATACACTACATTACGTAGTGTGATTAAGTAAAAAAGGTAGTGACAATTACAACTAATTACGTAATCGTCACGAATATCATCCCCATTAGCAGAAGCAATACATAAATCGAAATGACCATCGAGGTCGTTTTCAACCTTACCGGGATGGATTTCTTTGGTTCTACTAATTGCTGTAATCTAAAGTTGACCGATTCACCTGAAAAATGAACCAAAGTAGGGCTAGCGTTTCCTTTGTAATAATTGTTAATCAACTTAAACAAAGCACTGCTCAAGCCTAGCTCAGAACCCATTTTTTGGATCGCATATTCGTCAGCCAATAGTTCACTCATAATTTTATAATTCTGATAAGACCATTTAGTTAGGGGAATGAACCAAATAGATTGGGCGATTAGTTGTAGAATAAAAATCTTCAAGGAATCATCATTCTTTTGGTGAAAAGTTTCATGTTCCACTACAGCCACCAATTCATCGCTATCCAATATCTCAATTAAACTACTAGAAAGAACGATGCTAGGACTTCTAAAACCAAAAGTAAATGCGAACGACTCACTATGATCAATGACGATAATATCTTGATGTTGACTCTCAAATTTTCTATTTATGATACTGGTTAATCCTATATTTTGTTGAGCGAATATCACTTTTTTAAACTTTTTCAACAAGATAAATTGTTCAATAATCTTGATCAACGTGATTAAGATTGTATAGGCTATTAATACATTCAATATAATCGTAACCAAAAAATAATAAAATGAAGATTCCTTAAACAAACTTACGCAAAACTTAAAGACATTCACGTGAAGGTTTACTCCAAATAGAAGGTGAGCGATGTACATCCCCATCTGGCTCCATATCAAAACAGCAATCAAAAGACTCAATCCTATGACAAAAAGGGACCGTTTCCTCCACCACATCACGACTTATCCCCTTTAAGTTGTTTAATCTTTTGTTCCAATTTATCGAGCAAAGTTTGGTCCACTACTTCCATTGCATCTAGCATATGATTAATGACGACGCCACCAAATTCATCAAGCAGATTCTCTGTAATTTTTTTCGACTGCTCTTTAATGAAATCTTCTTTGGACTGAACAGGATGAAACAATGAAACCCTGCCTTGTATTCTCTTTTTCAAGACACCTTTTCCCACCAACCGATTCATAACAGTCATGACCGTATTGAAATTGATTGGTTTATCTTGATCCAAACGCTGTTGAACTTCCTTTATGCTTCGTTCATTTTCCCAGAGGATTTCCATGATTTTCGCCTCTAGGGGTCCAAAGAAGCGATTTAGCCCTACCTCATCGTATTTAAAATTATTGATATCCATAATCCTCCCCCTCACCATAATACACTACACATTGTAGTGTATTAACTTAGCCGATTCAAGTTATTATATTCGTTAATTGAAGATTACAAGAGTTGATTATTGAAGCGCAACCCCTGTTTTCCGTAAAGAAATGATGTTTGTGAAAATCAATGGGTCGCAGTTAAGACTACTCAAAAATTCATTTAAACTTGTAAATAGAACGAAGGGACTCTACCATTTTTTTAAATAATACAAAAATTATTAACTTATTAACCGCTAATATTCAAGCTTTTTGGTCATGGAACCATTGAGCTTCATTATCTAAATTTCCAAAAAAATCCGTTTGTTCGCCTTGACATTTCACCATTTGACTGTGAAAATACCTATAAACTACGGTTGTATCTTAATGTTGTAATTTGATTAAAAGTGGGTGAACATCTTCCTGATACTAGCAAATATATGGTTTCCTTGACTAATTTTTGAGTGTACGGAGAGTTATTTTCCGCCTACTTACCCTTTTAGAACTAGGCTAATCGTCTACTCAAGACTTCTCTATATGTGTTCGAAAATCAATGACTTAAATGGCCTAATACCATTCTCTTTAACAACTAAACTATTTTTTAATGACTCTTTCAATCAGTTCGTGTATCTACCTTTTTAGTCTAACGATTTCCTATCAATGGAGTCACTTAAAAATAGCGAATTTTTCGTTTTTTTCATTAAAATAACGCCCCTTAGGAGAACACAAATCATGATCGTGTTATATAGCTTACTTATCATATCTTATTTTCTGAACCTATTTATTCATTCAACATTCCTTACCTATACCATTGGTATTCTAGCATTAATTTCTTTACTATTTTCCCTTAAATCAGCTAAAAACTTATTTAAAGTCGTCGGTAGTATTTTTTTTGTTGTCGGTTTTTTTATTTTTATCTACCAGCAAAGGTCATTTACTGAAGTTCCACTCTACATGACTACAACCGTGTCACTGCTTGCGGTGTTTTATGTTCTTCCGTTTATTAACAGCATCATCATTGTTGGACGGTATGATCAACAAGTAAATAAGTTATTAAGAGTGCGGATTCACCATTTGGGGCAATTATACTATCGCAGTTCATTTGCCGCCTTTTTATTGGGTGGTTTTCTAAATATCGCAACCCTTCCCTTGCTTAAAACGGTCGTTCAAAAAAATCTTGTGGGAGAAACTCAAAACATCAAAAATCGATTTATTTCACAATCATTGCTTAGAGGATATTCTTTAAGTCTACTTATAAGCCCAATGGAGCTTCTCGTAGTCCTAAGTGTTGAGTATACTCACGTATCTTATCCTGTTTATCTTCCTTGGTTATTTTTGATCACAGTCCTACTGTTTGTCCTTAATTGGGTAATCGGGTTTAAGTCTTTTAAACGTTATGAATTGCCTAACGAAACAAGTGCTCACAAAACAGAGGCTCAATCTGCAACCGAGATAGGGATTAATACGCGCATGTCTCGAAAAATCTTCTCACTTTTTCTCTATTTAATTGGTTTCATGATGACAATTATGCTATTCAATCACATCTTTGATATGGGTTTTCTTCAAACAGTCGCTTTGATTATTATTCCCTTTTCATTTGTCTGGGCTCTCTCCATTAGACGATTGAAATCATATATCGCCTATTGCCTACCGTTATGGCAGATCCGAACAGTAGGTCTGACCGATAATATGGTACTTTTTCTATCAGTTGGATTTTTTACAAGTAATTTAAATGATTCAATCTTTATGAACTACATCCAAAAACCTTTTGAATACTTAACAACTACACCTATTTTACTTTTTGTATTTATTCAAATTTTGTTTATTGGGCTTGCGATGATTGGGTTTCACCCTCTTGTAACGATAAGTATACTTGGTGGAGTACTTGAACCAATTATACATTCAATAAATCCAGTTAGTGTCGGTCTCGTTTTAATGACCTCAGGCTTATCGACTACAATTGCCGGACCATTTAATCTTTCTGTATCGCTAACCGCTAATCTCCTTTCTATCAATTCATACAAAGTTTCGTTTTGGAATTTAGGATATGCGTTGATCATGAGCAGCATTGGAACAATCATTGCCATCATTTTATTATAATCTTTCGCATTAATATTATTGAAATAGCAATCTTTTACGTTAACAATTCATCTATCGTAATAAGCAGTGTCAAAAAAAAGAATATGCCCAAAACAAGGCATATTCTTGCTATTTATACGTTTGCTGATAAGTTTGTCGCCGTTTTTTAAAGAAAAGCCAATCGCTGTTCCCTTTTTGATTAACAGTTGTTATACCTACAGCTACAAGGATCAATGCAATAAAAATATTAATCGTTAAGAGTTCATCCTGAATGAACATAGCGGATAAAATGGTACCGGCAACCGGCACAACAAATTTATAAAGAGACACTTCTCCAGCTTTGTTGTACTTTAGCAATGCTGTCCATAATGTGAAAGATGCTGCGGATAGTAATACAGCATAAATTAGCAGCCACCAAGCTTTTACTGTAAAGGTTAGAGCATTCGCCTCGAGGCTCGGGGTCCCAATAAGAAGCATAAGAAGCGAACCTGCAAACATTTGCCACCCAGTCAATGCAACTGGATGTATATCAGCGGATAGGCGCTTGGACAAAAAGGTTCCTAAAGCACCGGCTAATCCTGAAAGTAGCATAAAGCCTTCCCCAAAGAAAGATAAATTAAGTGAGGTATTCTGGCCCCAGTTCGCAAGTATAATCCCGACAAAGCCTGCAACCAAGCCAAATATTTTTCGCCAATCCAAGCGATCGTCTGAGTAAACAAAATGAGCTAGGAACACGACGAAAAATGTTTCGCTTGAATTTAAAATAGCTGCTTTCATTCCCGAGGTATGAGCTAATCCGTTATAAAAAAAGAAATACTGTAAACTTGTTGATAATAGCCCTAAGCCAATAATAGCTGGCAATTGACGCCATCTCAATTTCAGCGAATTTTTATTAATGAAGAACATGATCACAAGCAACAACAGAGACGCCATCATAAAACGCATTCCAGCAAAAACAATTTTTGCTGCTAAATCATCTTCTGCCATGCCAAGTTCTTCATAACTAAATTTCAGAACAGGAAAAGCACTTCCCCATAAGATTGAGCAAAATACCGCAATTGCGATGACCCAATATCTATTTGATAAGAAGCGATGCTTTTGTTGTCTCAAATAGGTCACCTCCAAACTTCTCCATCCATCTTCGCCATCCGATTATTCGTGAGCGTCTTTCGCTTTTGTTCTATCATCTAATAGTAAAAGAAAAACACTTGAAGTCCATGTAAAGGATGTGTCCACTAAACCTTTTCCAGTAAGCGGATCGAAGTTTTCAGCCATTCCCCCAACAAGGGTAAGATCTAGGAATTTATCTCTAATTCGATTCCCTAGTTCTTGATAGCCAAAATTTTGCAAAGCATCTATAAAGAGATATGTAACAGGCGCCCAAATTGGGCCGAGCCAATATCCATTTTCTTTATAGTACTTACTATTTACACTTTCAGTTGCTAATCCATACTTCGTTTCAAAATTCCCTTCAAGATCTGCTACTAATTGATCCATCATGCTTTTCTCTAATCGGTACCCAATAATAACTGGTAGTCTTAGTATTAAGCTTGTTCTAATATTTATTTTGCTACCCTCTTTGCCAACTCGCCCGTAAAAACCGTCCTCATCATAATGCCTCTCCATTAGAAGCTCAAAAAGGGCGTCTGCTCTTTCTTTAAATCTCAATGATTCGTCTTTTTCACCTAGAATTTCTGCAAAAGAGGACAGGACATCATAAGCTCGAATTAAAAAACTAGTAAGGTCTGGCGCTTCTACAGGCATGCCCATATGAAATAAAGATGCATTATCCCACCCTGAATCATTCCCATGCTTATAGTGTGGCAATCTTCCTTCAAATGTTCTATATTGGTCAAAATATTCCATTACTTTTTTAGTAGACTCATAAACAGTTCTTAATCTATGTTCATCCTTAAAGTAATCATTCATTTTCATTAGCTTTTCATAGACATAAGCAAAGATAGGGGGTTTAATGCAGTTATAAGATATGAATTTATCATTTACAAAATCCGGATATGCACCTGACTCGTCTTGAGTCTCCATGAATATTTTCAACTGTGCGTATGCGAGTTCAGGGTAGCTTTTTCCTAAATTCAACGCATTAAAACAATTATCCCATGACCAAATATTATACATCCAAAGCTTCGACATATACATGGCATACTCTTTTAATATCCCATGTGGATGAACAACACTAGACCAAGTGATATAGGAAGCCCTCTCTAAAGAAGGTTGATAATCTGTACTTCCCATTTTCATATTGTCAAACCACTCTTTATAAAGCTGTTCAATTTTTTCTTTTCCTTTTATAAAAGGGGCATATTCCTTTTGTTGATAGACAGTTCTATAGCTTTCGATTACAAACTGCCCACTTTTCATTCGAATATCAATGAAATCATTACCAATAATATTCCAAGGTGCATCAACAGACATTTTACCCGAAAGATTTAAAATCATTAATTTTAATTCCTTCGGATAAATATGGTATTCATACATCCCATCTTCTAATTCCATTAAAGAATCATATTTCCCTTTTGTAGCTCTCAATCTAAATTCTACATTCTGTACTTCAAGATGGATCTCATCTTCTTTGGGAATTATTATTTCTGCATAACCTTCATCATCATCTTTTAAGGAGAATTTTAAGGATGTTTCTGAAGCATGCACTACAAACTCCTTTTCAACCCCATCTTTTAAAATATCTATTTTGAATAGGTTTGATGGTGCGTCATCTCCACCGTGTACATCCCTTATAAATATATCCTCAGAATCTTTCTCCTTGGAAATACAGAAATAAGATCCAAATCTTGAAAAAGGTATTTCTCTTATATCTAATTTCATCATCTTTCTCCTTGTATCGGTTATAAATTGATCAGTAATTTATCAGCGTATCGACAAAATTCAACAATGATTTCTTAATTAAATAAGCAGGGTCTCCTCTGCCTATTGATTCCCTCCTTTTTATCCCGCATTAATGGAAAGTCAAGACCCCCACCTCAAGACTTGGAGGAATCGAAGTAGCGGATTGGAGGTATTAGCGACAGTAGAACGAGACTAACAATCAGTGAGGGATGAAGCCCCCACTGATTGAAGTTTCACTTTATCTAGCTCTGAAAAATTTACTTTCTTCTATAAGGTCTTCGTTATGAATCCTTCTTATTTCGAGTCCTATTTCAAAATCCTCTATTTGCACTCGATATTTTGGAAGCTGCTCTTCACCACAGCTATTGCTTCCTAGTCCACTTTGTCTATAGTCGATCGTTAAAACATTGTAAGGTGATTTTTCAATTTTTCCTCGATGCTTTGCTTCTTCCAATGCATTTGTTTCATAATCATGGATTGTAAAATCTCTTAACTCTTTAAAATTAAATAAAATCGATTGGTTCCCCTTTGTGAGCGCTAAGAAAGAGGTATCACATCTTGAACCATTTTCCTGCGGATATACATAATCTGTGTGCATTTCCTCTACGCTTTTACGATAAAGACCAATACTTTGACTTCTCTTACTATCTTGATAACTTTCTGAATCTCCTCTTCCATACCAAGTCACATCATTGTACTCATTATTAAGATTCATCGAAATCCCTATTCTTGGCAGCATCTGAGGTATTTCATTGCCTCTCAATACCTTTTCACCCTTTAAGTGAAGGTTTAAAACACCATCTTGAGTGATTCTATAATGATAGATAAGATTAAAGCCCCATGCTTGGTTTATACTAGACATATATTTTTTAATCTCAACATCTACAAAACCTTCATTCACTTGATACTCGATCGAAACAAACTGTTCCTTAGCGTTTTTAAGGAAGTGTTTGTTTATCCAATCATCTTTCTTATACATATCATTATCAATGACAGCTCTCCATAGCGTAAGTTCAGGCCCCTTCTGAATAATTTCCTCACCATTTATTTGATAGGATAAAAGAATTCCATGAACCTTTGAAAAAACTGTTCTGAATTGATCGTTTTCGAGGATCAGCTGTGTCTGATCTTCCTCAATTTTCATCTCAGCATCTAGAGCTTTAGAGATATATTCTTTTTCTACCTTTGTAACAGGAATTAGAAAGCTCTCGCTCGTAATAAGGTGGCCTTCATTTGCATAGAGGGTGCTCTCCGGCTCTAAATAACTTAAATAAATGCGAGCATCATCGTATTTTAAAGCGTTCTCGAGATTTATCGGTAATGTGATCTCCATTTCGTCCTGAGCGGCTATACTCTTTAAGGAAATCGTCTTTTCTTCAATCAATTGATCAAAAGATTTAACCTTAATGTGTAAAAGGATCCCACTTAAGTTTCTAAAGTCATATCTGTTTTTCACCTTAATCTTTAAATGATTGAGGTCTATCTCTTCAGTAACAATTGGTTCGATGACTTTCTTGTATTCAATCAGTCCAGGTGATGGTGTCCGATCTGGAAATACTAAACCGTCAATACAGAAGTTTCCGTTTGTCGGGAAGTCTCCATAATCGCCGCCGTATAAATAATATACATGTCCAGCTTCATCTACTTGTTGAATACCATGGTCATACCATTCCCAGACGAATCCACCTTGCAGTCTTGGATATTTTCTCATTATTTCTTGGTATTCTGTCAGTCCACCAGGTCCATTCCCCATTGCATGGGCATACTCGCATAATATATGTGGCTTTTTCCCTTCGGAATCCTTACCTATTTCTTCAAGTGCATTTAATCTCGTGTACATCGTTGTATAAACATCACTATAGGCAGCAACACGATCGCCTTCATAATGTACTAATCTAGTAGAATCCATTTCTTTTATCGCATCATACATAGCAGTGAAGTTTCTGCCAGCACCTGATTCATTACCTAAGGACCACATGATGACACTTGGATGATTTCGATCTCTTTTTACCATTCTGACTGCTCGATCAACATATTGCTTTTCCCACAATTCATTATCACTGATCCAGTTATAATTTCCTGTGTTTTCAAATCCATGGCATTCAAGATCGGTCTCATTAATGACATATAACCCATATTCATCGCATAAGTCATAAAACACATCATTATTCGGATAATGAGCTGCTCTAACGGCATTTATATTATGCTTCTTCATTAAAAGAACATCTTGAAGCATATCGTCATAAGTTACAGTCCTACCCATTGTCGGATTGAAATCATGTCGATTCACACCATTAAAGAATATTCTTTTTCCATTTAATCTAATTTCATTATCAATAACATTAATAGATCTGACTCCGAATCTTACTGGGATGATCTCTTTTTCACCATTTTTTAATTCATATTCGAGGGTTGCAACATATAGATTCGGCTCTTCCGCATTCCATAATAACGGATTTACCATATTTCTTAGCACTTGGAATTTGCCGTTTTCAACTTCTATCGTAAAGTCATCTACCCTTTCATCTTTTTGAAAAAGGGTAACCTTCATTTCTGTAACTTCACTAGTTAAAAACTTACCAGCTACTTTTAGAGTAAAGTTTTTATAATCTTCGTCTGGTAATGTTTCAATATAAACATCTTCTAACGTATTCGTATTCATTCTAAATAACTCAACACTTCTAAAAATACCTGAAAGCCACCACATATCTTGATCTTCTAAGTATGTTCCATCTGAAAACTGGTAAACTCTAACTGTTAATCGATTATTACCGTTTCTTACATATTCCGTTATATCAAATTCTGAAGGCAGTCTAGATCCTTTACTATAGCCAACTTGTTTCCCATTCACATATAGATCAAATGCTGAATCCACACCATTAAATTTTAAGACGATTTTTTCTTCTTCTTTTATATTTTCTAATACTAAGTCTTTAAAATAGATACCTGTCGGATTTTCCTGTGGTACAAAAGGTGGATTAATAGGAAATGGATATAATACATCTGTATAGTGCATCTTTCCATATCCATGTATTTGCCAACATGACGGAACTTCAATTGAGTCTAAACGATTAATCTCAAAATCTTCTGTTTCAAAGTTGAGTGGTGAAAACTCTGGCGCTTCTAGAAAAAGAAATTTCCATTCTCCATCAAGCAACAGATAACCTTTACTCATTTCTTTATTTAATGTAAGTGCCTCACTAAATTCACGATATCTATAAAAATCAGTATGTGCTGATAACCTGTTTATACCTGTAAGATGGATGTTTTCCCATCTCTTCATTTCACGTTTCATTTCATTTTCCTCCGCATTTTTTCTGTAATAATAAGGCTATGTTAAACAATATTGTTATTAATAAGATTTTTGGCTCATTCGTGTGAAACCGCGGTTTCACACGCCTTTGGGCTGTGCCCAAAGGTAGCTCGAACTCCATGAAACGAGAGGGAAAGCTCGCTTTCCCCCATCGTTTCATGGAGTTCGAGCTAAAATGAGCCAAAAATCAACAGAGTTATATAACATAGCCAATAATAAAAAGGTTACTTAATTGATCCGCTAACACCCTCAACAATATATTTCTGCGCAAAGGCAAATACGATAACCGGCGGAATAATCATGACTAAAGTCATCGCCATAATAGGTATGATTTGCAACTCATGAACACCTTTGAAAGATGCTAATCCAAGAGCCATCGTATATTTTGATTGGTCGTTTAAATAAATTAATGGTCCTAAGTAGTCATTCCAAACTAATAAAATATTTAAGACAGCGATCAAAGTTAAAGGCCCCTTCATAATCGGAAGGAAGATTTTATAAAATATTTGGAATTCATTGGCCCCATCAATCCTAGCTGCACTTTCCAAATCCTTAGGTATATTCATTAAAAACTGTCTAAGCAAAAAGATATTATAAGCAGAACCGAAGAATGCTGGGACTATTAATGGTTTTAAAGTATTGATCCATCCAAATAAATTAAATTCCATATAAAGTGGAATCATCGTAACATCCCATGGAATCATCATTGTTGACAAAAGAAGGATAAACAAAATATTTTTATATTTAAAATCATATCTTGCAAAGCCATAAGCCACTAATGAACAGGATATTATTTGTCCGATCGTAGTCATCACCGTAACAATGACTGAGTTCATAAAATATGTTCCAAACGGCTGACTTTTCCACGCTTCGATGAAATTACCGAACTGCGGAACATCCGGGAGAAACGTAGGAGGAAAGCTAAATGCTTCTCCTTCTGTCTTTAGCGCTGTTATTAACGCCCATGCAAATGGAAATAGGAAGTAAAGTGACAAAATGACAAGAATACTATAGACGATTATTTTATGGCTCTTTGTAATTCTCATTATTTTTTACCTCCTTTTTTCATTTCAGCTTCATAGAACACCCATGTTGATGATGATTTAAAGATGAGCATTGTTAATATTAGAATAATAATAAACATAAACCATGCGTTTGCACTTGCATAACCAAGCTGATGATGCTTAAATGCGTTGTTATATACAAATAATCCATAAAAATATGTTGATTTTAAAGGTCCCCCACCAGTCAAAAGTAAAACTAGGGTTAATTGTTGTAACGCTGCGATAACTGATGTAATTACATTAAAAAGGATTGTAGGTGTTATCGTCGGAATTGTTATATTAAAAAACTGTCTTAACGGTCCAGCCCCATCAATTGATGCTGCCTCATAAAGTTCAGGGGGGATCCCCTTAATATCCGTATAGAATATCAGCATCATTGTCCCTACTCCCCAAGCACTCGCGATAACAATTGTTACAATTGCCCACTTTGGATCAATGAGCCAACTTGGTCCTTCTATACCAATGAGCGATAATAAATAGTTTAGAACTCCAAATTCAGAATTAAAAATCCAACCCCATATGATCGATACTGCAACACCTGATACAACAGCAGGAAGATAGAAGATTGTCCTAAACATCTTAACTCCCTTGACTGGTTGTGTAATGAGGAGCGCAAGCACCAATGCAGAGATTAGGTTAAGTGGTACGAAAATTGCTGCAAATTTAAATGTGATCACTAAGGAATCATAAAACTGAGGGTCAGCGGTAAACATCTTAGTAAAGTTATTAAGACCAATAAACTTTGCTTCTCCAGTTATCGGCCAATCAAACAAACTCATGATTAATGAAGATCCTAAAGGTCCTAAAGTGAACACTAAAAATCCGATGATCCATGGTAGGATAAACAAATATGGTACTCTTTTACGTACTAATGTAAAACTAGGTTGTTTTTCCTTTTTTTTTAACATAAATATTCCCTCTTATTTTAGAATGACCTATGGAAAATAAGAATTCCCATCATAGCTTGAACTTAATTACAAGGGCTATGTAATTAAGCCCTTGGTAAAATGACCCTACCACTTACTTTTTTAGTAATGGGAAACTTAATTTAACAGCTTTATTTAACAGCTTCATTTAGAGCTTTTTTCGGATCAACTCGTGTACTTGGATTAAAGATTTGCTCAAAGACAAACCCTAAATTTTCTGATACTTGACTCCAGTTTTCAGTAATAAATGACGCTGGTGTATAGCCTTCACTTTGTTCTAGCATTGAGTAGAATACACCTTTAACTGGATCCTCTTGTAGCTTTTCTTCTTCTACTACACTCTTTAATACTGGTAATTCAAATGCTATTCTTTCTTTATTTGCTTCTTTTCCAGTCCAAAACTTCATAAATTCAAAAGCAGCTTCTTTATGTTTAGAACTCTTTGACATAGCTATACCTGACGAACTAACAATACTTACACTCTTACCATTTTCAAAAGTTGGTACCTCAACAACACCATAATTAATACCCGCTTCTTTCAATGGAGAAAGATACCAAGCACCATTAATAAACATTCCTACTTTTCCTGATTTCATTTCAGTATCGCCTGAACCTTCAGTTGTGATCGCGTATCCGTCTTTTAACATGTCTTGGAACATTGAGAATGTTTCAATTGATTTCGTTGAATTCAGATTACCCTTTAACTTTCCATCACTGTCTACGTAAGAAGCACCATTGCCCCATAAGTACATTTCAAAATCATATGGATCAGGTTTACCAGGGAAAGCAAATCCAGTAATCTTCTTGTCCTTATTCGTTAACTTCTTAGCTGTTTCTTGAAGATCTGCCCATGTCCATCCAGCCTGTGGATATTCAAGTCCTTTTTCATCAAAAAGATCTTTATTATAGTAAACAACATGGGTTGTATAGCCTACTGGAAGTCCAAGTGTTTCTCCACCAACAGAGTTATAGTTCCATAAAGATTCATAGAAATCAGACTTATATTCTTCTCCGTTTTTATCAATATAAGAATCAAGTGGCTCTAAAGCATCCTTATATTGCGGATAGTTCCACATATACATCACATCTGGTGCATCCTTTGCACCTATACCCGCAGTGATTTTTGTGTCATATTCCCCTCCATAGGCCTCTAAAACTACTTTTATTTTTTCATTTTTAGCATTAAATTCATCGATGAGATTTTGCTGCAATTGAACATCATTTCCGACATCCCATGTAGCAAACCTTATCTTTACTTTTCCGTCTTCTGTTGCTTCATCACTATTACTTTTTGTTGAGTTACATGCTGATAATAATAATGCTAGTGCGATAGTAAATAGTAAAATTAATTTCATTTTTGATAATTTCATATGATCCCCTCCTGTAATTTTATATCCTTAAGCTATTTATAGTATTGCCCATTTCGCACATCGGCCGCTTCAGCCACCTTACGAGAAATGAAACTGACAAAGTGAGGTGGCAGAAGCGGACGATTGGTCCTTATATCATCAGCGAGAATGTCGTCCCGTATTTTTACCTTTTCATCATTTCACACCTTTTACATTCATTCTTTGACAGATCCACCTAAAATCCCAGAGATAAAATGTTTTTGCAGTAATAAGAAAAAGATCATAATCGGAATCGTGGATAAGGTAGTTCCTAGCATCAGTTGTCCATAATCAATCCTCGCCATTCCAATTAAACTTGATAATGCAACAGGAAGGGTAAACATTTCTTTTGAATTTAATGTAATAAGCGGCCAGAGTAAGCTATTCCATTGAGACATAAATAGAAAAATACCAACGGCTGCCATCGCAGGTCTTGTAACAGGCAATATGACTGTAAAAAATATTTTTAATTCCCCTGCCCCGTCTATTCTAGAGGCCTCCATAATTGAGTCTGGAATCGCCTTCATATTCTGCCTCATTAAATAAATAGCAAATGGAGAAGCAAGGGTTGGTAAAATAATGGCTTGATACGTATTTAACCAATTAAAGGTAACCATCATTTCAAACAAAGGAATCAATGTCACCTGTGAAGGAATCATTAATGTGCATAAAATAATGAAAAAGAAAACGTTCTTTCCTTTAAATTTAAATTTTGCAAAAGCGTATCCAGCCATTGCACTAATAAGCGTGCTAACCAATGTATAAACTAGCGCGATAAATAATGAATTCCAAAATATCTTTGCAATTCCTAATGACTCATTAAGCGTTTGAAAGTTCTTTGCTAAATAATCCCCTGGAAGAAGCTTAGGTGGAACACGAAAAATTTCCCCTGACGGCAATGTAGAACCGACAATCATCCAATAGAACGGCGCAATCGATAAGACAACACCTGCGATCAACAAAACATAAATGATTATTTTTGAGGATATCTTCTTAGCCACCATTATTCATCACCTACCAATTTCATCTGAATCCAGGAAATGATTGCCGTAATGATAACAAGCACATATGCAATCGCTGACGCATAACCAAAGTCAAAAAATTTAAATCCTGCTTGATATAAATAAACCGTGATTGTCATCGTAGCATTATTTGGACCGCCCCCAGTCAAAATGAACGGCTCATCAAACAGTTGAAGAGTACCGATTGTTGACATGACAACCGTGAAAATAAATACTGGCTTTAATTGTGGAATTGTAATCATGAAAAATTGCTTTACTTTACTTGCTCCATCGATACTTGCTGCTTCATAAAGGTCAGATGGGATATTTTGTAATCCTGCCAAAAATATGACCATATTATATCCTGCCCATCTCCATGTCATCACAAGGATCACGGAAACCTTCGCCCAAAATGGAGTTGTTAACCAAGGAATTGAATCAACACCGAACAAGGATAAGAAATAGTTGACGAGTCCAAAATTCTCATCTAATAGAATCATAAAAACAATGGAAGCAGCAACAAGCGCTGTGATAGCAGGCATAAAGTAAGAAATTCGGAAAAATGCTTTCCCTTTTAACATGGAAGAATGCAGTCCCACAGCAATTAGTAAAGAGAGGAAGAGCATGATAGGAACCTGGACAATTAATATTTGAAAGGTATTTAAAAGAGATTTATAGAATATAGGATCTTGGAATAATCGTGTATAATTAGCAAGTCCTACAAATGATTTCTCCACACCACGTACCTCTTGAAAGCTTAAGATAAACGATGAGATTACTGGATAAACGGTAAAAATCATAATTAGTAGAAACGCTGGTCCGATAAAGAAATATGGAACATTTTTAGGTGTTAATAAACTCCTTCTTGTTTTGACTCGAAAGCTTGTATTAGCATCTACAACCTTTTCTGTTTGCTCCAACCGAGCCACCTTCCTAACTTCAAGGAATTTTAGAATGTGAGAGCTGAGTGGAGTTGGAACACTCTCTCTAGCTCTCTACAAAACTATTTCTTTCGTTCATTTTCTAATTGTTTTTTAGCTTCATTTAATCTAGTATCAACCGCTTTATTTTCAAGTAAAATGGCTGCTTGAGCATTACTTATAAGACTGCTAGCTTTTGCAAAGTTTTCGTTTACGTTAATTTGTGGTACTTGATCGACAATATCTGCAAATTTTTTGAAAATCGGACTATTGTTAAAGTACTCGTTGTTTTCAGTAAATTGTGGAGCACTATAGGTTTCCTTCAAAGATGGAAAAAGTCCATATTTTTCAAAACCTAATAGCTGAGATTCTGTATCAGTTGTAAAGAATTCAACAAAGGCATAGGCAGCTGACTGATTTTTGCTTGATGAAGGAATCAACACGGATGAACCTCCTACGTTTGCATATCTTGTGCCCCCATCAAAGCTTGGAAGATAAAAAGCATCCCATTTCCCTTTCAAATCAGGTGCTTGGTCCATAATGGTACCTGCGTACCATACACCATAAGGAACGGTGGCAACACTACCATTTACTGTAGCCGTTACAATTCCATCCCAACCTTTATTGTTTAAAACTAAATCCTCATCATGAAGCTTTTTGATTACTTCCATAGCACGAATAGCTTCCTTAGATTCTAGTGCAATTTTGTCATCTTTATCAAAATAAGAAAGTCCTTGCGACTGCATCATCATTTGGAAGACACCATCATAATTTGGAATATCGATTGGTAATAGCTGTGCACCAGTGGCTTTTTTAATCTTCTTCCCTGCTTCAATATAATCATCCCATGATTGGATGGAATTTGGATCAACATTTGCTTTTTCAAAGTAATCAACGCGGTAGAACACTCCAGCAGGCCCAATATCCCATGGAGCCGCCATGAAATCTCCATCCTCATTCTGTACAGCTGCTACCTTAGCTAAATTGAACGAATCCTTGTATTTTCCATAACCAAGCTTGTTCAAATTTAAAAATCCTTGTGGAAACTGATGTAAATATCCTGGGATTCTTTCATCTTCCATTAATACAACATCTGGAAGCCCTGAGCCTCTTGCTGCTAGACCAACCGTTAATTTATCATATAGGTCAGCGCTATTAAAATCCTCTACCTTTACCTCTACATCTGGATATTGTTTCTGAAACTTCTCCACTGCTTCTTTCATAGTTGAAGCCGCAACATCCCACCCCCATACAGTAATGGATCCAGACGGATGTTTAGAATTTCCCGTTTTCCCTTCATCCCCCGCTGTTTTATTGGAGCAAGCTGACAGCAATAATAGAAGCATAACTAGCATAATCGACATGTACTTTTTCATGTTTTTGCCCCCTATTTAAATGTCGTATTAACTGTTTAGATTAGTTAACCAGATCATAGGCTTTCGTATTTTTCAAATAAGTTCGCCAAGTGATACACCATTTATCTGGATTATCTAAATAATCTTGCTCGTCCATTTTATGGATTGTACTATTATGCGGGGCAGTTTTGACGATTTCTGGATTTTCATAGGCTTCTTTAGAAATTTGTTCTAGCGCATGAATATATTCATCTAAATCTTCTTTCGAATATGATTCAGTCGGCTCAAGGGTGAACGGTTGTTTCACGATATATGGGTGGTGGCTAGTCCAGTAGTGAAGACCAAAATCCGTCATCCTTAACGTAACATCCTCTGTCGTGACCCCTGTTTCCTGCGTCAACTGCTCCCAGCTATAACGAACCTGCTCTAGTCGATGGCCCTTGACATATGGTGCACTAGCCCCGCGAATCGCTAAAACCTTATGATACATATAGTTATTGTTTAATACGGCAATTTTCGCCACTTCTTTAAGACCTTCAGCCCCAAGTGCGCGAATCCAAGCATAGGCACGTAATACCGTTTGAGCTACACCATGGAAAGAGCGAACCTTACCAATAGAATGCGCTAAATCGTTGTTGAGTGAATATTTCCCATCATGATATTCGACAGTAGGTGCTGGTAAGTACTCCTTCAATTCTGCTGTTACCCCAAGTGCACCTGTTGCTGGTCCACCACACATATGGGGCGCAGCAAATGTTTTGTGGAGATTAAAGAAACACATATCAAAGCCTGCTTCTTTTGCTCTTGTAATCCCTAAGAGTCCGTTCGCATTCGCTTGGTCGTAAAAACAAAGACCGCCAGCCTGATGAATAACATCTGTAAATTCCTTAATCTTCGGATTGAAAATACCAGTATCTTCTGGGTTTGCGACTACAAAACCAGCGGTTCTTTCCGACACGGCTGCTTTTAACTTTTCAATATCAGGGAAGCCATTTTCATCCGGATGCAAAGTAATAATTTTATAACCCTTAACGGCTGCCGTTGCCGCTTGAGATGGGTGGGAGAAGATCGTCGTGATGATTTCATCCCGCTTATCGCCTTCGCCGTTTTGTTCATGGTATTTCCTTACAATCGATGCCATCGCAAAAAGTGCTTGTGTCCCGCTACTTGGCTGGAAGGAGAAACAATCCATTCCCGAAATTTCTCTCATGCATAAATCAAGCTTGTAAAAAATCTCAAGCATCCCTTGAACAGTTTCTTCATTCTGTAATGGATGAAGCTCCATCATTTTAGGGTCACGTACTAACAATTCATTGATTTTTGGAATGTATTTCATCGTACAAGTACCTTGTCCGATTTCAACATTAAAATCCGAGCCAAGAGTTTCTTGAGAAAGTCTGAGATAATGTCGTAATACACGCGCCTGTCCGATTTCCGGAAGATTTGGCTTATTCTTTCTCTGCATGGATGCTGGAATGGCCGATGTTCCATCTCCAACGGATAATGCAACGTTTTCGTTTACTGGCGGCAATTCGACTCCCTTTTCTCCAGGCTGATGAAGTTCAAAAATAATGGGTTCATTCCATTTGGCTTGATGAAAATCCCTTGTTTTGCTTTTACGTTGAATCCTTTGCATATCTGATTGCTCCTCTCTTCTTTTGATTATTTCGCTAGAATATCCTTAAGCGCTTGAACTAAACCGTCAATGTCCTCTTTCGTATGAACCTCTGTTACACAAAACAATGCCGTTTGACCAAACTCAGGAAACTCTAGTGAAAGGTCCTTCCCGCCAAAAATCTTCTTATCTAGCAATCTGTGATTTATTTGTTCGACGGTATACCCTGTCTGATTAAAATCGACGATAAATTCTTTAAAAAACGGTGACTCAAAATGGGATCCACTTACATTGGCAATTTGATTTAATTGTTGAACAGCATACTGGCTATTTTGCATAATCGTTTGGCCGACCTCCTGCATACCATCTGGACCAAGTAATGCTAAATAGACTCCGGCAGTAATTCCCCATAATGCTGTCTGCGTTCCAACAGACTCTTTTCCTTTTTCTCGCTGTGCAAATGAAGTTCGTTCATAAGCCACATCGCCAAATCCGTATTCTCCTTCTTTTACAGTTGGGACGATACCAAACAAACGAGATGGGTATTCATTGACAAATTTCAACTCATTATGCGTAGCAATGAAGCCTGCCTGTCCACCGCTGTAATTCATATGCATGCCAAGCGGCTGCAGATCTCCACAGACAATATCTGCACCATAATGACTCGGCGGTGCCAGTACACCAAGAGAAATTGGATCAACCCCTACAACCATTAACGATTCATTTTCCTTTAATAGTTTGGAAATCTCTTGTCCTTGCGCCTCAATAAACCCAAGGTACGATGGATTTTCAAAATAAAGGGCTGCCACATCTTCTGTTAGTTTTGTTTTTAAATCCTCTAAGTCCATTGCTCCTGATTTCATATCAAATTGCACATATTCAAATTCTAATGTTGGAGCACCATAGTTAATGATAATTTTGCTTCGTTCTGGTGCAACCGTTTTAGCTAATAAGACTTTCTTTCTTCCGGTAATACGGGCTGCCATTCGAATTGATGTTGCCGCCGCCTGCCCCCAGTCAAAGGTTGGAACATTGACAACATCCATATCTACTAATTCAGCTAGTAAACTTTGATACTCAAATAGCGCCTGGAACCGTCCGTGATCCTCATACGGTTCACCTGCATACGCCGTTAAAAATTCAGAACGCTGATTTATTTCATCACACACCGCTGGAATAAAATGCTGCCAGCAGCCAGCACCTAGGAAGTTTACATATTCCTTTGTACTTGTGTTCTTATTAAGAATTCCTTCAATATGACGTCTAAGCTCATACTCTGTTAATGCAGGCGGCAACTCTAGGTTTTCTTTAAGTTGCAGCTCCTCAGGAATACATGAGTATAGCTCCATAATCGATTCAGCACCAATTACCTTTAACATCTCAGCTTGTACTTCTGGTACCATATTTGGTATGTAAGGGTGTACCTTTTGTGACATGAAAATGACCTCCTTGTAGTCATATGAAATGAATTTTATTTAAAGTTAAGGCTGTTTTCACATACTTTGTTGCTTTTCAATCATTTTTACACTAATAACCCGGGTTGATTTCCGTTGTAGAGGCGGTCTCAGAAGCCTCCTCAGTGCTTTGCACTTGCGGGGTCTCCCTCAACACGCTTTTCCCGCAGGAGTCTCGCACCTGTAACGAAGATCAACATCTGTTCGAATTGGTTTCTTGCTAAAAACAACAACCTTTACGAAAAGAGCCAAAGTTAAAAAAATTAAGCTAAACCTCCGCCATCTACAATTAAGTCTGTACCTGTTACCCATGCTGATAAGTCACTTGCTAGGAATAAAACTCCTTTTGCAATATCATTCGGCGTTCCAAGTCTTTCTAAAGGTCGTCCTTTTGCAGAAGATACTAAAAATGCATCCTCTTGCTGTTTCAATTGCTTTGCTTCATCCCTTAATAACGGTGTGTCGGTATCACCAGGACAAATACAATTTACACGAATATTTTGCGGTCCATGATCGATTGCCATTGCCTTCGTTAAATTCACAACTCCAGCTTTCGCTGCGCAATAAGCGACTGCTTGATCTCCACCTTTAAGTCCCCATCCAGACCCGGTATTAATAATACTTCCTCCACCACTCTCCGCCATAAGAGGAATTAAATATTTTGAAAGGAGATAAACCCCTTTTAAAGAAACATCAATCACTAAATCCCAATCAGATTCTTCTAAATCAACAACTGTTTTTCTTCTAATCACACCAGCATTGTTAAAAAGAACATCGATCGTCTCGTAATTTTTTTCGATATAGTCTCTCACGGCGATACAGTCGTTCCCCTTTGTAACATCACATTTTAAAAACTCAGCCTGATAATCTTTCTTTTGCAGCTCAGCTACAGCCTTCTGACCATTTTCTTCATTAATATCAAGCATAATGACCTTTGCACCAACTTCTGCTAAAAG
Source organism: Bacillus cihuensis (assembly GCF_000504145.1). Classification (NCBI taxonomy): domain Bacteria; kingdom Bacillati; phylum Bacillota; class Bacilli; order Caryophanales; family Bacillaceae; genus Bacillus; species Bacillus cihuensis. Next base: position 681,186 of record NZ_AYSD01000010.1, on the reverse strand, counting down.
TGTTGCCGTAGCTAAACCTATCCCTGAAGCTCCCCCTGTAACAACACACACCTTATCCTCTAAACCGAAATAATCTTGTGTTAACATCCTAACCCCTCCTGAAATCATTTAGTTAAGCTATTTTTTAATAATCGCAAATCCCTTATTTACTGCCCCAGATATTTCTCAGAATCCTTCACAGCATTATTCAATAATGTTTCTGCATCTTGTTCGAGCAAAGTGGCATTTATTGCTGCAGATAAATTCCGATTGATTGCATCCCAATTCTTAGTAAGTAGAAAAGCTGGGGTACCATTCGATCTTTCAAGCATTTTGTAGAAAGGCTCTATTAATGGGTCTTGTTCTGTTTTCATTTCTTTTACTAAACTAATACGGACAGGTAAATCAGCCTTCCTCATTTTTACTACTTCTGGTGAATTGTAATATTTCACAAATTCCCAAGCTAAATCTTTATTCTTTGAATCCCTTGCGATCGAAACCGCAGAAGAAGAAATAACACCTTTCACTGGTTTTCCGTTAAATGCAGGCATTTCAACTGTTCCAAAGTTTATATTGGCTTCTTTAAATTCTTCTAATGGCCAAAATCCACTTTCCCACATCGCAATCTTACCTGCTATAAAATTCTCCTCACCGCTTTGTTGATTTTTACCATCTACTAGAACAGCACTTGTATCCTGGATCATATCTGTAAGCATTCTTATCGATTCAATGGTTTCTGGACTATTCATATATCCAGCGATTTCACTTCCATCATCACTTATAAAGCTTGAGCCATTACTCCAAACAATCCCTTGAAGATCGTAAGTATCTGGTTCTTGTCTTACCCCAAATCCATACTGCTCCTTAGCGGGGTCCGTTAATTTCTTTGCTATCCCTTTAAAGTCATCCCATGTCCATCCATCCTTTGGATAGGGGAGGTTTGCTGCATCAAATATATCTTTGTTATAATAGACCACCCTTGTTGTGAAACCTGCCGGGATGCCATACAGTTTCCTGTACATCGTCGAGTGATTCAATAGACCTTGATAATAATCATTCATGTCTATAAAGGGATCTCTGTTAATAAAATTATCTAGTGGTTCAAGATTCTGAAAATAGGCGGGAAAATTCCACATATACATGACATCTGGAGGATTTTTTGCCCCAAATGAAGCAGATAGCTTTTGATCAAATTCATCACCATATTCTTCGACTTGGACCTTTATATATGGATTCTTTTCTTCAAATTTTTTAGCAATTTTTTTTTGAATTTTTAAAGACTCTCCTGTATCCCAAGTCGCAAAACGAAGGACGATTTTATGTTTTTGTTCCTTCCTAATTTGATTAGGTTCGCTCTTACTAGATTTATTATTGGAACAGGCAGCAGTTACGAAAACTAGCATGATTACTAAAATTGTTATCCAAAACTTCTTCATCGTTCGCTCCTCTTTTTTCTTCACAACTAATAGTAACCGCTTTCATTGTAACTTGAATGAAAGCGGTCATGAACTTAAAATTATCTTATTCTTTTTGTAATATTGTTTGAACTTTCATAAAATTATAAGTGACAGGGAAATTTGTTAGCTTACATTCTTCTTTTTGTTCTGTCTATATTCTGACGGGGAACTTCCAATACACTTTTTAAACCATTTGCTGAAATACTTCCCATCCTGAATGCCTATTTTTTCGCCGATTTCTTGTAAAGGAAGCGAAGTATTCTCAAGTAGATTACATGCAGACTGAACTTTAAGCTTTTCGATAAAGGTGATAAAGCTTTCTCCCACAGTCTTTTTAAACATGGTGCTAAAGTGACTCCGGCTTAAGCCAACTTCATTTGCTACATAGCTTGAAGTAAGAGGTTCATCTAATTGTTGGATGATGATTTGAACAGCCTTTTGAATGGGGAATGGCCAATCATCCATTGAAAGCTCAAATTGTTTTTCAAATTTGAATTTATGGTATAGATTAGCAACCCCTTCCATCCACTCATCCATACCTTGATTTAAGCCATTCATCTTCCAGCGAATTGCAGGATCAATGGCCCTAGCCTCAACTAGAAGATGCTCAAAATCTTCTTGTGCTTTTTCTGGAATAAAAATAAATGATTGGTCCTGCCCACAGTATATTTTCGCAAATTGTTTTTCATCAGAAGACCATTTCTTATGAAAAAGTTCATTATTATTAAGCCCGTTTACTAAATAAATATAAAAAGATTTCTGCATCCACTGCCAATCTTTAAAAAACAGCTCCCCTAATAGCTTCGGAAAAGAATTATCAAAGCCACATAACCATTCATAAAAATCCTTGTCTATATTAGCAGAATTAAGAGGAGTTTGGATATTTGTTTGATTAATTTCATTTTCAAAGCGTCCAAGATATTCTTCAAAATCCTTGTCTTGAAATGCTGTTTTCAAAATATATCCCGAAGCCCCAATATTCATTCCCTCTTGTGCAAATGTGAAGTCTCGATGGCAGCTTAACAACAATATTTTGGTTGCTGGGGAAATTTGTTTGATGTTTCTGGCAAACTCAATACCATTCATTTCAGGCATAACTATATCCGTGATCACTACTTCAGGAGAATATTCCTGAAACAGCTCCCAAGCCTTTTGTCCATTAGGAGCATCAGCAATAACCTCCATACCAAACTTTGCCCATTCGACCGTTGCGATTAATCCTTTTCTAACAATGAGTTCATCATCCGCAATTAATACCTTTATCATCGACGTATCTCCTTTTCGGCAGTTTTATAATAAAAATTGTTTTTACACCAATGACTGATTCGATTGATAGGCCATACTCCATTCCGAAGTGAAGCTTTACGCGTTGATCAACATTAATAACACCGATTCCTCTCCCTTTATCATTTTGGTGTTTTGGGATAAGAAGCTTTTCAATAGTCTCCTGATTCATTCCTTTTCCATTATCAGTTAAGATAATTTCGAGATGTTCAGGTTTAGCAATAGCCACAAGTTCAATTCTCCCCCGACCATCTTCAAATGCATGGAAAAAGATATTTTCAAATAACGGCTGAAGTGTCATCCTTGGGATTAAATAGTCGAGACATTCCGAACGGATATCCTCGATATATTCAAATGTTTGTCCAAAACGTATTTCTTGAACCTTTAAATAATGCTTGATTGTCTGAAGCTCCTGTTTTATTGGAATTAACTCGTCGGAAAAATTTAAATTTTCATGAAGCACCTCAGTCAAATGATAGATCATCTCTTGTACTTCCTTTGCTCCTAGCAGCCTTGCCTTCCATTGGATAGAGTTTAAAGTGTTAAATAATAAATGGGGGTTTATTTGATAATGGAAAGCTCTTAATTCTGCCTGCCTTTTTAATCGTTCAGTCGTGCTAATTTGCTCGACTAACTCCTTAATTTGATTAACCATATCATTAAAGCTTTGGGATAAAACCCCTAATTCATCATTGGAGGTAACTGCTATCTGCGTATCTAAGTTTCCTTCACTGACCCGCTTCATCGAGGATTTTAGACTTTTAATCCTCTTTGTTAGTGGAACGGAAAATACGACAGCCAGAAAATAAACAAGAATAATTGAAAATAAAATAGCCAATATGGTATAGCGATAAATAACATTAGATGATTGATAATAATATTCTTGAGGAATGCGAACATGGATATCCCATCCATAGGCATCAAAATGATTATTCCAGACTATATCTGTTTTCAATTCTTTTGGTGCGTTTTTCGTTTTATAGACTATCTGATGCTTACCATTTTTCAAAGTGATAGAAGAATGCAGCTTATTTTCAAGAAATCCAATATAAGAGAACAGCTCCTCAGCATTTATTTCTATTAATAGCTTACTCCCCTTTAATACACCAAACTGACTTTCAATAGGTACAACAAGACCCATTATTTTTTCGTTTTTTTCACCCGTATAATAATGGTCAGAATTATAAAATCCTATCCACAAATCTCCTTCTTTAAGACTATTAATTTCTTTCCAGAAAGATTTTTGAAAGAGCTTGTGAATATCTAGGCGACTATTCCCATAATAGTAACCTGTATTGGTAATTAAATAGATTCCTTTAGTGTTATACGTTTTATGTGCCTCTAAATATCTTTCAAAGTTTTCAATTTCAATAAATTCAGTATAACTACGAGGGATTTCCTCCTTTAATATAACTAAAGTTGGGTCTGATAAATACTGATTGATATCCTTCGAAACGACATACATTTGCTCAAATGTATTTTCGATTTGTTCATCAAGCTGAGATACCGCAAATTGCTCATACTCATTAAATTGTTTATTTACAATCTCAGAAGACTTCCCATATGATAGAAATCCAAATATAAGCAATGGAAATAGAGCAACAATCAAAAAAAACAGCACCATCTTCGTACGTATACTGCCGAAAGAAAAGAATATAAATTTTACTATCCGTTTTTTAAAGATATTCCTCACGCCCATCACCTGATATAAAAATAATTAACCTAACCCCATAATATCAAAAATTCGAAAAATAAAGAGTAATTCTTGAAGTTCACCTAAGTTCTTTTAAATACTTCATTTTCTGGTAACTCTGATCTTGGGATTTTTAGAAATCCGGAAGGATGGAAAAGCTCATCTTACACACTAACACCTTAATTGACAAATAGGAATACCAACCGTTATATCCTCGTAATGGCAAATGTCCGACAATAGCTTATCTATTAAGATTTCCATGTGAAATACATTTACAGTTAAGACGAGCTTCTTATGTAAGAAATGCATGTTTCTTCCCCCTTTTTCGTATATTCATTTAAGTCAGCCAAAATCATGAGGAAGAATCATACTAAAAAAACTTCCCTTTCTAATATGCAAAAAATTTAACACATTGGCAAAAAAATAAACCTACACTACTTTATACTCTTCTATATTCGTTATAACTTTCCTTACTTTTAAGTCAGAAAGATTTATTTATATACACATAGGAAGTGTACAAACAAGGGAAGATTAAACATAACTTCCAACGAAGATAAGGAGGCTTCATCATGACCAAAAATGAAAATATAACTCCTTCTCCTAAATCAAATTCGCTCGTTACGATAATCCAACAAGCATTTGAGATTAAAAAAAATCCACTTCCATGGACAAAAGCATTTTGTGCTGGACTATGTGCAGCCTTACCTAGCTTGATTGGCTTGATACTGGGGAACTTTCAATACGGATTGTTGGCTGGGATCGGCGGCTTCACATACCTTTATGTTTTTAATGAGCCGTATGCACAAAGAGCGAAAAAACTATTTTCTGTACTGCTTAGCCTTACTTTTGCCGTTGGATTAGGAACACTTGTCGCCCCTTACCCGATTCTATCAGCAGTAATGATTGGAGGTATTGGAGCGATTGCAACTTTTATTTTTGGAACCTTAAAAATTCCAGGACCTGCCGCAGTATTTTTAGTTTTAGGTTTTGCCATGACGACAGGAATGCCGGTAGATCCAACACTTGCTCCATTTCGTGCGGGTCTTATTTTTCTTGGCGGGACCTTATCGTGGCTGATTGCTATGGTCGGCTGGTTCTTCAATCCGCATGGACCCGAAACAATAGCTGTAAAACGTGTATATCGAGAATTGGCTTCTCTCCTCGATTCGGTAGGTACAGAAACATTTAATGAAGCTAGAGAAAAAACAGTTGTAGCTATGAAAGAAGCAAACAACACACTTATTGCAGGGTATATCCCTTGGCAAAGCTCAGATTTCTATAAACGTCTGTACTTATTAAATGAACATGCTAGTATCATTTATTTAGAAGTTCTTGACCGCTCAGTAGAAAAAAATAAAAAACTCCCGGCAGAATTAGGAGAATCAGTTAGGGCTCTATCAGGTTTTATTGAACCTAAAAAGAAAGCCAGCCCTACTAGAATTCTTCAACCAGATCAGGATGATGAAGACGTGGACCATTTATTTACAAGCATTTATGATGCGGACGCCATCATGAACGAACCGATGTCGAAGATTAATCGGGAAATACAAATAACAAGGCTGTCTGTAAAGACCCTTTTTTTAGGTGCTTTTGATAAAAATTCGATTGTCTTTCTAAGAGCTGTAAAGTACGGTATTATTCTTATGATTGCAGCATTGATTGCTTATGCATTCGAGTTTAATCGATCCTATTGGGTTCCACTTTCCTGTGCTGCAGTCTTGCTAGGATCGACCATCATGAGTACCTTCCTCCGTGCCATTCAAAGGTCAGTAGGGACCATTGTTGGCGTTGTGATAGCGAGTCTAATTCTATCCATGCAACCGGAAGGATTTTTTATCAGCATGATCATCCTGCTTTTAACATTTCTTACCGAGTTATTTATTGTACGTAATTACACCCTTGCTACTATGTTTATCACACCAAATGCTTTAGTGATGGCAGAAAGCACGACTCAGATGCATAATATGCCTTTTTTCGCTACAACACGTATTATCGATATAATAATTGGTTGTCTGATCGGTCTTCTAGGTGTACTAATTATTGGACGAACATCCGCTTCCGGTCTGCTCCCTCATTTACTAGCAAAAACGATTAGAAGCCAAGCACAGTTTTTACTCATGTTGTTTTCAGAACAAGGAAAAGACTTTCATTTTGAAAAAAGCAGAGTACATATTAAAATGCATACCAATCTAACCAATTTAAGAATGGTATATACGACAGCTTTAGGTGAGCGTCCAAGTAATAAAAAAGCTTTGGAGTTTCTCTGGCCTGTAATATTTTCCATCGATCAGTTAGGATATTTACTTGATTCCTCCGTGAAAGACTTGGATCGGCCACTTCTTTCTGATGAAAAACTTGCCCAATTTCTTTATATTTTAGAAACCTTAGCACAAACCGCAGAACATCATCGCCCGTATAAAACAAAGGATGTTCCTGATATTAAAGGGTATTACAAAATACATAAGGAGATTATTTCCTTACAAAAGGCAATAAAAGTTTGTGATAAAAATCAAGTTACAAGCTAATTTCTTTCCAATATTAGAGAATCAGCCTTGTTTTTACACAAAATTCTTACCTCTCCCTATTGATGAATATTTTCCTTTCGATTTAGGAACTATAGTAGAGAATAAGTTAGCCGGGGTATCTTTATTAAATATATTGATGGCGGGATGTAACAATAATCAGGAGCCGCCTCCACCAGAAAATAATGTGAAGAATCCAGCTCCAGTAGATGAAGATGTGAATGATGCAAATGATTTAAATGATCAGGATAACGGCACAGCCCCAGGCGTGGATAAAAATGATAATTTGTTTAAAGATGAAAATGAAAATGATCCAGAAGATTCACAAGATATTACGGATCCAGATAGTAAGACGAGTAAAATAGAGTAGGGAGTGCCCAATTAGGACACTCCCTACTCTATTTTTCCAAATTAAGAATTATATAAAAAGACCTTGATGTTATCCTCTTCGTCCATTGTTGCTAGTAAGATTTCTTTTACGTCCAGATTGTATGTATTCTTAATTTTATTGGTCAGCCACAACTCATCTTTACCGATTCGATTTAATTCTTTGAGAACTATCTTCCCTTCTTTAATGATCGTATTTGGATAGTGAAAGGCTGTTGTTACTAATTGTAAATCGGATGGGGTGACGGCTTGATATTGGGGATTTATAAACAAAGAAATGGTACCATTTGGTTCCCATAATGCCAGCGAAACTTTTTCAGGAGCTACTATCTTCTCCTTCCTTAGTTCAGATAATAGTACGTCGAGAGATATCCTAGCCTTAGACAAACCTTTATACATAATTTGTCCATCTTTAATAAGAGGAATTGGGGGGCTTTCAACAATTTTCCGAAACTTACTCCATTTAAGGCTGGAAAAAACACCAATTAAATACAAAAAGACTAATACGGTAATCGTAGTCAATGACCCTTTCAAATCTAGTACTGGATCAGACAAAGGGTGAGCAATAATATTGCCAATTATTAATGCCATAACAAAATCAAGTAAACGTAACTGAGAAATGGATCGTTGCCCCATCAATTTTGCAACAAAGAGTAAAAAGAAGAAAGAGACAATAGCCCTTAAGATCCACTGTATTACGGTAAGTGATTCCTGGCTCTGGAAAAAGTCCATCTGCATTCACATCCTCAATTTCTGTTCTATCGGTTATTATTAGCCAATAAGCAACATCTATGTGGATAAAGGGAAAATTCAATCAGTGAGGGTTTTCTTCGGGGATTTACTGCTTGTTAATGCGGAAAAAATCATAAAAGAAGGAACATAACACTCCTTCATTTCATAAATAGCAATACCTGTTACGACTCAATCTATTTAACATTATTTGACAAATTATTAGTCGTAACAGGCACTACAATTGTCATCTACAACTTCAGACTATTCAGTAAATCTCTCAACGACTTTACCTCATCCAACGTTAAAGTGAGCCCCTTCCCCATTTTTTCATGTTCAGGTGCCCAATCTCTTAGATCAAACTTTGGTTCTTTTCCGTTCCAACTGATTACGTTTAGTTCTTTGTTCCACCCTTTAGGGGACTGTGAAATCGATCCGATACTTTCTTTGATTTCATACTTGATTTCTGCCATCCATATACCTCCGTGAAACATTATCCTTATTTGATTTCTACTTCAAATGAAAACCCTATAATACATATCGCAAAGACACAACATAAGGAACAATCCCAAATTTATTAATTTGTTTAGTGAACGTAGCACTGTCTCTTTTCTAAAGCATTAATCTCTTTTAAACACTTCTTTAAGATCATCTTGAACACTTTCTTTAGCCAACTCTATATTTGAGCGGTAAGCAGCTCGGCAAATAAGATGAGCCGCAACTGGAGCAGTTAAGAACACAAAGAATATACCCAATATTAATCGGATACTGAAATATCCATCTGTTATCCAGAAATAAAGTAATGCCCCGAGTAGCGTACAAAGGACACCTAGAGTTGAACTTTTGGATGCTGCATGTGAACGAGTATACACATCAGGTAATCGTATTAAGCCGATTGCACTAAGAAAACTGAATATCGTACCGACCAATATTAGGAAAGCCGCAATTACTTCACTTGATATGTTTGCGCTCAATGACAACACCTCTTTCCATAAATCTTGCAAAAGCAATGGTACCCACAAACGAAAGAATACCAAGTATCAAGATTATTTCTAGCAAAGCATGAGTATGAAATAAAACAGAACAGATGGCCACTCCTCCAATTAAGCTAATGCTTATTGTATCTAATGCCTGAACCCGGTCAGGCATGGAAGGCCCCTTTATTACCCGATAAAGTGCAGCCATCATAGAAAGGGTCAAGAAAAATAAAGAAATCATCAAGATTAATTTGAACATTTACGAGTCACATCCTTAATGGCCTTCTCAAATATTTTACTCGACTTAATAACAGCATCACTGGATTCTGGAATGTCCATCGCATGAATGTAAAATACCTTTGAGTCTGAAGAAATTTCAACTACAACAGAACCTGGGGTTAAAGTCAGGAGTAAAGCGAGTAGAGTTACTTCCAAATCCCCTTCTAAATCCGTTTTCAAAGTGAAAATTCCCGGGGTAATATTGATCCTTGGTCGTATCACTTGTCGAATCACAAGCACACTTGATGAGATCAATTCTCGAATGAAGACGAGAAATAATTTCAAAATAGAAAGAAAAGTAATCAAATAAAAAGAGTGAGGAAAAAAACGACGCATAAGAAACAGGACAAGCACCCCAACTAAATAACCGCTAAAAAAAGTTAACACGCTCCATTCATCTTGAAGAAACATCCATAATAGAGCAATAAATAGATTGATTAATACTTGGAAAGGCAAATTCATTCACCCCTTTCAATCGTTTTAAACGCCTGTTCAACTTCAGAGCTAGCGTTTAAAAAAATTCTTTCGATATATCTTGTTTTCGAACCCTTTTCCTAAGCAATAACGGACTTTTCTTAAGGCATTATATTCCCCTGAAATACCGCTTCAATATAATATTTCGGATTCATCAAACTTTCAGTTGCAAGATTTACGTATTCAATAATACCCTCTGCCCCTACTCCTAGAACAATGGTTGCAACCGTTAGAAAACCAATAGGGAACATCAAGCCTTTAGTTGTCCCTTTTTCCATATCTTCACTTAAGTACGTTTCACCCCAAAAGCCGTTCATAAAGATTTTCATGATAGAAAACAAAACCATTAAACTCGTGATGAGACCAATTGCACCAAGCCAATAGTATCCTGTTTCAAACGTCCCTTGCGTAATAAAAACTTTGCCAAGAAAACCACTCAATGGTGGAATCCCAGAAAGTGATAGTGCGGCGATAAAGAACATCCATCCTAAATATGGATGTGTGCCGATAAGTCCACTGATTTCTTTGAGCTTACTCGTTCCTGTAAGATGAATCATTGTTCCGCCAATAAGGAAGATGAGGGCTTTAATAATCATGTCATGAATCAAATAGTAAATGGAGCCGGTCATTGCTACTTGCGTAAAAGATGCCAAACCTGCCATAATAAAACCTACCCCAACCATGACGTTGTACGTAAGGATTTTTTTAATATCCCCATAAGCAATGGCTCCGATGGCTCCTAACAGCATCGTTAATCCACCCAAAACACCAATAATTAAATGAGTGATTTGCGGCTCATGATAAAAGACAAGCGTGAACATACGAAATAAGGCATATATCCCTACTTTTGTTAATAACCCTGCAAAAAGAGCAGCGATGGCAGTTGGCGGCGCACTATAAGAGCTCGGCAGCCAAAAGAATAGAAAAAGGGCAGCTTTCATGCTAAATACTATTAAAAATAAAATAGCAACGGTTGTCATAAGCCCATCTTGCCCTACCTCTGCAATTCGAACAGACAAATGAGCAAGGTTCAAAGTCCCTGTCATCGCATATAAATACGCAATTGCCACGAGAAAAAGAAAGGAAGAAACGATATTTGTCAGGACATATTTAACCGACTCCCGTAACTGTTTCTTCGTTCCCCCTAAGGAAATTAGAACATAAGACGAAATCAACATAACCTCAAAACAAACGTATAAGTTAAATAGATCGCCAGTCAAAAAGGATCCATTAACGCCAGTAATGAGAAATAAAAACATCGGGTAAAAATATGACGCTTCTCGTTCTTTCCCAATGGAACGGAAAGCAAATAATAAACAGCAGAATGAGACGACACTTGTTGTGAGAAGAAGCAAGGCGGAAAACATATCTGCCACCATGCTTATCCCAAAAGGCGCCTGCCATCCACCTAACTGAAGGGTTTGAATCCCCTTCGTTCTAATTTGCGTCATCAGAAAAACAGATACCGCTCCGGTTGCTAATATGGCAAAGATACTAAAAGCCCGTTGAAACCGGATATTTTTCCGTAAGATAATCATAATCATCCCAGCAATTAACGGGATAATAATTGGCAGTAGTACAACATTATTCATCTTCATTACCTCTCAATTGCTCCGAATCATCGATACCCACAACTTGATATGTGCGATAACATATCACTAAAAACAGCGCAGTCACTGCAAAATTAATGACGATTGCTGTTAGTATTAACGCTTGGGGTAAAGCATCTGTATAAGAAAGGTTATTCTCACCTAATAGCGGGAGTCCCCCTTTCTTTAGTCCGCCCATCGTAAGAATGAGTAGATTGACCCCATGACTGATAATAGATGCTCCTAATACGATCCTTAACAAAGTTTTTGACAAAATTAAATACGTACCTATTGAAAATAATAGTCCAACGAGGATAGACATTAATGTTTCCATCTTATCGATCCTCCGCAATACTCAGGATAATCGTGACAGCCGTTCCGATGACAGCTAACGCGACTCCAAAATCAAAAATAACGGCGGTGGCGAGTTCAGTCTTCCCGAAAATAGGCAGATTGAAATAATCGAAAGTTTGACTTAGAAACGGGGCATCAAAAATCAAACTGCCTAAACCAGTAAGTACAGCAATTAAGACTCCACTTGCTGTAACCACCTTAAAATCGATAGGAATGTTTTCACGAACCCATTCAATATTAAATGAAAGAAATAGTAGGGTTAGGGCCGAAGCAAAACCAAGACCTCCTATAAATCCTCCGCCAGGGTCATGATGACCGGCAAAGAAAAGATCAATAGAGAATGTCAGGATAATCACGACAGCCACTTTTGTAACAGAATGTAAGATAACATCATTCGGCTTCTTCATTCCTTATCCCTCCCTGTTAATCGAAGCTTTATTAAAGTGTAAACCCCTAGACCAGCGATACATAGAACAGAAATTTCTAACATTGTGTCAAAGCCACGAAAATCAACCAGGATTGCGTTTACGATGTTTCTAGCACCAGCAAGTTCATACGAGTCCTCAAAATAGCTTGATATTGGATCAAAAAGACGATTTCCATTGGCAGACAACGCTAGAATTGTTACAACCATACCTACTCCAATAGAAATAATGAGGTTCGTCGCTTTGAATCGCATTCGACCGATATTCTTGCTGAGTTCTGGTAGATGATAGAAACATAATAAAAACAAAGCGGTTGTCACTGTTTCAACGACCAATTGAGTAAGAGCTAAATCCGGCGCACGGAAAATAACAAAAAGCATGGATACCAGATAACCGAGGGAGCCAACTGCAATCAAGGAAGTAATCCTTGATTTTGAAAAAAGTACAGTACATGCAGTAATGATGATCCCAGCCACTAATCCAGCATCATACATACTAATCGGCGCATCATTTGAAGAATCAAAGGATATGCCATTTAACAGCCAAATAGCCCCGCCCACCAAAAGCACCATAAACGTGAATATATAGACTAAATAGTCACGGATAGAGTCAGTCATATAACGGTTCGTCAATCGATATGAAATAGATTCGATTTTCTCAAGACCCTGATTATAGAGATGATCTAATGTCAGTGCCTGAGGGATAACACCATAGATTCTGATCCACTTTTTCAAAAGGCGGAACATGAATACACCTAAGACTACAACCCCAATTGTCATAAATAACTCTGTATTCCAACCATGCCAAGCACTAATTTTCACATGAACTCCTTCATTTTGAGCAAAAGCTGGCAAAATTGCGTCGACAGCAGGAAAGAGCAGGTATTTTGAAACTACATTTGGAAAAAAGAAAATAGCTATAACAAGAGAAGCTAATATGATAGGTGGAATCAACATCCCAATTGGAGCTTCATGCGCTTCTTTTTCCAACCTTTTTGGTTGATACTTTCCTGTAAACGTCTTAAATACGAGAATCATACAATATATAAACGTGAAAACACTAGCTACCCACGCAATAACTGGAAATAACATTCCGAAAGTCTCCATATTAAATACATTCAGATTCGCTGCCTGTAATACGGCTGTAAAAAACATTTCTTTGCTCAAAAAACCGTTAAACGGAGGCAGACCTGCCATGGAAAAACTACCTATAATTGTAATCGTGAAAGAAATTGGCATGAGATTCATTAAACCGCCTAATTTACGAATGTCACGAGTTCCTGTTTCATGGTCAATAATACCAACGACCATAAACAGACTTCCTTTAAAGGTAGAGTGGTTAAGTAGGTGAAAAACGGCTGCTAATACAGCCACTGCATACATGGTTGACTCATCGCCATATCCAAAATACATCGCGGAGGACCCTAAACCAAGTAAGCTCATGATTAAACCTAATTGACTAATCGTCGAATAGGCCAATAAAGCTTTCAAATCCGTTTGTTTTACCGCATTTACAGAGCCATATAGTAATGTAATTGTTCCGACTCCTGAAACCATCCAAAACCATTCCGAGCTACCACCAAAAACAGGTGTAAATCGGGCAACTAAATAAATGCCAGCTTTCACCATTGTAGCTGAATGCAAATAGGCACTAATCGGTGTCGGTGCTTCCATCGCATCCGGTAACCAAGTACTAAATGGAAATTGAGCAGATTTTGTGAAAGCTCCTAGTAAAATTAAAATCATAGCTGGAAGAAATAATAAATTCGTAGTAATGCCATCAATTGCGGTTAACATTTCACGAATGCTATACGTATTTGTCATCATGGACAGCATAATAAACCCTGCAAGCATCGCAAGACCGCCAAATATAGTAATAAGCATCGATTTTAGAGCACCTTGACGGGATTTTTTTCGTTGTGACCAGTACGCAATTAATAAAAACGAGGAAATACTTGTCAATTCCCAAAATACATATAAGACTAGAATGTTATCGGAGAAGACAAGTCCGAGCATCGCCCCCATAAATAAAAGCAAATATACATAGAAGTTATGAAGTGCTTCGCGATGTTTTGACATGTAATAAATGGAGTATAGTATAACAAGCGTGCCGACTCCTGTAATGAGAAGGCCAAAAATGAGCCCTAATCCATCCAAATAAGTACTGTAATTGATACCTACAGAAGGAATCCAAGGTAACGTGATATGAACAGTCTCTCCCTTAGAAATAGCGGGGATAAATCGTAACAGATAGATGAATAATGTAAGCGGGACAAAAAATACAAACCAACCCGTATGAATTCGTGGTGCCAAACGTTTATAGATGAGTGGTACGAATAGCGCAAATAAAAATGGAATTAATATCATAATGGGTAACCAATTCAATCAATCCCCCTCCTTTTATAAAAAATGTGAATATAATGAAGCCTTAAACATATGGTTTAAAAGGCATTATAAGCTGTTCATCGCACTTTCTTTTATAGGCATTTATGGAACTTTCTCTATTTGATTGACTGTTGATGAAGCATAAGCTATAGTCATACATAGTTTAACGGAATGTAAAATCCTGTTACATTCACATCAACTCGAGGTGAACTTAAAAATGAAGAAAATGAAAGGGCGTATGGATGAAAGTATCCTTGTCTGCGTTTATTATGGACCAAACGGAGAACGCCTCATTCAACGCGGCTGTAAAATTGCAAACATGCTTGATTGCCCACTCTATATCTTAACCATCGATCCAAAACCATTTGATGAACTAGATGCAGAAAAATCATTTTATATCGAGAGATGGAAACAATTAGCCGATCAACATAACGCCGAAGAATTTATCATTAGAGACAATGAAAAACGACCTGTTACAAAAGTAATTGCTGACATAGCGAGGGAAAAACATATTACACAAATTATTCTCGGTCAAACAGCCCAAAGTCGTTGGGAACAAATTGCAAGGGGATCCGTAATAAATTCGTTATTACGTGAAATTCCATTTATCGATCTTCATATCATCTCAGTTGCTCGTTCTCTTAAAGACGAAGAGGGCCAATTTGAGAAAGGGGTCCGTGCATACCTTGTGAAAGAGGGAGACCACTACCGGGTTACCTTTATCCATACAAAAGATGTTGATTTTGAAGGGATTTTCTTCAAAGAACACGGCACAGATTTCAATAATGGCATTTTCAAATTCATGAAAAACAAAGAAACTCTACAAGTTCATGTTACAGATGATCTCATCCATGATTTAACGAATGTTGACATGACACTCGAGACGTATGACGATCAACAATAACGATTTACAAACCTCCGCATGATGAATCTTGTGGAGGTTTTTTGTCATCAAATAAGATGAGTCACCAGTCTTCGACCTAAACCTTTTACAGATTAACATCCACCTTTATCAGTTGTTCTTCAGATTTTTCAATTCCTAAATAACGTAAGGTTTCTGCAGGTGAATGGTGATGATAAATCGACATCAAAATGGAGATCGCGATTCCTTTGCGATACGCATGATATCCGAAGGTTTTTCTAAGAGTATGTGTACCGATTTTCCCTGTGATCCCCACTTCTTTCGCTGCGTGATTTATGATGCGATACGCCTGCTGTCGTGTGATCGGCTGTGCATTCTTTTTTGACTTAAAAAGATAATCACCACTCGAAAATTCTAAACTTTCCAAATAATTACTCAAGGCATTTTTCACACTATTATTTATATAATATGCCTTCTTTTCATCATTCTTATCATCACGGATACAAAGAAATTCTTTTATCTTTATCCCATCCCAAATATCATCTACTTTAAGCGAAAGTAAATCACTAATTCTAATTCCTGTATTAATCCCAAACACAAATAGTAATAGATCCCGCTTAGATTGCTTTTCTAAAATTTCTTTCATGGCAATAATATTTTCAATGTCTTTAATTGGATCGACATACTCCATTAGACGTCCTCCTAATGTTACATAATAATATGTTATCAAAAACTAAGTAACATTACAAATTTGAAAACCTCCAAAAAAACAAAAAAAAAGAAGCCATTTCCAGCTCCTTTATTAAATGGGCTTATGAATTTTTAAAAAAATATTGCAAAACTGGATGTTTCTCTAGGTTTCATAATATCCGCTGTAGCCCCCACATAACAATCGCGACAATCGGTACAAGTACCCACACATTATGTCCAAACGTTCTCCCATGATTCTGATTTTGGTTATGCTTTTCCATTTGGTCTAATCTCTTAATCACTTCATCTAACTTACGATCAAGATCAAGCTTTTTTTCTTCTTCCATCATACTCACCCTTCCCTCTTCTATTTATATATCTTATTTTCATTTCATAAAAAGAAGACCTAAAAATTAAGGTTTGATGGCTATCACTTTCGTAGATTAGTAGCATTAGTCGATATACCTGAGCCTTTAATACTGACTATTAATCCGACAAACTATATACGCAGGAGCATTGTTGGATTGTTGGATTGTTGGAAAAGCATGTGACAAACAAAGCTATATAGAATCGTTTTTCACTCCATATAACTTGTTCTTGTTGCTTTTCCTCGAGTTAGTTTCATTTAATATGGGAATTACCATCCTCCCTCAAAGCAATATGAATGAAATATCTAAACTAAATAATAATATCAAAGTAAAGCTGACTTTCATTTGGTTGAATGGTTGGCTTTTTTTATCCCATTTAACGTGATACAGGATTTAGCAAAAACCACTTGATATATTTTTTATACTTGATATACTTAATATACAAAGAAGGTGATTTCGATTAATATTTGTCCTTATTTAGAGTTTTCAATGCAAATATTAGGTAAGAAATGGAACGGTTTAATTATCCATTACCTATCCCTTTGTCCAAATGGCACAGCCCATTTTTCAGACATAAAAAGGGATCTTACCGATATTACGCCTAGAGCTCTTTCCCAAAAACTATCAGAGCTTATCGAGTATGAATTAATTGAAAAAAAAGTGAAAACTGGCTCATCCGTCAGCATTTCGTATGAGTTAACAGAAAAAGGCCGTGCCTTAACAGCTGCCCTCGTGCCGATCCAAGAGTGGGCCCAACAGTATAAAAAACAATAAAGAAAAGAGGAGAATAAAATGCAAAAAAATAATATGGTTTGTGATTTAGAAACAGGAGTATGTGGTGACCCAGGAGAAGACGCAATGGAAACTATTGATTTGAACCAGCCTCAAGAAGTGATTAACCTTTATTATGTGACAGACCCTATCTGCTCACATTGCTGGGCACTGGAGCCAGTTTTGCGAAAATTTGAAGAGCAATATGGGCATTATATTAAAATCCACACTGTAATGGGCGGACTACTGGAAAGCTGGGATGGCTTCGCAGACGTAGCGAATGGGATTGGCGGTCCTGCAGATGTAGCCGGACATTGGAGAGAAGTTGGCGAACATTCTCGTATGCCGATTGATGGTTCATTATTCCTTACGAATCCGATTCAATCATCCTATCCACCGTCTCGTGTATTTAAAATCATTCAACAAAAAGATGAGAACCTAGCTAAAACATTTTTACGTCGCGCAAGAGAAGCTGTTTTCGCCTTTAATCAAAATATCGGTGAAGAACAAACCTTGATTGATCTCGTTAATCAAATGGGACTTGACGGAGAGTCTATCGTGAAAGAAGCAGAACTACCTGTTGGACAGCAACTTTTAGATCAGGACTTTGCCCTTGCTAGAAGTCTTGGCGTACGTGGATTCCCAACAATCATCATGGTAAACGAGGAGAATAAAGGTGTAAAAATCGTCGGTGCACGCCCACTTGAGTTCTATGTAAATGGACTAGAACAAGTACTTGCGAAACAGCCTCAAGCACAGAGCGTTCCCAAATTAGCCAAAACTCTTGAAAAAGAAGGACTCTTGTTCTCAAAAGAAATAGAAGTTCTATATAATGTCGAAAAAAGCGAAGTAAACTCTTTTTTACAAACAGAACTTTCAGCTGTTGATTATGAAAGTAAAGAAATTCTCGGAGAAGTTTATATTGAAAAAAGATGAAGTTGGCAAATTTAGTAGGATGTTCGACTAGTAGCAGCCTCGATTAGCGAACAACTAGAAAGAGCTTGGGGGGTCTCGTATAGAACCCCCCTCCTCTTTCTATTCATTTTTTTATAAGGCTGTTTTCACATACTTTGTTGCTTTTCAATCATTTTTACACTAATAACCCGGGTTGATTTCCGTTGCAGGTACTCGCTTTCCGCGGGCGGTCTCAGAAGCCTCCTCAGTGCTTTGCACTTGCGGGGTCTCCCTCAACACGCTTTTCCCGCAGGAGTCTCGCACCTTCCACTACAATCAACATCTGTTCGAATTGGTTTCTTGCTAAAAACAACAATCTTTACGAAAAGAGCCTTTTATAAAAAGGATTGAATCTGAATCTTTCAGCAAAAATCGCATTTTTCCAAAGTCATGATTGCTCTTTCCAAAGCTTCATTGGATTTTCTTGCCCTTCTTTCAATGGCAATTGTATCATCGCAAGAGTGCGTTCGGCTTTTGTTTTTTGTAAATCCTCATATATAGCTTTTGATTTCCCTAATCCCACTTCAACCGCATTCTCAACTGACGCACAGTAATAGACCTTTTCGATTCCAACAAAGTACATGGCTGATAAACACATTGGACAAGGCTCCCCACTTGCATACATCGTATAACCTGATAAATCGTTCGTTTGTACATGCTCTTGCGCACGCCGGATAGCAAGTAATTCTGCATGACCGCTTATATCATATGTTTTATGTAGTTCGTTCACGCCTTCAGCTACAATGTTGTTATTTTTCACAAGTACTGCACCAAAAGGTTGTCCACCACAACGAACATTTTCTACTGCTAGTTCTACTGCTCGTTCCATGAATTTATCCACATTAATACCTCCATTAATATACAATTTATTAAGCAAATTATTTTATATTGAAAAAACAACCTCAATCTTAGTCCTATACAGGCGATCAAGATCTGGTTGTTTTTGATGAATCTGTATTAATGATCAAGTACCGATAGGCAAATCTAAATCGTCCATTAAAATGACTATATATAAAGTGAAACTTCAATCAGTGGGGGTTTACTGCCCGTTAATATGGGACAACTCAAACTTCCAACATCAATTTCTCTAGTTCTAGCGGTTCGATATAGCTGCCATTTTTATAAGCTCTCATGTTTCCTCCTGAGATTTCATCGATTAGGGCAATTTCCTTATCTTCGCCGACTCTACCAAATTCAAATTTAATATCATATAATTCGATATCTTTTTTCGCTAATTCATTTTTTACAACGTTACCGATCTGTTTCGTAAGATCTTTTAATACGGTATATTCTGCTTTTGTTAAAATACCAAGCATATCAAGTGCATCCTCGCTAATCGGTGGGTCTTGACGTTCATCATCTTTCAAAGTGACTTCTACAAATGCGTCTAATGGTTGCCCTTCTTCTGCATACATCCCATAGCGACGGAGAAAACTTCCAACTGCCTTGTAACGGCAGATTACTTCAAGTCCTTTGCCAAAAACAGTTGCCGGCTTCACTGTCATTGTCGCTTCTTCAATATTGGCGTCAATATAATGTGTAGGAATCTCTTTTTCTTTTAATATTTCAAAAAAGTACTTCGTTAAACTGAGACCTGCTCTACCCGCACCTTCAAGCGTTAAGCCGACTGTATTAGCTCCTGGATCAAAGACACCATTTTCCCCAGTTACATCATCTTTAAATTTTAATAAATAATTACCGTTTTCAAGTGCATAAACATCCTTCGTTTTCCCTGTATAAATCGACTTCATTAGAAAAATCCTCTCCCATATGTAAAATCATTATATGCTTATAATAGTATCTGTATTTTTCTGAAAAATCAATTTCTCATTTTCCTATTAAGGATAACTCAAACCGAAAGGGCCAGACTCCACATCTACAATACATCGTTTATTGTATATAAGACACGATAAACGATGTATTGATTGTGGGGTCAGACCCTTTCTACTAATTATTTACGATAATCATTTATTTCGAAGCTTTATGATTTCATCTGCTACGAATTGTACTTGGGTTCCAACAATGACTTGAATGCTTTGTGGACCAACAATATTAATTCCTGGCACACCTGTAGCTTTAATCACTTTTTGATTAACGTCATTCATGTTCTTCACTTCAATTCTTAAGCGAGTTGTACAATTATCAACAGATGTTACATTAGCGTCTCCACCTAAACCTTCATAAATCGTAGCTGCCATCACTGCATGTTTATTGCCTACAGTCACAGATTGAGAGCTCGCCGCGGCTTCTGCTCCGCCAGCTTTCACTTCTTCCCATTCAACTTCTTCTCTTCCTGGAGTTAGTAAGTTAAATTTAGCAATCAAAATTCGGAATAAGCAATAGTACAGGAAAGCAAAAACAAGCCCTTGAACAAGTAACATATAGGGTTGATTAGCTAATGGCAGTTTTGAACTTAAAAAATAGTCAATAAACCCCGCACTAAAACCAAATCCTGCTGTCCATTGGAAAGTTGCTGCAATCGCTAAAGAAATACCTGTTAATAAGGCATGAACAACATAAAGGGCAGGTGCGACAAACATGAATGCGAATTCGAGAGGTTCTGTCACCCCTGTAAAAAATGAAGCAAAAGCTGCTGCTAGCATTAATGCAGCCACTTGTTTTTTCCTTTTTGATTTCGCAGAATGATACATGGCGAGGGCCGCTGCTGGTAAGCCAAACATCATGATTGGGAAAAAGCCAGCTTGATACATGCCAGTAACACCTTTTTCTCCCGTACCTGCCCAGAAGTTACCGATATCATTGATTCCAGCTACATCAAACCAAAATACGGAGTTTAATGCATGGTGTAAGCCTGTTGGAATCAAGAGTCGATTGAAGAAACCATATAAACCTGCACCAATAACACCGAGTCCACTTATTGCTTCACCAAAATGGACGAGGGCTGAATAGATAACTGGCCATACGAAGTACAATACGAGGGAAACGAATAACATGGCGACAGCTGACATGATAGGAACCAGTCGTTTCCCACTAAAGAAGGCGAGCGCATCCGGCAGTTCCACCTTACTAAATCGATTGTACATGTTTGCAGCAATTAGCCCAGAAATAATACCGACAAAGACATTTTCTATTTTATCAAATGCAGCGTTTACGTTTCCCGGATCAATCCCTTGTAGCATAGCTACTGAATCTATAGAAAGTAAAGTTGTAACGACAAGATAGGCCACCAATCCGCTTAACGCTGCTGATCCATCTCTGTCCTTTGACATCCCTAACGCTACGCCTACTGCAAAAAGGATCGCCATATTGTCAATAATTGAAGCTCCAGCTTTAATTAAGAAAGCTGCTATCGGACTTCCAGCTCCCCAGCCAGATGGAGATGGATCAATCCAATAGCCTATTCCGAGTAAAATAGCTGCGGCTGGTAATACGGCGACTGGCAGCATCAATGAACGACCAATTTTCTGTAAATATTTCGTCATATTGATAAACCCCCTACCCATATTTTCTCTTTTTGACAAGGCAAACAAATACTACGTCAATCTAAAAATAAATAGTAATAAATAATTGCTTTAAGCATTTGTACAAATAAGTTTACTCATATCAACTGTATGAAACATATCTCTTACAGTCATCGCCTATTGGTTTAGGATCACCTCCTCAAAGGTTTGCTAGAACTAAATGATGCGTTACAAGTCTGCTTCATCCAACGGCATATTCCCCATAGACATGTCTCTCTTTTAGAGACCCATATATGAAACATTTTATCACCAGCTTGTTTTTTAACTATATGACTTATCAACCACGGTAATGATATAGCGTTTCGTCTTTTGACAAAAAACAGTTACATTTCGCAGGCAAACCGATATCCCTTAAATCTAACTGCTTTGCTATAGAATTCTACGACACCAGTAAATAACCTTCCATTTTTATGAAGATTTGTAAAAATTCTATATTTATCTATTTCGTCGTATTATAGATTTTTTAATAGTGGTTCCCAGTAAAGTAAACCTGATGATAATTTAAAAATGGGCACTAGAGCTTTTTTCAGAGGAGGTGAATGGAGAAGAAGCAACTTTCCTTTTTAATTCCGACAGTCTTGTTGAAATTCCACTAACGATTAAGAAATGTGATGATAATTGTTGATAAATTTATTAAATACCTTGCAGGAAATTGCACACTCTTTCCATAAATAAGTAAAGTGGAGAAACACATGCCATAATAAATAAGTGGAAAGGTGGTCGTTGTCATTGAGTTCCGAAATAAACTTACAACAAATCGCCGAAAGTGTGACTAGATCCGTATTGAATGCATCCGATAAAGACTTAGAAGGCTTCCAAAAGATTATTGAGGAGACTATTAAAGTTAGAGAAGGACATAAAAATCTACAAAAATTAGTGAAAAGCTATGCAACTTCTATGATTCAGCGTTCATAATTGCGATGAGGCTAGCCCATTCACGGTGCAGCCTCCTTTTTAAATCTTGATTCCGGATCACTACATGCTTGCTCCGGCACGCTCATCTTGTTTTCGGATCGTAAATCTGGAAATGTAGTTAAGATACTCCCGAATTATCTCATTCGTTATCACATTAATCGTTTAAATCATTCATAAAGGCTGTTTTCACATACTTTGTTGCTTTTCAATCATTTTTACATTAATAACCCGGGTTGATTTCCGTTGCAGGTACTCGCTTTCCGCGGGCGGTCTCAGAAGCCTCCTCAGTGCTTTGCACTTGCGGGGTCTCCCTCAACACGCTTTCCCCGCAGGAGTCTCGCACCTTCCACTACAATCAACATCTGTTCGAATTGGTTTCTTGCTAAAAACAGCAATCTTTACGAAAAGAGCCTTCATAAAAAATAAAATTCATTCTTTCAGTTATGTTAAATTCCCCAGAAAATCCTCCCAGCCAACGTTAGTATCTTTAGAATAATCAGTATTGTTTTTACGATTGAAAAACCTTTCAAATCAATCAGAAAATTACTGAAAAAGCTTGATTTCTCTAGCCATTTCATTGAAAGCGTTTTTTCACATATATATAATAATCCCATAAGGGATACCTTAAACATAAGACAACAAGATTCGTACACAAGGAGGTAATAGTTTTGAAGAATGTTTTTGAGAAAGCTCAACAGTTTGGTAAGTCATTTATGCTTCCGATTGCTGTCTTACCAGCTGCTGGTTTGCTGCTTGGTATTGGAGGAGCGCTATCGAACCCAAATACGGTTTCGGCTTATCCATTTTTAGATATTGCATGGCTTCAAGCCATTTTTACCATTATGAGCTCGGCAGGTAGTATCGTCTTTGGTAACCTACCGATTATTTTTGCAGTCGGCGTTGCAGTAGGCCTGGCTCGTTCAGATAAAGGTACAGCTGGTCTAGCTGCTATGATTGGGTATTTTGTTATGAACAGCTCGATCAATGCCTTGCTCTCCATTACGGGGAAACTTGCTAAAGATAATTTAGCAGGTGCAGGACAAGGAATGGCAGTTGGTATCCAAACATTAGAAACAGGTGTTTTTGGTGGGATTGTCATTGGGATTGTGGCCGCATTATTACACAATAAATACAATAAGATTCAGTTGCCTCAAGTTTTAGGATTTTTCGGCGGATCTCGTTTCATCCCGATCGTAGTTTCTTTTTCATCCATTATCGTAGGTTCCATTTTATTTATCGTTTGGCCTTATTTCCAACTTTTCATTAATCAATTAGGTTCATTAGTTACAAGCACAGGTACGATTGGAACATTTTTCTACGGCTTTATTCTACGTATGCTTGGACCAATGGGATTACATCATATTTTCTACCTACCATTCTGGCAAACAGCATTAGGTGGTACGATGGAAATTGGCGGGCATATTGTGAACGGGACGCAAAATATTTTCTTTGCACAATTAGCTGACCCGAACACCGAACAGTATTATGAAGGCGTATCAAGGTTTATGTCTGGTCGTTTTATTACGATGATGTTCGGTCTTCCTGGAGCGGCTCTTGCTATCTATCATTGTGCTAAACCAAAAAATAAAAAAGTCGTTGCAGGGATCCTTCTTTCAGCAGCTTTAACTTCATTTTTAACTGGTATCACAGAGCCTCTTGAATTTAGTTTCTTGTTTGTTGCTCCACTTCTCTATTTTGTTCATGCTCTGTTTGATGGGTTAGCCTTTATGATGGCCGATATCTTCAATATTACAATTGGACAAACTTTTTCTGGAGGATTTATTGACTTTACACTATTCGGAATCCTTCAAGGTATCGCTAAAACAAATTGGGTTTATGTCATTTTAATCGGTATTCCTTGGTTCTTCTTATATTATTTCACATTTAAATTCCTTATTAAGAGAAGAAACTTTAAAGTTCTTGGACGTGAAGATGAAGAACAGGCCGTTGAACAAGTAACAGCAACGGACCGCGCAAAAACAATTGTCGAAGGTTTAGGTGGAACTGCTAATATTGATGTCGTAGATTGCTGTGCTACTCGACTTCGTGTCACTGTTAAAGATGAATCCTTAGTTAAGGATGATTTGATTAAACAAACAGGTTCAAAAGGCATTGTGAAAAAAGGCAATGGTATTCAAGTTGTATATGGTCCACAAGTTACGATTGTTAAAAACGAAGTAGAAGAGTACTTGGGACATTAATGAATTTTGCTAACAAGGATGTGTAAAGCATGCAATCGATATTAGATCAAATCAAAAAAGGATTAATCGTATCCTGTCAGGCTCTAGAGGGAGAACCTTTACACAGTTCCCATATTATGGGGCGTATGGCTATTGCAGCAAAAGAAGGTGGCGCCAAAGGAATTCGCGCAAACTCGGTCGCTGACATTTTAGAAATCAAGAAACAAGTAGATCTTCCCGTTATCGGCATCATCAAGCAAGTCTATGGAGATAATCCTGTTTTTATCACCCCGACAATGAAAGAGATTGATGCTTTAATGGAAACAGGTGCTGAAATTATCGCCACTGATGCAACAGCACGCATTAGACCTGATGGAAGTACTTTAGATCAATTTTATTATGAAGTAAGATCTAAATATCCTAATGTGTTGCTAATGGCTGATGTCTCTACTGTTGAAGAAGCTATTCATGCTGATCAACTTGGATTCGATATCGTTGGACCAACATTATATGGCTATACGGATGAGACGCAAGGGCTAAAAATTGACTCCAATCAATACGCAGTCATAAAGCAAATCATAGAAGAAGTGAAACATGCAAAAGTTCTTGCAGAAGGAAATGTCTCTACACCAGAAATTGCCCGTTCTGTATTAGATATCAATGTTCATGCCGTAGTAGTAGGTGGAGCTATTACACGACCACAACAAATTACAAAACGATTTGTTGATGCGTTGCTCTAGTCCCTAGTTTTTACACTAACTAAATCGTACGATTAATGTCTATTATAATAAAGAGGATGTCTCTTAAGGGTTAGACCTCGCACGCTAAATCAGTAAATAGTGTTTTATACACATATCTTTTACTGGGATTAGTCGTTGCGAGGTCTGCCCTTCTTTTTGTCCCCCTTTATTAAGTTCATCTATAGTAGACAAATAAAATGGTTATCCTATAGTATAAAGTGAAACTTCAATCAGTGGGGGTTTTGAATTTCCGATAATGCGGGATAAAAAGGCAAAAAAAAATCTTTCTCAAATAGGAGAACAACATGGAATATTTAGGTGATAACCTCTTGCATGGAATTGAATGCAATATGAATAAATTCACAAACACAGAAGAAGAACTTGCTCGTTATATTATTGAACATCCTGATGAAATTAGCCAAATTACTAGCAGTCAGATTGCCAAGAGATTACATATTTCACCTGCAACCATCACACGATTCTGCCAAAAGATGTTATTTTCAGGCTTTAATGAGTTTAAACATGAACTAAAAAGATATGTAGATCTTAGAGATAAACCGAACTTAACAGCTGATATTAAACAAATGGATTATTTTGCACAACTCTATCAAAACCATTTAGATATTATCGAAAATACGTTCAGAAATGTGTCATATCTAGACATCCAACAAGCCGTCTCCTTCCTTACTCAAGCTGATAAAATCCATGTATATGGAATTGGGAATTCAGGAATTACAGCACAGGAATTCAAATCTAAGTTTTTTAGAATTGGATTAAATGTTGAAACCATTACCGACCCACATCAGGCCGTAATGGATGCAGCTCTATGTACAGAAAAAAGCGTAGTGATTGGAATATCTGTCTCCGGAAAAACAAAAGAAGTCATTCGCGCCGTTAACATTGCCAAGCGGCAAGGGGCTGCCATTTTAGTCTTTACTGGTGAAAAAGAGTCTGAGCTCTCCCATTTAGCTGACTTAACAATCCTTTCAATGAATAAAAGTAATATGTATATGGGGCAGAATATTTCACCATCCTTACCGTTCTTTTTACTATTTGATTTAATTTATACTGAACTCATTGCAAAGGATTATAAAAATAGAATTCACTTTCGCGAAAAAACATTAAAGGCATTTTACGATAATTATTAATATTTCTAGTACAAGAATTCATATCTTTTACCTTGTATTTATTCCCCGCGCTTGGCTACCGTATTTTAGTTGCGTATTTCACCCACCCCAGTTTTCAAAAAGTGAGCTCACCGGTTTTATCACAATTAAATCATGTCCCCTTGCGTCAGACTGGTTATGAAATTGGGGTGTCCAAAAGCAATGGGTCAAACCCTTAAGAGACACCTCCATTTTATGGTTTACTCAACTTTTCTGCATAAAGTACTGTGGTACATGCCCTTATTCTATAATTACTTTTGTAATATTAACAAATTGAACAGAAAGTTGGATTGGCCAGAAAATAGTGCAGGACCACTTCCACTGTTAACACCTACCCAGTTGTCTTCTTCAAGATATCAATGGTATTACCCCAATAGTAAACATAAACCATGATCAAGAGTCATATTTTATACAGATTAAATGCAAGATTAGTAGTTATAAAGTGCAGCTGATTATTCCCTTATAACTTTGCACTTTATCCCTTGGAAAGGAGATTATTATTATGAAAAATTGCGCCATAATAATTCCTGTCCTTAATCCTACAATCAGTTTGATTGATTATGTCCACAGATTATTTGCAGAAGGGGCTGCCGAAATCATTATTGTAAATGACGGTAGTAAAGAAGAATTTACGTATATTTTCACTGAATTAAATATGGTCGATCATTGTACAGTCTTAACCCACGATATGAATAAAGGGAAAGGCAGAGCGTTAAAGACTGCATTTGAATATTTTCTTAAAACGTATCAACATTTAGATGGTGTAGTGACAGCTGATGCTGATGGGCAGCATGCCGTAGAAGATGTATGCAAAATCGCTCTAGCACTAGAAACTAATGAAAGCGGAATCATTTTAGGGGTTCGGGATTTTGGTGAAGCCAATGTACCATTCCGAAGTTTGCTTGGTAACAGGACCACAAGTTTTTTCTTTCAATTTTTATATGGATATAAACTAAAAGATACACAAACAGGACTAAGAGGATTGCCAACAAGTGAACTCCCAAGGATTTTGGAGCTTAAAGGTGAACGCTACGAATATGAGATCAATATGTTAATCTATGCTAAAAAGATGAATATCCCATTTAATGAGATTCCGATACAGACTTTATATTTTGATAATAATTCCAGTTCGCATTATCACTCTGTATTTGATTCAATTAAGATATTTTCCAAACTTTTCTCTGGACTTCTCCGTTATTGTTATTCAACGATACTTTCAGGATTATTAGATATTGGCAGTTTTATTTTGCTGAACAGTGTGATACTCGTTGGATTGCCACTTGAAGCACGTATTTTTTATGCTACATTTGTTTCTCGAGTCCTTTCTTCTTCGAGCAATTTCTATATGAATCGGACATTTGTTTTCAGCAATCAAAACAAGCTAACCCATTCAATTTTCAAATATTATCTATTATGTATCGGGGTCATGTTATCTTCCTATATTTTAGTAACTACTGCTACCATTTATATGGGTATGAATGTGATTCTTGCAAAAATTTGCATCGACCTCTTACTAGGTATGATTAGCCATCAAATTCAACTTTATTGGGTATTTAAAGCGGTTGAAACGACCAAAAAACAGATGATCGGTGAACGGAATGAAAGATAATTTTTATGGGACATTTTTCAGATGTATCCAATTTATCGTAAGATTGATTTACCCTACATACCATGTTCAAATGCCAAATCATCGAAAAGGTCCGGTAGTGTATATTTCACATCATCAAAATACATTTGGTCCATTTGTGACAATGCTATGGTTCCCAAAAAGTTTGCATGCATGGATTCTACATGTCTTCCTTGATCAAGCTACCTGTTATACACAGTATGCCAACTATACGTTTACAAAAAGAAACGGGATGAATCGATATCTTGCAAAAATCTGTGCGTATCCGCTATCCTATCTTATTGCAAAACTTTTAACTTCAAGCAAAGGAATCCCTGTGTACAGAGGTTCTCGACAAATTCTACAAACCTTTACACAGAGTGTTGCTGCTTTACAAAAAGGTGAAAGTATCGTCATTTTTCCAGATATTGAATACAGTGACTCGTCTTCGCGTACAAAAGCAATGTATGAAGGTTTCCTTTACTTAGAAAAATACTATTATAAAGCCACAGGTCAACATTTATGTTTTGTTCCTTTATACGCCAGTAAAAGTAAAAAAGCAATCCTTGCTGGTCAACCCATCTATTTCAGGGACGGGAAAGATTTTAACGGGGAAAAAAAGATGGTCTATCAAAAAATTCACGGTCAGCTGAATCAGTTAGCGAAGAATTGTGGGGATGTGAAATAACAAGATGGTTCGTCCTCTTCTCTTTCGTTGCTAAAAAAATCGCCATGGTGATGTAACTCAAGAGTCAGACCTCGCATTCTATACACAGGGGTCTGGCCCTTTATGAGACACCTCCACAGCATGTATTCCTCTGTATTGCAATCATCCATTTGTTTCTAGATGAAGATTCGATGAAAGTACATATTTATGAGTCATTTTACTGATGATTACATATGCGATAAGAGATAATAAAACAGGTAAAACAACGGTATGCATGCCTAAAGCGTTTGGATAGAGTCGATCAAATAAAATATAAGATCCCATCCCGACACCCATTGATGAAATGGCACCATATTTATTTCCTTTACTCCAATAAAGTCCAAAAACAATCGGCCATAAAAAGACTGATTCTAACCCACCGAAAGAGAATAGGTTTAGCCAAATGAGCAAGTCTGGTGGACTTAAGGCAAAGAGAATCACCGAAATTCCTATTAAGGTCGTCACCCAAAAGCTAGCTCGTTTCACCTGATTTTCCGACGCATTGGGTTTAAGATAATTTAAATAAAGATCCTTCACAATGGCGGAACTTATCAAAATTAATAACGAGTTTACAGTCGACATGATGGCTGCCATTGGTGCAGCGAGTACGAGCCCAGCTAAAAATGGCGGTAAAACTTCTAGCGTAAGCGTCGGCATCACTTTATCACCAATCTCAATACCTGGAAGTATCGCCCTTGCAAAAACACCGATTACGTGCATACCAAGCATAATCGTTCCAATGACAAAAGTTCCGATGATGATTGCTTGATGCATGCCTCTTGAGTTTTTATAGGACATCGCTCGCACAGCGATTTGCGGTAAGCCAATAACGCCCACTCCAACTAAAATCCAGAAAGAAGAAACATAAATAGGTGTTAAATCTCGCTCCGCTCCATAAGGGGAAACAAGATTTGGATTTTCCGCCACAAGCTCTTGAATAATATTGGAGATCCCACCACCCGCTTTAATAGTAGCGACTAGTAAAATAATCGTCCCCAATAACATCACGACCCCTTGGACGGTTTCTGTTAAAGCGACAGCTCTAAAACCACCAATAATGACGTAGAAGAGAACTGAAACAGCAAAAAGAAACAATGCTGTAGTATAAGACAAGCCTGTCAAAGATTCAATCAGTCTTGCTCCCCCTACCCATTGTGCGGCCATCGAAGAAAATAGAAACACAATGATACTAACGGCCGCTATAATAACAACGGCATTACTTTTATACCTTTCCTTCAAAAAATCAATTAAAGTAATCGCCTTGTATTTTCGTGCGATAATCGAAAATTTCTTCCCTAAAACCATTAAGACAAAATATCCTGCTGGAAGCTGTGCCATCGAAAGAAGGACCCACCCTAGTCCTTTCGTATAGGCCACTCCTGGGCCACCGATAAAACTACTCGCACTTCCATATGTAGCAATCATCGTCATCGCTAATACAAAGCCACCCATCTGTCTATCACCTAGGAAATATTCTTGGAGAAAGGAATCTGTTGAACGAACATATCTACTTGCCCAAAAACCAACAGAAAATATTACGACTAAAAATAAAAGTAACGGAATAATAACCTGCCAGTTCATACTTGATCTCCTCTTTCTTCTTCCTCTTCAAACGGAACTTCCTTGAATAGGAATTTCACACTATAGACAACTAGGAAGAACATCACAATAAAACCTAGGACACAACTGTAAAAAAACCATTCTGGTAGACCGAACACATAGTTATAAGAGGCTGGATCACCTGAGCCTAATCCATAAGCAAATCCAAACCATAACATAAAATTAATGACGACAAGAACGACTCCTATTTTTGCTTCCCTATGTGCTATTTTATATCGCTTGTCTTTCAATTTTTCTTTGTCTTTCATATAAATCCTCCATCTTTTATAGTCACATTGAGATCTTACATGTACAATCAAAGACACTTCTCAAGTTAACATGATTGGTAGTACCACATTCTCAATGTGACTTTATAAGGTTTTCCGCTGCTTTCTTATACACCCTGAACTCAAAATACAATTTTATCATTTTTCAGCCGTATTCTGAAGTAAATGAGGATAGAAGAAAAGGTGATAATGTGACGACTATAAAGAATGGCAATGGGTAAAAATATGTCTTTAGGAGAATGTTCATAATATGAAAAACAGAAACACCATATCTACTCCTATTTCGAATGTCTCCAGTTAATTTGAGGTATAAGAATCATTTTTTAAAAATAATATCTACATAATGAATATTAACGTATTTCCATTACTTTATTAATTGCTTAAACTAATATACTCCAAAGAGAAACCATACTCTTTCAGCCTTTGTTCTGATAAACCATTAATTATTTTACAAAAATAATATCTTTCTTTCATAAATAATATTATGATAAAATATCGTTTATATTAAATTAAAGTGCTATTTTTCAGATAAAATGAAACTTGCACCTAAGGAGTTGTGATTAATATGGTATTAATTGGTGTTGCCTTAATTATTATAGGCTTTGCAATAAGGTTAAATCCGCTTGTGGTCGTGACTGTTTCCGGTTTGGTGACTGGCTTAATTGCAGGTCTACCTATCGTGGACATTATTACGCAATTTGGGGAAGCATTTACAACGAATCGTTATATGTCCATTTTACTCGTAACACTTCCCGTTATTGGTTTATTAGAGAGAAGTGGGTTACAAAACCAAGCAGGGCATCTTGTTTCGAAAATCAAAGCGGCGACAGCTGGTCGAATTATAACGATTTATTTACTATTTCGAGAAATAGGAGCGGCTCTTGGCTTATTAAGTATTGGTGGTCACCCTCAAACTGTTCGTCCTCTACTTGCACCGATGGCTGAAGGAGCTGCAAAAGCAAAATATGGCGAAATTCCAGAGAAAGAACGAGATGAAATTCGCGCACATGCGGCAGCCGCTGATAATATCGGATTATTTTTCGGCGAAGATATATTTGTTGCAGTCGGAGCCATTTTATTAATGAAGGGCTTCTTTGACCAAAATGGGATAGAATCCGATCCGATTTCAATGGCGCTTTGGGGAATCCCTACAGCGATTTTTGCTTTAATTGTTCATTCAATTAGACTTCGCTTATTTGATAAAAAGCTGGATCGAACATTAGGCTCAACAACTAAAAAGGATGTGATAAGATGATTTTTTCCGTTGAATTTATTTATATTATAATGGGGATCATTTGCTTATGCTGTTCCTTGTACACTTTTAGTGATAAAGCAAATCCTCGTCGACACTTATCTGGATTGTTTTATTTCATCTATTCCATCACTCTATTATTTGGAAGTGTTATACCACCATTCTATATTGGTTTAATGGTTATTATCTTGGTACTTGTCGTTGGTATGGGCGGACTTCGCAAAGGAAGTTATGGCGAATCATCGGCACAAGAAAGAGAAACACAGCGTAAACGTCTAGGTAGCTGGTTATTCTTCCCTGCACTTCTTATTCCTATCATTACGGTAATCGGTGCAAAAGGATTTGAAGGAGTAAAAATTAATTCATTGTTTATATTGGACCCTAAAAATCCAACATTAGTTGCATTAGGGATAGCCTGTTTGATTGCAATTATTGCAGCGATGTTCTTGACAAAAAATACGCCACAAACGGCTATTAAGGAATCTCGCCGATTATTAGAAGCGATCGGCTGGGCTGTATTATTGCCACAACTTTTAGCAACATTAGGTACGATTTTTACAAAATCTGGCGTAGGAACCGTTGTTTCGGATGTCGTGACTAAAATCATTCCTGAAAACTCCTTATTTATGATTGTATTTGTCTTCTGTATTGGTATGGCATTATTTACAATGATTATGGGAAATGCATTTGCGGCGTTTCCAGTAATGGCAGCAGGAGTTGCTGTTCCATTTTTAATTACTCAATTTGACGCAAATCCGAATCATATTGCTGCAATCTCTATGTTTGCTGGCTATTGTGGAACACTTATGACACCAATGGCAGCAAATTTCAATATCGTCCCTGCCGCATTACTAGATTTGAAGGATAAAAATCATGTCATCCGTGTACAAATTCCAACAGCATTACTAGTGCTTGCATTCAATATCGTACTTATGTATGTACTTGTGAAATGGGAGGTTTAATGATGAGAAAAAAGGTATTAGTAACCGGCTTCGAACCATTTGGAAATGATACAATAAACCCAGCACTAGAAGCAGTCAAACAATTAGAAGGTATTGTCATAGATGACGTTGAGATTGTCACTCAAGTAGTACCAACTGTCTTTCATGAATCAATCAAAGCTGCGATCAAAGCGATTAAAACTCATGAGCCTGATGTTGTCATTTGTGTTGGCCAAGCAGGGGGACGTACGCAAATAACCCCAGAGCGAATCGCCATTAATGTCGATGATGCACGAATTCCAGATAATCAGAAAAATCAGCCGATCGATGAACCTATTTCAGAGGATGGGCCAGCTGCATATTGGTCAACTTTGCCGATCAAACGAATCGTTCATCAGATGAGGAAAGATGGCGTCCCAGCTTCCGTTTCCAATACTGCCGGGACTTACGTTTGTAACCATCTATTTTATGGATTAATGCACTATTTAACTAATCATGCGCCGCAAATACGTGGCGGCTTTATCC
This sequence comes from Bacillus cihuensis, assembly GCF_000504145.1. Taxonomy (NCBI): domain Bacteria; kingdom Bacillati; phylum Bacillota; class Bacilli; order Caryophanales; family Bacillaceae; genus Bacillus; species Bacillus cihuensis. The sequence goes on along the minus strand of NZ_AYSD01000010.1, from coordinate 647,609 downwards.
ATATTCCATATATTCCCGAGCAAACGATCGAAAACGGTTCTCCGAGTTTAAGTCTTGATATTATTGTAAGTGGGCTCAAAACAGCAGCAGTCATTGCAGCTACTGAAAAAGATGATATTCGAGAAATTGGTGGCACCACACACTAGACTCTCATTTTGAAACGAGCCAAATTATACAAAGATGTCGTCTATTTAGGCTGACATCTTTTTTCTTCGACAAAACTCTTAACTTTCGATTTGACCTTATTTTCATAGACAATCTATTATCTATGAAATATCAGGATTTTAAAGGTACAGACATGCAAATTTGTGGCACTTACATTATGTCGAAATTTGATTTACAGAAATCTTTGCAAATGTAAGCGTTTTCTATTAAAATCATTTATAGGCGGATGACATGCGGGGTCATCATTGTATTTGGCGAAGGCGGGGCCGATACAGGAGAATTCTTATAAGAATTGACTAAATAAATTTGTGTTTAAAGACCAACATCTAGTATGCAGGGTACTATATTCTACATACCAAACTTCCTACAAAGAGGTGGAGGCTGCAGATGTATTATCATATGTTTTTACAGACAAACTTATGATATTCGTTCATTCTCCTTAGAATAATGTAGCTCCATTCCCTTTTCCTTCCTTCATAACCATTACCTAAACTTCACTAGTTTTTTACATTAAATGTATGAAAGAATCATAGGTTGGCAATTATAATAAAAAGGCAGTTTAATAGTTAGTTGGAGGTGATTCTATTGAAAGAGAATACAAAAAGATTGACTGATTTTTTTCAAGAAGATCGATTTGAATTAAACTCGTACCTCACTTATATGTTTAATCAATTTGTTGATTACGCACGGAAACCACTGAAAGACCAAATGATAAAGTGAAGGGAAAACCCATCATTCAATGAAAAAGATAAGCGACTTGGTTAATCAAAAGAGATAATTAGGTCGCTTATTGTTATTAGACTTGACCTAAAAGCGGCTCGGAAAATTTTATTTTCGTATAAAGGACATAGAGCCGGGGCTTCGCGACTTACTAATAAAGCCAAACTACTTAGCACGTATACTGATTTTAACGAGAATGTATCCAAAATTCCAGCTAAGCACCGCCACCATTGAGATTAGGCGGGTGTAGCTTTCGATAGGATTAATCCGCTTATAGTAAATGGTGGCGTTTTAACGCAATAGGATTTTTGTATGTAACTGATCTTGATCACGATAAGAACGATAGGATACGAATTTTTTGTCAGTCGTCTCTACGTCCAACTGTAATATATGAGAGCCCCTCATTTCTAAATAATATTGAATCTCCTCTTGTTCCAAATGATAAAACGAATAGGTGATGCCCAAAAGAGTGCGATTTTCTTGTTGTGTCTCTGAATGATGAAGTACATAGTCCGCCAATTCTTGAATCGTAGTCGAGGATCCTGCAATCGTAGATTTCACAAGCGCAGCTGCTTGTTGAAAAGTAGATTTTACATTTTCCATAATTTGATGCAATTTCATATTGTCCTCCTTTCAATTCGGATCATGTTTGTTTATTTGTACAAATATTATTTGTATTTTTGCTTGGATACATTCCTAAATGAAGTCGTTCTTTTTGCTTCCCCTATATCAAGTTTGTCTCATTCAAATCCTATACTCATGTAAGAAATTCTTTTGGATATTCTACGGTTCCAGTAACATGATGCAAAGCTCCTGATTTCAGTTCCAATGCCATAAAAGCTTCATTTGGTACTTCAAATGGTGCCGATATCTTATATTTGCTTGCTGGAACAAATCCAAAGCGCGGATAATACTCTTCATGCCCGAGCACAATCACAGATTCAAAACCAAGAGATTTCGCTCGTTTTATTCCCTCTAGAATAAGTTTGCTACCAATCCCTTTACCTTGATAACTGGGTAATACTGCAACCGGTGCAAGAGCAAGAGAGGTATACTTTTCTTTCCCATTATGTATCATGATTTTTGTAAACAAAATATGCCCCACAATGTCATTCTCTAATACAGCATGTAAGGATAGCTCTGGAATAAATGCCCCACTCTTCCTTAGTCTTGCCACTAGGTTGTGTTCATCATAATCTGTATACTCTGCATGCTCAAAAGCTGACTTTATCATAGTTTCGACTGCTCGATAATCCGAACTGGTTTCTTGTTTAATTGTAAAATTCATGTTTATCACCTTTCTATATGTAGAATATAATCCAACTACCACAATTTACAATATTAGATTTTACCAAGCGCTGATATCTAGCTGCTGTTTCTTATTAAATAATTCCGGATAAATGAGAAAGCCCAGGATAATAGCTGTCAGGACTGCTGCAAACAAGATCATAAATACAATCAATAGTTGAAAACGGACGGCTTCTACAGGGTCAGCTCCAGCTATAATCTGTCCGGTCATCATGCCCGGAAGTTGGACAAGACCAATTGTTCTTTGTCCTTCAATCGTTGGGATTAAACTGGACCGTATTGATTGTTTTAGGATTGGATAAATGGATTGTTTTACACTTCCTCCAAGTGACAAGACGAGCACAACTTCTTCTTTTCTCATTTCCAACTCTGCTTTTAAACGATTTAAGAAAAGACTTGCGATAACCATTGAATTACCGATTATCATTCCACTAATGGAGATTGTATACTGCGGAGTTGCCGGTACGATCTGTAATCCAAGTAAAAACCCTTGAGTGATTATCTCAACGATACTAATCGTCAAGAAAATTTTCCAAAAAATACGTGGTAAACCCTTACCGCGATTCGCTGCATTTATAGTTGCTACGAACACCATAACTAGGAGCATCAAAATCATAGCAAGTGGATTCTCAAAACCAAATACGGTGTTAAGAATATAACCAACAACAAGTAATTGAATGGTGGCCCGAATACCCGTAATAATCAAGTCACGACCAAGTCCTAACTTAAATGCGTGTGAAAGAAAAAAGGAAAAAATAACGAATCCAAAACTGAAGAGAAGGGCAATTAAACTCATTTGTACTCCCTCCTCATCTCCAAAAATTGTTTTGTCTGCTCTTGTTTTGGCTTAACAAAAAATTGCTTAGTAGGAGCCGCTTCGACTATTCTCCCCTCAATCACGAGCCACGTTTGATCGCCTACTCTTTCTGCTTGCGATTGATCATGCGTAACCCAGAGAATCGTCGTTTGCCTTTCACGGTTAATCCGTAAAATTAGTTCTTCTACCTCATGTGCAGACAAAGAATCTAATGCGGATGTTACTTCATCGAGCAATAAAATAGCTGGATCGTTCACTAATGTTCTAGCAAGCGATAATCTTTGTCTCTGCCCACCTGAAAGCTCTTTGGCCTGACGTAGCAAAAGATCTTCTGTTAGTCCTACATACTCCATGTATTTCTTAGGATTTTCTAACGTTTTGCCCTGCAGCCTTTTAGGCAAAGACAAATTTTCCTGTACTGTTCCAGTAAGCATAGGAGCGCCTTGAAAAGCTATGCCAACCTGACGTCTAAGTGTTTGGATATCCCAGTCGCCAACGTCCTTTCCCTGAATCCATACCTCCCCTTCATCAGGAGTAAGCAACAAATTGCAAAGGGACAAAATCGTACTTTTCCCTGACCCTGATGGTCCAATAATAGTGACAATCTCCCCTTTTTCTACCTTTCCACTCACTCCTTTTAATACATTCACTACCTCTTGCTGATTCAAATATGTCTTACTGACGTTTATAAATTCAATTTCTGTAGTCATCGTTCGTAGCCAGCACTCCTCATCACCCTTCTTTATTATCGAGTATATACTATACAAATGCTATTTTTTATATCTTAAGGATTTTTTTGTAATATTTGATGTTTATACAACGATTTTTCGCAAGTTTTGGTTCTCTACTTATCATCTTTACTCTCTTTTACTAACCAACTTGCGCATATTACTTACCAATTCATTTTAGCTACATGAAGAATTCTCGTTTGTTAATGTGCATCTTTCTAAGGATTTTGGTTACATTAAAAACTACTTGATAAAGGAGGAGGAATTACGATGAAACAAGAAAGCACGCATGATTATGTAGAGAAACTACATGATACACAGAAAAAAAATGAGCAAAATAAAAAGAGGCAAGGCAACGGACATCCTGAAGAGAAGTTGCCAAATAATCAGTAGCAACTTTCTCCCTTAAAAATCAAATTGTTTGGGAGATTCAACTTGAGGCAACTCTTTCAGCTATACACTGTTTAAAGAAAAAAGGCTACCCGATAAGTCAGAAGTATGACTTTCGGGACAGCCCTTGTTATCTCTATCAATCCAGTATCTAGCAGTATTGAAATTTAATCTAAATTAATCCAGACATTATTGATTTCTGTCTATGATTAATTGTTGAAAAAACTAAGTTCAAGATAAGATCCTTTTGTTAATTTGTATTTTGGCCCCCGCCATTCAATCCTTCTTTAACCAGCTCGTATACTTTACTGTTCATGAGCATTCCCACGTGGTCTGCACCACTGATTTGAACGTTTTTCGCTCCCTGAAGGACTGAAAGCCAAGTAGGCACCACATAGTCGTTGGTACTATAAATCGAAGTATAAAGAATTTTTTGGTTAGGATTAGTACCTACGGGAGCTTTCGATGTTACATATTTGTTAGGAGAACCCAACGTTACCACATCGTTTACCTTGCTTCCGCCGCCATTGAGGATATAAGTTAGGGTATTAAGGCCTCCCGCGCTGTGCCCAACAATATCAACCTTGCTCTTTCCTGTTTTCTTTAATACCTCATCTATATAAGAAGTAAGCTGTTTTTGATTATTCAAACTAACACCAGATTTATCCGTAAATTCGATAGCATATATTTCATTATCGGACCAGCCTTGTTTTTTTAGGTAATTTATTATGCCATAAAAGCCTGTGCTTGTTCCGCCTGCACCGTGAATGAAGATAACTGGATCATGGCCATTAGTCTGCGCTTTGGAAACAGTAGGCTGAATAGTAACCACAGAAAAAATAATGGCCATGCATACCATTAGTGAAAGTAGCAATCTCTTATTTTTCATTATTGTTTTCCTCCTAAGTGTTTGACTGCTTTCTTGCTACTTTAGTGTCATACATTTTGGAGGCAGAATCAACCGGCAACTTTTTCTAACCTTGGAAACCTGCTGATATTTAGCAGGCAAGACAATAACCCTTCCTCTATGTCTCCTGTAGAATAAAGAAATCAGCTGCTTTGTTTGGCCTAGTCCTTTTATCAAAATGGCATATTCAAATGGTACCCTTCAATAATAACTAAGTTTTAGTTTAATGATTGAATGTACCTTAATTATTTTTTAAAAAATATCAACTCTAACCAACATATTAGATTATTAGTGGATGTCCCATTAAGCACTTCCCCCTTTGAAACACCTTCCTTATATCTTTCTAATAAACTAATCGATAAATTAAAAATTTCTCATAAGGATTATGCGCATAGTCTGGCAGGATGACTTCTTCTTTTATTTCAAATGACGTTTGGTTCTCTAAAAAATAATGATAATCATCTGACGGATAATACAAAATCAACTCGATTTCCCTTTCAAACTCCTCAACTGACAACAAGATATTATTAATAATTTGCATAAAAATTTGGATTGAAAATGGATTAAAAAAATAAAAACGATTATCTAACGGATTAATTTGATATTCTTCTGCTAAGCAACAATGAAAATGGATTATATCTGTTCTGTTTTTTACCTTCTTCAAATATCTTGTTCGATTTTCAATCGCTTCTTTACAAAATCTTTCGTTCATTTCAATCCCAACAACAGTCGCCTGAAATAAATGGTGGATATAGAAATTTAACCGTCCTTTTCCACAGCCAAAATCGACAACACGATCACCGCTTTTCAATTCATAGGAATTAAATAAAGTTTCGAGCGCACGATATGGTGTTGGCTCATACCGATGATAATGCATAGAATTATTGAATCCCTTTTGGTCACCTGCTGTTCTTATGTTTAGTAATGCATCATAGTACTGTTCATTCATGGACTCGCCCCTCAGTTTACAACTTCAACTTTTATCATATAGATTTTTCTAAATGAATGAAAGTAATTCCATGTTCCCAGAAAACATTACGAGTTTTTTTCAGCAATGATAGTAAGTGCTTATAGAAGACTTCATTTATGCCCATCTATTGTTTTCTCTCTTGACCGGATATTATATAAAACTATGAGATAAAACCTATGAATCCCTGACAAGCCTGTATTTTCAAATGAGACAAAACTAAGAGGAAGACAAAAACATAATAATATAAGGTCGAATATTTCATAATATCTAGCTAAAACTATATTATTATAATCCAAATTGTTATTTATCTAGTTTATCCTTTAAACTATCAAGGAAATATCAAATTATATGAGTATAACCAAAAACTATATAACGTAATTTTCACCTATTTATCAGTACTAAATTCTGAATAGAAACAATAAAGGCATTTAAAATTGCTATTAAAAATGTAAAGGAGGCACTACTTAAATTGCAGTACCTCCTTTTAAAGTTCTTAAAATATTCAGTTCAGCTTCACTTCTAAAATTAAAACAAATAATAAAATTATTTAATTCTTATTCCACTAAAGCGCCCTTATATGGAAGACTTGATTTCAAGATAATACAATTACAATTTCCATTGTTCCCCTGTTACTTAAAAATAAGAAAAAGGGGTTGGTGTTGGTTTAAAAAATAAAGTTTGTCGATCACCCGACAAACTGAATTAGACTGACTCGTAAAAAAAGCAGTGACGGACTAGGAACTCGAAAGACCTAGACTGCCGCTGCTTTTATTGTGCTAACGTAATCCGGTTAGCGTAATCTATTTTAGGTGACAAGGTCATCTACCCGTCTGGTAAACGAGACCTATGGCTCCAGAATCAAATGTCTTGTTTTCGATAAGTTTAAGATTGATCTTCTCCTTGAGACCTTGGAATAACGGCAACCCGCTGCCGACCAGGACGGGAGAAACCGTAATTTTATACTCATCAATTAAATCAAGCTGCATAAGGTAGTGTGCGAATCTAGGACTGCCTAGGATGACCATATCCTTGCCTGGCTGCTGTTTGAGGTTCTTGATCTCTTCCTCGACATCTTCTTTCACCAGTCTGGAATTGTTCCATTCGACTTTCTCCAGCGTCGTGGAAAAAACGATTTTGGCTGTCTTTTCGATCCACTCGGCATGATTCCGTTCATACTGCGAAGCTGATGGGTTCGAAGGCACAGATGGCCAGTAACTGTGCATCATCTGATAAGTCCCACGTCCCCAAATGACAGTGTCGGCAGTACTCAGAATTTCTTTCGCGTGTTTCTCCAAATCAGAATCGTAGGAAACCCAGCCAATGTCCATTTCACCGTTTGGCCCTTCTACAAAACCGTCAAGCGATGCGTGCAGAAATAGAACGAGTTTTCTCATTTTCAGTTCTCCTTTGTTCATGAGGGATGTCACATTATACTTTGCAGTTTTCATTAATGTTATGTGCAGAGTCAAGTTTAGCACACATAACAATCAATAATTTCTTCTAGATTGCTAAATTTCTTTATTAAACAATTTGGCCCTTTTCATGAAGAAAGACGCTCTCCTTATTTTGAGAAAAGCGCCCGTTAGTGAAACTACAAACATTCAATATTTATTAATCAACTTCATCCTGTACTCCAAAAGATTTACGCATCCTATACATTGATGTGGTAGACAAATACATAAAAAGCATAGAAATTATTATAACTAATAATGATTGTAAAAATGTCGCTTGTGCTGCAATAGATAAAACAATACCGCCAAGTAATCCACCAACTGTATCGATTAAAATAAATTTTTTTATAAACTTTCTCTCTTTCTTTTTTATCTTTGATTTTACAACTTCCAGTACAACAAATTGAATTATTAGATACGGAATAAAAATAAACCAATATCCACCCATTTCAGTACCTCCATCAATGTTCACAATTCTAAAAATAATTATTAACTTTAATAAAGGTATTATCAATGGAAAATAAACGAAATTAAAGATACTCTTATTTAACTATCCCGCCCGTTACTTTAAGTACAAAGTTTCACAAACTCGCCTAAACTCTCACCTAGATATCTAAATGTTATTCAACAATCTGAACCGATAACAAAAAGACACGCCCTTTTATATGCGCGCCTCGATTTCGACTAAGCTTAACTTAGATAACTTTCAAAAATATTTACAATAAAAATCGTGTCTCAATTTCCCACTTAGCTGAGCATATATTTTGGTGGTCTCACTCTTCTCATGACCAAGTAAGCTCTGAATCACTTCAAGTGGCGCACCATTGTTAATCATATGTGTAGCATAGCTGTGTCGTAATTGATGAGGATGTATTCTCTTTTTTATCCCAGCTCGATTTGATATGCGTTTGATAATATATCTCAGATTATCAATACTCATACGCCTGTTTGGCTTTCTATCCGTAATGAACAAACAGGAATCCTTATCATCTCGCTCATCTAGATACCTTTTTAACCAAATGGAGCAACGGGTATTAAAGTATACTTCCCTTTCTTTATCGCCTTTCCCATGTACAATAACTGAATTCGTTAAAAAACTTATATCATCACGATTTAATTTTACAACTTCTCCAATACGGCAGCCAGTCGAATACATAAATTCAAATAACGCATTCTCCATTGAAGTATGACAAGCTTCCCTTAGATGTTCAATCTCTCGTTCTGAAAGGAATTTTGGAATCCTTTTGCCTAATTTCGGCTCTTTTAATTTAGCAGCAGGGTTTTTGGGAATATGACCTTCATCGTGTGTCCATTTGAATATTGATTTAATGCAACGAACTCTATGTCCTAAACTAGATGGCTTTAAGTGATCTCCCGCCTGTATTAGATACCCTTTCAGTTTCTCTGTAGTAAAATCACTCATTTCAATATCACCGAAAAATCGTAATAAGAGATTATATTGAAAACAATATGTTTTTAGTGTAAGAGGCGAATATCCCTCAATTTTTTTATCAAGTTGATACTTTTCCCACGCTTTTGATAATAACATTATTCTTTCACTCTCCTACTTTTTAAATCTATTAATCTAGATTCTATTATGTTCAAGGAGAGTCTTATTCATACGAAGGTTTTTCAATAGTCGCAGACAATATCAAATTACCGGACCATGAGAACCCTTGAAATAACAAGAAAAAGGACACTTTCTTTACTCAAGGAAAGCGCCCTATTGTTGAAGAACGAATATAAAATCTTTTCTGTCTAAAAAAATGAGGAACAATCCCTCTTATTAAACTCAAAAATTATAGTCTAAATTACTAATGGTACGGTTCACCGTGATGTATCCAAATGAGATTCTATAACTTATTTAAAATTCCCCACTAAAATAAATTACATCAAATATATCACCAATTATCTAAATATTCTAATCGTATTGTCGAAAAAAGATAGATTGGGGTAGCTCCAATCTGTCTAGCTTCTTGTTAGGATTTACCCTAAAGCACATACAATGACTTTGATTTTGATGCTGATGATCTAAGTATATTGATTCGATAAATCCCTTGCGTCAATTTTATCGTTTTTGAAAATAATTCGTTTGAAATATTAATATTTTTATATAAAATAATTGACTTTTCTGATTTTTTAACATAAAGTAGTCATTAACTTAATACGGAATAATCCTTATCGCGAGCCAGGGGAGGAAATTGGTCCTATGATCCTGCAGCAACCTGTTATTTTCTATGGGAAATAACAAGGTGCTAAATCCAACAGACATGATGTCTGGAAGATGAGGAAGAGAAAAAACCTCTTCCTCTTGGGAGAGGTTTTTTCTCTGTTTACATCCTATGACTTCAGGTAAGGAACCTGTTCCAAACTGGCTTATTATAATTCCTACTAAATACATACATTTAGTTAGTTTTATGATTAAGCTAAATAATAAATAGGAAATTGGGGGAAACAGTATGACAACTGTAGGATATTGGTTTATTGGCTTTGCGTTAGCTTACACTTTCTTTCTTATTTTTGTAAGCCAGCTTGCAAGAAAGAAAGCAGTGGACGGAAATGGATTTTTTGTTGGAGGGCGAGGATTTAACACTTTATTTGTTACGGTTTGTATAACGGGGCTTTTTTCTGGTTCATCATATATTGCCATATTGGAACTTAGCTATCTGACTGGAATATCTGCTATTTGGTATGGGGTTGCTGAGACCATTCATGTTCTTATCATTGCGCTAGTTTTAATTGCACCTTTCAGAAAAAGAGCGTTAATTACTATTTCGGGATTGTTAGGAGACCGCTACGGAGAGAGCGTTCGAGGGGTTGCAGGTGCCATTACCGCATTTACATTTCCTATGTGGTCGGTTGCAACTGCCCTTGCATTTGCTTCAGCACTCTCTGTTTTTACAGGAATTTCGTTAATTTGGTCGGTCGCACTAACAGCATTATTACTTCTTGTATATTTACAGTTCGGCGGTATGTGGTCCATTGGATTCACACAGTTAAGCAATGTAATCGTATTTTTCATTATGCTTGCAATTGGTACTTATGCATTCTTTCTTAATCCTGGAATCGAAGGAATTAAAACTTTATTTACAGAAAAACCACAGCTGGCTTCTTTTAATGGAGCAGGTATTCAAACGATCTTGGCATGGTTTGGCACATTTTTATTTAACGTCATTCTTGCACAGGCAGCATTTCAAATGGCATTATCTTGTAAAACTCCGAATCAAGGGCGAAACGGATTAATTTTCGCATCTTTACTTGGAATACCTTTAATTATAGGGGCTGTTGTTTTTGGCTTAGCCGCAGCTCAAGTTGTTCCAAATGAATCTCGTGGGCTTGTCGCTGTTCCTCTTTACTTGATGGAAACACTTCCTGCTCCACTTGTTGGATTATTTTTTCTAGGTTTCTGGGCCGCTGCTCTAAGCTGGGGAGCGCCCTGCCAATTTTCAGGTGCTACGAGTCTTGGACGTGATGTAGGAAAGGCATTAAATCCAAAAGCAACGGAGCTTCAGCTTGTCCGTTACACGAAATGGTCATTACTTTTATTAACTGTTTTAATGGTAGGATTTGCGCTATTACGTTCAGAACAATCGGCATGGTGGAATGTCCTTGCCTGGGTAACTAGAAATTCAGCAACTTTTGCACCAGTAGTAGCTGCATTATTTTGGCCAGTAGTAACAAGACGGGCTGCCCTTATTTCTCTATTTACCGGTTCACTTTCTGGATTATTGTGGTATCACCTTAGCGGATGGGCGATTAGCGATTTCTACCTGAACATTCATCCTGTATGGATAGGAATGGTCATTAATATTATTACCATTATTTTAGCTAGTTTGGTTGATAATGTTGGGAAATGGGAATGGAGAGGATCTGTTAGAAGCTTTGGATTTTATTCTTTTGTATTCTCTATTACTTTGACAGTTTATATGGTTCCTTCATTTAGTTTCCTGTACCAAAATGGGCTAATCGGTTTATTTCTAATGCTCATTGTATCAGGTCTATTTATTAGCTGCATGTTTTTCATTAAGAAGAAGGAAAAATCCATTATTACTGACATTCAAATAGGAATTTAAAGGAGCTAAATCATGAAAATTAAAGAAAATATTCACATAAGAAATATAGAAGTAAATACAAAGTGGAAAAGGAAGGTACAAACAGAACATTTCGTTCGAGGGTTTCAATTTTTAATCGATGAACCCCAAAAGTTAGGCGGCGATAATGAAGCCCCCACTCCGTTGGAATATGTTCTTGGATCCTTTAATGGATGTTTATTGGTTGTCATTGATTTAGTAGCAAAGGAATTGGAGTTTCAATATGATAACATCGATATCACAAGCAATGCACTTGTTGACCGGAGAGGCCTTGCCGGAACAGCAAATGTATCTCCATATTATCAATCTGTTGAAAACGAAATAATCTTTTATACAGAAGAAACCGAAGAAAGATTAGAAGAATTAAAGGAAATTGTTATCAAGCGGTGCCCTTTATATAATTTGCTGAAAAATGCTGGTGTTAAGATTCATTTGAATTGGACAATTAAATAGAATTATTTTCAGGAAAAGGGTTAGTTCCCCCTGTTTTAACACAGATAAAGACTGACCCAAAATCTGATTAATCGTATGCCATGCGGTCCAAAAGAACCCTTTGTCCAACCTTTTTTTGTTTTTGTTGGATGAAGGGTTCTTTAAATTTTATAAGTTTAAAAAAACCTCATTTACTTATGGTACGGTTCACCGTGATATATCTAAATGAGGTTTCCTTTTTCTCTAATAAACCTTTCATCAAGAGGCTTTAAAACAGAACAAAAAAATGTATAAAATTCAATTTTATACATAATATAGCAAATTCACATTATAAAATCTGGTAATATCATAGTAAGGTACTAATGTCCACTCGTTACGATCCATTTCTCATTCGTCTTTATGATGATCTTTTTCGGAAGGAGCAATTGCTAAACCACTAAAAGAAATTGGTCCTACAACTGCAGCTTCCGTACCATTAGTAATATTTTCAACTGTTACTTGATAAAGATGTGTATCTTTCCTCACATTCATATCTATAGCTTGAAATGTTGCTATATAGTTTACCTCTGATGTAGGGTCTGATTCCACTCCTTCTTGAGCCCTGAAGATTTCTTTTCCATCACGGAAGATCTTAAACAAAAGTTGAGATGTACCAGTAACTCCACGCACTCCCACTGTCGCAATTAATTCTACATTATTTTCCTTTTCATTTCTTCGAGGAATAGTTATATTAATATGTGCTACTATTAATCTTTTCGGAGAATGAGGAATCATTTTTGGACTAATTTGATCAACCTTACGAACCGGTTCTGTTGCTTTATAATCAATTATACGAAACATTAAAGTCACCCCCTTATTACAGTAAAATATGCAATTAAAGAGATATAGCCTGGGCAACCTAATCACAGTAAGTTGAAAAAAACTAAAAAGGCTAATGTAAAAGGAATTCTCTACTTAAGCCCAATTAGGCGCTTTAGAGTAGCGCCTGCCCCCCAGTACGCATCGGGGGTCAGGCACCACTTTCTCAATTAAAAGTTATCAAAAATCCCTTTGTTATGGAAATAGATCAAAGGGATTTTTGTTCAATATACTAATTTAATTCTTAATAGCTACCTATATTGATTTCTAAATAGCATAGTAGTAGATAATGCATGAGTGATAGCAGGTAATGGTCGACTTTTATTCCACAGATTTAAAACCTCATTTACTTATGATACGGTTCTCCGTCCTTAATCCCAAACTAATTGTAGTTATTCCACAATCTGGCCCTTTTCATGAAGAAAGACGCTTTCCTTATTTCAGAAAAGCGCCCGATTCTAGAATAACCTAATGAATTATCGAACTTTAATTGTGTTAAAATAACTTTCGAGGTGCATCTTGCATCTTATGAACTATGACAATATTGATCTAACCAAAATTTACGATTATAAAGATTTTCCTGATAAACAATCTGGACGATGCGATAACTGTGATAATAGTCATTTCGAATCAAAGGTTAATGTGTAGCTGTATAATAAAGTTTGATCAAAAATATCGCTTAAACCTGCATTTTACGATAAATAAAAAGAATCCATTTTGAAAAAAGATTGATCAAAATGGAGTCATATCTAGCAGATTTAAGTATCGTTTTTATTAAAAATTTTGATCATTTCCTTCCTGTGTTGTTCTAAAATCTGCCCTATAATGGAATAGCTAAAATATGATTTCAATCATAAAATTACTTATCTCCCCTTTCACTAAAGAGCTACCCATTAGTACTATAAAAAATGACCGCCATTAAGACGATCACACTCTTTTGAGTTCCAATTCGGAAAATCTTCAGGAACACTCTTACTATTCTAGACTACTTCTGTCTGCGCTGAATCTCCTGCTTCTCCATATAACTGCGCATCCGTCGCATATATTCGGGTGCGTCCATCGGATTCCCGACGATCATTTCAATGATACAGAGTCTTTCGGCACTTTCCTTTTCAGCTTGGGTTATAGCCTGATCAAGCTCTCCATAGGTCCGAACCGTAACGGTAAACGCGTGGCCACCAAAGGCTTCGGCCAGCTTGGTGTAAGACCATCGAGGAATTTGGTTGTACTTTTGATCCTCTGTTTTGACATTCAAATATTTCTCGATCGTATAACCATCGTTGTTCAAGACAAAGATTATGGGCTTGCAGCCGTAATAAAGCATGGAACTGATCTCTTGGGCTGTCAGCTGAAGGGAGCCGTCACCCGTAAACAGTAGCACCCGGCGTTCCGGCGCGGCGATACTAGCACCGAAGGCCGATGGTGTGGCGTAACCGATTGACCCCCAGCCTCCTTGCCCAATATATGTTACATTGCTCGGCAGTCTCACCTCCGCCATTCCATTGTAGAACGTCCCGGTCTCGACGATCACAATATCGCTCTCTTTCAGCATGCGCTGAAAACGGGGATAATAGCCTGCTGCCATTAGAGGTTCGTCGGCACTAGCTGTGACATGATCGTAAGGAAATGACAATTTTCCCTCCAACCCTTTGCCCTTGTAACCCACTTTCTGTACTGCTTGCAGCATGTCGGCTGCCAGAACATTCTGATATTCCGCCTCAGCTACCTTGACCATATCCGGTTGAATATTGACAGTCATCAGTGGGTTCAGCTTTGCGATAAAATTTGCGGTGTTGGTGTCCGCCCATACCATGCCGACCGCAATGATACAGTCTGCATTTTCTACCGTGCTTTGGACTTCGGAACTTCCGAAAGAACCTAGGTACATTCCGATATAATTCTGATGGGTTTCGTCGAATGCTCCCTTCCCGAATATCATCGTCACAACAGGCACGTTCATGGCGTCGGCCAGCTGCCGAACTGCTGTCTGAAGGCCGAAACTCATCGTTTTGACGTCCACCAAAATGGCCGGCCGGTGGGCACGCTCCAGCAGCTTTCGGACATGATCTGCCACTGCCTGAAGGGTTTTCAAGTTGGACATTGGACGCGTCGGCATCGGCTCCTCACGGGCCGTGATCGGCTTGGTCACTAAATCATCGGCAACAACCAGGTATACCGGCTTTTTCTTTTCCTTCGAAATGCGAATCGCAGCAGGAATTTCAATCTTGGCGTTTTCCGGCGTAAGCACCGCGGTATAAACCGCAATATGCTCATACATTTTGCGGAAGACATCAAAATTTCCATCCATTAGGGTGTGGTGCATCAGCTTGTGCTCCTTTTGATCCTTATCAGGTGGCGCACCCACAATGTGAATTATTGGCACATGCTCGCTGTTGGCACCCGCTATCGCATTGCAGGCGCTAAGCTCCCCGACCCCGAAGGTCGTAATAAGAGCGGAAATGCCTTTGATTCTTGCGTAGCCATCCGCGGCATAACCCGAGTTTAGTTCATTCCGTCCACTTATAAACCTGATGCCGTTATACCGCTCCAAAGTATCAAGCAGTGTAAAATTATAGTCCCCTGCGACGCCGAAAATTTCAGTAATGCCCTCCAGCTTCAGGCAATCGAACAAATACTGGCCAACCGTTTTTTGAGGCGTTCCAGAGCTGCCCACAGTCATCATGTTATCCATCGCGCTCTCACTCCTTATCCATTTCCTGGGTTTATTCTCTTTTATAGTACCCTTTCATTGAACAGGTTATCCCGCGTGCGGTGCGGCGAGCGGTATTCTATGCGTTATATCCTTTAAATATTTTGTAATCTTTCTTAAACTAAACTACCACTATAGTGTAATTACATTTCTTCACAATCTACACACTAACATTAACATAAATATCCGGTCCGTTTTGAAAGTCTTATTCCACTAAATGGCCCTATAACGGAAAAAAGCGATCTTCTTTATTGAAGAATCGCGCCCGATTGTTGCATAACTCTATTCCCATAAATTATTTATGATACAGTTCAACCAATTTCATTGGTAATATATATGTTCATACTTAGATTCCATTATTATGTATATTAAAGTTATGAAAAAATAAAGTTGTCTATTATGGAGATTATATTATGTCAAAATATGATTCTACCAATTTTCTATACTAATTGAGGCTGTTCTCTAAAATTAATATGTTCGTACCATTGGTGCTGTATAATTTGCAATATATTGTTCGATTTCGATGAATGAGTTGGAAAACAGCATTGCTTTTTTATCTGCTTCAGTTAAAAAACCGTTTGTTACCATATCATCATAAAAATCTTTTAATTTATCATAGTAGCCACCTACATTGAATAAAATACATGGATTTTGGTGTTGACCAATTCTTGCCCATGAAATTACCTCAGAGATTTCTTCTAGAGTTCCCGGTCCCCCAGGCAGTGCAATATAGCAGTTCCCTAATTCAATCATCTTGTTTTTACGTTCAGACATGGAATGAACAACTTCTAAACGAGTTAAATTTGGATGACTTAGCTCTCGGTCCATTAAAAATGTTGGAATAATGCCGATTACTTTACCGTTATGTAATAAAACTTCATCTGCAATCACGCCCATTAGACCTGCCTTTCCTCCGCCGTATACTAAAGTATGACCATTTTCGGCAATCCATTTTCCAAGTGATCTTGCTGCCTCTTCGTATAAATCATCGTTACCTAGACTTGCACCACAATAAACTGAAATATTCAAATTTTATACCTCCTTTATGTTATCATTATAGAGGTATAAGGAGTGATTTTCATTGAATGTTTTTGAATACCAAAAATGGATAACAGAATTTTATAAAAAACGAGGCTGGTATGACTTAAACGCCTTTATTCGTGTAAATTTTTTAACGGAAGAGGTTGGTGAAGTTTCAAAAGCCATTCGAACAATTGAAATTGGGCGTGATCGTCCAGATGAAGAAACTCTACCAAAAGAAAACCAAATTGAGAATTTAAAAGAAGAACTAGGCGATGTTCTTGATAATTTATTTATTTTAGCTGATAAGTACGAAATTGATTTAACTGAAATTATGTTAAGCCATAAAGATAAACTAACAAAACGATATCAATAATAATGCATGTAACCTTTAAAAAGCCCCTAAATAAAAGTTTTAAAATAACAAAACCACCTAAATCGTTGTCATATCAACGTTCTAGGTGGTTCTTTTCAAAAATCGCACTTACTTATGATACGGTTCACCGTATCAAATCTAAATGAGGTTAATTAAACTTTTATAGAAATTAACTTAAGGAGGAAATTCCTATAATTTGTTATTGATTTGATTTGTATGAATTATTACACTGCATTCCCTCGAGAGCATTTGCTTTGTTTTTTTCCAATTCCTTATCAATGACTTGTGATAATCTTTCTTTACTAGCTAACCCCTGAATCACTTCTTCGCCAAACACAAAGTAATCAAACGTTCGTTTTAAAACGCGCAATTCCTTGCTATGACAAGCCGCATCCGCATCATATCTTCAGGAAATAAAATTAATTAAATGTTTGTTTGGTTTAATATATTGAACAGAAATGAACACCTAGGGATTAATTGCCAAAGTGCTTCGCCAGTTAACCCTTTCGTTCTTTGATTTGCATTTATGGGAAAAAATTTTTAGTTTAAGTAGGGATCAAAAATGTTAAATTCATTTTTCCTTGGAATCATATCGATGTATTTTTTTCAGAAGAATGATCATTTCTAAACTGTTTAGGAGTTAAACCAGTGTATCTTTTAAAGATTCTTATAAAATAACTTTGATCGTTGAAATTTAGCCATGTACTGATGTCTGAAATCGGATAATTTGATAAAGCCAACAACTTTTTTGCTTCGTCTACTCTATGCCGTTGAATATATTCACTTACAGGAATACCGACTTCTTTTTTAAAAAGGGATGATAAGTAATTGGGACTTAAACGACACACTTCTGCAAGTTGTTCAAGTGTAATGTCGCCATAAAGATGGTTGTAAATATAATGTATACAGGCAGTTATAGGCGATGAATATTTTTCTTTATTTAATTGGTGTACACGATGGGTGTAATCACTTATGGCATCTTCCGTTAATCTCAATATTGCTTTTAAGTTTCCTAATTCCTCAATCTGCTGAATGTAGAAATCACTTAACGTAAAGGCCGTTTCTTCGTTTAAACCGCCTTCAATAGCAGCTCTGCATACAAGCGCAATTCCCGTTATCATTAAGTTTTTTTCACTTCTCAAGCGATTCCGTCTCGACAATAATCCTAATTCTGCCTCACCGACAATTGAGTAGTCGAATATATCCTTTAATTTATCAATACGACCGTTTTGGACATAATCAAGTAGAACTCGTTCATAGGAAAGATTAGAATGAAAAATAAAATTCCTTCTCCCTTTCGAAAGCTCAAGTTCCAGCTTCTCTGACTCAATTATTTCGAGGTCTAACGCTTTATTGTTTTCTATGACATACGTTTGATCTAACGTTTTATGATAAATTAAATAATACACCAATAGACTAATCACTAAAAGTTTTTGATTATCAATAATCGGGACGGCTTGATAGTATTCAATGAGATTTCTTTTATTGACGTTTCCATTAAAAGCTTCCATAATCTTGGTAATATTTTCATCCGATATTTCGGACTCAAGGACAGGTCCTACAATAATCGCACCTAAATAATGGTTCAATTTTTTAAGATTAACAAAGAAAAAATTCAAATTTGAATTTGATAAAAAGATCGGAAAATCAAATGGATCATCTTCATAAGTATATACATTTATCTGCTCCTTGAACGGGACATGATAAGGATTACTCCTTAGGTCACTTCTTGAAAACTCGTATTCGAACTCGCCAAATCCATTGACATAATAAACAGGTATTCCATGAACTTCCGAAATAAGCTGGCAAATATATTGTAAATCCTCTGTTGATATCTCCATCTATTTCATCAACTCCATCCGTTTTTATAATCAGTTACATTATTTATTTTTCACATTAAAAAAATACTATTATCCGTAAGATAATACAATAATTGATTCTTAATCAGCAATAAAATAGGTGATGTAAGAAATCTTAAACAAAGGGGAAATGAACATGGAATTAGTAAATAAAATTGCCGTTATCACTGGTGCAGGAAGTGGCATTGGAAGAGCAAGCAGTTTGAAACTTTCTAGCAACGGGGCAACTGTTGTCTTAGTTGATTTTAATAAAGAGACAGGGGAAGAAACATTAAAGCTTGTAAAAGAGCAAGGTGGAGAAGGAATCTTCGTTCAAGCTGATGTATCGAAAAGTGAAGATGTGCAAAACTATGTAAATAAAGCCGTCGAAACATATGGACGTATTGATATATTTTTTAATAATGCAGGCATTATCCAAAAGTTCGCACCATTCACAACCGTTGAAGAATCCGAATTTGATCGGATTATGGACATCAATGTAAAAGGCGTATGGCTTGGATTGAAACATGTGTTAAAAGTGATGGAAGCTCAAGGAAGCGGTTCGATTATTAACACTGCTTCGACTGCAGGAATTCGTCCTGAACATAGTGTAGCTGTATACTCTGCAAGCAAGCATGCCGTTATTGGTTTAACAAAAGGAGCCGCATTAGAGTATGCGAAAAAAGGAATTCGTATTAATGCCCTTTGCCCAGGCGGCGTTCAAACAGCTTTAACAGCAAGTGTCGCTGAACAGTTTGAAAAAGACGGTTACTTCCCAGAAGAGATTTCAAATATGAGAATGGGCCGTTATGCTGATCCAAACGAGCTTGCTGAAATGGTTGTGTTCTTAGCATCAGACAAAGCAAGCTATATGACTGGTTCCATTGCACTTGTAGATGGTGGTTTAACTTTATAAGCGATTGAATTATCAGGCACGGGTCGTCATTTCTGAGTACATTCTTGTAATCCTAAGATAATATAACCGGTAGGAAGGTGCTCTCAATGATGACTATCCGGTTTAGAATATTTAGTAGAAAACTTAGCTCCGTGCAAATGTATAAGCATTGTGCGGAGCCTTATCAGGAAGCTGCTTCATGCTTTCTCTATCCATCGGCTTATAGTGTGCTCAAAATTCTATGCTTATTTGTGTATGACTATTTACCGATGGATAAAAGATTAAAATGCCATAGACAATGTGGCCCTTTGTTTACATACATATCTTTGAAACAATTCTAATTCTTCTAAATCAATTAGAAACTTTCCATTCATTAAGATATCAAGTCCTATTAGCCCATTTATACCCCAATCTTCTAAATTTCCGAAGTCTAGATTAATATTGTTTTTTTATTTTGGAAGTACCAAACAATAAAAAACCTCATTTACTTATGGTACGGTTCACCTTACTTAATATAAAATCAATAATTATTTATTCAACAATCTGGCCCGTTTGTGGAACAACCCTTTAAATAACTTCCAAAGAGGTAAAGCATCGTAACTTTTTTTGCAAACATCGTGACTTTATTTTAAATCCACATATTGAATTCCTTTTGTAGCTTTGATATATATATATTCTCATTTGTTACGGGCATCCAATTAAGCTACAAAAAGTAAAATACTATAGAAGTCAAAAACTATAATAAGAGGGCACCTGTTGTTATCATCTTATTTTTATTAAACAAAAACGACCATTCTTAATGAATAATCGTTCTTGTTCATCCCATTTATCATTATCTACGTACTTTTCTAAAATTTATCTGTAATGACTCCTATTGATGAAGCTTTAATAAAAGGTAATCCTCGCAGACTCTTCAAGGTTTCGGCATCACCAGTAACTACTACCCCAAATACCCTAATATCATCTTTAGTCAATTTTCCATCCTGTCCAAGCAAATTGTTATAAACCCGATCAAATTCCCCCTTAAATCTAGTATCGTATTCTCTTCCATTTTTTAATGCCCAAATAAAATGTTGTAATGGTTCTTCTAACCTTACATTGCTCGCATCTAACGCTTTAATCCCATAGACGGTTTTCTCAGAACGAATCCTTGAAAAGTTGGTCTCTTCGGTTTTTTGTTCTCCATTATCATCTATTTGAGTGATCGTAATAGATTTACTTTCTTCTTTTTCTTCATCGTTCAAATCATCAATCCAATACCACGATAATGTAACATCATTAGGCAGCTTGTCGCGAACTTTATCCATACTATAAGATTGATCAAATGACAAAGCGATCTCCATATTCTTATTGGCTTCAATCTGATCTAATAGATGCAAATCATTTTTATATTGAGGATAATCAACGAAAGGATAAAAGAAGATCATTTCTCTTTGTCCTAACTCATTGTACTTTTGTCTATCCAGATCTTCGGTATCATAACTTGTACCTATAATACTTGGTGCTTCACTTCCAATTAGATTGCCATTATAGTCTTGAAATAAACCATAACTATATTCACTTTCACCTGTATACACTACTTTTCCTTCGATAATTTTATAGGTTGTAAAACTATTTTTACCACCGAGAACACCATGGTACCGATCTATTTTCCCAATATATTTATTAGGAGCTGAAATTTCATTAAAGTCGGATACGGCAATTTGGGTCGGCGCTTCTAGTTTGTAAACTAAGTTTCTATTGGCTATTGAACCGCCAATGAAAAAGACTACTAAAACTCCTAAACTGATTAACACATTTCTTAGAATAGACTGCCATTTTGCTTTTTTTATTGCCTTTTTCAATTTATTTTTCTTTAGATGATCAAATAAATCATCCAGTTCTTTTTCATCTTTTATATCACCGTTTTTGTTATCTTTATTGTTCATCATGATTTCCCTCCCAAATGTGTTTGAAAGTATTTCTTGCACGGTAAAGATAAACTTTTATATTTTGTTCACTTGTCTCCAAAATGCTTGCTATTTCTTTATAAGATAAATCCATGTAATACTTCAAAATTAACAAGTTCTTATACGCTGGTTTTAATTCATTTAAAGCACTCATTAGCTCCTTCTTGTTTTGTTCGGTCAAATATATTTCTTCTGCACTATTACTTGATGGCTTTATCATCTCTAATTGCTCAGAAGTAAGATGAACCATTGTCTTCTTTTTACTATAAAGATTGTAGTAGTTATTAATGGCAACCTTAAAAAGCCAAGCTCTAACCTTATCTTCATGAATAGAATCAATGTTTTTTATAGTTCTATATAAGGTATCTTGCAAAATGTCTTCGGCATCTTCTTTTGAAGCCCCCATTTTCAAAAGATATTTATAAACCAGTTTAGCTTCATCTATTAGAAAATCTTCTATGGCCCCATTTTTCATGTTTCACCAACTTCTACTGTCATGCATTTTAGCCTAGCTAAAAAATAACGTTATTATTTAACTTACATATATAACAAATGAAAAGCCAAAAAGTATACAGTTCTTTTAAAAGAATTCTAGATTATTTATTTTAATTTGGGGAGTAAAGCCTTTTTATATATGATTATTTGGACTTTATAGAAGGAAATTATCTCATATCGTGGTAAATGAAGATGAAAAATAACTATAAACTTCGAGGATTATCATACAGAACTTATCAAAGAGCCTTATTTGTACAAACCCAACGTTTTTAGTACAAAAGGGGAGCGAAGAAATCTCATCCTTGAATAAACCACCGTTTATTTACTCATTTAACTGAGTATATTAAAACACCAAAAATCTCTACATTTTATCTGAAAGCAGAGATTTTATCCATGTTTAACGAATCGCTTTTTTTGCTAAAGTACTACTCTATATTCAAATCATCTTACTCCATTAAATGGCCCTTTAATTGAACAAGTCCTTAAAGTATCACATGAATACCATATACAAATCTAGTTAACATAAAGTCAATTTCCGGAACTTCCGAACTATAAAACCCCTTGGCGCTCAAGGGGTTCCAAATGGTCCATTTTTATCGTTTATACATGATTTTATACATGGTTGATTCATAAAAAAGGGATGTTTTATGCAAATTCTTCTTTCACTAAATCCCCCATTAGTTAAACAAATCTACTTATTTTTATTATGCAGTTCAAATGACTCTTCAAATTTATCCCATTTTACATTTACTTGTATAACTTCATCTTCGTTTACTTTTGCCCCACCTTCTGATTTTCCAAAAGAAGTAAATATTAATTCTCTAGGAGGATCAGTGAATTCCTTTGTTGATGTTTCGTTCTTGCAGAACATCTTTAACCATGCCGCCCCGTCCATTACTAAACGATATATCGGAATTACACAAGACGAAATCGACGAATCATTACAAGATTTCTCCTTATGACACGTTCAGAACTTATTCCTTTTTAAATTCAAAATTTCAACAAAAATCCTGCAGTAAGATGCAAGCATACCTCATCCTATTAATCTGACTTCCAATAAGTATATTTTTAACTAAATTGTCAAGTATAACTATTGATAATTATTATGAGGTGTAAATAAATATGGAAAAAAAATTAGAATTTAACGATGTTAAAGAACACTTTGAACATAGAGGTTATACCTATTCCAAAGCATTTATATCAATAGCAAGACTCCAATAAAATACAGGTGTCCTAAACATCCTGACAAAATACTAGAAAGAACTTTAGATAATTTTCAAAACGGAAAAGGCTGTAAATTTTGCGGTGCTTTATGGCTGCCAGGTCATGAGGTCTGAAGAACAGGTGGAGTCGGCGAAACGAAGGCTGAAGCCATTCTATTGAAAAGCTATGCCAACGAATATGCCGGGCGGCTGAAAAACTGGATATGGTGAGAATCGTTCCGAGAAAGGAACTGACAAATACCCGGATGTACGGGTCTAAAACCTCAACATAGGGAAAACTATGTACCATCCAAACGATGGTGTGAGTGGCGTAGAGTAAAAATATGCTCTCTGAAATACGCTATGCCGAACTACGGCGGTATCTAGCTCACAGACCTACAGGGAAGCACCACCATATACGGAACCGTACGTACAGTGGTGTGAGAGGTCGGGGGTTATCCACCCCCTCCTACTCAATTATCCTACTTTATTAATGTCATCATCATCCGCTGTCAAGTCATCTAACGGTTTAGAATTCGTTTCTTCTCCTAATATTAAGGTAGATAACATACCTACTAGTAAAACACCTGTTGTCATTAAGAATACACCGATAAAACCATAGATTGGATACATAAATCCAATATAGATTGGTGCTAATAATCCGCCAATTCTTCCGAATGCGGAAGCGGAACCTGTACCTGTTGAGCGAATAATCGTCGGGTATTGTTCAGGTGTATACGTATACATACCTGCCATTCCGCCTACCATAAACAGTGATGTGAAAAATCCTGCTATAATAATGGTTGTTGATGTGTCTGCTTGGCTTAAAAATAAGGCTGAAACCGCTCCTAATCCTAGGTACGCGCAGATAACCTTTTTCCGGCCAATCTTGTCATTTAAAAAGGCTGCAGAAAAATAACCCGGTATTTGTGCAAGATAGATCAGAATCGAAAACATAAAAGATTTAGAAATTTCAAATCCTTCATTATAAAGAAGGGTCGGAAGCCATGTAAAGAAACCATAATAAGAAAAGATTACAGAGAACCAGAGAATCCAAACCATAACTGTTCTTTTCACAAACTTTTTGTTCCAAAGTGTAAAGAAGCTGCCTTTTGCTTTTGGAGGCTGTACAAATTCAGTTGGCTCTGGAAGTTTGCCGATATACTTCTCAACATTTGCTTCCATTCTGCTCATTTCTTTCTCAGCTTCTTCTAATCTGCCGCTAGATTCAAGCCATCTAGGAGATTCAGGTAATGTTCTTCTCCAGTATAGAACTAAAAAGATTGGCAGTGCAGTGATAATGAGAGCAATACGCCATCCCCAATCTTCAGACATCGGAATAACAAAATAACCAATAACCGCTGCTGCTACATAACCAAAAGAGTGGAACCCTGTCAATGCGCCAATATATTTTCCGCGATATCTGCTTGCAATTAATTCTGATAAATACGGCGCTAAGATAGCGCTTTCACCACCTGTACCAATACCAGCAATTACTCGCATCCAAAAGAAATGTTCCCATTCAGCCGCAAATGCACTCGCCAAGGTTGCAAGGCAATAAATGACAAGTGTATACATGATGACTTTTTTCCGGCCTATTTTATCGCCAAGCCATCCGGAGAAAAATGCTCCAAAAAAGTAACCGATTAATACAGAACTTCCTAAAATTCCAGCCTGCTCGGAAGTTAAACTCCACAGACCAATTAAAGATGGTAATACGAAAGCAACCATTGCGATATCCATTGAATCAAATGTATTACCGAATCCTGTCCTTATCAGCATCTTCCTGTTATACTTATTATCAGGGATCCGCTCAATTCTAGCTCCAATATTCGCCATTTTTTATCCTCCTCTTGGCCGAACAATCAATTACTTAGTTGTCTTTATGACTCCAATAAAAGATTGCACAATTAAACTTCTAATTTGCTTTAAATCCCATTACATCTGTTAATATTTTACAACGATTTTCGATATTTCTGATAATAGGAAATATTCCGAAAAGTGTCGGCGAAAAAATATATTTTAAATTTATATTCTTATTCATTGATCTGGTATAGATGGGTATCTTCACTATTATTCCTATGTGTTCTAGCATAAGAGGGTTTCTTGTTCTGGGATTTCATTATGGTTTAAGGTAATTAGGATTGGTAATATTACCTCATCTAATCTTAGCAGGCATATATAAGGAAGAGTGTTTTCACATTGTTCAGAAATTTCCTCAATAAATCCTTAAATATTCGGCTGCTGGCTATTTACTCCATTGACGAAGTTTCTATCTGTTAGTCACCGATTTTTTTCCGAATAATCTTTAATGAAAAATAAAATGTGTTCTAAAGGATTCTTCTCAGCTGAATCCTTTTTTATAAAAAGGTATTCAGCTGGGAACCCATAAAATTTAATCTAATAAATTCTAATTTATTTAGCTTCTTCAAAACCTGACCATTCTAAAATGTTTAGAACGTTCGTTTCAACGCAGTCTAACCAATCTTGAATATTTACCCACTCATCCGCGCCATGCAGGTTGCCGCCTTTTGGTCCATAAATAATTGCTGGCATATCCATATAAATAAGCGGGAAGCGGATATCACTGAATGTAGGCATTCCATATATTTCCGTTGTTCTGCCAACAACTTCATCAATATTTGATTTGACCATTTGCACAAATGGATGGTCTGGACTGATCTCCGCTGGGCTTGTATGCCATTCATAAGAAATTTCCGGCGGGTTTTTAGATAACCATTCATCAATAGCCGCAATTTCCTTAATTGCGTTTTCAATCTGTGCTTTCACTTCTTCAAGTGTTTCATTTGGCGGGTAGCCTATTGTTCCAGTTAATTCACATTCAGCCGGAACTTTATATGCCCATTCACCAGCATTAATCATTGCAGGTGTTAAATTACTTGAACGGACTTGCATATCTGAAGCGGCGAAATAACGTTCAAACGGAGCATAGCTGACAGTTTCTACGCGTTTATTGTCCAGTTCAACTAAAGCGTCATATATTTTCATCGCTTTGCCGATTGCATTCACACCAACTTGTCCGTTTAAGTTATGAGCGGCCACACCTGTCACTCTTACTTTAAAAATCAATCCGCCTGCACAAGCAATTTGTGGACCTGCACCAGTTGTTAATGGATGCGGATAAATACATGCATCTGCTTTAAAATTCTGTTCTTCAAGGTATTGAACCATTGCAACAGCTCCGCCGGCTCCGCCTACCTCTTCATCAACAACGGAAATGGTTGTAATATTTCCTTTTGGCTTTAGACCCATATTTTTAATAACCTGCAGTGCAGAAAGGATAGAACCGTATCCGCCTTTATTATCAGCTGTTCCTCTTCCGTACATAAGTCCATTTTCAATTACACCTTCAGTTGGCGGGTAATTCCAGTGGATCTCATCCCCAACCGGTACCGTATCAACATGTGTAAAAAGTAAAAGTGACCGTGCATCTTCTGATCCAGTCCATTTCCCAACAACATTCGGACGGTTCTTAAAACCAACTTTACGTTCTACATCTGACTCCGTATATTCCGGATGCTGTCTTACTTTCACTGGATCTGCTTCGAATGTATCTACTTCAAGACCAAGGTCTAACATAACATTTTTAATATGTTCCTGAACCGGCCCTTCATAACCAGTTTCACTTGGGATTTGGATTAATTTTTGAAGCCCCTTAATTAACTCTTCACGATTTTCTTTCATGTATGTGCTTACCTTTTCACGTACTCCATTTGATAAAACAGTTGCCATTTAAAATTCCTCCAGTCGTTTAAGTTTTTTATGCAGCAGGCTATTCCAGTTGTTGCTTTTGCTTATATTCGATAGGGCACAAGACATTATTCTGAATATTTTTACCCTTTCGAATATTCCTTAAAATAAATGTACCATGGCTTTTTTATTATTTAAAATACATATTTCGAAAGGTTTAATACTTTAAAAATATTAAAGTTTATCATTTCTGAGTTACAATGTATGAATTTAGCATGTAAAAGACTTTACTGCTGCGGTATTTTGCAAAACAGCTCATATGTAATGAACATTTTTTCTACCCCCTATCCCGTTCTATCGTGAGAGGTATCCTAATGCTCAAAAAAACTTATAAAATACAGAAATTGTCGTATTTCCCCCACTGAAAATCGGCTGCGGATTTCATATCCTTTCATTCACTAATTTTCTCATTCTCGTTCATTATGAATTTCTCCTTTCAAGCAAAGGGGAAAGTCCCCTTTGCCTGTTAGTTAATTTTAAAGATAACCCTTTTCTTTCAAGCTGACATGCTTTCCAGTATGGGTAACTATCACATGGTCAAGGACTTCAATTCCAATAATTTTCCCCGCTTCTGCTAATCGCTTCGTTACTTCTATATCTTCTCGGCTAGGAGTGGGATCTCCACTTGGATGCTGATGAGCGACTATGATAGAAGCCGCATTATTTAGAACAGCACTTTTCAACACGTCCCTTGGATGGACAATGCTTGCGTTCAAACTCCCAATTGATGCTCTATGAAGCCCGATAACTTGATTTTTGGTGTTTAACATCATCACAAGAAATACTTCTCTATCTTCTTCATCTGCAATATATGAAACTGCTAATTCTTGTGCATCTCCTGGTGATGCAATCCGATAAGATGAAAACTCTGATGATTCCCTGATTTCCTGTTTTATTCGTACTACTTCAATAATTGGGGTTAATGCCATTTAAAACACTCCTTTGTGGTTGTGATTTTGTACATTTCTTCTCCATTGATTTTCGGTCTGGCCTTTTGGACTTGTCCCTCCTCCTAAAGGCTTTTTCTTTAATGAATTTGGGGTTTTAAGTTTTTCCTTTTGTCTTTCGAAGCGAAGTTTGTTCCCCAAAGGGGGACTATTTTTCCCCTTTTGCAAGTAGAACGAAAAACACGCATAGGCAATGGGTCAAGGGCGATCTGAGCGCAAAAGTTTTTTATGTTGTGTAGCGTTTTTAATAAAAAAGTTTTGTGCCCCTTGACCGATTGACTAGGCTTCTTGGCTTCTGGCCGGAAAGGTTCGGGTGTCCTGCCGGCCAGAAGATTAGAAGCCTTGCGCTGTTTTACGATTCGGAAGGCAAAAGGGAAAAATAAAATAAAAAGCAGCCGGATGGCTGCATTCCTTTCGTCTTTATCTCTTTGATCTTCAGTACTTCGGTTCGTTCGGTATGGAGGGAACCGCAAATGGAACAAACAGGAACCTACGGAATGTAGGCGCTAGCCGTACAAATCGTGGTTATCGGGCCATTTAATGCTGTAGTGCTGCCGCCCGAAGTATGCTTGAAGCCTTTATCTATAAAACCATCTAAAGAAAAACCGCACCTAAAGACTACTCGAGCATCACAAATGAATATAACGTGAAATATATTGATATTGAGCAAGGGAGCTTATTTAGTCATAACTAAGATTTACTTTCACCAGGTACCCTTGCTCTTAACCGTAAAGAACAACTGATTCTTGACAGTGACAATAAGGATAAATAACAATCTTGCACATCTGCTAGTAAAGGTATTACATAACTCAAGTAACGATAATCGATGCCATTTAAATGAACCTTCCTGAAAAATAATGAATTAAAATGGACATGTAACAGATTCTCATTGATAACAAGAATAAACTCTCATTCTCCCTTTTCTTATAAGTTTAATTGAATATAATTATTCAGAGCAACATTTAGGTTTTTATTTTTGCTAAGAGTTGATAAAAGGGGATACCTCAATGAATAAAGAGAAACTATTAAAAAGGCTTCAGAGTGCGCATCAAGGTAATTTATTTTCACTAGAAATTCCCAAGAATACTAAAGAAGATGAAAATAAGATTGAAGAATTAGTTAAAGAATTAGAGAGAGAAGGAAAAATTAAATTAAGAGAGTATGTGCAGCGAGAATACTCCGTTTATTTACAAGGAATCCTTAAGTATGTATCCGATTAATCGGATACTTTTTTATTAGAATTTAGAAAAAACTTTAACAGAGACTTTTGAAAAGAACAGAGTACATATAACCCGTCTTATATGTACTGGTACCTCTTTTGTGGCAACAAAAAAAGGAGCTGCATCCGGTATCATGTATGTGCAAGCTTTAAAGTACGTGGTTATCAGACCATTTAATAATGTTAAAAGCCTAATTCCTCAGTATTATAAACGAGAAATTGGGCTTTCTTTATTTCACAAACGCGCCCTTTAATGGAAGATCGGTTTACAATACTCAGAAATTAAAATATTGCGGAAAAGCTCCCAGTTTAGTGACATAAAATCCTTTTCAATATTTGTATATGTTTATGAGAAATGGGAATTAATTGTATCTTCCACTTTCTTTAACATGCCTTTATATGCTTCTTCATCAAGGTATCCAATACTTCCGAATAGTAAATGGTCCACAGGCTCAATTCCAGTAAAATCAAATATTCCAGTGTCAGAAGTGACTTTCAGACCTGCTGTCATACCCATCTCATCGTAAACCTCATTGGGATGACCATGAGTATTGATGATAAGACCTTTTTTACCTTTCAATAGCTTAATTGTACCTTCTTCCCCAGCAGAATAAGCAAATCCAAATGCAAATACTCGATCTACGTATCCTTTTAAAATTGCTGGAAGACCTGTCCACCAAATAGGGTAAATAAATGTTATAACGTCTGCTTCAGCAATAAATTCTTGTTCCGTTTTAATATCATTAGGTGTATTTCCTGCTTTCATAGCGGCTGTATCTTCTGGTTTCAGGACAGGTTGAAAATCAAGTGCATATAAATCACGAACAACAACCTCATTACCATTCTTTTTTAATGTATTCACTGTTGCTTCCAAAATCGCGTGATTTAAACTTTCAGGGTATGGATGTGCATAAACAATCAGATGTTTCATTTCAAATAACCTCCGAGTATATTATTTGGCTAACAAGCTTCATCAAATACTAGTATTAGACATTTCTTAAATAATCATGAACAATGAGAGAAAAAATGTAATTCCCTGCTTAGATACTAGTTAAAAAAATGATTACATTAAAACATACATGCTCAAATCAAAACTTTGTATCTCTATGTTGTCATTTGAACTGAGCTTTTTATAGTTTAACAAGCGTTCTTCCACGTACTTTTCCTTCTAAAATATCAGCTAATACTCCTGGAAGCTCTTTTAATGAAATTTCATTTACCAGGTCTTCATTTAACGTTGTTGGTTTTAAATCATCCCCAAGACGATTCCAAACCTTTAAGCGCTTATTCATTGGACATTCAACCTAGTCAATACCAAGCCAATTGACTCCTCTTGATATGTAAGGAAGAACTGTTGTGGACACTCCTATCCCACCTGTTAAACCACATGTAGCTACAGACCCTCCATATTTCAAGGTACTTAATATATATTGAAGAGTTTTCCCACCAACGGGATCGATAGCACCAGCCCATTTTTCTTCACGAATTGGTGTTTGATCTGTATCTATTATTTCATGACGATTCAAAATTTGTTTAGCCCCTAATCCTTTTAAATAGGCCTCTTCATTAGATTTACCTGTACCAGCGACCACTTCATACCCTCTTTTAGCCAAGATATTGACTGCAATACTGCCCACTCCACCTGTAGCACCTGCTACTAAAACTGGTCCCTGGCCAGGTTCCAATTCATTATCTTCAAGCCTTTGAACGGATAATGCTGCGGTAAACCCAGCTGTTCCAAGTATCATGGCTTCTTTTAAAGACAATCCTTTTGGAAGAGGAACAACCCACTCTGCAGGTACACGTGCCATTTCGCTAAATCCACCAAAATGTCCTGTTCCTAACTTATAACTAGTCACAATGACTTCATCACCTGTTTTAAATCGTTCATCTGTTGAATCAATAATCGTTCCAGCTAAATCTATTCCTGGCACTAAAGGATAGGACTCTACAAACTGATTTCGGATGGACACTATACCGTCTTTAAAATTCACACTAGAATAAGCTACGCGAATTGTTACTTCCCCGTCTGGTAAATCATCCATGCTCAATTGTTTCATTTCTAGCTTAGTTTGATCACCAATTTTATCGAGCACCATTGCTTGAAAAGTATTCATTTTCTTAATCATCTCCTCTCTTCATGATATAATCGCAAATCATTTGTACATACAAATGATTGGTGAAAAAAAGAGTTAGAATTTCTCTTTTTTTATTATTTCACTTGATTCGTAAAGGATTTTTGCAAGCTCATTACTTTTTTCTTCTCCCAAAATAGAAGCATACCGTTTGTGAAGTTCATCAAAGCATTCATCCATTTTCTCACAAAGCTCTACACCTTTTTCTGATAAATGTATATGCGTTTCTTTCCATTCTGAACGTCGATAAACTAAGTTGAGTTTTTCGAGTTTATTAATAAATCTTGTACTTGTGGAAGGTGCAATTGACAATTTATCACAAAGTTCTTTTTGCGTGATTCCAGGATATTGATACACCACTATTAAGAGATAAATGTAAGAAGGAGACAGATTAGTCTCTGCAAAAGCATCTTCTGCAATCTTCGTCATATAACGAGAAAAACGATTCGATGTAAAAAATAAACACAGAGATAAAATAGAATCATCTATTTTCACTTGATTTCACCTCTCATTTGCATATACAAATTAACATATAATTTATTAAGAGTCAAATAATTAAAAGGGGTATCGCCATCACCCCAAACGGTATTTTTTGTACTGGACAACTTTTTCATAATATAATTCACTTCTAAATTATTCTCCCTGATAGTTTATTTCTCATTCCATTAATCTGCTTTGTTAGTTTAAATGCAAACCTTCGCAATCTCTTCTAAACTTTAATATAGATATCCAATTTTCTTTAAAGGTGTTGTTCCACAATTTGGCCCGATTGCAGAACAACAAAGTCCTGCATATCATACAGGACTTTTAATCAATCTTTTTATAAATTATCGAACTTTATTTTAAATCAACACTTTCTCTTTAGAGCAACCGACCATTGCAATAAATAAACATAATAATAAAACAATAAATTTCTTCAAAATATTCCCTCATTTTTACTTTCGAATATTAACTAAATGTGTAAGCCTCTGTATAACCTAAAAAATAAGAAAACCAGCTAAACCTATAAATAGCAGGGTTTTGCTGGTTTAGTTACTTCCTATTCTTATTTCTATCTATTTTTTATTTTCTTCTAATGAATGACATAACAAGAGCAACGATAGAAAGAACTAACGCGATGATTGATAAAATCATTCCTGTATTTGTTGTTTTATTATCAGTTGCTTTTGTTTTTGTATCAGTTGTTTTTTCAGCTATATCATTTGCATTATGATCTGTAGCTGCTTCTGTTTTATTTGGAACAGAGGTAGTAATTGAAGTAATAGAATGAGGTAAATTAGAACCCTTATCTCCAGTCCATTCTACAACAGAACCATCTTTATAGTATTGATAGGCATCCCAAGCTGCTTTTCCTTCCTTCATTATTTATAAGGCTGAAAATCCACTGATTTTGGTTGGTACATTTTGTCACGATATTCATAAGTAATAATAAACTCTTAATTCTGCATCTATTTAAATAGATCTGCTAATTCATTTTCTGTTTCACTATTTTGATTTTCTCGTCTTTATTGGTAATATTTCTCTATATCAAGTACGTTTTCCTTCAATCCATGCTCTTCTCGACCATTTATAGTTGTACTCTGCACTGTCATTTCTTTATACTTATTTTTGTAAAACCCTACTTCTTCTTTTAAATTATCAATTTCTTTTTCTTTACTATATAGAATTTTCTCAAACTCATCTACTTTGAGGACTTTTTCAAATGCACTTTGATAAGCATTAAGAATTTGATGCACTGCCTCTATTAATCTTTTTTTATTATAATAATTGTTGTTTACTAAGTCTTCTGCTGAAACAAGAAAAGCCTGTTCTTTTAATAAATCAACAATTTCTATTGGTGTTTTATTTAATCTTTCAATCTTATGGCCGGTTCGCAAAATCCAGGAAATGTTGGGTACTTATCAGGCCTACCTTCTCTTGAAAATGATAAGGTAGAAAAAAATAAATAAGGCAATGATAATAACAATGAAGATAGAGATAACTAAAGAAGATCACCAAACGATCTATTCATGGCAATCCTAGTAGTAAACACTATATTTCATTTTGCTAAAAGGAATCAGTGCCGGTTGGCTTTGGTTCCTTTTTCTATCCTATTTTATTATGCTGGAACCGATATATGGTGGACATAGTAAGTAAAACGCCCTTTCACCATAAAAATAATAGCCCAAATCTTGGTCACTTATATATGACCAAAATTAGGGCTATTCTTAAAATCTAAATAAAGATCATCTTCATCATGAAATCAAATACCAGTTAGATAATAGCTGCCTCTTCTAACTCCTAATTTTTTATCTTTTCATGTCATATTAGCAGTATCTGAGTTTTTAGCAATTACTCAAGCAACCTCTACTCGGTTCCGCGAAATGATTACGCGATGGAGGACCATTGCACCAAGGCTCTGTATAACCGTCTTCACAATTACCTGACCTAGAATCGCAAAAGGTACAGCTTCCCATGGTAGGAAATTGGCACCCAATGGGCTTAAGCCAATAATGACAAAGATAGCAGAGTCCAGGAAACCACCGACTAAACCACTATAAAAAACTCGCCAAGCCATCGGCAGTTTCAATCTCGAGTAAATTTCGGTATCGGTTGTTTCTGAGATGACAAACGAAATAGCAGATGCAAGAACGATTAATAATGTGTCTCCCAACAATTTTGACATGATCGCTGAAAGAGCTAAAGCTGTTCCGATTGCTATATAGGTTTTCTTTCTGCCAAATGTATTTTGAACCAAATCTCTTAGGATAAAAGTTGCACCAATAAATAGCGTTCCCATTGGCACAATAAACACACCGAGAGATAAAGGGGCAAAAGAAGCCGTCACAACATTGGCTGTTACAATGGCGATTAAATATAGTAAAATTCTAATCATTTATTCTCCTCGTTTCTTACACGCCTCGTTTATTTCCCCATACTAATGCATGAAGTTGAGGGAGTACTTTAACTTCTTTTAACTCTTTATCTTGTATCACTTGCTCGATTAACTCTGCGTATTTTTTCAGCAAATGGGTAATTAACTCAGCGTCATTTACAGTCTTCGTATCATCATTCCCCACCTGCATGTAAAAAGGAATGCCAGGGTATCTTCTATGAATTTCCTTTGCATAGTTAAAATCAGCTTCATTGAATACAACGACCTTCAAACTGACATTTCCTGAAAAATCGTCTGACATGAGTTTATCGAGGATCATATCAAGTGAGTCAAAGTTTGTGATCATACCTGAACTAGGTGGCTTAGGTGAGATCGTCAACTCATCAATCAAAAGCATCCAATCTTGCCACTTCGACCCTTGCGTTTCAAGACAGGTTTTCATGTTCTCTTCCTTTATTAATTGGACAAATCCTGCAAGATTCTTCAACAGAGCCGGGTTTCCACCTGAAATGGTCACATGAGAAAACCCGTCTCCCCCAAGTTCTCTTAACTGTTGCAAGATTTCGTCTGGCTCCATTTGCTTAATGAGATGTTTACCGGTTCCATCCCATGTAAAAGACGAGTCACACCATGAGCAAGAATAATCACAACCCGCCGTTCTGACAAACATCGTCTTTTGACCGATGACCATGCCCTCTCCTTGAATGGTTGGTCCGAATATCTCCATAACAGGAATTTTACTCATGTTCCATCCACTCCCTTTTTGCCTCGGCATAGCTCGTTGGCGTTTCATAAAGACGGACAAATTCAACCCTTGCTCCATCATATTGTTTTTGTCTATTTTTTAATGCTTCCGCCATTTTTTCATAAATCCAAACAACCATATTTTCAGCGGTTGTATTCATTAATGGCAACGTTTCGTTTAAATATTTATGATCAAGAAAAATTTCAATCTCATTTTTCCAAATTTCTTTAATGTCGCCAAAATCAATAAGTAAGCCTCGATCATCGATAAAACCACTAAGTCCAAAAATAACCCGGTAGGTATGACCATGAAGGTTTTTGCATTTCCCTTCATAACAATGTAAATGGTGAGCCGCATCGAATGTAAACTCTTTACTAACTAGTACTCGTTTAGCATGATATTTTAATTGATCAGCTTTAATATCTTTATTGATCTTTTGCAATTTATCTACTACGCGAAAGCCATACATCAATTCTTCACCTTCTGACTCAAGTAGTCATCGAGGCCTTTTCGACGTAATTTACATGCTGGACAATCCCCGCAACCATCTGCCATGATTCCGTTATAACAAGTTAGTGTCTTATTACGAACAAAGTCCAAAGCACCTAATTCATCCGCCATGCCCCAGGCCTCCGCCTTATTCATCCACATAAGCGGTGTATGAATCACAAATGGCTGATCCATCGATAGATTTAATGTCACATTCAATGATTTTATGAAAATATCTCTGCAGTCCGGATAGCCGCTAAAGTCTGTTTCACACACACCCGTAATAATATGCTTCGCACCAACTTGGCTAGCAAGCACCCCAGCAAAAGATAAGAATAACAAATTTCTCCCCGGAACAAAGGTGGAAGGAAGCTCCCCCTCTTCTCCATCACTCACGGCAATGTCATCACGCGTTAATGCATTCGGCGCCAATTGATTAAGCAGCGACATATCCAGAATATGATGTTTAATGCCAAGTTCGTCTGTAATCTGCTTAGCACAGTCTATCTCTAACCGATGCCGCTGATTATAATCAAACGTAACTGCCTCCACTTCTTTAAACTGCTTCATCGCCCAGAATAAGCATGTCGTACTATCCTGACCGCCACTAAAAACTACTACTGCTTTCTCTTGCTTCATTAAAAAAATCCCCTTTTCGGCAGAAAAACAGCACTACTAAGAAAGCAGTGCTGTTTTCCTTAGTTTTTTAGAGAGGGTAGCTAGAAACCTCTACCGTAATTAAACGGATTTTATATTTACATCAGTTCATTTTAGACTAAAATCATTATTTCTTCAAACTAAAAATAAAACATGCATAAATTGGTACATATTGGATCTCTTTTTTCCATTATCTGTTTTTACATACACTTTCAACATCTCAGATATTTAAGACAAAACCTAAATCATTTGATAAAATTTGATTTGTTGTTGAATTAAATAATAGAATGGAGAACATATGAAGTCAAAATTCAAGGTACTAACACTTGTCATTGTCAGTTTATTATTACTTGCATCTTGTTCAAACGACAATTACCAAGAAGCAATGGATAAAGGTATCGAAAGCTTGATAGAAAAGGATTATCATCAAGCTGCAATCCAGTTTGAACTAGCATTAAAAGAAAAAGAAAGAGACGAAGATGCCTCCTCTTATTTTGAGCAATCGACTCAAATGAAAAACGCACTGAGCGCCTATGAGCAAAAACAATATGATACTGCCATTGATTCGCTTAATGCTGTCATTAATCATAGAAATGGATTAAAAACCTTGCAGTCAGAAGCGAAAAGTCTTCGAAACCTCGTCCATTCAGATCAAAATATCACAGCTTCTTTTCAAAAAAACCTTGACCTTGTTAAAAGCCTGATCACAAAAGAGAGCTATAATTTAGCTGAAGAAAAGATACAGCTTTTACAAAAAGACATCGAAACAAACAAAATTCTAGCAGACTATCAATCTGAAGTGACTAAACTATCTGAACAAGTAACAGTAGCTTTAACGACCTATGAACCTATAGTGCAACAAACTGACACAGATCATAACGAAGAAAAATCTAACAGCAAGAAGAACAAAAAAAAGAAAGCTAAAACATTCAAGTATCGTTCATATGCAAACGACCTTTTTGGTTTTTCAATGCAATATCCAGACGATTTAACAATGGATACTCCACCTACTAATGGCGATGGAGCAAGGTTCTATAATGCAGAATTTGAAGTCACTGCCTATGGCGGTCATACGAATATTGTGAACGAAGGAGAAACAATCGAAACCTATTACCAGGAAGAATTAAATAGCATCTCAGGACAAATTGCCTATCAAAAATTGACAGATGATTGGTATGTAGTTTCATATGAAGAAAATGGCCAAATTTTCTATGAAAAATTTTTCTTTGGCCCAACAGTTTTTAATAAATTTATCATCTCCTACCCGACAAATAAACAAGATAAGTATGATCCAGTAACGACTCATATTGCCAAAACATTTGCTCCAGCTGCTCAATAGAATTAGGAAAGAGTTTGTCTCATAAGGGTCTGACCTCACACTCTAAATCAGTAAGTAGTGTTCCATACACTTATCTTATGTTGTATTTAGTTGTTGCGTGGTCTGACCCTTCTTTTGGGACATTCAGATTTAATTATTATTAAATAAATTTTATCCCCATGCTACTTTCCCCCATTCCGAAGTTATAAAGAGAGTGACAAGCAGAATTCTCTGCATAACGGGAGGGATTAGAATGGCGAAGAAAAAGATTGAATATATTGCAGGTGTCCAAACGTATCAGGAACTAGCATCATTTGCGTCGGTAGAAGAATTAAACGAGGCTATTTTGCTTCATTTAGATTCATTAGAATTAACCAAAACAGAAACAGAAGTCTTACTCCTTCTTGCAAGATATAGTTGTGTGTATCCAGGTGTAAGTTTTTTATGTAAAACGAAAATAGCGGAGATGATTGGAAAAAGTAGGAGAACAGTAATTCGCGTCTGCCTTAAATTAGAACAGCTCGGTGCCATTCGGCAATATGAAATGAAGCGGACAACAGATATGAAACAAACATCCAATGCGATTGTGATTCAATTCATTCAGAAAGAAAAACTTGTGAAAACTGATCTTTCTTCCACTAAAGAAGAAATTGTCACACAAGAGATGCCTGAAAATGTCACACCAAAAAGCTGCATTCCTTTTAAGCAAAAAAATAAAGAATTAGATCATACGTATCAAGACAGTCATTCGTCTGCTTATCAACGATTTAAGGGAATGATTCATAATTTTGTCAGTGACTGCCCTTTAGTGGATAAACTTTATGGCATCTATGTCGCACAAACTCATTACATAAAAAATGTTTATACGCAGGAAGAGCTTTTACATATTGGCATTTCAGCTATTAAGACGTGCTTTCAGGCTACAAAACGAAAAAAAATCCATAATCTTGCTGGATATTATAACGGTACATTGTCCAATATGCTGGATCAATTATATTATGACTCTGTATTTCCTGATTTCGATGATGAAGCTACAAACGAAGAATTGGAGTGGCTAGTTTAGTAGTTTAATTGGAAAGATGCCCATTATATCTATTGATGTTCATACTAATACAGTCCCAATTAAACGTTACCATGTTTGGTTTCCACGACTATATCTAAAGAGTCATCATTTACATATTTCTGGATGGTGCTTGTCACCTAAGTATATTTGCCGTATATGTATTATCTCCAGGGCGTTTCTTGATGTTGTTCCAGGCTGCAATTGCTTCTTCACGGCTTTCTGGGTCAGTGAAAAAGTCACGAATAAATTGATTATATTCAAATTGAGGAGCAATTTTTTTCTTATATGATGGGTCTTTCTTTCGTTCTTCTTCATCCCAAGTATCTACAACATCACGATATGTTTTTCCTACATTGTTTTAAAATAATTTTGAATATAGGTAGGAAAATGAAACTTAGGACTGATCACTGTATTGTTCCTATCAATTTAAATAGACAATTACAACAAACTATACGAAAACAGCCTAAGAAAATGCTCCCTAACACAACACGGGAATATTCGCGCGCCATTATCCGCTACTTTTCATAGAATTTCTGAATCCACAATTACACATTACTGGATGGTACCTGTTACCTACCAAAAAACGGATAGCCCCAAAAGGGCTATCCAGCAATTCTACTATATTTTCCCATCATTATTCTGATAGCTGTTCAGCTACTTTACTTGTATCTTATTATTAATCCATGTAGGTGGAATTTCTCCCTGTAAGCCAGCAACTAGGTTCGTTGCTGCTAACATTGCCATTTTCAAGCGAGTTTCATACGTTGCGGAACCAATATGCGGCAAAGTCACAACATTATTCATAGCAAGCAATGGATTATCCAAATTAACCGGCTCTTTTTCAAAGACATCAAGACCAGCTGCATGAATTTCTCCAGTTTCGAGAGCATGAATTAAAGCGCCTTCATCTACCACTCTGCCTCTTGAACAATTGATAAAAACTGCTGTCTTTTTCATGAATTCGAACTCTCTATTTCCTATCAGCTTTTCAGTCTGGGGAGTTAACGGTGTCATTACACATACAAAATCAGACTGCTTGAGCAGATCTTCCATCGAACAATATGTAGCCCCATACTTTTGTTCAGCTTCATCATTTCTGGATCTATTGTGATATAAAATATCCATATCAAATCCAAAATGAGCCCTTTGGGCAACCGCAGAGCCGATTCCACCCATTCCAATAATTCCTAATACTTTATGATGGACATCAATCCCAAACCAATTTTCCTCAAGTTTTGTTCCCCACTGCCCTGTCTTAACCATTTGATCCAATTCCGGCATCCTTCTAGCCGATGATAAAATTAATCCCATAATCGTATCTGCAACTGTCTCGTTCAGTACTTCTGGAGTATTTGTAGCCATAATTCCTCGTTCTGATAGCTCTGAAACGTCCAAATTGTCGTAACCGACCGAGGTATTGCAGACAATTTTTAATTGTGGAGCCTGATCCAGTAAATTCTTATCCACCTTTAATCCTGAGCCTAATATCCCCTGTGCGTCCTTTAACTCATGTAGAAATTCTGGATAGTTTTGGGAACCAAACTCCTCAAAATAAACAACATGACAAGTCTTTTGAATAAAATCTAATACACTTTGGTCCACTTTCTTATAGACAATTACTTTCGGCTTCATGACTGTTTCCTCTCTTTCAATATAGTAAGAATTACTAGACAGCTGGATTCCACTTTGGTTTGCCATCAATTCTTACCATTATTATTGCACACAGACTTTACAATCTCTATTAAATTACAATATTCTTTAAAGTTTCAATCAACTTCAACAATGAAAAACATCTATGAGCGCCTACTCCCAACCCTACGATGAAAAAGGTGCAGGATCTCAAACTGTATCACCTGATGAAGGTGGCGGGACGGGGCTGATTTTGCGAAGCCCCACCCCTTTTCCGCAGAAAAATAACGACTCTTCACCATTGTTTGTGATTCCCACAAATTCTGGTATAAAGTTAGCTAGATTGGAGCCAATCATCGCAAATTAAAAAGCTGTAGAGTTATGTATATCCAGGGTTGCGGTTATTCCTTTCCTATCGGGGAAATGTCCATCCATTAGCTAGTTGTAAATATTTAATTTTATATTCGAGAACTGTTGCGGTATATAAAATTTATTATACATTAATGGATAATCTGCATTGCTGTAAAGGCTTTCCAATAATAAAAAACATTCATTTTGGCCGATTAATTTTTCTTTCTTGTTGACTAGATTAACAGTACGGGTATATTTGATTTCAATTTCTCCGTGGTTGGCATTCAAATACACTTGGTTCTCTAAAAAATCCAGTAACTCATTCTTATTATTTAAGTCCAAGGATAAACTTTCGACCATTTCCATCGACATAAATGTAAAAGCATAGGCTACTAAATCGTCTCCCTTTCTATACAAACGTTCTAAAGCTACAACTGTAGATGAATCTCTTTTTAATACTTGTTTCGTATATTCCGTTTCCTTGTCCAGACGATAATTTGTATCTATTCGATCAAATGTACTTATATGACACTTATGCATAGGGTTACTTAATTTTTCTAACTGAACACCCTCTTGCTTATAAAACGAATCGATCACAAAATTTCCTTTTCCACGTATATTTCTTACTATTCCATCATCTTGCAAAAGGGCTAAAGCTTGTCGTAAAGTTGCGCGACTAATCCCTAGTCTACTTGCTAAATCTGGTTCTGAAGGAAGCCTACTACCTACAGGGTATTCTCCTTTCGTAATTTGAAGCAGGAGCTCGTCATATACATTGATATAGAGTGGTCTTTTCAATTTATCTCGTTTATTTTTAGTCATTTAGTCAATCCGTATCCTTTTCTAAATAATTTTACAAAAAGGGTCAGACCCTGCAACGACTATATACAGATTATAATATACTGTGTATAGAGTGCGAGGTCAGACCCTTTTTGGATATCCTCTTTCATGTATAGTAACGTAATATTTTAGAAATTGTAAGGAAGAGTTACCATATTAGGACTTATTTAACATGATCAGTCATTACAAGCTTCCTTCACGTTCGTCTATGTAGAAGTGAAGGAGGCTTGTCTAACTCAAAGATGGAGCAAATTTACGCTAATTCTAATGCAATCTCCATCATTTTAGTAAATGCAGTTTGACGTTCTTCAGTAGTAGTCTGTTCTCCTGTAATTAAATGATCACTAACCGTTAAGATACATAATGCATTTACACCTGCTTGAATGGCATTCCAATATAATGATACAGATTCCATTTCGACACTCAAAATGCCCATATCCTGCCATTTTTTGATGTATGTTGGATCAGCATGATAAAATACATCGCTTGATAAAATGTTTCCAATATGAACTTTTTGCCCTTTTTCATCTGCTACTTTTTTCGCTTTTTCCAAAAGTTCGAAAGAAGCCGTTAATGGGAATTGGCCAGGTAAATTAAATTGATCGCCAAAATTTGAATCCGTTGCAGAACCCATCCCTAAAATAACATCATATAACTCAATGTTTTCTTGCATGGCACCACAAGTACCAATTCTAATTAAATTTTTAACGCCAAAGACATTAATTAATTCCCAAGAATAAATCCCCATGCTCGGTGCACCCATTCCAGTACCCATAACAGAGATTTTCTTACCTTTATATGTGCCTGTGTACCCTAACATAC
The DNA here is from genome assembly GCF_000504145.1 of Bacillus cihuensis. Lineage (NCBI taxonomy): Bacteria > Bacillati > Bacillota > Bacilli > Caryophanales > Bacillaceae > Bacillus > Bacillus cihuensis. The sequence continues at coordinate 605,426 of NZ_AYSD01000010.1, read as the reverse complement.
CTCTCACTTCGTTAAAGCACTCGTAATTATCTAAAAAGGTTTCCGCAATAAACTTTGCTCTTAAAGGATCCCCAGGTAATAGTACAGTTTCCGCTATTTCTACTCCGTTTGGCTTAATATGAGGTGTTTCTTTAGTAGTACCCATCGTTTTCTTTTACTCCTTTAGTTAAAAATTGAGTTTTTAACATGTCTATTTTTTATACAAGTTTAAATTATCATAATCTTTTTTCGGATGCAAGCACTTTCAAAAATATTTTTATAATACGAAATAGTTAACAAGAGGTGTTTCAAAAGCAAAGAAGGGTCAGACTTCGCAACAACTAAATTCAGTATGAAACACAACATACTGTTTTAGAGTGCGAGGTCAGACCCTTATAAGATACCCTCTCGTTTGAAACTTATTTACTCCAAATTTCATAAATCAATTCTTTAATAATCTCATTTAAATCCGCTTTTTTTTGCTTAGATAACCATTCCGTTTGGTCAATAGGTAAATTTAGTTTTAATATTACTTTCTCATTGGGCATTTCAACTTTTCTGATTTCTTCTAACGTGATGCCTTCTTCTATGTTCGGGAAAAACGACTCGTTTTCTATTACCTTTTCGAAATCATGATATTCTTCAAGATCATTCACTTCACAATATAAATTAAGCTGTGGTAATGTTCCCGACCATATTTTCAGTTGCATAATTGCACCGATGATTCTGCCGTCTTGTAATTCAATCTCAATAATTAAATTTTCCTCCTTTCTATATTTTTTTACGATCACCTCACTAACAATCATATTTAACTCCAATGTATTTCCCGTACTTGTTACAAATATATAGATTGCACTTTTGAAGACATGGATACTTTCTCCATCAATTTTTACAGATTTCACTTCAACCATGAAACATCCCCCTTCACATGTTTACTTTACAAAAGAAGAAAATATATGCTGAATTGATGCAAACAACAATATTAAGATCGTGTCACGTGAGTACAATCTATTCGTCTAACTGCCTCAGTAAAAGATCCTAAAGTAAGACAATTGTAGTCTATGAAACTTACTATTTTTGTAGGATTTCCCTAGATTAGTTCTTGTCTCTATTGTACTATTCGTGGGCTTTTTTCTCTTGCTATGAATCTTCATTCAACTGCGCACTAACTAAGTTTTTTGGTTATATACTGAATTATTTCTATTATGTCATAATTTTCGGATATTAAGCAGAAAAGGGGCTTACGAAAATTATTCATTTTGAGTTAGCATCAAGTATTGAGTTTAACCAAGTTATTTTGTAATTTCTTAATAGCCGATTTTCTCCATGATTTTACGGCACTGTTGGAAACGCCGTAAAGCTCAGCCATTTCACTAATACTCAACTGATACTGAAATGTGCCGATTACCCATCGCTTCTGTGAAACTGTAAGATTTTCGCAATAACAAGATAAGTACTCGGATTCCAGCAGTAGATCACAGGATGATAAAGCAGGATCCTCAGCCATCTCACTTATATCAGTTACCTTACAAGTATCGTCAATCCGTACATTTTTTCTGAGTGCATTTAATAGTTTTCCTTTGATTACTTTATAAGCATAGGTAGAAAATAGAGCACCGTGATCTGGATCGAATTTTGATTGTGCTTCCCACAACGCAATCAACCCAATCTGATAGAACTCTTCCTTATTTTTATAAATGGACAAAGACTGAATAATACTATAAATCATCGGCCGAAATTGTTCAGCCATTTCAGTAAATTTTTCCAAAGACTTCGCCTTTCGAAATATGCATACTTCTTGAATTCCTAGGTAAGTCCACCGTACAGAACTTCAAGATGTTTGACGAAAGATGAAATCGAACATTTGGAATGAATAATTCACGATATTTAAGTAATTCCTCTTTCAAAAACACTGTTTCAATAAAGCAAATTAAGAAATTGCATCTATTTTGATCCGAATTGAATAGAACTAAAAGGCTCTTTTCGTAAAGATTGTTGTTTTTAGCAAGAAACCAGTTCGAACAGATGTTGATCTTCGTTACAGGTGCGAGACTCCTGCGGGAAAAGCGTGTTGAGGGAGACCCCGCAAGTGCAAAGCACTGAGGAGGCTTCTGAGACCGCCCGCGGAAAGCGAGGACCTGCAACGGAAATCAACCCGGGTTATTAGTGTAAAAATGATTGAAAAGCAACAAAGAATGTGAAAACAGCCAACTAAAAAAAGCCATCCAATGATGGCACCTTGTGAAAATTTATAGGGAAATATCTATTATTATTATGTGTTCCTAATGAAAGTACTTAATTAGGAGGAGGGAAAAATGACAAAAGTTCTTATAGATATCCCTTGTTTGAGGGTATTACACAAAGGATCAGTCCCCATTTATTGATTGTTGCGGGACTGATCCTGGCTCTCAACCACTCACTTAATTAGCTTATAATTTTTATGATTAACAACAGTATTTATTGGTTCATCCTTTTTTGTATTTCTACCAATTTCTACAATAACCGAGTTTTCTCGCACGATGACTACTTTCCCCTTCTTTCCTTTTTCAAGTCCACTCTTTATATCAATCATATCCCCTACTTTCACTTTTATTTTACTATCTGTTGGGTTTTTACGATTCGCTTTTTCTTCTGTCAAATTATTTACCCCTTTTTTATGATTTTATTTTGAATATACACTTATATGTAAGATCTAAACTCTATTCCATATGTGCCATAGTTTCACCAGTCCAATTTTTTTCTGAACAGTGTCTTTACTTTTAGTTTATCCTTATCCATCCGACAGCAAGTAAAATTGCCCAGGAAATACTATCTACATATAATATAATTATTCCAGACAACGAATAGATCCAAGCAGCAAAAAGAATAAGTATCCTACAGGTAATTATAGTTAGCAATTTGGGGTTTAATATACTTATGAATGCATGACAAATTTCAAAAAGCTAAAATGACAGTACCTATGTTAGTATGTGAAGATATTAGCTTATATTTCCACAACGTTCAATTATTAAACAAACTTCACAACTTTTCCGCCGAGTTTTTCAGAAGGATTTTTTCCTGATGTTCATCATCATATCGATTTTTCTTCTTTAAAGTCACTATCTGAAATATGTTTACCTCTCTTTTGGAACGTGATAGCCAAAAAGCAGATATTGTGATGGAGGTAAAAGGGAGAGTACTTTAATTCCGAAGATTACAAGTCTCGATTTTAAGGCAATTGAACATATCAAAGTACTCTATAACATAAAGGAAGCTAGGGATGATTCAAAATTTGAATCACCACCTAGCCTCTTATCTTGTCATTTATTATTGAACTTGCAATTGTCTAACTTCTGTTAATCCAAACCTTGATCCGAAGTACAACTACAGCCTTTCTTTCGTGACACTGATGCCATATCCCTCTCTCATTTCAAATCCCTCTATTTACTTCATCCATTCAGGTTTTCCGAATCCTTTAAATTCTTCGTCAATAATTTTTTCGAATTCATCAGACTCAACAACTTCTTTAATGTCCTTTGCAAACTGTGAATCTTTATTATCTGTTTTTACAGCTACTACATTGCGATATTGATCACTCATATTTTCAAGTGCTAATGCATCAAGCAAGTCCATCTTGGCAGCTAACGCGAAGTTTCCAGGTACAGCCGCTAAGTCTGCACTTTCCACTGAACGGGGAAGTTGCCCAGATTCAAGTGGTTGAAACTTCAAGTTTTTCTTATTTTCCGTAATGTCTTTTTCTGATGCTTTTAATGGATCAGTATTTTTATCAATTACAATTAATCCTTCATCTTGAAGCGTATTAAGAGCACGAGCCGCATTGACTGGGTCATTAGGAAGTGTAACTGTTGCCCCGTCTTTTACTTCATCTATAGATTTATATGTGTTTGAAAAAATCCCCATTGGCGCTGTAGGTACAGCGAGTAATGCTGTTAAGTCCATTTTGTTTTCTTTCGCGAAGTTTTCGAGATATATTGTATTTTGGAACAAGTTTGCTTGAATATCGCCATTGTCCAAAGCTTTGTTCGGTTGGATGTAATCACTAAATTCTATGACTGTCACCTTGTATCCTTTTTCTTCTAATCCAGGAATAATCGCTTTCGTTACCATGTCACTATAAGGACCTGCTGTAGCACCAAATTTAATTTCTTTTGATTCTGAACTTGTCCCTTTGTTACTGCTTTTCTCGCTATTAGTATTGCCACATGCAGCTAAAACCGTTATAACGGCTACTAAAATTAATGCTGTTAACCATTTTTTCATAATTGTCTCCCTCTTTCTGTTTCTTTATCCCGCATTAACGGGCAGTAACACCCCCACTCAAGGCTTGGAGGAATCGAAGAAGCGTAGGTGGGGGATAACTGCCCGTAAAAGCCCGATTGGTTCAACTAACAATTAGTAGGGGATGAAGAAAACCCCTACTGATTGAAGTTTCACTTTATCTTTTATCTACAACTTTAGCGATGAAATCACCAGCAAGTTGAATAATCTGAACTAAAATAATTAAAATAACTACTGTTGCAATCATAATCGTGTTGTCATAGCGATAATAACCAAAACGGATAGCTAAATCACCGATTCCACCGCCGCCAACAGTACCAGCCATAGCCGAAAATCCAATTAAACTGACGAGCGTTAACGTGACACCTGAGATAATGCCTGACTTGGCTTCTAGCAGTAGTACATCTTTAACGATCATCCATGGTGTTGCACCAGCAGCAATAGCTGCCTCAATGACACCTTTATCAATCTCACGCAATGCTGTCTCGACAATTCGAGCAAAAAACGGAATCGCGGCCACCGATAAAGATACGCTTGCTGCAGTAGGTCCAATTGTTGATCCTACGATCCAGTCCGTTAGTGGAAGTAGTGCAACTAATAAAATGATAAACGGAATCGAACGGACTAAATTCACTACAAATCCTAAACCATTTTTGAACCAGCGATTTTCTAAAAATAAACCTTTGTCCGTCACAAATAATAATATTCCAATCGGCAGACCGATCAGAACAGCAACGATTAACGAAATTGTAATCATATAAACTGTTTGCATAAATGCTAGATTTATATCTGGGATAAGTTCTATGAAATGATGATAATCAAAGCCCACCGCGTATCACCTCTACTTGTGCAGCCCGACCTTCAATAAACTGGAGTGAGCCCTCTATTTCTTCCTTTTCACCTTTTAATTCCATAATAAAGATGCCAAGTGGTATTTCCTGAATATATTCAATAGAACCGTGCAGAAAATTACCACTAACGTTAAACTGCTGAAGCATATCGGAAATAATTCCTTCAGAAGCAATCTTCCCTTTAAAGATCACTTTGACAATCGGTCCAGTGCATCCATTCAAAATCACTTCTGGGATTTCAAAAGATACAACACTTTCAATAAACTCATTGGTAAGTTCCGTCTGTGGGTTAGCAAAAATATCATATACCGCCCCTTCTTCAATAACCTTACCTGATTGCATAATAGCCATTCGATTACAAATTTCCTTTACAACATTCATTTCATGCGTAATTAAAACAATTGTAATATGAAGCTCTTTGTTAATTTTCTTCAATAAACTCAATATGGACTTTGTAGTAGTCGGATCTAGTGCTGATGTGGCCTCATCACATAAAAGCACCTTTGGGTTATTAGCAAGAGCCCGTGCAATTCCAACTCTTTGTTTTTGACCGCCACTTAATTGCGAAGGATATACGTCTTTTTTATCAGCAAGACCTACCATTTCGAGCAATTCTTCTACTCGCCCTTTTATTCGATTTGCTGGTACATTGGCAGCTTTTAAAGAAAAAGCAATATTATCAAATACAGTCTTTTGACTAATCAAATAAAAATGTTGGAAAATCATACCGATTTTCAACCTTGCTAAGCGTAAATCCTCACCTTTTAAAGATGTAAGATCGGTTCCATCCACTTTAATTTGACCTGAAGTAGGTCGCTCTAACAAATTAATGCAACGCAGCAATGAACTTTTTCCTGCTCCAGAATATCCAACAATTCCATAAATTTCGCCTTTTTGAATCGTTAGAGAGACGTCATCTACTCCCTTAACTAATCCTTTTTTCGTTTTATAAATCTTTGAAAGATTACGAATTTTAATCATACAATTCCTCACATTTCTCCAAATTGACAAGTCATTTAAAATATATAGACTTTTCATCCTACGAAAAATGCTCCCTTCAACTGAAAGGAGCATCGAAATACGAAAGAATCTCGACTTATCTTTCAGAATGAAGATCATTCTGCAGGATTGGCACCTTCCCAATTATTGGGGGTTGCCGGACGTCATAGGGCCTAGTCCCTCAGTCGCTCTGGATAAGTATCTTAAATTAAATTTAATGTAATTAATATATTATAAAACTATCCTATTATTGTCAATCTTTTAAAAAAACTAACTAAAAAGGGAAACTTCATTCAGTAGGGGGAACGGCCCGTTAAAGCGTGATAAACTCTACTACTCTAGCAGAGTACTAATTTTTCCCCTTATAATTCGTATAAATCCGTCCGCCTGTCTTTAAAAACGGGAATCGTCTTCCGCACCTGATCGACTTCCTCTAACTCAAGGTCCGCGTACAAGATCCCTTCCTCTGTTTGATTGCTAATTAGTAGCTCACCCCAAGGTGCAATGACCATGGAATGACCATTGAATTCATTATTTGGGTCATTACCGACACGGTTGACAGCCACGATAAAACACTGGTTTTCAATCGCCCTAGCTTGCAATAATAATTGCCAATGGTCAATACGTTGCTTTGGCCACTGAGCCGGGATAAACATAATCTTGGCTCCATTTAATGCATGTGTCCGAATCCATTCTGGAAACCGCAAATCATAACAGATGACCCCGCCACATGTAATGCCATTCATTTCAAATACATTCATACTTTGTCCTTCGTTTAAATATACATGCTCATCCATTAACTTGAATAAATGAGCTTTATCGTAGGCCGCGACAATTTTTCCAGTTCTATCCACGATATACATCGTATTAAAGTATTTGTCTCCTCTTTTTGTTGCTACTGAACCACCGACAATGTTCACTTGATGTTTTTTGGCCAGTTGAGACAGTAGCTTTCTTGTTATGCTTCCCTCTCGATCAGCCAGTCTGTCGAGTTGATCAAGAGCGTAGCCTGTATTCCACATTTCCGGAAAGACAATGACATCCGCTTGTGCTTTTGCCGCTTCTTCAATGTATTTCTCAATCGCTGTATAATTTTGATCTGGCTCCCCAAAAGCGATATCCATTTGTACACAAGCAATCTTCATTTTTGACACCTCTAGACTTTTTTATCTAAATATTATAAAATTTTAGATTAAATAGCAACTCTTACATAAAAGGTGGTTCACATGGAATATTCAGAGCGCTTAAAAAAATTACCAGTACAATTTTTTGCAAACCTAGTTGAAAAGGTAGGCAAGGCAGTTGCAGAAGGACGGGATGTTATTAATTTAGGGCAAGGTAACCCAGATCAGCCGACACCACCACACATCATCAAAGCTCTCCAAACTGCGGCAGAGGATCCACTAACTCATAAATACTCCCCGTTTAGAGGACTTAAAGAACTGAAGGAAGCTGCTAGCGAATTTTATTTGAAACAATATGGAGTAGCTATCGACCCAGAGACTGAAATAGCTATTTTATTTGGGACGAAAACAGGTCTAGTTGAGCTGCCAATGTGCTTGTTAAATGAAGGCGAACTAATGTTATTGCCTGATCCAGGATACCCGGATTATTTATCAGGTGCAGTGTTAGCGAATGTCGAATATAAAACATTCCCACTTAAAGCTGAAAATCAATTTTTACCTGATTTCAACGCCATTCCGCAAAAACAAAAAGAATCAGCAAAATTAATGTATCTTAACTATCCGAACAATCCGACTGGGGCTACAGTAGATCGGACTTTCTTCGAAGAAACAGTTGCTTTTGCAAAAAAACATTCAATCACGATTTTGCATGATTTTGCCTATGGCGCAATTGGATTTGATGGAAAAAAACCAGTAAGCTTTCTTGAGGTCAATGGTGCAAAAGACGTCGGCATAGAAATGTATACATTATCTAAAACCTATAATATGGCCGGCTGGCGCGTCGGCTTTGCGGTTGGTAATGCCAAAATTATCGAAGCTCTAAACCTTATCCAAGATCATTTATACTGCAGTCTTTTTCCAGCTGTGCAAAAGGCCGCAGTTGCAGCGCTAACAGATGATCAGCAATGTGTTGGAGAACTCGTCAACCGTTATGAACAACGTCGAAATGCCTTTATTACGGCATGCCAAAATATTGGCTGGAAAGTTGAAGCACCAACTGGATCGTTTTTCGCTTGGTTGCCGGTGCCTAGTGGGTTTACTAGTGAAACATTCGCCAATTATTTGCTTGAGAAAGCAGATGTAGCAGTTGCCGCCGGCAATGGGTTCGGTGAATATGGAGAAGGGTATATTCGTGTCGGTTTATTAGTGGATGAAAAGTTATTGGTAAAGGCCGTAGAACGGATCAAAAAACTCGAATTATTCTAATAATTAAATCTCATATAAATTTGAATCATAGAGGGCGTCCCATGAGCCAATGTGTCAGCCCCCACAATACTATATCTAGCGTGATTTCGATTTAAGATAATCTAGATGCAGTGCTGTGTGGGATCCAGAACACTTATGGGACACTCTCTCTTTTTTGTAAGAAAGTTCCTCGTCGTTTCTTTTGTTTGAAAATTCTTTCTTCTGTTATATATCACTAGTATTAATTTACTTATTTTGGTATGATTTACATATAATATTTCAACTATTCATACTACTATTGAAAGTTCGGTGCAACGATGGACCTTATGACGAAGGACTTACTTATCAATTTTTTATTTATTCTACTCTCTCTATGTTTAGTACAAATGGTTTATTTGGTTAAATATGTGTATCGTTTAGAAGAAATAAAAGGCTGGGTTATCGGTATTTTCCCAATAGTCTCTCTTATCCTATGCATGCTGCTTCCTGTAGCACTTGAAAAGAGTTTCATCTGGGACCTTCGCTGGATCCCCTTTATTTTAGGAAGTTTAATCGGAGGATTTCGTTTAGGTTTTTCACAATTGTTATTAGTCCTAATTATCCGCTATTTACAAGGTAATGATGTAGGTTTTTATGTTACAGCGATTACACATATCTACATCGGTTTACTCGCAATCTTTTTATCTAAATACTACTTAAATATGAACATTAAACAAAAACTAACATTAAGTTTTGCATTAACTCTATTTGCACTATCTAGTTCAGCGATTGTTTCAATACATATATTTCATGTAAAAATAGATAGCATATTCTGGACAAAGTATGTCGTCATACATATCATCGGCATGTTCATATCTACTCTTCTTTGGGAAGTGATCCAAACAAATTTTCAGGTGCTACAAAAGTTAGTAAAAGCTGAAAAGCTACAAATTGTGAGCCATCTTGCTGCAAGCATCTCTCATGAAGTTAGAAATCCGCTCACTGTCAGCCGCGGATTTATCCAAATGCTATCTGAAGGTGAAGCTACACAGGCAAGAAAAGAGTATGCAACTATTGCGTTACAAGAATTGGATCGTGCTACAGAAGTGATTAACGATTATTTAACTTTTGCTAAACCGGCATTCGACATAGAGGAAAATATTAATATTAATGAAGAAGTTCAACATGCCGTCAATGTAATCATCCCGTTAGCCAATATGAACGGAATACAGGTGAAGTTATCTTTAGTAGAGCATCATCATTATCTTGCTAAAGGGGACAAAAAAAAATTCCAACAGTGTTTGATTAATATCATGAAAAATGGAATTGAATCGATGGAAAATCATGGAGAAATTAACATCCATTTAGACTATATAGATACCACTCTCCATATTAATATCCAGGATGAAGGGGCAGGGATGACACAAGAACAAATCAATCGTCTTGGCGAGCCCTATTTTACAACTAAAGAAAAAGGAACCGGACTCGGAATGATGGTTTCGTATAGTATTATTAAAGGGATGAATGGACATATACATGTGACCAGTGAACACGGTAAAGGAACTTGTTTCTCTATTATTCTACCAGTACATGCGTATAAAAAAAAGTTAATTAGCAATACTCTATCTTTGACTTAAATCAACAAGATGAAATTGATAGAGAAGCGGGTGTCTCATAAGGGGCTGACCCTTTGCTTTTGGGACACCCTTTTTACATTTTTTTATGATGATCTTGTATGATAAAGTCAAATACTTCTATATTCTCTTCATCTGTTACAACTAGTAAATCTGTATGAATATTGTCAGTCCCCAAAATACCTTGTAAATCTTCATAATGAATGCTGTCTACTCTTACTAAAATATCGTCTGCTACATACATGTAAATCGTAAAGTATTTTTGCAAGAAAGAGAAAAAAGCGGCTACTATCATTCCTGATTTTTCAATATATTCACTATTAAATTCTATAAAACCAATCGCTGATTTACAGCTCTCTAGTAACCCGCTCATCCCTTTTAAAACAAACGCTTCATACCCTTCGACATCCACTTTAAAAAGAACGGTTCCATTTGTTGAGCCTTTCTTAAAGATTGAATCAATCGTAATGGTACGAACAGGCACCTTTTCAATCATATTGTGAGCAGGTATATAGGATGCCGAAGATGTTCCCGACCAATGCTTATCGATATAAAATTCTTTCTGTTCGTCGTTTTTGTCTGATGCAAAGGCATTGATAATCGTTATTTGTGTTTTATTCGGGTGAACTTCTCTCGACTTAATGATGTATTGAATCAAATGATGATTCGCTTCGATTCCATAGATGATCGCTCCTACGGGATAGGTTGTTGAAAAAAGACATTCACCATAGTTTACCCCAACATCTATGATCAGATTTGGCGAGAATTCTTTTACAGATGTACTCCAAAAATAAGAAAGTCGCTTTTGTGTGATGCCATCACTAATTAATAATGCTCTACCACGATTCTCCTCTGAGTTAACATAAAGAACATTGGATGATGATAATACAATTTTGTTGGGAATTTTATTAATGTTTAATGTTTTATATTTAAGGAAGATCCCCAAGTCAATTAATATTCTCCAAGTTTTTGGGTGTCGCTCCCACATATTCATTATAAAAGGGGAACGAACTACAACTTTTGATATCAAGATCTGCCCTCCTATTTGTTTTCTCCAATAGAAGCTAATATTCTACTACTGATTTCTTTAATGTTTCGGGAAAATCCTTCAACAGAATCATAGATTAACAAAACATTTACATTCATTAAAGGACATGGGGACGGGGCTTCGCGACTTACTAATCTAGCTAATCTACTTTGCAGCTATACATACTTTATTAAGAAAGTACTGCAAAATCCGGCTCCGCACCGCCACCATTGTATTTAGGCGAGTGTATCGTGCTACAGGATGGGGCTTTCATGGTAAACGGTGGTGGTGCTTAACGTCATACCCATTTCATTCGTTTGATAATATCCAAAAGGAAAATTATGAATACTTCATGAAGGTCGAGAAGAGTACAATCAAAAAAGAAAATGACTCGTTGAATAAACCCACTACCTTCAGAGTCATCTCCTTTCTGTATTAAAATATTCGTTTGTTGTAAGGAGGAATACTTTGAGGAAAGGTAAATACATTATACGGATCATATGCGGTTTTAACTTTTCTTAGCCGGCTGACATTTTCCCCATAGTAGGTTGTTGGCCAATCTTTGATATAAATATCTGGCCAGTTCACATAATCACCCATCGTATCCTTCGATAGCGCTCTTCTGAGCCTTTCAATCCACTCGACGTTTTTCCGTTCCTCACGCTCGGTATTCCAAGAAGAAATATACTCTTGGCCGATAATGGCTTCTCGATAATAGTAAGCTGTATCTTTAGGATCAAATCGGCTCACTGCACCTCCCAGTGATTGGTGCCATATCGCTGCATTTTCGTTAGGTGCGTTTGACAAAAATTGTTTCATCTTTAAAATGGCTTTGCTTGAAAGAGGTTTTTCTATAAAAGAACCAGAACGCTTAAAATGTGTTGGTCGATCTCCGCTTGGAGAATCAAAAAATTTGACCGTGTCAATATACGGTACCTCTTTTACTCTTTGATCTATAGGGCTGCCAGCTTCCAATAATGGCTGAATTAGTTGCTTTAATTTTGTAGCGGGACCAACAAACTCCCCTAGTACTTCAATTCTATTTACTTCCTTTGCTCTTAATTCAATTGTAGAAGTAAGGCGTTTATTCGTAAAAGGTGCCCAATTCTGCCAGACGTTAAATACCTCTTCAAAATCCTCCCATTCCCATGTAATTGAGAAAATCGATACGTCTGAGATTGGATGGACCCTGAATGTAAGTGACGTGACAATGCCAAAGTTCCCACCACCACCACCACGGGAAGCCCAGAATAAATCGCTATTTTCATACTTATTTGCTTTAATGACTTCCGCGCCTCTATTGGAAGAAGCTTTAACCATTTCAATTTCAAGAAGATTATCACAAGTTAGTCCATATAACCTTGTTAATAAACCAATTCCTCCGCCAAGTGTGAGGCCGACAATCCCGGTATTAATAGATGTTCCGGCGGGAATGGTGACTCCATATTTCCATAATTCTTGATATACTTTCCCTAATCCCGCACCCGCCTCAATCTTCGCGGTTAAACTTTGGCGATTACATATGATTTGATTCATTTCACTTACATCAATAACCAGACCTCTGTTCAATAAAGAAAAATTTTCAAAACTATGGCGACCGCTTCTCAAACGGAAAGGAACCCGATTCTCCCTTGCCCATTTTAATGCATTCACTATATCTTCAACATTTTGACAAAAAACGATTACCTTTGGAAACTTAGGTATGCTCAAATTCAGATTTGTTCTCGCTTGCTCATAATCAGAATCTTTCGGTGTTACAATTCGACCTGTCAGTTTCGTCTTTTCCACAAAGAATCCCCTTTCTACAGTTGATAATGGCTTTAATTGTGTGAAGGGTTTTTCTATAAATATTATGAAGCAATTTTAGGAAAAGACCTTTAAAGAAAATACTCTCTGAACTATATCGAAAAAGAAGATTACAAGTCAGAATCTCATGATTACGCGCCAGCATGGGTCTCTCTCATAAGCAAAAGAGCCAAACCCCGCAGCAACTAAATACAGTATAAGTACGTGTATAAAACACTGCATACTGATTTAGTGTGCGAGGTCTGACCCTCTTTTTTGTTATATTTGCTAGCTTCCGGTAACTCTCATAAAGAAAATTCTACAATAGATCTCTTCTTAATTCTTCTGCAGATTTTGGAGATAAATATACAGGTGCAACTTCATAAACGGTTTTGGCACCAACTTGTCCCTCTTTGTTTAAGCGATATGCAGCTCGTGCATATGCGACTAATACACTTGCAGTAAACTCTGGATTGCTATCAAGATTTAGTGAGAATTCAATAATTTGTTTATTGCCTGATCCTGTTTTCCCACCACGAATAACAAAACCACCGTGTGGCAATTTTGAGTGATTCTCTTTTAATTCTTCTTCTGTAATAAAGTTCACTTTCGTTTCATAATCGGCAAAGTAGTTCGGCATCGTTACAATATCTTGTTCGATTTTGGCTTGATCATATCCTTCTTCTGCTACTACATAGCAAACGCGAAGGTGTTTCTCTGCAGTTGTTAATTCAGGATTTGCACCACTTCTTACTTTTTCAACTGCCTCTTCGATTGGTACGGTATATTGAACAGCACCTTTCACACCTTCAACTCTACGAACAGCATCTGAATGTCCTTGGCTGACACCTTCCCCCCAGAATGAGTAATTTTCCCCGTTCGGCAAAATAGCTTCTGCCATTAAACGATTGATCGAGAACAAACCTGGATCCCAGCCAACAGAGATGATGCTCGTCTTCCCACTTTCTTTTGCAGAACGATCAACTGAATTAAAATATTCAGGAATTTTAGCATGTGTGTCATAACTATCTATCGTGTTAAACATTTTTGCAAAATCTGGACCTTGTTCTGGAAGATCAGTTGCCGATCCTCCGCATAAAATCATTACATCAATTTCATCCTTATAATTCTCAGCTTGAGAGATATGTAAGACCTTCACATTTGGTTCATTTACCGAGATACTGTCGGGTGTTCTTCTTGTAAAAATAGCAACAAGTTCCATATCCGGACATTGTTTAATTGCGTCTACTGTTCCTCTACCAAGATTACCATACCCTACGATACCTACTTTAATTTGATTGCTCATCGTTTTCCCCTCCATCATTGAACATTTCGAGGACATTCATAGTCCTTCATAATATTATATTACTTTTTTTGTGTGGCACACAAATATGAGATGAAGATTGATTTATTTCAAAAGTTAGATTGATTCAGAGAGTTACCCTTGAATATACATAGTTAGACCAGTTTTTATCCTACAAAGGAAACCTTGTGGCTCCTTTGTCGTATTAGTGTTGTTTCTCTAATAAGATCCCTAATCTATTAAAATAAAGTGATAACAATAAAGAAAACAAACATAGTAACTAAACCAACAGGTAGACCGAATTTCGCCCATTCCTTGCTTGTGATCCCTAGTTTTCCAGCTGATATGATATTCGGGATATTGCCTGGTATCAGCATTCCACCACTTATTAATAGACCAAGTAGAATCGCCTTAATAGTCGGTTCATCCATCGAAGGGCTAATTTCAGCTGCAGCGAGAGTCGCATTATCAAGGACTGCTGAAATCATATTAATCCAGTATAAGATCCCCGTATTTAAATCCAGCAGGTAACGGTTGATCAACGTTTCAAAACCTTCCCCTAGAAGCGTCAGCCCCATTACAAACAAATAAATTTTTATCGTTCTAATAATAATTTCACGATAGGTTTCCCTCGATTGATTATTGGACAATCCATCTTGATTTTGTTTCGGATGAACCAGTAACGCAGCAAGAATCCCAAAAATCAGCACAGCAGGAATAACTTCAGGGCCAATTAATCGGAAGAGGTAAAAGAAATCTTCTCCTAATTTACTGATAGCAATAGTTGAAAGTGGCTCACCAATTGGTGTTAATGCTGCTCCAAGACCGATTGAGAAACAGGCTAAAACAACAAGTCGAACCTCTGATTGACGGTCAAGTGTAAGAACACTGACAATAAGAACTAAAATTAAAGCAGCGATAATTGCTGTAATTACACTTGAAAGCAATCCTAAGATAATAACGATTAGAGCAATAAATAACCGAAAAGGCATCGCACGACTTATGCCTAGAATTGTTTTTTCCAAAGGCGTCTTAAGCCATTTAAATAATAGTCCAGCTACCAAAACAGCAATCGTAATTTTAATCGGATCCTCTAATGCTTTAATTAGAAGATGCTTGTCAAATACGCCACCTACAATTGCAGCTAAAAAACCCATGATAAACAAAAATACTTCTAAATTCTCTTCAATGTGTTTGATAAAAAAAGGCAAAAATAACACAAGAAGTAAAATAATTAACAACCCAATAATCATTGAATTCTCCCTTTCAAACAAGCTTTGCTTGTAGCAAAATAATATGTATGACTCTCAATAAAACTATTTTAACATATAACCTGTCATGTTAGTTATATTATTCTGATAATTCAACCAACATTTCAATCTATTAGCCAATACAATGAGGCTTTTTCCAGTCTACTGAACAAAAATGAATGAAAGAATCCTTATCAATGAAGGATTCCGACAAACACCTTGCGATGAAACCTAAGAAACTATCATAAAGTAATTTACGATAGTTTCCTTTGATTACTCAGTTCATTACAGATTCAGATCGTAAAAAAGATATGAAGGCACAAACCTTTCCTATGACTAAAACACCGCTTGCAGAAATAATGGTTACTATTTCAAGCAAAACTGGCTAAACAGAAAACACATGTAACGAAAAGATCCTGCTCTTTTGTTTGAAGGGATAGAGTTTTCTTTTAACTACTTATTCTTCACTCTTTGGCTTCGCTTGATCTTATATTGTTCAAAATCCCACTTCGACAAAAATTCTTTAGTGGAATTATAGCCTGATCTATAGAGAAAATCGATTTCATCTTTATTCAGTTCAAAATCAGTTGCGCTGATATCACCAGTAGGGATTTGAATCGTGCGCTCAATCGTTTCTTCTTTCATATATCTTAAATCATGGGCTTGAAGCATCGTTTTAAATATATTTTTAAAAAGGTGGATTGGCGTTGGTATAACTGCATTTATGTTCACTTCATTTTTCACAAAATGGAAGCCAAACGTTGGAAAGCGGGGATTGTCTGTATCGAATATCCATATTGGGAAGTTACTAAGTAATCCACCATCTAAAATGTAGGATTTGTTACGGTCTTTTGATTTCCAAATAACCGGACGGAAGAAAAATGGTAATGAGGTACTCATCATAATGGCAGTTGAAACTTTTAAATCAGCAGGAGTCATTCCATAGCGAACCAAATCATCTGGCAAAATAAGCAATTGGCCGTTCGAAATATCGGAAGCAATTATCTTCAACTTGCCTTCTGGAAGATCGGCAAATGTCTTAATTCCTTTTACTGCAAGAAGTGAATCGACCCATGTTTCTAAATAATTGTTTTTATAAATTCCAAGATGTACCACAAGCGCTAAAAAGGTACCGATTATGGGGACTCGATTCAAGATCGTTCTGCCTCTTAGCTTTGAGAAATCAAGTTTACTTAGCTCGTCTCTAATTTCATAGCTTTTATAACCACTTGCCACCAGTGCAGCGATGACGGCGCCTGCTGATGTTCCAGCCAATCGTTCCCACTCAACGTTCTCCTCCTCCATCGCCTGAATCGCTCCAATAAAAGCAATTCCCCTGATCCCACCACCTTCAAAAACAGCATCTACCTTCAATGTACTTCACCTCGTAAAAATTATTCATTACTAAACTACTATGATAGTAGATTAGTAATCACCTCTAGTAAAATTGCATAATTCCTTTTATTTTTCGACTTCGAAATTTGATAAAAAGACGGGTCCACGCTATGCAAACCCGTTTAAAACAGCTGAATTCAGATACCAATGATGACAGCTTTTCTTTATTCTATGTAAGGAGACAAGCTTTTGCTATAAGTCTTAGTCTAATTTGATATGGCATTTTAAAACGTTCTGACTAAGTAAATATAAACCGTTATATTTACTTAGTCACTCTTACAGATATTTTGCTTTCATAAGCTCAATAGGACATTGTACCTTTTTCGATGTGTTTCTTCCGTCCAGAATGGAACAAGGATGATTTTAAATATTTTCACACTTTCAAAAGAACACTTTTTTCAAAGTTAGAAAGAAAATGACTAGCTTCTCATTTTTTTCTTTTCTTCCCAATCAATAAGGTGATTTGTGTCATAGTAATAGGCAATGAAGTTTTCTTTCGGTAAGCTAAATATTTAGGATGCCATATATCTGCATATTTTTCTTTAAATTTTCTTAAACCATGAAATGAATAGAGAAATTGACCATGCATAAATATTTGGGAAGCTACTTTCTCACTTAAAAATGAATACTTTGAAATTCCAACATTAGATAAAGGTGCCATCCCTATATTAAAGGATTTATATCCTTCCTCTTTTGCCCATTCAAATAAGGATAGAAAAACAAAGTCCATCGTTCCAGAAGGGGCATCCTTACCAAATCGCATTAAATCCAAAGAGATCGTATCTTTTTTATCGTAAACCGGCATAATGGTTACAAATCCAAGAATCCCCTTTCCTTCAGCTTTCACAATGGCAATCTCAGCTTTATTGAGGTAATTCTCATCAAAAAAGCCGAGGGAAAAACCTTTTTCCGTTCTTCCTTGAAGCCATTCATTGGATATTCCCCTAAGTTCCTTCATGAAATCTTCATCAAAAGGAGGGGCTACAATTTCAAAATGATAATTCTCTCGTTCAAACTTGTTTTTTACTGCCCTGGCTCCTTTCATTTTTTTCCCACTATATGAAAAATGGTCTAAATCAACATATGCTTCTTCGCCAAGTTTAAAAAAGTCATAACCGTTTTCATGAAGATAAGGGAGCATCGTATTGCTGACTTCATAAAAGACAGGTGTAAATCCATAAAGATCAGATGTTTCACGGAATTCTTCGATTGCAAGAAGCAATTCATCGCGTTCACCGATCGGGTCTCCAAGGACCACTAGCTTGTCAGAAAATATCTGATAAGAAAACATGACATTGTGCTTTTGATTCCAATAGATATATTTATCATGTAAAAAAATTAAATGCGTTAGAACCGTTCCATTATATCGATCTAAGTGTTCAATAATTTCATCTTCCTGAGCAAGGGATGTTTCCATACTCCATCTTTTATCCCGACTTAACAAATAACCCGCAATAAATAGAGAGAAAGCAATAAGCAAGCCAATTAAAGCACTATTAAATAAGTCATGATAATCTTGAATCACAAACGGCGATAGCTTTGAATTTACTTTCAATTTGGAGGTAGGTAAATTTGAATATCCAATTAAGACATACATTAAGGTAATCATGACAAACACAGCTATATCAAAAATCGTTTTGCCCCAGCTTAATATAAAATTTTCTCTGTAAAAACGATTTTTTGACATTCTCAGGAGCACAATAACAATCAAAAGGTACAATGCCTCTTCATAATCAAGTCCTTTAAAGAAAGAAAATAAGGCGGCCAAAAACAATACAGCCATAGTTAGAGAATATGACCGTTTCACCTTATACTGAATACTTCGGGATAAACCAAGCAAGATAAAACCTGTTGCAACGGAGAGCTGATGAGATATATTCATGATTGGCAATGATAAAAATTCCTGGGCAATTTGTAACCTTCCGATAATTCCTGGTACTGCCGCTGAAAGAAGTAAAATAATTCCTGAAAAAAACACCAAAAAGGTTAATATTACATGGCTTATCCTCACCATGACCACTTTGGGTAGATTGTTCCATGATTTATTCCACTTGTTCCAAAAATCTTTGATAAAAAGAAAAACTCCTACTAAAAATGGAAGGATAAAATAGCCGATACGATAAAATAGCAATACGACTAGCACTTTCTCATCTGGAACACCCAGTGCATGGGTTCCCCAAATAAAGACTAAATCAAAGGATCCAAAGCCCCCAGGAATCATACTGATAATACCAGCACATGAAGCAACGATAAAAACAGGGACAAGATCGTTAAAATAAATGGGTAGCTTCAAAATAAAAGATAATAACCAAATGCATAGAAATGCGCCTATCCATTCAAGTAAAGAAACAATGAGTAGTTTTATCATAATTCCAAGATCAGTACCTGAACCAGTAGCTTTTTGGCGTTGGATGATATGTACAATAATAAAAAGCGGCAAATATATACTTACGGCTACAACGGCCCAGAAAAGCCATCTTGTCTCTTGAATCAAAGGGGCATTCCTATAAGCGACAAGTACAATCCAGGAAAGTAAAGAGATACCTGTAAGATAAAAAAGTGAAACAAATGCAATTTTTTTCACCAGTCTTTTCCTGTCAGCTTCGTATTCATTATAGAAATATGTTCTTAGCGTAGCTCCAACAAGACCTCCAAAACCAATTAAATTTGAAAAAGAATTCGCGATAAGAGACTTTTTTACCAACTCTTTCAGAGGAACTTTAATACCTAATATTTTCGCTAGAAATACATCATAAAAAACCATAGGGAAAATGGAACAAAAAGTAAGAAGAAGAATAAAGATCGTCTTAGCAAAATGCAACTGGCTTACTTCATGACGAAGCATTTGAATATCTATGTTTCCAGTAAATTTTTTTATTTCAAAGACTGCAAGTACTAATAAAATCAGTGGAAAAATAATTTTTACAGACTTAAAAATCTTGGCTTTATTTAACCTTTTCATACTCATTCACCTCGTATATTTCTCCTTGGTAACTATCCTTAGACAGATACAATTTGAAACTGGTATTCGTTTCTATTTCAGAAATTACAAATGACTATGACTATAAAAGTCAGGGTACCAACACCGTAATTTACATCTGATCAATCTTATAACTGTTTAAGACATTTTTACCACGGACTTTTCCTTCAAACGTGTTTGTTCTTTCCATTCTTGAAAGCCATCATCTTATTGTCTCTAAACTCTTAAAAAATAAAACCGCGATTTCGATTTTTGTTCTTTATTTTTCTGTTTTCACAAATTAGTAAAAGTTTCCTTTAAAAATGTACACATTTGAAATGACAAAAAAATCGGGAGATAGTGTGAATATGATGTTTAACGTAGGTAAAATTATTACTCGAAATGCAGGGACTAAGAAAAGATAAAGACAATAACTTGTTTTGATTTTAGATTGTGTATATCTCCTTTTTAGCACGTTGTTTTTACCGTTCGTTTATAGCTTCATGTTTCCCCTTCAAGTTCCTTCTGAACAATTAATTCATTTAAAGACTATGGAATGTAAACAAGTTGAAGTCCTTATAATTTAAGTCTTGATTTCGGAATATATGAAGGCTTTTTATAATAGAAGTCGAAGTAGGTAGATAGTAGAAAGTCAAAAGGTGGCGAGTTTTATTTTGTTGAATTAGAAGCTGATATCGAAGAAAGGCTTAAACCAACAAAAAGAAATATTGAGCACTCTGAACTATAATGGTGTATGGAGCATTATTGTTTTACACGTAAGAAGAGAGGCTGTCCCAAACAAGACAACCTCTCCCTTATTTTATGTACTTTTTTCATTTCTGTCTTGATTATGTATTGAGTTAACCTTTTATGTCCTATCTCGCACTAAAGCCTTCCTCTCAAGTAGAACAAATTTCCTTTTTCGAGGTCGTAACTAATCAAGTAGAAATAAAAAAGGCTTCCCGAATCAAAGGAACACCCCAAATAGCCTAAGCACAAATTGTTATGATCTGTTCTATTAGGAAATTGTCCCGTCATCTCACATAATGGCGTTTGCCAGTGCTTTTGCTCGTTTAGATACTCTTAGAGCATTTTAGAAATAACTGCCTTTGCCGTACTTTCTTTATTAATGACAGCGTCCTCATATGTTCGATTAAAAAATTCTGCATATAGAATATCTAATAAGTATAGCTGTGATATTTTTGCTGATAAACTTCCCCCTTGAAGAGGACCTTCGTTTCCACCACAAAGCAAAGTGATATCTGAATAATTTGTTAAAGGTGATTTGGCAAATCGAGTGATGACAATAATCTTGGCTCCTCTTTCCTTTGCACATTTTGCTACTTCAATCATATCTTTAGTTGATCCTGAATAAGAAATAAGAATTGCAACATCATTTTCGGTCATTAATGCTGCTGACATAATTTGCAGATGAGAATCAATTGCACACTCTGTTTTGTTACAGATTCTCATAAACTTATTTTTAGCTTCCATAGCTGTCATTAATGAAGCACCTACACCAAAGAAATGAATTCTTTCAGCCTTAATCATACTATCAATAGATTGAATAATAGCATCATTATTCATATTGTTATAGGTTTCTGTAAGCGCACTGATATTTGTTGTTAATATCTTGGATGAAATCTCCTCAATTGTATCTTGGATATTAATCTGACCAGAAAGCTGTGGAGTTTCATCATCATGTGAAATACTATGAGCTAAAGCAATTTTAAATTCCTGATACCCCTTTAGTTTCATCGTTTTACAAAATCTAAATACACTAGACTCACCGACACTACAAGCATCAGCTAAATCTGTGATCGACATGTATATGACTTCCTTTGTATGTTCAAGGATATAGTCAGCTACTTTTTTCTCCGTATTTGTAAATGAATTGTATCTGGCGTGAATGAGCGGAAAAATATCAGTCTTATTCATTAAACACCTCTTCTAGTAATCTCCTTGTAAATGAAGCGAAACTGCACCAAGGATACCGGCTTTATTTCCTAGCGATGCCTTCATTATATGAACATCTGAAAAACTTTCCATTATAAGCTCTTTTACTTTACTCGAAACCATTTTTACAAGTTTCTCCTGTTCCATAACTCCTCCACCAATTATGATTGCTGGTGGGTTAAAGATGTGAATTAAAGATGTAAGCCCTAAAGCCGCTTCAAAAATCCAATCATGAACAATCTTTTCCAATTCTTTGTCACCTTGATTTACTCGCTCAAAAATGACTCTACCATTTATGAAACTCTTGTCAAGCTCCATTGCTTTTCTTACTAACGCTGTAGTAGATGAATATGTTTCATAGCATCCTAACTTGCCACAATTACAATGGTTGCCTAGTGGGTGAGTAACGATATGCCCAAATTCGCCTGCAACGCCATTATTCCCCTTGTAAATGTTAGAGTTCATAATAATGGCACCACCAATCCCAGTCCCATATGTTAAACAAAGAAAATCTTTATAGGCCTTCCCCGCACCAAAATGCGCCTCTCCTAAAGCTGCTGCATTCACATCATTTTCCACCTCAACTGGAACATGAAATGCATCCTCAAAAATCGTCTTTAATTTAGTGCCTGTATAGTTAGGAATATTATCATTCGCGTAAATAATCGATCCTGTTACACGATCAACTTGCCCCGCAGTACTGATTCCAATGGCTTCAAACCCTTCGTAACCCTTGATAATCTGAATCAATTTTTCAACGATATATTCTCCGCCTTTTTTACTTTCTGTATCATATTCTTTAAAAGCTTCAATATTTCCTTTTTCATCTGACATACCAAGTTTAATAGATGTTCCACCAATATCTGCTGCTAATATTCTCATTTTATTCATCCTTTACGAATACATAGACAGTATCCATCCCTCGAGACATCCGGGGATTTATACTAAAACATTTTCTACTACTATTCAGGTTTAATGGCATTCATAAATCTTTTCGTAATTTCCATTGGTCTAGTAATCGCTGTTCCAACTACCGCTGTATGAACACCTAAATCAAAAATACGTTTTAATTGTTCAGGCGTCCAAATCCCACCTTCAGCAATGATCGGAATTGGAAAGTCCTTAACTAAACGTTCAATTAATTCAAAATTAGGTAAACTACTGCCTTTCGTATATTCTGTATAACCATTCAAGGTTGTACCTAAGCAATCAAACCCTAATTCATAAGCTTCTTTCGCTTCTTCATAAGTAGAGCAATCAGCCATGAATAACTGATCTTTATACGTTTCTCTAATTGTCGGAAACACTTCACTTATCGTCTTCCCATCAGGTCTAACCCTGTTTGTTGCATCTATTGCAATAATATCTACTCCAACTTGATAGAGTTGATCTATTTCTTCAATAGTTGGCGTAATGAATACGGCAGATCCTTCATAATCTTTTTTAATGATTCCGATAATCGGTAAATCAACCGTCTCTTTAATTACTTTAATATCCTCAACACTATTTGCTCTAATTCCCTTTGCTCCCCCAAGCTTCGCGGCATAAGCCATCTTGCCCATAATAAAAGGGCTATGAAGAGGCTCTTCTTCTAGTGCCTGACATGAAACAATCAGTTCTCGTTTAACTCGATCAAATACTTGCTGTTTTTTGTTCATACGTATTCATCCCCACATTGTAAATTATTATTTATCTGCACCAATCGTAATCCCTTTTGTAAAATACTTCTGGAAGAAAATAAATATAAGTAGCATCGGAACCGCTGCAACAGTAGCACCAGCCATCTTATAAGCAAAGTTTGGATTGAGGTCTTGCATTAAGGTTGCAATCCCTACCATTAAAGTTTTTGAAGTTGCATCTTGTCCAACGATTAGCTGCCACAAATAGTCATTCCAAACTTGAACAAAGTTCAGAATAAATAATGCACCAATACCAGGCTTAACTAGCGGTAAGTAAATTTTATAAAAGATTTTAAATTCACTTGCCCCATCAATTTTTGCAGCTTCTCTTAAAGAATCTGGGATACTGTCAAAGAAGCCTTTAAGTAAAAATACTCCGAAAGCAGTTGCTACGTTTGGCCAGATCATCCCACTAAGAGTATTTACCATATCAAAATTTTGAATGATTCTGAACAAAGGAACGATCATTACTTCTTTCGGAATCATCAGACTTGAAATAAAAATGATGAAGATGATATTTTTCCCTTTAAACTTAAGTTTTGAAAAGGCATATGCCGCAAGGGAGCTTACGATGATTAAGGCAATTGTCGCAACTAAAGCTACAACTATACTATTATATGCCCATAGTAAAGCAGGTTGATTATTGAAAACGTCTACATAATTACTCATGGTAAAGGTTTTTGGAAACCAATCAGGTGGCATTTTCACAACATCTGCGCTGTTCTTAAAGGAACTAGTCAAAAGCCAATAAAGAGGGAACAGACTTAAAATAGCAAAAAATAACACAATGGAATTCGTGATGATATCCAGTTTTTCTTTCTTTTTCTTGTTCTTATTTCCAAACATACTCTCTCACCTCTAATTCTTCTTAAGCATAGCTCTTAGCTGTGGAATAGATAAAGCTAAAGTAATTAAGAACATAATCACACCAACGGCAGAAGCAATACCAAGCTGATTATACTTAAATGCATTGTTATACAAGTAGTACATAAGAGTTGTAGAGGAATTGTTCGGTCCTCCACCGGTCAATAACTGAATAACAACAAATATCTTCAGCACAGCAATAATATTCATAATGATGATGTAAATGGTTGTTGGTTTAACCATTGGAATGAGAATCTTAAAAATGATTTTCATTCTACTTGCACCATCGACTTCAGCCGCTTCGAAAAGCTCTTTAGGAACGCCTATCAAAGAAGCGATATATAAGATGATTGCCTGTCCGACATTCGTGGCAAATGTTACGAAAATAATAACTGGCAACACCCAGCTCTTATCACCTAAGAAATTAACCGTTGATAGCTCCATTTGTCTAGCTACAAACGGGATAAGTCCATTAGCAGGATTCAATAAAAAGCTCCAAACCATACTCATTACAACCATGGAAACCATTACTGGAATATAATAGGCACCTCTTATAAAAGATACATATTTTGCATTTTTATCAAAAATAGCCGTGGATACAAAAAGAGCAAAGATCACTGTTAACGCAACAATAAATACTACGAATATTACCGTATTAAAGGTAGACTGAACAAATACTGGATCACTAAATAATCTTTGATAGTTTCCAAAACCAATAAATGTTTCAGTTTGATAGTTTATTTTATATAAGCTTAGTCTGATTCCTTCAATGATCGGATACACTAAAAATACTAAAAATAGTAACATCTGTGGAGCTATAAACAGATATCCCGTTATATTTTCTTTAAAAGATTCATTTTTAAATTTCATTAGTATCATTTACCTTTCTTCAAGAGCTTGTCTATAGAAGGGGGCTGACCTCACATTCTACTAGTAGATGCAGGGTTTAGCCCCTTTCGTTATGAGACAACTCTTGGTAAAGTCATATACTCTTTAGAACTATTTGCTATATATTACTGAGTCTGCTTTTGCATCTTCAATGATTTTATTACCTTTTGACTGATAGTCCTTAACTGCCTTATCTGCTGTTTTTTCACCAGTATATAGAGCTTGCAGTTCTGGGTATAGAACTTGTCTTAATTGATTGTATCCTGGTACATTTCCTGTGAAGTTGAACATGAATTGATCATTAGCTGTATAGGCAGCGAATAAAGGATTTTCCCCCTTGAACTCCTCAACAACAGATGATCTAACTGGTACACCATTCTTAGAAGCCTTCACTAGCTCTGGGTCAGATGAGATAAATTTAACAAAATCCTTACTCACTTTAATTCTTGTTTCATCCTTCGTATCAAAAATAGCCGCACCTGTTACATACGTAAATGTTAATGGATCGCCACTTTCAGAAGGAATATTAGCAAGTCTCATATCAAATTTAGGAGCTTTGCCAGATTCCATGTCAGCCTTTGCATTATTAAATAAAATGGAGTTTGTGAAGCTAACACCTAGTTGCTGATTCTGGAACATTGCGTTCGCATCGTTTGAAGAAACAGATTCAGCACCTGGATTCGTTAAACCATCATCATAGATTTTCTTTAACCAATTTGCCGCCTTAGCCCCGTTTTTATCACCAACGATGATATTTCCTTTTTCATCAAAGAACTCATTGCCAAACATTCTTAGGTAAGCAAGGTTCCAAGTATCCCCCTGATTATTTAGTGCAAATAATGCCATTGGGAATGCATTTGAATATTTGTTCTTAGGTAAATCTTTCTTAAGACCATAAAGAATATTTTCATACTCTGCTAGAGTCCATGTTTTAATTTCATTTTCTTCACCAATATACTTTTCTAGTCCTGCATCTCTTAACATATCCGCATTATAAACTAATGTTCCTGGGTTATGTGAAAATGGATAGAAGTAAATGTCATCACCGAAAGTAACGTTATCCCAGAAATTCTGTGCAATGTCCGCTTTAGCATCTTCATCAACAATGTCATTTAACGGTACTAAAGCACCTCTATGTGCATAGTCCCCCATAGCGAAAACGCTCTCAAAAAAGATATCTGGAGGAGTTCCACCGTTAAGATTTACGTTGATTAGTTCATCTCGTTGGTCACTTGCAACGACCTCTACATTCACTTTTACTTTATGATCTTTGTACTCAGCAGCGAATCTTTCTGCCGCATGTTTAAAGAAGCTATCATAATCAGCACCATCTTCAGATGCATTTAGAACTCCCTTCCACTGTGGAGTTAACCAAACTGAAATTTGAACTTCATCACTTGAACTTTTCCCCGAAGATTTACTTGTGTCCTTTCCAACACACCCCGCAAGTACTCCGAGTATGAGCGCTACGCTCAAGATTGAAGCAAGAAATCGTTTCTTAAACATACATAATCCCCCTTTAAATGTCGTTACTAAATCAATCTCTTAACTTTGTGAAAAACAACTTCTGATAATTTCTTATGTCCTTCCTCATCAAGATGCATAAAGTCAATCTGATTCATCGGAACTAAACCTTTTGTATCTAGAAACTCAATTCCTTGAGCCTGTAGTAGTCCGCTTATATGTACAGCTAGCTCGTCCGATTTACGATCACATTCTCTTCCCATTGACTTTCCTATGTCCGTGTCATAATACTCCTTACCAATTGGCGGTGGGGCAATGACCAGTACTTTTGGAAACCTGCCATTTTCACCGACTGGCGTATTCTTCGCCTTCAGTGAAAGTCTAGCTATTCCTTGGGCGATATTATAAGAAGTTAAATGAAATCTTTCCTTGGTGTCATTCGTGCCGAGCATTATAATCACTAGTTCCAGAGGTGCATGACTCATTAAACATGGATGGATATAGGAATAACCATTTAATCCTTCAAATAAAGGATCATCGACTACACTCGTTCTCCCCGATAGTCCTTCTTCTACTACTTGAAAATCGTCTCCTAATAGTTCTCCTAAAAGACTTGTCCATCTAACTCCATCTGAAAACCTTTTCATCGTTCTAGCATCAAAGCCCCATGTATTTGAATCTCCAAAGCAAACGATTCTTTTTTTCATATCCTTACCTTCTATATTTTAGAATAGCTTGATCAATTGACTCTTTAATTCCTTCTATTTTGAATAAATCGTCTCCTGAAACTTCCTCAAGCGGTCCTCTTACACTACCAATGTTTAAACCTCTTAATTTTAATAATTCTTTAATCGCAGAGTACATAGACCCATTTAGTGAACATAAAGCGATAATGATGTCATTAATATCTGTTTGAATTCTTCTTGCATCTGTAAAATTACCAGAAGAAACAAACTCTTCAGCCTGTAAGAAAAGTTCAGGCATTGCCGCGTACGTTCCACCTATCCCACTATCAGCACCGATCAATCTTCCAGAAACATATTGCTCATCCGGTCCATTGAATACGATTACATTTTCTCCGCCACAAGCCTTAAATCTTTCAATATCCATGACAGGCATCGAGGAGTTCTTTACGCCAATAACCTTTTTGTTCTCTAGCATTTTCTTAAATAGATTCATAGAAAGGCTATACCCTGTCGTTTGAGGAATATTGTAAATAATAAAAGGTAAGTTTGTTGAATCAATAATCTCTGACCAATACTTATCAATTGAGCTTTCAGGTAGCTTGAAATAGATTGGTGGAATTGCCGATAACGCATCATATCCTAATTCTTCGGCATACTTTGCCAATATAACGCTTTCTCTAGTAGACGGTGCACCAACATGAGCGATTAAAGTAAGCTTTCCTTTTAACGTTTCTGAAACATACTTTAATGTCGCTTTTCTTTCATCAAGGTTTTGATAAATGCACTCTCCAGAACTTCCTCCTACATAGAGTCCTTTGACCCCTTTTTCAAAGAGATAGTTACAAAATTCTTTCGTTCTATTCTCTGATACTTCCCCAGCATCATCATAACAAGCATAAAAAGCAGGAATAATCCCTTTAAATTTTTCTAATTCCAATTTTCTCTCCACCCTAGATAGACCCCTTTCGTGTTAACGCTTACAAACGAAATATAACATACCAATAAATCATTGTAAATAATTTTCTTCATTTTATGATTATTATGAAAAAAATTTCTTTGAATATCATGTAAAAATTTTTGATATTTATGATCACCTGACTCCTTAGTCAGAATACACGTAATGAAAAGCCACTGTACGCTCTTTATTTTATTTAAATTCAAGTTTAAGTTCATGATCATTTAAAGAGATGAACAACCTTTTATTAAATCTTTCATCCTCTGATGGATAGTCTTCTCGATAATGAGCGCCTCTGCTTTCCTTTCTTTCAAGCATGGCCTGTAAAAGAATTTTGGACAGCATGATGAAGTTCCTAGCTTTAAAAGCGCTTTTCCGATCCTTTACATTATCAACAAATTGACTGATATTAAAGGATTTCCTTAATTCTTCAATCTTTTCAATAGCAGAGAGAAGATTTTGTTCATCCCTGATAACATTTCCGTTAAACCACATAATGTCTCTAATCGAATCAATCACTTCATTAGGTGTCAAAGAATGATCGAGATGAACAGAAAAATGCTTCATAGATTCGTTTAATTTATTGAGCTCTTCTTGTGAATCAATTTCTATAAATGAGTTTTCATTTATATATGCTAGACAATCCTTTGCAGCCCTCTTCCCAAACACCATACATGCACCTGTAGAATTGCCACCGAGTCGATTAGCTCCTTCAATTCCTCCAGCCAATTCGCCTACAGCATAGAGTCCTGCTACATTTGTTTTTCCGAAATGATCAACCTGTACTCCACCATTACTCGCATGGGCGAAAGGAGCTATTTTTACCTGATCCGTTAAAAGATTGATTCCCCGCTCAGTCAACCAATTTAAATAAATCGTGTAAAAATCACTTTCATTCTCATAGAGTGCCTTATTATAAATTAATTCAAAACCTTCTTCACTTCTCGTCTTCATAATCTGTTTCATCATAGCTATATCAAAGTATTTGGACACGAGCGAGTTCGTAAAAGGTCCATGTGTACTTCTAACTTCCAAGCACTCTTCTTTTGATAGCCCCTCAGGAAGAATTTCATCTAAAATACTATTTCCACTATCATCAACAAAGTCTTCACAATAATTTAGAGTGTGCTCTCCAAACAACGTCTTATATTTTGGCGTTGTAAAACCTGGGATAAACTGGATGAATTCTAAGTTAAGCAAGCTAGCTCCAGCTTCTAAGGCAAGAATATGTCCGGAACCATCCACGTCATTAGGATTTAAATTATGCTTATAAATATTTCCGAAACCTCCTGAAGCTAATACGACTGCCTTGCATTGTATCAAAATTAATTCCTTGTTTTTATCCAAAAGAAAGGCACCGATAATCTTGTCATTTCTCTTTATCAAAGAGATAACGACAGATCTTTCCATTACCGTTACATTTGAGTAATTTTCTAAAATTCCCGTGACGTTCTCCCTTATCTTATTCCAATCTCTTAACATATAAATCGTTCGACCATGATTGGCAAAGCATGCCTTTCGATTATCTGAAAGCTTATAAGGCTGAATCCCAATTTCTTCAAACTCATCGACTCGATCTTTAATCTCCTCAATATAGATTTTCGCCATATCCTTATCGTGCATATTATGACTGACGTCTTCTATATCTTGTAAAAACAGATCCTTGTCCTCGTCATTTTTCGTTACTTGAGTTCCTAAAGAGGCTTTAAGAGGATAGAAGCTTGAACCAGAACAAAGCTGGGTTTTGGTTGACATTAAAACGCTTTTCCCTTCTTTAGCCAGTTCAATACTAACCTTCAATCCAGCTATACCGCTCCCTACGACTAATACATCTACCGCTAATTTATCTTTAATATCCATAATTACTCCTCTTAAATTTTCACTTTAAAAACAAGTTTTCTGACCTTTTCCTGTTCATCGACCTTTATTCCAGTCATATGAACATCTTCCGGATAACAAATCATAAAATCGCCCTGTTGGAGTCGTACTTTAGAGTGCAAACTACCTTCCAACAGAAAATAATCGTTCTCTTCATTATAATTCTCTTTAATTCTCATTCTTTCAAATTGCTCGTATCCTATGAATTCGGTTCCTTCTAATAAATAGTGAATATCGATATATTTCTTATGGGATTCCCAAAATCGATTTTCCACATTAGTTGTTTCATATTCAAGTACATTGAAAAAAAGTTCTTCTCCTTCTACTTCATACGTTTTTGGTATGAGTTCGTCAAAGTTCATACTTTTAATGAAAGCAAAGGCTTTATCAATCCTTTCATTGCTTCCTTTGTATAAATCGTAATTAGTAATATGATCAACTATCATATAACTATGCTCCTTTTCTATGTATACTTTGAAGTTCGCAAGCATTAACACCTGTTTTGCTAGCGCTTTCAAATGAAATTTAACACATTACTAACATAATGTAAATAATTTTCACTAATTTTCATAATTGTAGAAAAAATTTCTTTTTATTTTCCTATGAATTACTACATAAGTACCTGATAGGTTTCATTAAGCACTTAATGAGCTTCGTCATATAATGAAACTTTCCTCAGTTCGTATCTGTTACTCTCCATTTAACTGAAATAAAACAGGACAGCTACCGATGAGCTGTCCTGTTTTATAAATATTATTAGATCTTGAGCAAATACAAGGTTCTCGATCACTGATAATTTTTAGCGATTTCGATAAATAGCTTAATCGCATCTGGAATAACCTCTTCATCAATATCGAATTTAGGGTGGTGGTGCGGATACATACTTTTCTCTCCACCCATACCTACAAAGATAAACGCGCCCGGTTTATTTTGTAAATAATAAGAGAAGTCTTCGCCACCCATCACCGGATCAACTAACTCAAATACATCATCACCAAAAGATTGGCGAATGACTGACTCAACGAAGTGAGATTCTTTAGCATGATTAACAAGCGGCGGCGTTCCAATGATAAAATCTACTTGACCTTTTGCATCAAATGCCTTGCAAATCCCTTCTGTAAGTTGAACCATTTTGTTTTGCAGCGTAGCAACAGCTTCCGGCGTCAATGCCCTTATCGTACCAATTAATTTCGCGGTATCTGGGATAATATTATATGTCGTCCCCGCTTCTATCTTTCCAACTGAAATAACACCAGAATCGATTGGATTTAATTTCCGACTAATGATGCTTTGTAAAGATTGAATCACATGTGTCGCCACATAGATCGGATCAACAGTTTCATGGGGCATTGATCCATGTCCGCCTGAACCTTGAATCATGATCTCAAAGTCATCAATTGACGCCATCATCGGTCCATGTGTTAAACCGATTTTCCCTTTTTCCATCCCTTGCCACAAATGAATCCCGAAAATTGCATCGACATTTTCTAAAACTCCTTGTTTAATGAGCCTATCTGCTCCACTAGGGGTAATTTCTTCGGCTGATTGAAAAATAAGGACAATATTTGGTTCGACTTCATTTCCTTTTATCGATAGCCATTCGGCTACCGCTAACAATGTTGCTGTATGACCATCATGACCGCACATATGCGCTACCCCAGGATTTTTTGAAAGATAAGGTTTATCCCCTTCTTCTGTAATCGGCAAAGCATCGATATCTGCTCTTAACGCGATCGTTTTGTTTCCTTTTGTCCCTTTAATAAACCCAATCACACTAGGTGGTTCGAAATCTAATATTTCTATTTTTAATGCTTCAAGTCTGTTACGAATAAAGGCACATGTTTCGAATTCTTCTCCCGATAACTCGGGGTGTTGGTGAAAAAAGCGACGATCTTCAATCGCTTGTTTAATTAAATGCTCATCTATATAGATATTTTGCAAGAAAATTTCCTCCTTTGTTTAAAACGGCCCATAATGAATCCACTGCGCAATCATAAGTGCGATAATGGCAATTCCAATTTGAATGAAGAAAAAGGGCAGCAACCACTTAATCCATTTCCCCCAAGGAATTCCGGCAACTGCTAGACCAGCAATCAAATAGCCGCTTGTAGGAAAGATGATATTTGAAATTCCATCGCCGAATTGAAATGCAAGGACAGCTGTTTGTCTTGTAACACCAACTAAGTCCGATAGTGGAGCCATTAGTGGCATCGGCTGCTTGTCCACTCCCAGATGGAACTAGAAAGTTTAACCCTATTTGAAAGAATAACATCCCCACAGCAGTCATAGAAGCAGGAATTGCATCAATCGCTTGTGAAGAATAGTAAAGGATTGTATCCATTAGTCCCGCTGTATCAAAAACCACTAAAACCGCCTGTGCCAGTCCGATAATCACAGCCGCACCAATTAGGCTGCCTGCTCCCTTAATAAAGTTATCAGCAATTTCAGAGGGAGATAATTTTCCAATAAGGCCCATAATTACTCCAAATAATAAGAACAAACCAGCAATTTCAGTAATATACCAACCTAATTTAATAACACCGAATACGAGGACAACAAAATTGCAGAGAAAAGTGATTAACACTAGTTTGTGTCTCGTTTCCATTTTTGTGTTAGCTTGTAAAAGAGTCTCTTTCTTTTCTTGTTTATAGTTCCCGTAAAACCCAAGTGAAGGATTGCTTTTTACTTTTCCAGCATAACGATAAACATAGATAACAGCTGCCAAGTATAAGACAACAAATACGATAAGACGGAAACCCATCCCTGAAAATGTTGGGAGTTCAGCAATATCTTGAGCAATACCAACCGTGAACGGATTCATCACAGCTGCAGTAAAGCCAACGGACGCACCAAGAGTGACAATTGCATAGCCTGTAATGGCATCAAACCCTAATGCAATCGCCATTGGAACTAGAATCGCGACATACACAATGGTTTCATCTGACATTCCCATTAATGCACCACCCGCAGCAAAAAACAACATAAGCACAGGGATAATTAGTTTTTCACGGTTCGCCATTTTGACTGAAAGCATAGCAATAAATGCATCTAACGCTTTAGTCGCAGAAAGAATTCCAAATGCTCCACCAATAATTAAAACAAAGAAAATAATATTTGAACCTTGTACCATGCCGCTATGAATACTATTGAAAATGTCTAAAAGCCCAACTGATTTCCATCAACATTTTGAAACGTTTCTGGTTGAATGACACTACGCCCATCAACCTCTGTCCTTTCAAATTGCCCTGCTGGAACGAGATATGTTAAGATTGCCGATATTATAATGAGACAAAACATTAAGACATATACATTGATATTTTTTGGCTCTTTTGTTTGATTAACTACCAGTTTACTCACTCATTTCCTCCTTAACCCTACTATTACTCATGTATCACCATATGTGGTTTGTGAAGATTCATTTGTAAAATCTACTTGTATTTCCTTTCAGAATTAAAAGTAGTACATCAGATTTTAAATAAAAATAATTATACATATATATTAATTTTTATACAATGTTATTTTTTAAGAAATCCTTATTCAGTATCCAAATTACTTCAGATTCACGTTCTAGAAACCTCTATTTTGTTCCTAAAATGAAAATTATATCCGATTCTCTTCTTATTAAATGATAGGTATTTATTGAGTGAATGCTTGAAGACTATGGTTATTTAGATGAATAATCCAAGATGTAAAAGTCTGGATGACTTCGGTTAATTTTATAATGTAAATTTGAATCCCCTTTATTTTAAGATTTGGTAAAAACGCTTAGACACCGGTGTCATAATAGGTCACTTATGATATAGTGAACATAGGAATATTGTTAATTAAGTGAGGATTGATAAATTGGAAAAAAAATATACATTACGTGATATTGCACAGCTTGCTAATGTCTCCTTTAAAACCGTTTCAAGAGTGATTAACAACGAAACAGGTGTAAGGAAAGAAACAAAGGAAAAAGTTTTAAGAGTTTTAAAAGAAACTAATTATACGATGAATTACTATGCGAAAGGATTGTCACAAAACAAAACGTTTCAAATTCTTGTTGTGTCTGACATCGATCGAGACAATTATCCTGTCCAAAGAACAAGCATTATTATTAATAACATTATCAAAGAAGCAAACAATGAAAAATACAAAGTCGTATTAGTAAATAACTTAGATGAATTAGAGTCCAATTATATGGGAGTTTTAGAAAAAGGGTATTATGATGGAATGATTGTCCTAAACTCTCCACGCAACAATGCATTACTAGAAGAAGTAGAAAAATTAGGTGTTCCAGTTATTGTATCCGGAAAAAATGATAAATTTACGTATGTGGGAACGGACCATGAAACTGGAGCCTATCTTGCCGCAAACTATTTATTCAAGTCTGGTATGTCCGACATTCATTTATTGTTAGATAATCCAAACTGGCCTACCCATGATGAAAAAATAAAAGGGTTTCACAAAGCTTTTTTAGATAATCATATCCCTTTTGAACCGAATAGGATTATCACTGACTTGTCCAACAGTACTGACGTCTTTCAGTATGTAGAAAAACATTTCAAAAATGATACTTTACCAAATGGTTTAATCATATCTTCTGATTTCTCTGCATTAGGAGCCATCAAAGCGATCAATAAATATCAAATACCGTGTCCTGACAAAGTAAGTGTCATCGGCTTTGGAAATATGCCCATTTGTACGGAAGTTTTTCCTGAATTAACATCTGTGGAACAAGATTTTGAAAGAATTGGACAAAAACTCGTCCAAAAACTAGTCAAAAAATTAGCAGGTGAACAAACGACTTCCTATAAAACTAAGACGGAATTAGTCGTGAGAAAAAGTACATTGTAAAAAACCAAGTTGGGATTTTTCTCTTAACTTGGTTTTTAAAAATATACAACTTGCATGATATATGATCATAAACCATAATTGAGATTTATAGTGATTATAACATGACCGTGTACTTTTCATTTCCTTGAAATAAATTTGTATCTTCTGCATGTCCACATCGTTCGTGGTGAGTATTCAAATCGAATTTTCCCTTCTCCAATTTATTCACGGTTTTCTTTTTGATAAAACCGTTCACTATTATAATGATTCGCTAACTTTTCATCGAGATAGTCTAATAACTTAAAAGAGTAATCGGTTTGAATGATATTCATTCCTTTATCGACCAACCATCCCCAACCTGCATCAGGATCCACAAGTGACAGCGTATCCGAATGACCACCATTTAATGATAAATCCAACGAGTTTACCCATACATTTGCGTTTTCTTTTATTTTTATTAGAACTTCCTCTGATACAACGGTGCTTGTATCATATTGAAAAGAAATCTCAATCGCAATCGGCTGAAATTTTGTAATGATATCTTCTAGTTCATGGACATTTACTTCATTTACCTTATGCATATAATGTAGTTTTTTATCTTTTGAATTCAAAAATTTTTCGATATTCTCGATTGTAGAGTCACTTTTAATCAGTGCATGATCAAACGTATCTGTTTGCTCTAAGATTTCGTATACTTCTTCTCTAATATCCCAGCATTTATCAATATTAACTAAGGCTTTGTCTTTAACTAAATTCATTGCCTCTAACAGTGTCGGTACTTTCTCATTTGTTAATACAGCTTCATCACCACCATTGTTCTTCTTAAGAAACAATGCTTTAATTTGTTCTAACGTTAAATCAGCAATCTTCCCTGACCCGTTTGTCATCCGGTCGACAGAATCATCATGCATCAAGATTACTTTGCCATCTTTCGTTTTGTGAACGTCTAGTTCAATAATGAATACGCCTTTGTTCATACAATTTTGAATGGCTGATAGGGAATTTTCAGGGGCAAATTTCCAACACCCTCTATGCGCAACTGGGAATAAATAATTCCCTTTTTCTTTAAACTTTTCATAAAAATCTTGAAAATTATGATATCTAGATGTGAAATTTAGTATTTGTTCCATCATTTACTCCTAACCATTTTTATTTTGATATACGTTCGGTCATCAAACGATGTGTTCCCCTTTTTTATGCCCTTCGTCGATTTAAGAAGATTAAACATAAGAGGATCATTTTTTAAAAGAGTTTGAAGTTCAGTTTCTGTATCTGTAAAGCTTTCTTTCAAAAATGGGTAGCCATCACTTGCAAGAACAATGGTATGGGCATTATTACATGTAGCTATTTTTATTTGATCGGCATTCATTGAGAAACCATCAATGACTGAATAGGATAACACCGAGTCATACCTATTGTTTTGGTAAAGATATTGACTCATTAAAAAAGGTTGAATATCCTCTCTCGCTCGATCATTTTCTAATAATTCTTCAACGGAATCTGTTTGCAAATAGTTCGAAATGAGCTGACTTCTCATTTCTGATAAAAGATGATCAATCTTTTTTTCGTTTGTGACATGAAAGCCATCTATTAAACAATGACAATCCCCCATTAACCAGATTTCTTGTCTAGTTTTACTAAATATAATGGCACTAGCTGACATTCGCTTATGAGGATGATCCGTTACTTCCTTCATTATGTTATTTTCTACGTAATAATCACGTATACATTCGGTCAATCTTCTTGATGCCTCTAGACAAGTAATATTTGTAGGAAAAGATTGTATTTCGGTTGCAATTCGTTTAACCGCAATACGTGCAGGTGACTCACCTTGATACAGAGAATAATCTTTTGGCGTCATTCCATCAATGACAGCAATAAAGGAATCTGCAATGACCATAGCATCTTCATTGTCTTTTTCTTGTCCTGTTTTTGCGATTGAAATCTTTTCAATAATTTTCATAGAATACTCCTTTATCCCGCATTAACAGGCAGTAAGCCCCCCCACCTCAAGGCTTAGAGGAATCGAAGAAGCATAGGTGGGGGACAACTGCCCGTAAAAGCCCGATTGGTTCAACTAACAATCAGTGGTGGATGAAGAAACCCCCCACTGATTGAAGTTTCATTTTATCTAGATCCTCTAAAGTGCACGAACACTTCTTACTTTCTAGAACCATTTCTACCATATACAGAGTAAATAACCAGAGCTGTTATAAACATTAACAATACGGAGTAAACAAAAGTCATTGCTTTTGCATCAACTGAGGCAGTTGGTGCTGTACTATTTTGAATAACGATACCAAGCGGTTGGAACAATGGATGGTACAAGAATACGGTCATGTCATAATCAGTAAGTTGACTATTAAAGTTCTAAGCAAGAATCGCTAATGCTGACGGTAAAATAATAGGTAATACTACTTTGATAAACGTATAAAACGTTTTTGCACCTAAATTTTTAGCAGCTTCTTCTAATGAAGAATCCAGAGTACATGATTTGAAGTCGAAGCAAATGTCATCACAAATACAACTGCTAGATACCCTGTAAACCATTTAGCATTCATAGTAGGAAAAACGTTCATTAATACTTGAGTAAAAAACCCGTTTCACCATAAATGAATTTATATCCAGCTACTAATATTATTCCTCCATAGAGTCTTCTTATAATCTGTTGATCCATTCATTTAACTCTTTACTAATCAGAAATGCATTCCCTAATGGACACCGGTGTCATTCAGGAGGATAAAGAAGTAAACTTCTAAAGTTGTTTGCCTAACTCTTTTACTTTTCATACAGTAGACACCGGTGTCAAATGTGTGAACCAACATTTATTTATGAATTAAATTTTATCAGTTATTCTTTAATTTAGTTTATTAATATTGTAAATAATACGTAAAAATATAATTATTTGAAAAATCAAGACAACTGGTGAAATCTCAATTCAGCACATATTTTCACGAATTTTCAATAAATAAACAGCATATTAATTCATAAGATTTGGAGGGTAAAAAATACAATTAATCGTGAGAAGATCCTCCATATGATGCATATTTAATGGTCGTTATCTATAATAGATGGTTCAAAATTATGGTAAATTTTGCAGACAGATAAAATTCCTTCACAGTTACAACTTTTTTATTATCGCCTTGTCTCTTCAGTTAATAATGCATAGACACAAGGTTAATACGGTATCTCGCAACTCACCTCTTCTACCCTTCCTCTTGAACACATACTAAAAAATTGCTGAAATGTGGCGCTTTTTTTGTTGTTTAATGAAAAGCTTTACAAGATAAGCTTAAAATTTTTCATAAAATGTCGAATAATAACATATAGGCCAAATAGCATAGAATTTGTTTTTTTTATTAATACATCTACATAAATCGTAGATTAGAACACTGGAGGAGTACAGATCTTGAATGCAGTAAAAGAAAAAAGCAACATGATGTACAAAAAAGTTAGCACAGAAGAGGAGCTTGCAACATTTCATCGCATTAAGAAAGTGTCATGGGATGAGAAGGGATTCGAGATGGAATATGCGAAAAATGGTTCTGATTTATTTTTATTTGTAAGTGAAGACGGACATTATGGCGGGACATATGAAATCACACCTTACGGAATTTGGACAAACCCTTTTATGAAGAACTTATTTGAAGATGTTGTAACTAATGATATGAAGGTCATGGAAGTTGATAGTTTTGCCGTTTTACCTGAATATCGTGGAAAGCTTGGCAGAAGTGCGATTTGTCTAATGATTGATTATGCAGAAAAAAATGGCTACACACACGCAATTGGAATTGCTGATCCTAAGGTTTTTCGTTCATTTAATGATTCATACCATATCTCATCTATAAAGGTAAAAGATGATGTTTTTTACAAAGGTGCTTATGCAGTGCCCACGCTTTTTCATCTAAAGGAAGTTTATGAAAATAAGCATCTTGAAAAATATGCTTGGATTACAACTTTAATTGAACAGAAAGAAGGGGATTTAGTTGGAGAATATTAATTTGTTAGTAAGAAGAAACAACTGGGTCGTTCTAGTTTTTGCGGGCGTCATTACGAGCGTTCAGTTATTAAACCTCATCCTTGGTATTCCATTTTCCTTTGTCGCGACAGTTCTTGGTATCATCTATGGTTTATTAGCCCCGTTTGCCTATTTATCAAATCGACCACGATGGAAAGAAAAACTGTCTGGATTCATGAAATATTTTAATTTAATTGTAATTGGAGCTTTCATGTTCACGGTAATCAGTATTGATCCACATATGATCAATATTATGAGTACTTACTTTTATGTTGCCGTTATGGGCATTTATCAGGACAAAATTATTAACGGATTGACCATTTTAATCACTTTAGCAATCGTATCGTATTACTTTTTTACACAAGGTGATGTCATTTTTCATTCAACGAATCCTGTTGATTTAATGTATTTCTTACTCACCTTTTGTTTTGTATCATTAGCTTCTATATTGCAAGCATATTTCAATAATAAATTACAAAAAGAGGTTGTCGTTCAAAAATTAGAAGCGATTGAATCTCAAGAGAAATTACAACAAATGTTAAATGGCATCACTCATTCGCTAGCATCTGTAAAAGAGTATCAAGTCGGATTGAATCAAGCAACGGATGTTGCAAATACACGTGGCTTAGAAATCGTTGCCTTATTAGATGAAATGCTTCAAACCTTTGATGCTCAAACGGAAAAGTCTAAAGAATTAAACAATGGTATGGAGTCCACAAATAATCAAGTAGACGATATGACCAACTCCATTACAGAAATGCACAATTATGTAGAGTCAACGAAAATGGCAACGCATGAAAGTGGGAAACGTATTGAAATATTGGAAAATGACTTAGTTACTTTCAATCGTGATATTCAAAGTACAATTCATCTCATGCAGGAATTGAATGAAGAAACTGAATCAATTGAAAAAATCATTCAGACAATTTCTGACATATCAAAACAGACAAACCTGCTAGCTTTAAACGCATCGATAGAAGCAGCAAGAGCAGGCGAACATGGAAAAGGATTTGCTGTTGTAGCTGAAGAGGTTAGAAAATTAGCAGAATCCTCTAAAGTATCATCCGACTCTATTTCCGAATTATTATCCGGAATCCATTCAAAAATGAATACAGCTGCAAACACCATTTCTCAATCGCAAAAATCCATCGAGAAAAACACTGTTGGAATGGTTGAAGTAAAAGATATTTTTTCAAATGTGGATTCATATATGCAAAATATTTCCAACCAAACAAAAGATCTGCAAGATTTTATTTTAGATGTACGAAGCATGATGCAAGAGGTTGGTGCAGGAGTAGAAATAAACTTGAATACAACAGAAATTAATAAAGAAAGTCTTGATGACACACTCAAGCTTGTATCCAATCAACAAGAAGAGATTCAAAGTATGTCTGATGGATTTGTAAGGCTTGAACAAGAAATATCTGTGTTATTGGATAAGAAATAATAGTCCAGTCCCCTTACCAAAGATATCAAATCTTCTTTTTATAGAATACGCTTGGATTACATAAATCCAAGCGTATTTTCAATAACTATAAGTGGTTTATCTATTTCCACGATGTTCACATGCTGCCTGTTACAAAAAGAAAAGATAAAGTAGTTTAAGGATATTATTTAAGATCCTTCTTAATGTCTTAAGCTGTTAGAGGCTTTGATTTGTTATTTTCTTTAAAAACAAATTGTAAAGTTACGACGACGACAAACATAACTAATCCAATAATATCAGATACCCCTTCTGGATAGATTAAGAGGATTCCTCCGAATAATGCAAGAATTCTTTCATACCATAATAATTTTCTAAACCAATGTCCGATCACTCCTGCGCCAATTGCCGTCATACCGGCTAATGCTGTGAATACTACCCAAATCAGGTAATACCAAGTTGTATCAATCATTAAGAGTTCAGGTGACAGAACGAACATATAAGGGATGATAAATGCCGCAATAGCCAGCTTAGACGAGCTGACCCCAGTTTTTATTGGATCTCCTCCCGATACGCCTGCAGCAGCAAATGCAGCGAGCGCAACTGGTGGAGTAATGTCTGCAATAATCCCGAAGTAAAATACGAATAAGTGAGCAGGCAAATCAGGCACACCTAATAAAATAATGGCTGGTGCTGCAATTGTTGAAGTAATAACATAATTTGCAGTTGTAGGTGAACCCATTCCTAAGACAAGAGCAGCGAGCATTGTAAGCATTAATGTAGGAATAATTGCCCCGCCTGCTAGATCGAGCAGTCCGTTTGCAAGTTTAAGCCCCAGCCCTGTCTTTGTCACAACTCCAACGATAATTCCCGCTGCAGCAGTAGCCGCGGCTACCCCAAGTGCCGTCCGAGCCCCATCGACAAGAGCTTCAATTGCATCTTTAACGCTAATCCTCGTTTCTTTTCGAATCGCACTGACACCCACAGTAATAACAATTGACCATAATGCAGCTCGAATGACGCTCATTCCGCTCATAAGAAGAACGATTACTGCTAAGATGGGTAATAGCAAGTAAATTTTACTTAACACTTCTTTTCTGTTTGGCATTTCTTCATCCGTTAAACCCCTGAGACCAAGTCTCTTCGCTTCAAAGTGTGTCATAATCCAAATACCAGTAAAATAAAGCAATGCTGGAATAGCCGCTGCCTTAGCAATTTCCCAATAAGTAATTCCGCCAATAAACTCTACCATTAAGAACGCTGCTGCCCCCATTACCGGAGGCATTAGCTGACCGCCTGTTGAAGCAGCAGCCTCAACCCCTCCAGCAAATTCTTTCTTATATCCAAGCTTTTTCATCATCGGAATGGTGAATGAACCTGATGTAACAACGTTGGCTACAGAGCTGCCACTAATTGTTCCCTGTAGAGCACTTGAAAAAATCGCAACTTTTGCAGGTCCCCCAATTCTTTTTCCAGCAATTGAAAGAGCCAGATCATTAAAATATTGTCCGACTCCAGTTTTCAC
The DNA here is from genome assembly GCF_000504145.1 of Bacillus cihuensis. Classification (NCBI taxonomy): domain Bacteria; kingdom Bacillati; phylum Bacillota; class Bacilli; order Caryophanales; family Bacillaceae; genus Bacillus; species Bacillus cihuensis. The sequence goes on along the minus strand of NZ_AYSD01000010.1, from coordinate 563,467 downwards.
AAGAAAGGCCCCAAACAAGAGGAATAGAAAAATAAACGTAGAAGATACACCTAAAGGGGTACCGAGGATCCCTTCAGTTGTATAAAACATCGTTTGGACAAGACGTTGTAAATCTAGCCCGCGGTGGGCCAAAAATCCCGGCATGTAAGGACCATATATTGCATAGGCTAAAAACAAAGTAGCAATGATCGTAATCGGCAAACCTACCGCACGGCGAGTGGCTTCCAATACGAGGATAATGGCTGCTAATCCGATATAAAAATCAAGATCTGTCAAACGACCAACCCTCATAACAAGATCATCAATCATTAGCGGCCAATAAGCGCCCACCACAACTGCAGTGAGAGCCAAAATATAATCAAACCATGCTGGCCTATGTTTTACTCCCCGGTCTTTTTTTCTAGCCGGGAATAATAAGAAAATCAGTGCCAACGCAAACCCTAAATGAATCGAACGCTGCAGCTGAGCGGTAAGCATTCCGAATACACCCGTGTAGAGCTGGAATAACGAAAAGGATAGCAATCCTAAAAAAACAACCCAGCCTAAAACTCCTTTTAACTTCCTCGTTCCTGCCTCAGGGTCATATTTTTCAAGTAATGCTTGTTGTTGTTCTTGAGATAATGATTCATGACTGCTGCTCAAGGATGTTCACTCCTTTCAATTGCTGTAAAAGATTCAGTTTCTCTATTTTTATACGAACCCAAGTCCCCGGTTGGATTGATTTGGCAAGCGGATACTCATTATTTTTATAGATAACTGTATGATTAGCCTTTACTTGACCAGTCCTAAGATCAAAAGAAGGAAAAACACGGTTCATATTTTTAATAAAATATTTACCGTCTATTTGTTCAAAAACCTCTCCTTTTGACGCGTTTTCTGGCATTCCAATCGCAAAATCTTCATACATAAGCTCATACTGTTGAATATAGCCTTGTTTAGTTACTTGATAACTCTCCACTACATCAGATAAATGAATGGAATGTGTATATTTAATCTTAAATTTATCTTCCTTAGAAAAAGGGATATAAGCCAGTATTCTTCCCGTATCTTGAAATTCAAAAACGAGTCCTTGCCTTATTGGAATGAATAATATAATTGCGATGACTGTTAGGATAAAGAGCAGCGGAAAAACTTTTTTTCTATTTGAATTTCTTTTTTTCATAAAGACCCCGCCTGAATAATAAAAATATTAAACGTACAACAGAAATCGGATTTTATTTTTGTTCCTGTTCTCCTCAAAAAGATAATGTGACCGGCGATCATAACCTATATTTGGCTAAACCACCGGTCAACCTTTGCTGTGGAAAAGAGCGGGGCTTCGCCAATTCAGCTTTGCACCGCCACCTTTATCAGGTAATCCAATTTTTAATCTTTTTCATCGTTTTAGTTGGGATCAGTTGCTCATGGCTGTTTATTAAAACGATTACTGAGCTTTAATCCCTTTTTCATCAAAATATTTCTGTGCACCAGGGTGAACATCAATTCCCACACCTTTTAAAGCATTTTCAGCTTTAATTAATTTCCCTTTTGCATGTGTAACTTTATCCATGTTTTCAAATAAAGCCTTGGTAATATCGTAAACAACTTCATCAGAAAGGTCATTTGAAACAACAAGCATGGCCTGTACCGCAACAGTTGAGACAGCATCAGCCAATTTATATGTTCCAGCTGGAATTTCTTCTTTGATATAGTAAGGATATTTTTCAATTAAAGCATCGATTTTATCTTGTGCAATCGGAACAATAACGACATCTTCAGTAGCTGAAAGACCTTCAACTGCACCTGTTGGCGTCCCAGCAGTTACGAATGCTGCATCAATTGTTCCATCTTGAATACCAGTTGTAGACTCGTCAAATGATAAATCTTGTTTCTTAATATCATCGAAAGTCATTCCGTGGACTTCAAGAATTTGTGCTGCATTTGGGTTCGTACCTGATCCAGGGGCCCCTACAGATACTTTTTTCCCTTTTAAATCTTCCACAGATTTAATTCCTGATTTAGCTGTTGTAACGATTTGAATGGTTTCGGGATAAAGTGTGCCAATTGCACTTACGTTATCAATCTTATCCCCTTCAAACATTAATGTTCCTTCTTTTGCATAGGAAGCAATATCTGTCTGAGAAAATGCAATTTCGGCATCCCCAGCTTTTAAAGTTGTCATGTTTTCAGCAGATGCACCAGACGTTTCCGCGTTTGATTTAATACCTGTTTCCTCTGTTATAATTCCAGCGAAAGCTCCACCTAGCGGGAAATATGTACCACCAGTACCACCTGTTAGAATGCTAATGTATTCAGGTTTTTTAGCACCGCTCTCTCCTCCATTGTTACCTTCAGAATTATTACCGTCTACCTCTTTCGTACTTCCACCACATGCAGCTAGAATTATAGAAAGCGCTAACATTAAAACTGTTACGAGAAGAAAACTTTTCTTTTTCACCTTATTTCCCCCTTTAATATGTAATATTCCCAAATTTTATACTAACATAAATTTTATCAAAATTGTTAATATTTTTACTATTTATCTTGTATTTTCCAAAACGGCATTAACCGCCCCTCTACTCGATACTACTTCGTGAGTTATTGAAAAATCTAATAGAATACAATACCTAGTGAAATATGGATAGAATCCTTTATATAATAAGATAGCTTGTTAGTTTCAACAATTTCATGCACTGTAATAGAGTAGTAAATGCCTACCTTTTCCACAAAAAAAGAGAAATAAGACTTTATCCCATTTCTCCAAAAAGCTTCATGTTTATTTTTAAAAATCAAATGTTTACTTTTTCTATTGGTCATATTCTTTAATCTGCATCAAAGCTATTTGTTGCTAACCTGTTTTAAAACATGCTCAACTTATAATTCTTAGATAACAGTTCCAATAACTTTATACCTGCAATACTGTTACCTTTTTCGTCTAGAGCAGGGCCGAAAATTCCAATGCCGAATTTCCCCGGCACCGCACCCATAATCCCACCGGATACGCCGCTTTTTGCGGGAATGCCAATTTTAATGGCAAATTCTCCAGAAGCATTATACATTCCACATGTCACCATAAATGTTTTACAAATACGAGCGATATCTGCAGGGATGATTTGTTTACCACTTTGAGGATCGATTCCATCCATTGCAAACACCAAACCGATTCGAGCCAAGTTCAAACAATTCATTTCTATGGCACATTGCATTGTATATAATTCCATTAGTTGTTCTATATCTGTATTCTCGGCTATCATTTTATGCTGCTTTAAAAAATAACATAGCGCCCGGTTTAAATAAGACGTTTCAAATTCAGAACGTGCTACTTCCTCACAATACCGAATGGTTGCATCCTTCGTCAGTTCCTGAACAAAAACTAAAAGTCTTTGAATTCGCTCTTTTACTGTATCTCCATTAATCATATGGGTCACAACAAGGGCACCCGCATTGATCAGAGGATTTAATGGTTTGGTCGGAGCCATTGTTTCTAATTTCACGATCGAATTAAAAGGATCTCCAGTTGGCTCCATGCCCACATGCTTAAAAACATCATCCTGTCCTCTATCCATCAAAACAAGGGCCAAACTAATCACTTTTGAGATACTTTGCAGTGTAATCTTTTTTTCGATATCTCCTGCTGATAGACAGCGCCCGTCAGGATAATGAATAGCAATAGACAAATCATCTTCCCTAGCTTTACCAAGTGCGGGAATATAGTCTGCTACTTTCCCGTTTTTTGTACAGTTTCTTGCTTCTTCCACTAATGCCTTTAATTCATCACTAGATTGACATGGCATATTCATCACCCATAGTAGTATATGCCAAATACTTTTAACCTATCCAACTCATTTATATAGTAATCCCTTCCATGGGATTTATGCCATCTATTACTTGCAAAGATGACAGTATTATTCATGTATAATCGATTGAAGAAGGGGTGATTGAATTTGAAAATATTATTCTTTGTCGTATTAGCCATATTTCTTCTTTATTTAATAAAAAAAGCCTATAAAAACACGAAGGATATCGTGATGAATAAAGTTAAAATTCATAAAGAATCAGCCAATGGACAACATCCAACATTAAATATTCTGCAACTTTCCGATTTACATCTCGAAAATATATCGATTTCCCCATTTGAACTCTATGAAAAACTAAAAGATGAGCCAATAGACTTGATTGCACTTACTGGAGATTTCCTCGACCGTAAACGTACCATTCCTAAGTTAGTCCCTTATTTAAACATATTGAATAAATTAAATGCAAAATATGGCATCTATGCCGTTTTGGGAAACCATGATTATCTTTTACGTACTCAAAACCTACAAGTATTAATCGATACACTTACTGAAAATAACTGCAAAGTTTTACAAAACGAAAGCGACATGATTTTTGTTCAAGGAAAACCAGTTAATATTATTGGGATTGATGATTTTAGTACAAAACGAAGCAAGCTTGAAGCTTCTTACAAAGGCATTGAAACTGGAACAAATTTAGTATTAACCCATGATCCAAATATTGTTCTACACATGAAAAATTACCATTTTGACTATCTGCTCGCTGGACATTTCCACGGCGGACAAATCTGTTATCCAAAAGCGTATCACCTCGTAAAAATGGGCAAGCTTGTAAGAATGAATATGATAAAAGGATTCCATACGCATGATGGTAAGCCTTTCTATATTAATGAAGGGCTTGGTCAAACAGGTGTTAACATCCGTGTTGGAAGCCGACCTGAAATTACTCTTCACGAATTATCCTTAGCCGCTGGTAAAACTGAAGTAGATACAGCCATATAAGGAGGGTGTCTCAAAAGGGTCTGACCTCGCACTTTAAATCAGTATAGTGTTTCAACCACTTTTCTTATACTGCATTTAGCTGCGTGGTATGACTTTTTTAGGACACCCTTTTGTAGATCTAACTAAACATATTATTTAATAGGGTAACAAATTATTTCGGAAAATTCAGGACTATTTATACCCTCCTAGATGTGGTGATTTTATTCAGTTTTTTTAAAGTAACAATAATTGTATGTTCAATTTAAGACTAAGAAATTGTTCAAGGTACATATTAAGATTGATTATTTCACCTAATAATACGGAGGTTAATTCAATGAAAAATAAATAGCAAATCTCTATTTTGTCAGGTGTGCTATCGGTGAGTCTTCTATCAGCATGTAATCTTGGTAATAATGAGGTGAATGATCAAGATGATGGAGTAAATTATCGACCAGTTCGTTATGAAAAAGACAATAATGATGTTCTTGATAATCGAACTCCTTTAACTCCTGGTAGAGACTTTGATCCAACTGATGTAAGGTTTGATAGGGACAATAACTTTGGCATAAATAACAACAGAGATACAGATATAGATCTAGAGCCATCTGAAGAAAGAAAAGGTTATTAAACAGATTCGCGTTAGTAGACGAAGCCCTAACTGGACTCCGTCTACTAGTTTTTTGATGTAACATCAATTGCTGATCTGTACTTTGTTTATATAAACAATTATTACTTCTCGGTACTTACAAATACTACAGAAATCTAAAGTGTAATTTAATGAGCTTCGAGAAAAGGGAAAACAGTACTAAACCGTATCCAGTGGTCCGAAATAAGACCGTCTCTTGACGGTGCTATTTATACTTGTTTTTCATTTGTCAACCAAATATTCCGACGGATTTAGTAAAAAGAATTCATCTTGATGTAACATCTTTAACTGTATCAGAAATACGGTCAACGACTGCTTTTCCAACATCTTCAACCGTATCAATTGCATTTTTTGCTACATCGCTTACTGTTTCAACGCCACTTTTTACACTGTTTCGTCCTTGGTCAATAGCAGATTTATTTTGTTCAGTCATTCGTTATTCCTCCTTAAAATCAAATTCAATCTTAGTATAAGATCATGTCATTTATTTATTCATACATTTGAGGAGCAACACGTATTCAATTAAATGACTAGCAAAATATGAATAACTGTGGCGATATTTTAAATAGCTTTAAAATGTTTCGTTATTTTCCCAAGATTCAACGGTTAAATAGGCGTTATGAGGATCCATGCCTTTCCATATTAAATAGGTCATTGCAGCAACTTCTTGTAATGCATGCTCATATGAAATTGCTTTTGCTTCTTTTAAGCCATATTTACCAAAAGGATCAATGGTACTTAATACTTGATGTTTCAAATGAGGGTATAAAGTTTGTTTAATTACTTGCCCTGCCCATATCTCTGACTGAGGATATAGTGGAAACTGGCTGACATATTGCGGTTGATTATAAGGAATATGATAAGAATTGAAATAAAAGCAGATGGCACAGCGCGAAGTTTTTAATAGCTTCGCACTACCATCTGCTTTTATTTAACACAGAACTCAAACATTCTTATGCAGAAATATCATCATCCGGATTACCCTCTAATGGTACTCGCTTATCCATTCTTAACACGTAATAACTTACTGCGACAATAGCGAGGAAAATGACTCCCACAATAAGAGATATTCGAGTACCAGGGTTAAACCACATACCAACTAACACCATCAGTAAAAAGGCAATTGTTGCATAGTTGCTGTATGGGGCAAAAGGCATTTTGAAAGGATGGTTGCCCATTTCTGTAGCTCTTACCTTTCTGAATCTAAGCTCACTAATTAGTATGACAAACCATGGAATCATTCCAGGTAAAACACTAGCACTGTAAACATAAAGGAATAGTTGTGGCGGTGCAAGGAAGTTCAAGACAACACCAATGGCTAAACCTAGAAGGACAGCGATCGTACAATATGCTGGCACTCCATTTTTTGATACTTTTGCAAAGATTTTCGGAGCTTGACCGTTCAATGCTAAAGTGTAAAGCATACGCCCTGCACTAAAAATCCCACTGTTACATCCAGACATCGCTGCTGTAATGACGACAAAGTTAATAATACCTGCTGCTGCTGTAATACCGATTTTAGCAAAAGTTGAAACAAATGGACTACCGATGTCATCTAATCGATCCCACGGATAGACCGTTACAATGACAAAAATTGCGCCAATATAAAAGATTAATATACGCCAAATGATCGTTTGAATCGCTTTGGTCACAGTCTTCGTTGGATCTTTCGCTTCACCAGCAGTAATTCCGATAAGTTCAACGCCTTGATAAGATGCTATGACAAGGGAAAGCGCAAAGAAGAATCCTGAAAAGCCCCCTGTGAAGAAGCCGCCATTTGCCCAAAGGTTTGATAAGCCAATTGCATCGCCTCCATTTCCTAATCCGAAAAAGATAAGGCCAATACCAGCAATAATCATCAGCACAATTGTAATAATTTTAATAAGTGCAAACCAAAATTCAAATTCCCCGAAAGATTTTACAGAGATGAGGTTTGCAGCTCCAAGAATAAGCATGGCGATCACACCTGGGATCCACGCTGGTAGATCTGGGAACCAATACTTCATATACATTCCAACGGCAATGATTTCGGACATACCGACAATTACCCATTGAAACCAATTACTCCACGCAGTCATATAACCCGCTAAAGGATGAATATAGTTACTTGCAAAGGTTGCAAATGATCCCGTAGTAGGCTCTAGATAAAGCATTTCACCCATAGAGCGCATAATGAAAAAAATAAATATTCCACAGACAGCATAAGCAAGCATAACAGATGGTCCAGTCCATTTAATAGTACTAGCTGAGCCCATAAATAACCCAACGCCAATAGTACCGCCCAATGCAATCATCTGAATATGCCGTGCCTCTAGCCCTCTCTTTAATTCTTTATTTGCCAAAATTAACTCCTCCAATTGCCTATATTACCTAATTCAGACCTTTATAGACACTATCTATCTAATCCAATACTTTTTCTTATATCATAATAATATGTTCTCTGTAAAAACACAATTGTATTTTTAGAAAAACACATACCAACATTAGCATATCAATCATTTCCATGAATTATTTTTTCGTTCCCAGGAAAAATTTAATATTTTAATAAAACAAGGGTCAGAAATCACATCCTCTATATATCGCTTTAAACGGATATATAGAATGTGATTCTGACCCTGTTTTGACATAAGACTATGCTTCAATGTTGATTAAAGCAAATCAAGCAAATCAACAAAATCATAAATACTCATTTCTTTACTAAATCAGACGCCTTATCGGCCTCAGCTACCTTATCTAATTCATCACTCACGATATCTTGGGCAGATTTTTTAAACTCAGATAAGGTTTTTCCAAAGGCAGAACCAACTTCAGGCAGTTTTTTCGGACCAAAAATTATCAGTGTAATGATAAGAATTATGATTAAACCTGGAATTCCGATATTTTGTAACATACTCCATGCCCCTTTCTAAACAAGCTGGCCTCCATTTTTACTATATTTCACAATCCCTTCTGCTGCACGATAAGCGAGCGCTCCAAGCGTTCCCGTAGGATTGTAGCCGCTATTATGTGGAAAGGCAGAGGCACCGACGACAAATACATTATCAGCATCCCACATTTGCGAATAATTATTCACCGCTGATATATTTGGGTCATCTCCCATTATGACACCACCCACATTATGAGTCGTCTGGTATGGCACAATATTGTAGTCCACTAATTTCCCAATATTCATAACGGTATCCGCGCCCATTTCCTTCATGATCTTTTCACTTTGCTTAGTTAAATATTCATGTAACTTCCGATCTTGATCAGTAAAATTATAAGTCATTCTTAATAACGGTACTCCATATGCATCTTTAAAGGTAGGATCTAAATCAAGATAGTTGTCCCGGTGAGGCAAAGATGCGCCTTGGAACCCAGCATTAATGGTCCGAGTATAATATTTAATCGATTTTTCTTTGAACTCTTTTCCCCATAATGGTGTTCCAGGAGGGACGGGATTACTTGCAATTGGACGATATCCTGATTGACTAACGACCAATGTACCTCCATGAATAAAATCAAGATTACTATGATCAAAGTTATCGCCATTAAAATCATCAACGACTTGACCAAGAGCTCCAGCACCCATATAAGAATTAAATCGTTCCTTTTCAAAGAAACCGGTACTGCCAGGAGTTAACTGATAGGAGTAATTTTTTCCAATCACACCTTTGCCGGTTTTTGGATCATATGGTTTTCCAAGTTTCGATACGAGTAACAACTTTGCGTTATTCATGACATAGCTTGTTAAAACAACGACATCAGCGGGCTGGATGAATTCTTCGCCTTGTAAGGTGTCTATATACTTGACTCCTGTTGCCTTACCGCCTTCGTGAATGATTTCAATCACATTGGCGTGTGTTCTCAACTCGAATTTACCTGTTTTCATAGCCGTTGGAATAACTGTTATATTTGGAGAAGTTTTTGCTCCATATTCACATCCAAATCGCTCACAAAAGGCACAATATTGACAAGCATTAAGTTTTTCTCCATCAGGATTCGTATACGCCTCAGACAAATTTGCAGATGGTAAAGAAAACGGGTGTAAATTGAGCTTTTTTGCCGCGTCTCTAAATTTATTTGTTATGACCGTATTTTTCATTGGCGGTGTAGGATAATCACTGCTCCGTTTGCCACCAAGCGGATTTGGTTCACCTGAAATTCCACATGTTTTTTCAAACGTATCATAGTATGGCTCTAACTCATCATAGGTAATGCCCCAATCCTGGAGCAAATAATCATCTTTAATTTTCGACTTCCCATACTTTTCGATTGTTTTTGTTTTAATTTCAAAATCGTATGGAAGGAAGCGGAAAGTATGACCATTCCAGTGGACACCTGAACCACCTACGCTAGAACCGAGGAGGAAAGAACCTAATTGCCTCATTGGTAACGCTCTTTGATCTAGTTTGTTGCGAAATGTGATGGTCTCTTTTGACACATCTTGCATTAAATCATAGCGGATGGCATATCTTAATTCATCATGGATCATGGAGAAATCTTCTGTATTGCGATTCCCGCCTCGTTCTAAGCCAACTACGTTTAATCCATTTTTCGCACATTCGGCCGCGATAATTCCTCCAGCCCAACCAACTCCGACTGTTAATACATCGACTTTAGGTAATGTTTTAGCCACTTTTTACTTCCTCTCTGTCTTAAAATATGTATGTCTCATTCACTTATTTTTTTGGTGAAGCAATATGAGAATGTAGACTGCTCGGTTCAATTTCGAGAAATTCCTTTGATTCAATTTGTGCCAAATAACTCATCTGATTGCCAGGAAACCCTTTCATTTTCCAGCCCGCCATGTCACGATTACCACCATATAATGGATCAGCATAAACTCCTTCTAATACCGACATGCGCAGCAAAGTAAAGAAATCATTTGAGCTTACACCTTTCATTTTTACCTTTCCTTTTTCAAAAGCAGCCAATATATCATCTTGTTGGTGCTCGTTTAACTCTGTGAATTTCTTCTTAAAATTCTCCTTGCTAACCGACTGTATTCTAGCAATTCCTTGACTAATGATTTCATTTCTTTTTAAATGCGACTGGAAACCTTGCGTTTCTATACCAGGATAAAATGGCCCCAACATATAGTCTCGCGCATTATTTCCCCAAGCTCCTGCTAATTGATGATCGATATAAAAAGGAACATCTAAATCAATCGCACCTGGTCCAAGGTCATCCGCCGGAAAAATTCGTTCAGAGGCTTGAGCAAGAACTTTAAAATCCTCTTGCTTATTGAAGAACATAAGTGCTTGATTATAGCGTTCTACATCGGCTTTTTGGACACCTTCATTTTTAGTCTTACTTATTTCTGGAGATGGAGATGGAGCTGTCGGCATAAACATTTGAGAAATTGAAGCACCCAAAATCCCACCACCAATAGCTCCGCCAGCAACATAGCCTCCTTTACGAATAAATTGCCTGCGGGTCATCGCATCTTTTCTTTCATCTTTTTCACTCATGGAATATCCCCCTTCTGCCTTTAATTGATGTATTTGGAAATTATTATGTTCATTTAGTTTAAAAATAAACATTCGGCATCTGGAATTTTTACAAAAACCACTAAAATAAGACAAAAACCACCCCAGGAGAAGATGGTTTTAAATAGATATAACTTTTTTAGATTTTATGAAGAATTTAGAATGGGGCATAAAAAATAAAATATCACCACAAATGCCTGACACGACAATCCAGTTTTTTCATAAAATACAAATAAGAACAAATTTCCATATTCATGAATTGAGGAGAAAGTTGTGATATTAAGATATGAGAAACGATTTGGATAATCAGTACCTATTTCAAAATCTACAGGAAAGTTGGATGTCCTTTGACCAGGTTTTTGAACATATTGTAAAATTCATGAAATCTAAACCTTGCAGTCACTTTCGATTAATGGTAGGAACAGATTCTCAAGTTCACCAAACACATACGACCTTTATAACAGGAATTGTCATATTTAATGAAGGAAATGGTGTATGGGCTTGTATAAGAAAAGTTATAATTCCTAGGAGAATGTTGCATTTGCATGAGCGAATTTCCAATGAATTATCTCTATCCGAAGAAATTGTTGCTTTATTTACGGAGGAAAGAAAAAATCAGTTAATCGACATCGTTCTACCTTACCTTTATCAGGGAGCCACATTTACAATGGAAGGCCATATTGATATTGGCGCTGGAAAAAAGAATAAAACGAGTGAATTTGTCAATGAAATGGTAGCAAGAATGGAAGCCATGGGTGTAGAACCGAAAATTAAACCGAATGCATTCGTGGCATCTAGCTATGCAAACCGTTACACCAAATAGAAGATTCGGCTGAAAGCGATCTTGTGTAATAAGCCAAAATAATTATTATGTTATTACGAATTGAAAAAAGTACGAATTATGTATAATTTATTCCTATCGGCAAAGTGCTGGTCGCACCCTGCCCTCTACACCAGTCAATAAATTAAACAGCAAGTCGCTCCCCGAAGCCCGATTCCAACTAAAGAACTGTTAATTCTGAATGGTACAGAGGCTATGGGCTATTTTATTATTTTCATTCCCTCCTTTATTGTACATATATAGAAGCAAATTTTATTTAGAATGATCCCCTATCTACTCTACCGATTTCTTCGATTTATTCCTCTTCGAGTACCTTATAAATGTCTCCCGTTTGAACTAAATCACCAAATATCAAACAAGCAATAATGTACCTGTTTTTTTTATATGTTAAAATAAAGGTATTTTAAAAGGTAGGTGGCACTAGATGCAAAAACTTCAGTATGAATCATCTTGGGATAAAACCTTATCCAATAAAGATCGTAAAATCATTAAAGAAATTTTTTTAGAAACTAGTTTGCCGAAACAAAGTCGTTTTCAATTCACCTCTTTATGGCAAGCAATGAATCATAAAGGTGAATTATTAGTTACCGTGCTTGTCCATAATTTCAGTCACCAAGTATGTTCATTTATTAACAAAAATCTGCGGTATATTGAAAAGAATGAAATCATTGCAGAGCATACTTTCACTCTCCCTTCACTATCCGTTCAGCCGGAAACGAGTATGCCGTGGACGTTCATTTTTCCTATTGAAAGTTTGATGAGTCATGGATCATTAGAAAATGGGCATTTAGAATATTTAAATGATTAAATTCAATTTGTCTGCTCTGATTGTAGTCTTAATAGGAGTCGCAAAACGAAGGGTCTGACCTTTTTGGTTTTGCGACATCTCCGTAATGGATTATATAGATCTGTAAAGAAATTCTCCCTCAACTCCAATTAAAAATAAGAGGGCTTGACATAGAGCTGCATTATCAGAAATGGTCGTAGAGACAGATATAAAAATGAGCTTCCTCCTCTTTTTTATCCCTATTTAGTACCATAGTTCCACAATGCCCCAAGTGCAAAGCATATCGGTTTTTAATTTGGATAGAATGAGTTAGTAAGTTAGTAATATACGAAGTTGCGGGATGGACTTACACACCAGAGACGCAATTTGCCGTGAGAAGTAGTCAGTAAAGTAACTTTATTAAATATTGCTATTCTATTACATTTGTTGGTGTTGCTACTTTTACAATAATAATACCGTCATATGCTTCATTGGGCGTCATTTCAATCGTGTAAAACGTCTTTAAAAACTTATACCACGCTCGGAAATCATCCCCAATATTCGGCATCTTCTGCTCCCTCGTGATGATATCCAATAACTCATCCGACTCACTCGCTTTTCCAAAATCAACATAGAAAATATTTGACTCCACTTTACTGAATGCATCAACTAAATCATTGTGATTCTCCAGTGTATGAATCTGCCTTTCACCAGAGCCTCCATTTTTCGCCTGAAACTCGCTGATGATAAAATCAGTACCAATTGCAAAGTACTCTTCACCATATAACTCATCTAAATAATTCCCCATCGATTTGTAGCCAGCTAACGATGCAGATGTTTTTTCAATATGCCCATTATGTCCGGTGATGAATATTTTATCGTGACCTCGTGTTGCTTCAAATTCAACAATCCATTGTAAATTGTCCGCCAAATATTGATCACGAAGTTTCATATAATCTCCTTCATTTAAAAATAACTGAGTACGCTGTTTCATGATTTTTGCATATTGTAAAGCAAAGGCATAGGAATCAGTAGACGTTTGTTCCACGTAAGTCACTTCATTTGATTGCAAGTCTAAAATGATATTTTCTATTGTTTCATCGATTTCATTCAATTGCTCCGTCGTTAACTTACGCATTTTATTAGTTGAAGCGTGTTCCAGCTGTGATGCATATTTTTTTACTACATCTGCGTTAACAACTTTATAATAGTCAAGCACGCCTTTTTTACTGTAGTCATAGCGTTGCATATCGTTTCCATAAAAATAAACTTTCTCGTCCTCGCTTACCGTCGTGTTATAATCATGCATCCATTGAACAAGATCAACCATTTGTTCTGTCTTATAAATACTATAATCAAGGGTATTCACTGCCTCTTCTGCTGTACCATTTCCGTTTAAAATGAACTGATTAATTCGTTGTCCACCTCCAAAATCACCTTCTAAGACAAAAACTCTTAATCTTTCATTTTTTACCAATACTTTAAAAACATCTTTTTTCAACTCTTGGAATTCAATGTTTCCATGTGTTGCCTCCCCCAAACCGATTATCTTCACATTATCTGGTATATCAATTTGTTCAACGGTTGAAGTGTATTGATCTGTTTCTTCAACTACTTTAGCACTCCCGCAACCTGCTAATAAAACCAAAAGAGAAACTACTGTAAATAATAAAGAACTCTTTGTAGAAAAAATCATTTTATATCCCCTCATTTACTTTGAATTTATAAGACATTTTCGCTGAAGAAAAATTTTTACTGAATATGCCTTTTTACTAAAACGAACTGAATAATGGGATACGCAATACATAAAGCTATGAACAGCGTATAGTTCTCACCTTTGCTTATCGTTCTTATTTCAAATACATATGTCTATAAAAACAAAGAATACAATATTAAATAAACAAAATGCTAAAAAGAGAATATTTTTTGATTCATCAAATAATTCTAACTATTAAATAGGGATTGAGACTATTTTTTTACTTCCCAGATGCAGCTTTCAATTTATTTTCCACCCTTTCATTTACTCACACTCTTCAAAAGATAAGTTTGAAGGTTCGTCTAAGAGGTCAATCGCTATTTCAATATTAGTCGTCGGTGTAGTATGATCAACCTCCTCAAATTTAAGTTTATCAATCCAAACTTGCCCATTCCCTGAAAGAAGAACACCAAAGGAAATGACTGCACTGTTTTCAGGTATATCTAAAACGATATAATAATGATTCCATTCCGTATCTCCTACAATTGGCCGGTCACCCATATTATCAAATTGCAATACATCATGAAGTGCATCATCTACTCGCATCCAAAACCCACAGAATCCATCAACATTTTTTGATTTTATAAATCCAGATAGTTTTAATCGTTTGCCAAGATACTTATCTGCTTTAAATTCTTGCATCATTGTTGCAAACTCGCCTTGAGATTGTACAGTAACAGATTTTAAAAATCCAGATGCTTTCCCTTTATGAAAGATTTCTCGGTCAATTCCCATCTTATAATTAAATGGGTGACTGCCACTTAAGCGCCATCCTTTCAATAACTGTTCATTTTTCAACATGATTTCCTCCCTTTGTAGCGTTAATTTACCCATGATTTTACGATATTGTCCTGGCGGTAATTGATAATATTTCTTAAATGAACGAGTAAAAGATTCTTGTGTTTCAAAGCGATAATAGAAAGCAATTTCAATTATTTTTTCATCCGTATAGAGAAGCATGTTAGCTGAATTCGCAATTCTTCTATAACGAATATATTCAGATGCGGTAACGCCAACCTCTTTTTGAAAAATACGATGATAGTGATACTTTGAAAAACCAGCAATCTGAGCAATGCTTTCTAACGATAATTCTTTATCTAAGTTAGACTCTATATATTCAATGGTTTTTTGGATGATAGGACTGTAGCTCATTCTATGAACCTCCCTTACAAATAAGATAACAGAAAAAACTATGATTTTTTTGACATATATTGCTTTTTTGTCTCGTGAAAAAATAGTAATCTACTTAACAAGTAATAACACAAAGAAAATTAAAAGAGCTTAACGATATAAAAAAGAACCGTTATTTTTATTAAAATTATGAATAATGATAACTACATACAGATTCTCTAAAATGAAAACAACAAATAAAGGTAGGTAGGAAATTTACACAATTATTTGTATATCATGGAAAATGATCGTTGGATTTGAGCAATTACTATTTACTGAGTCCCCCGTCTTCTCAAAGAGTAATTGAATTTAACGAAGTATACCCGTATTATAAAATATAGAAAAATCTAAGTAGTAACAATTATGTTATGAAAATACTTAGTGAAAAGGAGGATTTATTATGTCCAATGAAATGTACCAATTAACAGCGATTATTATTTACATGGCTGCTATGGTTTTCATCGGTTGGTATGCATTTAAACGTACATCTAACCTAACAGACTATATGCTTGGCGGACGTTCTCTTGGACCCATGGTTACGGCTCTCAGTGCTGGCGCTGCCGATATGTCGGGTTGGTTACTAATGGGTCTTCCGGGTGCAATCTATTTGAGCGGCCTTGTTGAAGCTTGGATAGCAATCGGGCTGACGGTCGGTGCGTATTTGAACTATGTACTCGTTGCCCCACGTCTTCGCGCCTATACGCAAGTGTCGAATGATTCCATTACGATTCCAAGTTACTTGGAAAGTCGTCTGAAAGATAAATCGCGTCTATTACGGATTGCTTCAGCTATCATTATTCTTATTTTCTTTACTTTCTACGTATCTTCCGGAATGGTTGCAGGAGGGAAGTTTTTCCTTAGCTCATTCGGACTTGACTACCACGTTGGTCTTTTGATCGTATCTGCCGTCGTTATTTTCTATACGTTGTTTGGTGGATTTTTAGCGGTTAGCTATACAGACGTTGTTCAAGGACTTATTATGTTTTTTGCACTTATACTTATCCCAATAGTTGGGTTATTTTTTACAGGTGGACTCTCAGAAACAGCAACGAGCATCAGAGAGGTTAATCCGCAATTATTGAACTTCGTGTCAGGCGCTTCCTTCCTCGGAATTTTGTCAGCGGTCGCATGGGGGCTTGGCTATTTTGGTCAACCACATATTATTGTCCGTTTTATGGCAATCAGTTCGGTTAAAGAAGTGAAAAACGCCCGTCGTATCGGAATCGCCTGGATGTTCCTCAGCCTTTTTGGTGCTGTTGCAACAGCACTTATCGGGGTTGCTTATTATCAGCAGCATAACGCTACACTTGCTGATCCGGAAACCGTGTTTATTGTTCTCGGACAAATCATCTTCCACCCGTTCATTGCGGGAATTATGCTTGCAGCGGTCCTTGCAGCAGTTATGAGTACAATTTCTTCACAGCTGATTGTCACGTCATCAGCACTAATTGAAGACTTGTATAAAGCGGTGATCAAGACAGATGCAACAGATAAACAATACGTATTTTTAGGAAGAATGGCTGTCCTTGTCGTATCGATTATTGCAGGGGCGCTCGCTTGGCCAAATGACGAATCCATTTTGAAAATCGTATCGTTCGCATGGGCAGGGTTCGGTGCTTCATTCGGCCCAGTCATCTTACTTTCTCTATACTGGCGGAAGATTTCAACTATAGGTGCCCTTTGGGGAATGGTTGCAGGTGCGATCACCGTTATGATTTGGGGAAATGTTGCTTCATTAACTAATACGATTTATGAAATTGTTCCAGGTTTCATCATCTGTTGGATCGTTACATACTTTGTAAGTCTTGCGACGTATCGACCAAATGCTGAAATTGATAAGGAATTCGGAGAAGCACTTGAACTTTTAAAAAAATGATCCTTAAAAAAGCCTGCAGATTGCTGCAGGCTTTTTTGAGTATAGACACATCATCTTGCATAGAGATAGTGTCTTCAATGTCTTTTATCAGGTACTAATCAACACTTTGAATTTTTTACGTTTCCTGAAACGAGAATAGAACCTGAAAGTACAATTAACGCACCAATAACAAATTGCAAAGTAATAGGGGTACCAATAAATAAGATTTCCGTTATTATAGCCCAAAAAACATAAGTATTGTTAAGCGATTGCCCCCTAGCAGCACCGATTAAATTAATTGACGTGTAGTATAAAGAATAATTGGCAAAACCTAATAAACCCGCTATGACAATTAGCCATACGATGTTAGATGATGCTGCCTGAAATGCTAAAGGATATCCTTGAATAAATGGTACAATTAATATTCCATAACAAAGTGCAGAGGTCATCTGTCTTATATTAATTGCATATAAAGGAATGACTTCTTTTCCTTTCATTCCCCAAGCACCGATCACCCCTTCAAGTCCCCAAAATACGGCAGCACCTAATGAAAACAATATTCCAATAAAAAAATGACTATTGACGTTAAACTTCGATGGCACATAGGCTAATATTATTACTCCGATGATACTTAAAAGAACGCCTAACCACGTTCTTTTGTTCATTTTTTCCTTCAAAAAAGAGAAAGCAAGCACAGCACCTATCCCAGGGAATATCGAAGCAATGCTTGCCGCATAAGTTGCACCTACAGATTGAATACCAAGAAAATAAAAGGTCATTGCCAAAGGACCACCGGACAATGCTCCCAATATTAAAATTGCTCCGCTCTTTGTTTTAAACAACTTTAATACATTAATAAATTCACCTTTTACAATCATAAATAAGGATACCCATAGAGCAGAGAAAAAATCATGCATAAAAGCGGCTATAATGGGAGCAAGGCCAACAGCCTGTTTAAAAGGTGTACTAGCTATTATTATGCCAATAATCACCGTATCTACTCCCCAAGCAACAGCTGAAGTAGCCCCTAGGGTTACACCCATTCTAGATTTCTTACTACTTTTTACATTCATCAACTCTACCTCTTTTCCAAGGATCATTTCACCAGAAGGTTCCTTGTATGCTGAATAGTAAGGATAGGAAAAAATGAATATGATACCTTGCCACGCTCCACTAGAAAATGTGAACTAGCGCATACACCCGTTCCATTGCTTATCTTTTCTCCGTGCAGGCTGGAAATTTATATTTAATTTGTCTATCCAGAGTAAAGTTTATACCTCTCTATACAAAACTCCTATAGCGTTAAAACGCCTAATCACAATGGTGGCGGTGTGGAGCCAGAATCAGTGGTACCGTTTTTCGTTGCATTATATCAGGCATTTAAACTTTTAGGCTCCATTGACTGAATTGTCTGTTAAATATTTAGAGGATATCAAATTCTGTGCACTGACAATTAGTGGTTTATATGTGGTAATTATGCCATTTGTTTATCTCGTAGCGGAGCTAGACGATGCCCCAGATCTCATCATAATCGGTATGGCCCCAAGCCTAAACTAGTATACCGATTTCTCTAAGTGCCAGATTAAAAGCTGATTCCAGCCCTAATTATGCATTTTAATTTTTCTAGTAATCTCATGGAAAGCACATATCTCCACTAATTTTTAGGAATGTCATCAACAAAACGGCAATACATTAAAACAAGGCAGAAAAATAAGAGTTAGTTCAAATGTGTTAGATTTTGCAGTGCCATTTATCTTCTTTTTACTTACCATGTATTACTTGAAAAAAGGTATTTCCTTTACATCATTAAAGGATCGGAAGAAAGATTGAACCCTAAGAAAATGAGTGAAAGTGACAAATTAATATCCTATATATTGAAAAATTGATAGTTAGGAGGGCTTAGGATGGTTAGTAAGGATGATTTTGTTCAGGGGTTTGTGCCGAACCATAATCATGGGTCCGTTGATTATACATCTGTCAGTGATGGCCATGTTCATCAATGTTTAGATGTTACTTCACCTCCTATTAAAATTGAGAATGATAACCATGTTCATTACACTGAAGGTTATGTGGTCTTTGAAGATGGGCATACTCATCATTACCAGGCATATTCGGGTCCTGCTATTCCTGTAGGAAATGGAATGCATGTTCATTATTATGATTTTTACACAACAGAAAACAACGGACATCGTCATCATGTAAAGGGTGTGGACCAGCCCGCTCCAGGAAATAAATAAAGAGGCGTTCAATTTGTTCCAATAATCTTACTTAATAATTAAAGTTTACCTGTCTAATAACATGCTTAAGCAGGGGTATTCATATTTTTATGCTTCGAGCTATTCTAACTCGAAGTTTCCTATTTGCTTCTCTTTTTTCTAGGGTGACTTTTGTTTAGAATGCTGTTTAAACCTTCCCGAAAATCTAAACCCAAAACAATCAGAATTTATATTCATGATACTTACCACAGCCTGTTTTAGATGTCGAGAACCTTACTTTAAAAAGAACAACTATAATTTTTGTAATCAACGGTGATAAAGTGAAACTTCAAGCAGTGGGATTTTCTATGATTAGAGAACTTTATAAACTATTAAAGCTATCTCTGAAAACAGGGTTTGATGTAAAAACCAAATTCTATCTCACCTTGCATTTCGATCACCTTTAAATCACATTGAAGAAAAATAATGCTACCTTTTAAAAGAGGTAGCATTATCTTGAAAATCCGTCAATGGTTTGATAAAAATGCTTATATATCAAGTACCGCAAAAGGTTTGGTAAGGAGTTGCTGACACCGGAAGTGTGGAGTATTCAGCCTGTTCGGTGGAGTGTGCGTAAGGGTTTGACAGAACATCCAAAAGCCGCTCCATCACACTATAATCTCCTTGCACAGCCGCTTCTAATGCTTCTTCTACCCGATGATTTCGTGGGATTATAGCAGGATTGCTGTTTCGCATCAACTGATTTACGGAGTCCTTCGATTCCTGTTGTCTACTTAATCTTGCCTGCCACATTTCATACCATTGAGTGAATTCCGGAGAGCCAAATAGGACTGTATCTTCCTGTTTATCAAATGTTAATGCCGAAAAGGTATTCGTATAATCCGCATGATGCTTCTGCATCAGAATGAGGAGGCTATTGATCAAGGCTTCATCTTCTGTCTCTTCGTTAAACATCCCTAATTTCGCTCTCATTCCCGCGAGCCATTTTCCCTGATACAACTCCATAAAATTAGCAATCTCAGCCTGGGCTAGTTTGAGAGCCTGCTCCTGATCATCATGCAATAGAGGCAATAGGGATTCAGCAAATCGGGCAAGATTCCACCCGGCCATATACGGTTGATTACCATAGGCATAGCGGCCTTGCATGTCAATCGAACTGAATACCGTAGCTGGGTCGTAGGTATCCATGAAGGCACAAGGACCATAATCGATTGTTTCTCCACTAATGGTCATGTTGTCAGTGTTCATCACTCCATGGATAAAGCCAGCTAGTTGCCATTTGGCAATAAGCTCAGCCTGAGACTTGATCACTTCTTGCAGTAAGGATAGATAGCGGTCCTCATCAGCTTCAATGTCTGGATAATGACGCTTTATTGTGTAGTCAGCCAGAATCCTTAGTTCTTCAACTGTTCCCCATTGTGCAACGTATTGAAAGGTACCGACACGCAGATGACTGGCAGCCACACGAGTCATAATTGCACCAGGTAGCTCGGTTTCACGGAATACTGACTCACCAGTTGTCACCACTGCTAAACTACGGGTCGTAGGAATACCTAATGCATGCATAGCTTCACTGATAATGTATTCACGTAGCATCGGTCCAAGTGCCGCGCGACCATCCCCTCCGCGGGAGTATGGTGTTCTCCCTGGACCCTTAAGCTGAATATCCATCCTCTCACCTTGAGGCAGAATCTGCTCGCCTAACAGCACCGCTCTGCCGTCCCCCAACATGTTAAAATGACCGAATTGATGCCCAGCGTAAGCTTGAGCAAGAGGCTTGGCACCTTCAGGTATCTGGTTTCCAGCAAGCACTGCTACACCCTCTTCGCTTTGTAGCGCCTGAATGTTTAACCCCAGAGATGTTGCCAACTGATTATTAAGAACAATCAATTTCGGTGAGCGCACAGGAGTTGGGTTGATGCTAGAAAAAAATGATTTCGGCAGACGGGCATAACTATTGTCTAAGTTCCACCCTATTTCTTTACTCGTTGTCATAGTTTCTCCTTTTCTTCTTTTGACTTTTGTACATTCCAAAACACACTACATTCCTTTTTTAATGTCTACTTCTGCCAATTTATTATACCGTTTCCACAGGGAGTTAGCGCCTTTTAAGTAAAGTTGATTGCCTATTACTGTTCTAGCTTTGACATCTTGATATTCAAGTTGTTACATTAGTAATTAATGATGGTATTCGTTCGACCATAAAAGGAGAGTAGGATATTTGTTTTTGTGAAAGGCTGTTTTCACATACTTTGTTGCTTTTCAATCATTTTTACACTAATAACCCGGGTTGATTTCCGTTGTAGAGGCGGTCTCAGAAGCCTCCTCAGTGCTTTGCACTTGCGGGGTCTCCCTCAACACGCTTTTCCCGCAGGAGTCTCGCATCTGTAACGAAGATCAACATCTGTTCGAATTGGTTTCTTGCTAAAAACAACAATCTTTACGAAAAGAGCCTTGTGAAAATAAGAGTGGGATTGTCGAGATAAGATATCCATGGAAGTAATGTAAGCAGGAAAATGGCAAGTTTGAAGAGTATTTCTTTAGAAGAACAAACATGAGTATCTAAAACCCAACTAACACGATGAAAAAGGTTCAGGTTCTCAAATGACATCACTTAATTAAGGTAGAGGTGCAGATCCGATTTTGCGAAGCCCCGGCCCTTTTCCATAAAAAAGGAGACATTTTAAAATGACAACATCAGAAAAAAATGCGAGGACTTGCAACAATGGACATACCTATTATAAAAGCAGCGATTGTCCAACCTGTCCGACTTGTGAACAAGAACGGAGACCCACTAATGGATTTCTTTCATTGCTCTCGGCACCAGCAAGACGAGCATTAGAAAACAATGGGATAACTTCTTTACAGGATCTATCTAAATATAGTGAAAAAGAGATTTTGCAATTTCATGGTATGGGACCGGCTTCTTTACCTAAACTTAGAAATGCTTTGAAGGAAAATGGGTTGTCATTCAGAAACTAATAGCAAGAAAGAGAATGCTTTGATTTTTTCTTCGAGTAATGAATGAGCTTTAAGTTAATGGGGGAAACAATAATTCAAACGCTCAGAGCGATCATTCTCTAAGCGTTTTTGTTTGTGAATAGATATGCGACCTTCACTGTAACGAAAGTGTTATTCGATATTTTTTAAGTTTTTCTCAGAGGTGCCTTTGATCTTCTTAAGAGAAAGAAAACCAAAACAGTTCCTTCATTATCATTCTTGATAAATCTATAATAGCTGGTTTAAAAACCTTTGTGTACGCTCATGTTTAGGATTTGTAAAAATATCATCAGGATGTCCTTCTTCTATAATATTTCCGTCGGCAAGCATGACGACACGATCAGCAACTTCTCTTGCAAACCCCATTTCATGTGTCACAATGACCATCGTCATTCCTTCACGAGCTAACTCCTTCATCACTTGAAGAACTTCTCCAACAAGTTCAGGATCCAAAGCTGAGGTTGGTTCATCAAAAAGCATCACTTTAGGTTCCATTGCTAATGCTCTCGCTATTGCCACACGCTGCTTTTGTCCTCCAGATAATTGATCAGGATAAAAATGAGCTTTATCTTGTAATCCTACTTTTTTCAGGAGAATCCTCGCTTTTTCCCTCGCCTCTTCTTTGTTTTCTCCTCTTACAAAGATAGGGGCTTCGATAATATTTTCTAAAACAGTTTTATGAGGGAATAAATTGAAATGTTGAAACACCATACCCACTTTTTCTCTTACTTTATTCAAGTTCGTTTTCTGTGGGATAACTTTTTCTGAATCAATGCTAATCTCACCGTTCTCAGCTACTTCCAAAAAGTTTAAACAGCGAAGCAATGTACTTTTACCCGATCCGCTAGCACCGATTAGTACGACAACTTCTTGTTCTTTTATTTTCAAGTCAATACTCTTTAATACGTTAAGAGGACCAAAAGATTTTGAAAGATTAGTAATCTCTATCACGCAATACGAACCTCCTTCGGTTTACTTACATCCATTTTTTTCTCTAAACGATTTGTAAACCATGTAAAAATAAGGACGATTACTAAATAATAGAGGCCTACTACAAAATAAGTTTCAAACGGCATATAGTTTTCGCCTTGTACACTAAGAGCTGTATTGTACAAGTCAATAACAGATATGTAAGCAACAAGGGATGAATCCTTTAAGCTAATTATGAACTGATTGGCAAGTGGCGGAATGGACCTTTTGAAAGCCTGCGGAAAAATAATTCTTCTCATCGACAGTGAATAGGACATTCCTAACGATCTGGCTGCCTCCATTTGACCGCGATCAATGGACTGCACTGCCCCTCTAAAGATTTCCGAAATATAGGCACCTGTATGTATGCCTAATGCTAATGCTCCAGCCGTAAAACTATCCAAAGTTACAATACTAGCTATTCCGTAATAAAGAAACATGATCTGAACAATCAACGGTGTTCCCCGAATGATTCCAACATAAATATCAGAAATTCTATTTAAGAATTTAATGGACGAAATTTTAAACCCTGCAAAGACGATGCCAATAATTGTTCCAAAGAATAGCGAAACACCGGTGATTGATATTGTAATCCATGTAGCCTTTAAAAAAGCAATTCCATGTTCATTCAGGATGCCAATAATATTATGCAAAAAATCCATGATTTCTCAATCAGCCTCCTTAGAAAAAAAGTGTATTGCCAGACTTTACTTTTCCAAAATATTTCTATTAAACCATTTCATACTAATTTCTTCATACGTTCCATCGTCGACCATTGATTGAATCGCTTCGTTAATTTTTTCTTTAAGCTCAGTGTTTCCTTCATTAACTGCAACACTTACTCGATCCTCATTTAGCAATTCGCCAACTGGTTTAATTTTTAACCCTTTTTCCTTTTGAGCATTTAAGCCAACAATTTTATCTGTTATCACAGCGTCAAGACGACCTAACTCCAAATCTTGAAGAGCATTTGTATCAACTGGATATCCCTTTACCTTATCAGATAGTTCATCCGCCAGATCCTTCCATGTACTTGCTTGAATAACACCAATTGTTTTCCCTTTTAGATCATCCTTCGATTGAATCGTGCTACCTTCAGCTACAAAAATTTGAGCCCCAGATAAATAGTACGGCTCTGTAAAGTCAACCTGCTTATCACGCTCTGGTGTAGCTGTCATACTCCCAATGATGGCATCGTATTTTTTCGCTTTTAAACCTTGAATAATCGTTTCCCATGGATTGGTTACAGGATTCGCTTCCAGTCCCATTCTTTTGGCAATTTCCGTTCCAATTTCTACATCAAACCCAGTTAATTTTCCATCTTTTTTAAAATTTAATGGTGGATATATCCCCGTCATGGAAAAGGTTAAGTTCCCCTCTTTAACTAGCCCCATCTCCGTATTTTCAGCCTTCCCCGTCTTTTCTGTTCCACTTTCCTGTTTGCTTCCGCATGCTGACAAAAGAATTAGCATGGATGCCGCTATGAGAATCATCATTTTTTTCATTTAATAGTACCCCCTTTTTTAAAATAGACACTGCTAAATCAATCAAAGTCCATCAACAAAATGAAAACGCTGTCTTCAGGATATGACAGCGCTTGCACACCCTCATTCATAAGCATTAGTAAAGATAGTTCTCCACAATTTTTTCATATTGTGACAGTGCTGTCCCTATTCGAGTGCAGCCCCAGCAATTCTGAACACAGTGATTTCAGAAGCTTCGGCAATTTATCCTTTTTCCTATTTTCATAGATTTCACAGAATCTCCAATAGGATACTAATATAAATAGCGACCTCTACCTCATCTAAAACTCTAAAAGATGAGGGATAAATATTTGTTTTATTCAGATAATTTATATTATATATAACGACGTCGTATAAAACAACAAAAAGTTGGAAAAATCGAAGTATTTCGATAATACTTGACGTTTATTTATCCAGTGTTATACATTTTTACAATAACACTCTAGTAAAAAGGAGACAAACCTATGTTGACATGCAGAGAGGAAGTATTAGCTTTTACAAAACAACTTGTTCAGATTGAAAGTATTGTAAATACAAATGGCGAAAAAGCGATTGCCCAATCATTATTTAAATGGGTCTCTTCTTTTCCATATTTTTCTCTTAATCCTTCTCAAATTCATTTGGAACAAACCATTGATGATGAACATGAAAGGTATAATGTACTAGCCTTTGTAAAAGGGACAAAAGGAAGTAGTAACAGAACTGTTATTCTAATGGGACATATGGATACCGTTGGCATTGATGATTTTAATCAACTCAAGCAACAAGCGTGTAACCCAGATGAACTAATGAACACTCTAAAAAATGAGAACCTTCCTGCTGCAGCTAAAAATCATTTAGACTCAGGTGATTGGTTATTCGGACGTGGTGTCCTTGATATGAAAAGCGGAGTAGCAAGTAATCTATACCTCTTAAAATACTATTCAGAGCATCCTGAACAATTAGATGGAAACATGATCTTCCTTGCAGAATGTGACGAGGAGGATAGCTCGCACGGCATACTTTCAGCGTTAAAAACTTTAAATAGCTGGAAAGAAGAACATGGATTTCATTATACGGCAGCGATAAATGCAGATTTTGTTTCAGCTCGATATGAGGGCGACGAAAACCGTTATATTTATAAAGGGACAGTCGGAAAGCTTTTGCCATCCTTCTTTATTACCGGTGCAGAAACCCATGTAGGCTCCTGCTTCGAGGGACTGGATCCTAACTTTATTGCTGCTGAGCTGACAAAGCAAATTAATTATAATCCTGAACTTTGTAACGAAGCTTACGGTGAAACAACCGTTCCGCCGGTTTCATTAAAACAAATGGACTTAAAACCGTCTTATACTGTTCAAACTGCATTATCTGCCTATGTCTATTATAATTTTTTTATCCATTCATGGTCACCTAAAGAGGTCCTTTCAAAGCTGAAGGAACAAGCAATGATTGCCTTTAGCAATTCCCTTTCTTTATTTGAAGAAAGATTTAAGCAATACTGTGCGATAAGCAAAGAGCCCTATATGCCGATTCATTGGCAACCAAGAGTTTTTACTTACGAGGAAATCGAGCAATTATTGATTCAGGAGAATGGCGAAAAATTTGTGACACATATGAATGCGTTCAAAAAAAATCTATTATCAAACACTGAACTAGATAATCGTATGTTTGCCGCTAGAGTGGTTGAAGAAGCTTGGAAATGGATGAAAGATAAAGATCCTGCAATCATCTTATTTTACTCCTCTCTATATTCTCCTAGGGTTGAATTGACAGGGAAAACTGATGATGAACAATTATTAATTGATGCATTAGACCAAGCTGTGGAGATGGTACAACCTAAATATCCATACCCAATTGTAACGAGAAACTTCTTCCCATACATTTCTGATATGAGTTTTGTTGCTCTAAGTGATGATGAAGAAGGAATTAATGCCGTTTCTAAAAATAACCCTTGTTGGGGTACAAAACACTACGTGAATTATCAAGACATACGCAAATTAAATGTACCTGTAATTAATATAGGACCATATGGGGTAGATGCGCATAAAAAACTGGAGAGAATGGAAATGACATATTCTCTTGAAATCGTTCCCAACTTAACAAATTATGTTATTCAAAATCTACTAAAGTAACTTACGTAGAAGAGGGTACCAAAAGTAAAGGGTCAGATCCCGCAACATCTAAAAGATAAGTGTATGAAACACTACGTACTATTTTAGAGAGTGCGAGAATAGACCCTCTTGACGTACCCCCTTCTTATATTTTTAACCTCATATGTCATCAACGATTTTTTTATGATTTGAAATTATTTAGGTGTATCACAATAAAATTACCCAATTTTTCTCCTGTCTTCTTCAACAGAACGTCCTTCCATTTTAACATCACCTTTTTTATATACGAGAAAATATAAGAAACTTACAAAGATTGCTCCGCCAACAGCATTTCCTAAAAATACTGGAATCATATTCAATAATAGTTCAACCCATGATAGATTTCCTGAAAAGATAGCAGCTGAGATAATAAACATGTTAGCAACCACGTGTTGAAATCCTATTAAAACAAAAGTCGTGATTGGGATCCAAATCGCTAAAATTTTTCCAAAGAAATCCTTCGCTCCATAACATAACCATACTGCCATAGCTACAAGCCAGTTACACCCTATTCCTGAAACAAAAGCGACCCAAAATGGATCTTTCACTTTCGCTTGCGCAGTTGAGACGGTCTTTTCTAAAAAGGCTCCCTCTGTTAGACCGACAAAATGCCCAAAAAAATAGGCAACAAACAATGCGCCCAACAGATTAAATAATGCAATTAGGAACCAATTACGTATTAACTGAAATAATGTAACTTTTTTTGCAAAGTAAGCGATACTCAATGTCATCATGTTTCCAGTAATCAATTCTCCTCCCCCTAATAAGATCAATACTAATCCGACTGGGAAAACAGCTGCTCCTATAAAAGTGACTAAACTTCCCCATTCATGAGGCATGGTTCCAGTTACTCGAATATAGGCAAGAAATCCAAATGCAATAAAAGCTCCGCCTAAAAAACCTAAAACTGCAAGAGATACATTAGATAGATTTACCTTTTCAAGACCTTTTTGAATAGATATGTCCGCAATTTCTTTTGGACTATAGTAGTTCATTATTTTCTCCTCACTTTTAACTTCTAATTTAGATTTCTACTTTTCTAGCCGTTCACAACGCATTTGGAAACTCTGTGATTCTACAAGTATGACACGTTCCATTAGAACGTCAAATGAAAAAATATATAACAGGATTTTAGATTATTATTTATCCAATCTGCTGGTTGATAAAAATAAGTTGTTGAGAAAAATTATCTCAACAACCTATAGCTTACGCTTTTCGTAGTATAATTTGGTTAATAAAATATAGTTTTATTTCTTCTAGATTTATTAATAATCTATTTTTCTTGCGCTAAGGATATTAGACACCTTTAGTTTCTGCTACATCTCTAATTTTTTGTGCAACACCCGTTTCTATTGCAGCCTTCGCTACAGCTTCTGCTACACAAGCAGCTACTCTAGGGTCGAATGGATTTGGAATGACATAATCAGCATGAAGCTCTTCATCAGTTATTAATTCTGCAATTGCGTAAACAGCTGCCAGTTTCATTTCTTCATTTATTTCTTTCGCTCGTACGTCCAAAGCCCCTCGAAAGATACCAGGGAATGCAAGTACGTTATTGACCTGATTTGGAAAATCTGAACGACCTGTCCCTATTACCAAAGCTCCCGCTTCCTTCGCCTCTTCCGGCATAATTTCTGGCATTGGATTTGCCATTGCAAAAATAATCGGGTCACGATTCATGGAACGAACCATGTCTTTCGTAACAGCCCCTGCTGCAGACACACCTACAAACACATCTGCTCCCACAAGAGCATCTCCCAATGTCCCAACTATTTGTTCTTTATTAGTGATATAGGCCATTTCCTCCTTAAATGGATTCATTCCAACTAGGCGTCCTTCATAAATGATGCCTTTTGTATCACATAAAATGACGTCTTTTACGCCCATATGGAGAAGCAATTTAACAATGGCCACCCCAGCAGCACCGGAACCGTTTACTACAACACGAATCTCTCCTATTCTTTTGTCAACTAGTTTCAGAGCATTTAGTAATCCCGAAGCGGTTACAATAGCCGTTCCATGCTGGTCATCATGGAAAATTGGAATATTACATACTTTTCGTAGCCGCTCTTCAATTTCAAAGCATTTAGGGGCAGCAATATCTTCTAAATTCACTCCTCCAAAAGTAGGCTCCAATAATTTAACAGCTTCAACAATCTTGTCTGCATCTGTTGTATCTAAACATATCGGAAATGCATCAACATCTGCGAAAGTTTTAAATAATAATGCTTTTCCCTCCATAACAGGCATGGCCGCTTTCGGTCCGATATTACCTAGACCAAGTACAGCTGTACCGTCGGAAATAACGGCAACAAGATTCCCTTTCATCGTATAATCATACGCTTTACTTTCATCAGCATGAATTTCGCGGCAAGGCTCTGCAACTCCCGGAGAATAAGCAAGACTTAGATCCCTCGCATTTTGTACTTGGACTTTCGAATGTACACCTAGCTTACCTTGCTTTTCTTTATGCATATTTAATGACTCTTCACGTAAAGTTGACATATTTTCCCCTTTTGTTTGAATTTTCAGAATTTTAATCGGATAAAGGAAGAAGTTTAAAAAAAATCCTCTCACTTGGTAAAACGGTCTATATCTAATAAATTGAATCAATATTTATTTGCTAGTTCATTTGTTGTTAATTTAACCATTCACGTATTTTGAATTTTGTTTCGTACTAAAAGGGAAGGCTAACTCATCTGCAAAATAGAGGCTTCCAAATCAGCCTTTCACTTTAGAAAAAAACGGAATTATAATTTTTCTACCTTTTTAACATCTAACTGATGGAATTCAGATCCAGTAATCGTGTTTCTAATCTTCCGTTTCATTGGGAAATAATATAAAATGGCGGGCAAAAATAATCCTGCAGCCCAAGCTAAGTCTGCCCCATTAAGTGCTTTTGCAACTGGTCCTACATAAAAGGAAGCATTAATAAAAGGAATCTCAGCAATGATTGAAACTACGAATGCAAAGGAAGCAATCCAATTGACCTTGCCATACTGTCCATTAAGGTCAAAAATATCTTTAACACTATATTCGCCTCGGCGCAATAGATAATAATCGACCAAGTTAATTGAAGTCCACGGTATCAAAAAATAACTCATAAAAAAGATAAAATTTAAGAAAAACTCGAGAAAATTTCCTTGTCCCACAATACATAAAATTGTTGCAAGGAATGTAATGCCTAGCAAGAAGCCCATCCGTACTTTTGGTGTAACTTTGAATTTAATAAACGGTTCAATAGTCGTAACCGATGACATAAATGCTCCATAAAGATTAAAAACATTAATAGCAAGTTGTCCAAAAACAATCAAAACATACATAAGGATTGCAAAGCTACCATATAGCGATGCTAAATTACCACCAGTATTATCCATGAAATTAGGAATCGCTATTGTCAATACCGCTCCTAATACCATCATCCAGACAGCTCCAATCACGGTCCCAGAATAACTATACCAAAACGTTTTTGCAGGTGGTGTATCTTCTGGAAGATACCTTGAGTAATCTGCAACATATGGAGCATAAGATAGCTGCCAAGTAACAGCAATACTAACCGAAAGAAAAAACGCTGACACGTCAATATTAGTAGGTAACCATTGTTCTTGTGGTACTGGCAACTGAAAAACAATATAGGTCATAATCAAAAAAATAAGCAACGATGCGGCCGAGAACCATTTTTGGACTTTGTGAATTAAATCATATCCATAAAGTGCAACTACAAAACAAATAGCACCGATTATGACTATATTCCAAGTTTGGTTAATTGGAAGTATATCACCTATGGTTTGAGCTGCAAGCAGTGTATTACTGGCGAAAAAGCCTAAATAAATAAACATGACAAGGAATAAAGGTATAATTGCGCCGATGACCCCAAACTGAGCTCTACTTTGAATCATCTGTGGTATTCCCAGCTTAGGACCCTGTACAGAATGGGATGCCATAAAAATGGCACCAATGAGCGAACCAATTACGATCGCAACAACACTCCAGAACAAATTAAGTCCTAACATTATTGGCAACGAGCCTGAAACAAGTGTAGTGATATTCATATTGGCGCCAAACCAGATTGGAAATAAATCTTTTGCCTTTCCGTGCCGCTCATTAGCTGGAATGTATTCTATACTTCGAGTTTCAACTTTCATAAAACTCCTCCTTGTAATCGTTTTCATCTTCTTATAAAAGCTAATCCATAAAGAGTGGGCAAGAAACTTAAGTTCACCTTAGCTGAACTTAAAACCATATTATTTCTCATTATGGAAAATAGCTATTTATCAAAGTTTTTCTAATGATAACTTTGAATAGATTTCTTTAAGATTATTAGGAGAAAATTGAAGTTGATCTGGACATGTTGCCTCCCAGCCATGGTGTTCTTCTCCTATAAGCCTCTTTACTATATGAGTAGTATCGTATACTTTAAGATCATAGATCCAATTGGCCATCATTAATGTTGCTGCCATATGTGCTCCTGTCGTTGTCGTACCGCAAATATCCTTAACAAGATTTACTTGGTAATCACGATAATAAGCATCTAACACTGTAGCCAATACACAACAATCTGTGAGAACTCCTCCAATTATTAAATGTTTAACATCTAAACTTTTAAGCATCAAATCTAGGCTTGATTCATAGAAACCGCTGTATCGGTATTTATCCACAATGATATCATTTTCCTGAGGCTTTATTTCATCGATAATCTCAATCGTATCCGTGCCAGAATGATAATAGATAGGTTCCCCATTTTCATTTACTGGTTCTTTATTTGCCAGGCCAATAGCATCTGCTCTGCTAATATGGCGAGTGTAAATGATTGGAATCCCATGATTGCGGCATATACTCACAAGAGTTTTAGCGTTTTTAACAATATCATTCATTCCAACAACATTTGATGTGCCACTTTCTTTTTGAAGATCAATCAATAGAAGAGCTGTTTTTTTCATATCCATTACCACTCACTCCTAAATACCTTTTACTCTTTTACTTCAGCCTTTTGTTTTTCGCTACATATCAATTATGGAGTTTCTGAATTTAATACCAACAATAGAATAAATTACCATGTACCATGCCAGTTACCAGATAAATAAATTTGGATTCTGGATCCAAAGTACAGGTTTTCTATTTTATTAAGCAATCTTCTTATTAACTTAATTCCCCACCGTTAATAAGGGTTAACGCTTCCCTAATTGGCCAATCAGAAAAGCGTTGTCACGATACACGCACTCTTTGTCATATCTTCATCATTCTTTCAGACGACTAGCCACTCTTTAAGCTCAAGTCGACGTGCGCCCTCGACGATATGCGGATCATCTTCCGCTAGTGATAGAGCCTCCTCAATCGAATCGGCAATATACACTACAAGTCCACCTGAACCGTCCAAGAATGGTCCTCTTGCAAAAATTTTCCCTTTTTTATCAAGATCGTCTAAATATTCGATATGACGTGGACGCACTTCAGTATTTTTTTTGGGATCTATCATGTGTAACATCGCTGCATAGTAAGGCATACTTCTTCACTCCTTAATTCCGGTTCCAAACAATTAGCTTCATTTCTGTCATTTCTTCAACTGCATATTTCAATCCTTCACGGCCTGTACCGCTTTCCTTCACTCCACCGTAAGGCATATTATCAACACGGAATGTCGGAACATCGTTGATCATCACTCCACCAACTTGTAAATTTTCTGCTGCATCTAGCGCTGTATGGACATTGTCCGTATAAATTCCTGCTTGCAGGCCATATTTAGAGTCATTGACCAAATTAATTGCTTCTTCCACCGTTTGGATCTTGTTGATTAGAACGATTGGAGCAAACACTTCTTGGCACGACACTTTTAAGTGCGAGTCAGCATCTAATATGACGGTCGGATGAAGAATATTGCCTTCCCTAAACCCGCCTGTTGCAATATTAGCTCCACTTTGTTTCGCCTCCTCAATCCAATTAAGAGTTCTATCAACATCATTTTGGGAAATCAAAGCGGAAACATCCGTTTCCGGATTAAGTGGATCACCTACTTTTAATAATTTAGTTGCTTCGATAAATTTTTCAACAAAACGATCATAAACCTCTTCATGAGCATATATCCTTTGCAATGAGATACATACTTGTCCCTGGTTCGAAAATGCTCCCATTACACATCGAGAGATAATCTTATCAATGTCTACTCCTTTATCAATAATAACAGCTGCATTGGATCCTAATTCTAATGTCACACGTTTTAACCCTGCTTTATTGCTGATACCAATTCCAACAGCTGGGCTACCTGTAAAGGTAATCATATTTACTCTAGAATCGGTGACCAACTTGTCGCCCACCACTCTGCCTCCACCCGTAACCACATTTAATGCTCCTTTAGGCAATCCTGCTTCCTGCAATAGTTCGGCCAAGAACAACGAGGAAAGCGGTGTTTGGCTAGCTGGCTTTAGAACAATTGTATTTCCTGCTGCAATGGCTGGACCTACTTTGTGAGCAACCAAGTTCATAGGGAAATTGAAAGGTGTAATAGCTCCGATTACTCCAATTGGTTCACGTACCGTGTAGGCAAGTCTGTTTTCGCCGCCTCGTGCCGCATCCATTGAAAGTGTTTCGCCGTGAATTCGTTTTGCTTCTTCAGCTGCAAACTTGTAGGTTTCAATGGTTCGATCCACTTCACCCTTAGCTGTGTTAATTGGCTTGGCTGATTCCATCGATATAATTTGAGCAGCTTCCTCTGCACGTTTTTCAAGAAGTTGAGCCAATGTTTCCAACACTTTTGCACGTTGATGAGCTGGCATTTTGGCCATGATTTTCGTAGCGTTTTGCGCTGCTTCGATAGCTTGGTCAGTTTCTTCTTCTGTAGCCATTGGGATTTCAGCTAAGACTTCTCCAGAGTATGGAGAACGAAGTGGACTATATTCTTTTGCATCCATCCATGACCCATTAATAAGTAATTGTTTTTTTATTACATTGTTTATCGTTGTCATGCTCGTTGGTCACCCTTCCCTCTTTGTATTTCTCACCTACAGATTAGAGGCAATTTTTAAAACTCGGCGATTCTATTCTTTGAAAATAATATTCTTCTAATTTTATGATTAATCCACCTTGACCAAATTTACAGCGGTTATTTTCCAATTTAGAATTTCCCTTAATAAATTCAAGAAAAAATAATATACGATTACGTCTTTCTAAAACGTTTCGAATGCCTTGCTTGTAAAACCAAGCATCTATTGTATTAAAAACACCTCTATTAACTCCGTAGTTTTCATTACAAACATTAATAAACGATAAATCTGTTAAGTGTATGGTCTCTTCTACATCTAATAGCAATTTATTCACTCCTTGCTATCTAGCACTGTATTTAGAAATTTTCTTATGTCAAAACATGTTGTTTTCATGAAGATAAACAGTTTCTTATTTCATCCTTATATCATTTGTCAATAAAGGTCTCTCGATCAAATGACTTGTGTCACTTGATTCGTGTTTTTTAATGCTTTTTGCATAAAAACGACTTCTTCACTTAGCAAAGATACACGTTCTAATACATTCTCATCAACTAGTTCGTTTTGCGGACTGAAATGATCATTATGTGCATAAACAGAACTTGGTGCAACGAATGCACGGAAATAACCTGCAATTGGCTTTAGCTGATTCTCAATCACTAAATAATGTTGGTACGTTCCGCCAGTAGCAATAAAGCCCATCACTTTATTTCGAAAAATCGCAGGAGGTACTAAATCAAACAAGTTTTTCAGAGCTCCTGTTAGTGATCCTTGAAATATCGGTGTTCCAATTATGTAAAAATCCGCTGATGCTACGATATCAATTACTTCTTTAGTGTCCCCTGTATATGTTGATGGATCACGACCATCACAAAACTGAACATCATACTTTTTCAAATCAAGCAATTCGATTTCGATATCAGGATGATTTTTCTTTACTTCTTCCAATGCCTTTTCAATCACAACTTTTGTTTTTGAACCAGTTATTGTTCCTGAAATCCCCAGTAACTTCATTACATTTTCCCTCCTATTAATAGCCCTTACTTATAAAGTGATTTTTACCTATTAATATTTACCTCATGATGAACGGATCAGGAATGGGTTCAGAGGATGTATTGATCCAAACCACTTTGTCTTGCATATATTCATGAATGGCTTCATATCCGCCTTCTCTGCCATAGCCACTTAAACCAGAACCGCCAATTGCCGCTATCGGTGATATACTACGATATGTATTCACCCATACGATCCCTGCACGGATCGCTTTTGCCACCCGATGAGCTTTTGCAATATCACTTACCCAAATCCCAGCTGCTAATCCGTAATCTGTACTATTGGCTAATTGAATAACTTCAGCTTCATCTTTAAAAGGAATAACACTTAAGACAGGACCAAAAATCTCTTCTTTGGTAATACGTGACTTGTTATCAGTGTGTTCGAAGATAGTAGGTTCAAAGTACCAACCTTTTTCTAATTGCTTAGGCCTTTTTCCACCGTGAACAAGTTTGCCCCCTTCATCCAACCCGATAGACACATATTTCTCAACACGCTCCAATTGTGCTTGCGTTGCCAATGGCCCCATTTCAGTTTCATTTTGAAATGGATCACCAATTTTAATTTGCGACACACGATCAACGAGTTTTTGCATGACTTTATCGTAAATATCTACATGTAAAAATGCACGAGAACCAGCAACACAACTTTGTCCTGAGGCACCAAAGATTCCTGCTATAATTCCCATCGCTGCATTATCTGGGTTGGCATCCTCAAATACGATATTAGGTGATTTTCCTCCGAGTTCAAGTGATACCTGTGCAAAGTTTTGTGCCGAATTTCTGACAATATGACGAGCAGATTCCGATCCACCAGTAAAGGCAATGCGCCTTACAAGAGGATGTGAAGTAAGCGAGTCCCCGACAGGCATTCCAAAGCCCGTAACTACATTTACGACCCCAGGCGGAAATCCAGCTTTCTCTACTAGTTTTACTAATTCTAAGAGAGATGCCGAGGTCATTTCAGAAGGCTTAATAACGATTGTATTCCCTGCAATAAGAGCGGGCGCTAATTTCAATGTTGTTAAATAAAGAGGAGAGTTCCAAGGTGTAATAGCTGCTACTACTCCAAGCGGTTCTTTTGATGTAAAAGCAAACATATCATTTTTATCAATTGGTAAGGTTCTTCCATGAATTTTATCTGCAAGGCCTGCATAGTAATAGAAAAATTCAGGCAGATACTTTACTTGACCACGCATTTCACGAATTAATTTTCCGTTATCAAGTGTTTCAACTTCCGCAAGCTCTTCAGCATGTTCAGCAATCAGCTCTCCAAGCTTTCTAACAAGACGCCCTCGTTCTGTGAATGTCATATTCACCCACCCTGAATGCAAGAAAGCATTATGAGCAGATTGAACAGCACGATCAACATCTTCAGCGTTCCCTTTTGCGACTTGGCACCATGCTTCACCGGTTGCAGGGTTATAGCTATCGAAATATTCACCACTAGCTGATTCTACCCATTCTCCATTTATATACATTTGATATTTTTTGAGCTCTGTCATTTTCGCTCCCCCTTATACCGCTAATCCTTTTGCTTATCTATAAACATTCGGATCGTATCATTTACAAATTGGGCCCCTTCGATCGGTAACATATGTTTCATATTCGGTACAATCACCATTTCTGACTGGGCAATTTGTTCGTGCATCTGTCTTGCCATTTCTGGATTAGATCCAATATCATCCTCACCTGTAATAATTAAGGTTGGAAGCTCGATTTGCTGAAGCTGCGGCCATAGTTCTTCATCTGCAGTTGCAAAAAGTGTATAAGCTGCTAAATATGATAAAGGTTCATTTGTTTGGAGCCTTGTCCGAATCCTATCAACTGTTTCTTTCTGGGTATTTAAGAAATCATGATTAAACCAACGTTGAATGGCTGGTTCAATTGAGACAGTTGGTCCTTGTACCTTCACTTCTCCAACTCTTGCTAATATGGCTTTTCGCTGTTCTTTCGTACGATTAGCAACGGCACTCATGATTGTTAACGTTTTCATTTTTTTCTTATACTTCAATGCGAATGCTTGAGCGACCATACCACCCATTGAGAAGCCTATAATATGGCTTTTCTCCACCTGTAAGTAATCCATAAGTGCTGCTAATTGCTCGACATACTGTGCTAGGGAATAAGGACCCGGAGGATGCTCAGATCCTCCGTGCCCAACCATGTCATATACGATAACACGGAAATGTTTCGACAAGTCTTCAACTTGCTTTTCCCACATAGTATGATCTAGGCCAACACCATGAATTAGAATGAGCGATTCACCAATTCCTTTTTCTTCATAATGAATCGAATCTTTTCCATGTAATGCTATTGGCATTAAACCAGCCCCATTTCAATCATGTCTTGATGGCGGTTGCCTGTTCTAGGATGTGGACGTCCTCCTGTAGAAATCCCGATTGCGACAACAATCTCATCCGCTCTTGGTGCATCAGGAATAGCTGCTTCAAAAGTTACAAAGTGAGAACGCTCAGACTCGTCAGTTTTATGTACCATTGGAATCATTACAGCGGAGCCTGCACCGCCTCGCTTATTCGTAAAACTTAAAATACTCGTTCCTTTCACAGCATCACGGAATTTATTGCCGAATTTTAATGTATGGATAAATGCTGAAGCATGTTCAATTTCCCCATCCACTCCTACAACTGCTGCCTTGCCAAATGCTTCTACTTCATCAGGTGAACCAATATGCTTAAATAACTCAGCAACTAATAGTTCGCCTATTTCCGGTGCATATTCATCAATTTCCGGCTTTAAGTTTTCAACATATCCTCTATCAATCCAAGGATTTTTGATGACTGCCATCGTTGTTATCATCTTGATCGGATTATCTACTTTCTTACCACCTTCAATACGTGTTTCTTCAACGGCTGTATACACTTTGCGAATTTCCAACATTTACATAACCCCCAGTTTAGTTTTTGTGAATTTTGGCATAACTTCTTCAGTGAACAATTTCAAACTTTTCATCATTTTTTCATGCGGTAAACCATTGTGGTTCACCCAAAGTAGTAAAGTTTCTAAATTGAGTTCTTCCTGTAACTCTTGAATTTTTTCTGCTACATAGTCTGGTGTACCAAATAATAAATTCCTTGGATGCAAGAAATCATAATTCAACTCTTGTCCATCTTTTACTTTTTCCCCTGGATCCATGAGATTGCTAAGTCCTCTCCAATGACAAATCCAGCGATAGTTGTTTAATACTGCTTCTGCAGCATCTTGACGAGCCTGTTCCATTGTTTCAGCAACATACACATCGCGAACCAAAGCGATGTCTTGACCAAGCGGTACATCATAGCCTCTAGCTTTGGAAGCCCTTTCACGATATAGTTCAAAACGCCCTTTCAATTCTTTAACAGTCGGCATCCAAAACATGCCTTTAATATTATTCTCTGCCGCCCATTCAATTGAACGAGGAGAATCTATTACTTGCCACAAAGGCAGTGATTCCTGATATGGTCTAGGCATAAGCGAGATTTTATTAATTTCACCTTTTTCCATGTCCATAAAATCCGGTGTTGCTGGGCTCATTGGATGACTCCATTTCAATCCTTTAGGAGGAAATTGATAAATGTCGCCTTCATGTGAAAAGAAACGATTCGACCAAGCTTTCTGTAAAATCTCTAACGTTTCTTCAAACAGTGCCCGGTTTTGCTCTTGGTTTTTTGGATCAGCCAATGAGTTTAGATTAGCCGCTTCTCTTCCGTATAATCCTCGAGCTAAACCAACTTCTACACGGCCCTTGCTCAGTTGGTCAAGCATGGCAATATCTTCTGCCAAACGAAGCGGGTGCCAGAAAGTTGCAACATTGGCAGCTTGTCCAATTCGAATTCGCTTTGTACGAGCTGCAATATCAGCCCCCATTAAAATTGGGTTAGATATTAATTCATTGCCTTCATGACCAAAGTGGTGCTCGGTGTACCAAATTGAATCATACCCATTTTCATCACAGTAAATAGCTTGTTCACGGGCTTCATCTAGAACCTTGTAATACTCATCGTGTCGTCCTGGTCCAGCAAGGTTGGCGAAGATTCCAAATTTCATAAATCATATACCCCCATTAATTTATATTTGTTGTCCCTAATTTTTTTGCAATATCAGTTTTAAGTTTAGCTCCACTTGCTCTAACATGCTCTCGCATGGATTTCTCAGCTTCTTCACAGTTACCGTTTTCTATGGCTGCTAAGATTAACTGATGTTCTTTAAGCGATTGTTTAAGGCGTATCGGATCTTCAATAGTTACAAAAACATACCGGTTATAAGGTATTTGATTGAGTAACAAATTTAGCATAGTAGTTAATTTAGAGTTGTCGGCCCCTTCTAGAATGACAGTATGAAAAGTATTATTCGCTTCCACATACTGTTTATTATCTGAAATTTGTATAGCCTTCTCCATGTCAGCAACTGCTGCTTTTAGTTTATTAATTTCTTCGGAATTCCCTCTTTCCGCTAGCAGACCTGCTGCAAGCCCTTCCAAAACTTCTTTTAAAGCAAATAATTCATTTAGTTCCTTTTCAGTAGGCTTTGTTACACATGTTCCTACTCTGGGAATAATTTCAACTAACCCTTCTCTTTCTAATTGTTTTAATGCTTCTCTAATTGGCGTTCTACTTACTTTGTAATACTCGGATAAAACAGCTTCTGATAACTTTTGACCTGGCTCATATTCACCAGTAACAATAGCTTCACGAATTGCGTTAGAAACTTGAGCAGTAATGCCTAATGTCAATATAGCTGTGATGAAAAACGCCTCCTCTTAAGTATGTACCATGTACCATACAAGGTTGGTTGATAAGGTAAGTATAGATTATTCAAAATTGCACGTCAATTAAAATTTTAGAAAATTTATTTTTTTATTAATCTTCCATTCTTTAATAAAATCATTTAGTACAGATTAGTATTCACTACGAATTTGTTTTAACTAAAACATCATTGCCCCTACCAAGCTTCCCTTGATTTTCTTCCTTTCACGACAATGAACATTAAGTAATTTTATATTTATTATTAGAATACATTGCGCGGTTATCAAATGTAATCTATCGAACTACATCACGATCTCTATAAGATTATGATTCTCTAACTAGCTTAGAATAAGTAATTGGCTTTGTGGATGGCCAACTCCCATTTAATTTTCCTTCAAAATTCATAGACACCTCAAGTTGTTAATAGGAATGTAAAGATAAGGATCACTGGGCTTTAGCTCGTTATTTTTTCCAACTCTCTACAGTAATATCGACTCGGTAATTTTAAGTAAAAGGAATTTTCATTTTATTTAAAGATAAGACCTTCTTATAGAGTGTTAATCAATTAGTGAAATTAGGCTAATTAATTTACCATGAAGTTGACAATTTTTCCGTCTTAATTTTTTCTGAATATATTGACATTTGTATTCGCTTACAATTATAGTATTTCTATCAAGCTACTTGCATGGTACATGGTATGGTTTAACTTGCATGGTACATGGTAACAGGTAAATTTACAAGGGGGGATTATTAATGAAAGTTGAGACTCGAAGTATTGAATATATTCCTGCAGAAGAGAGGCACGGTAAGGCTCGCGATTTATTTCCTATTTGGTTTGGGGCAAATATGCATATTACTACGCTAGTAACAGGGGCATTACCCATTGCATTAGGTCTTAATTTATTTTGGAGTCTTGCAGCAATCATTTTAGGAACCTTACTAGGCGCCATTTTTATGGCTTCCCATTCGGCTCAAGGTCCTCAACTTGGAATTCCGCAAATGATTCAAAGCCGGGCGCAATTTGGGGTAATAGGGGCTATTTTCCCATTGTTTCTCGTTATGTTTGTTTATTTAGGTTTTTTTGCAAGTAGTGGTTTGCTTGCAGCTCAAACCTTAAGTAGCTTAACATCTATTGACCAAACATGGAGCATAGTATTTTTAAATGTTCTATGTTTTATAGCAACCATTTATGGTTATAACTTAATTCATAAAATGCAGAAAGTATTGTCTTGGACATCATTTCTTATTTATCTAGTTGCCACATTTATTGTTTTTCAATTACCGCTTCCTTCAGGTAGTTGGACAATGGGTAATTTAGATTTACCGGTATTTTTGTTGGCGGTAAGTATGGTAGCAACATGGCAATTAGCCTACGCTCCATATGTTGCAGACTATTCTCGTTATCTTCCAGTATCTACTCCAGCGTCTCAAACATTTTGGTATAGTTATGCCGGAACTTCAATTGGAACTATCTGGATGATGGCATTAGGCGCAATCTTGACTATAGCGATTCCCAACTTCCTTGACCACTCTGGTGGAAATTTAGCACATTTATTTGGTAGCTTTGCCATAATCATGTTCCTCATTATTATCTTTGGACAACTTGCCATCAATGTGTTTAATTTATATGGTGCATTTATGGCAACCATTACAACGATTGAGCCGTTCATCAAGTTAAAGGTTACACCAAAAGTTCGGATTGGCATGATCTTTTCCGTAACAGTTGTAGGAACTGGTCTATGTTTATTAGGTCAAAGTAATTTCCTAGCTTTTTTCTTAAACTTTATTTTTTTCATTAGTTACTTTTTAATTCCTTGGACCTCTATTAATCTAGTAGATTATTATTTGCTACGACGTGGACGTTATAATGTAAAAGATATTTTTGATTTAAATGGCCAATATGGAAAAATAAATTGGATAGCTTGTATAGCTTTTCTTGTATCAATCCTTGCAGAAATCCCTTTTATTAATACATCATTCTACGTTGGACCTATAGCGAAGGCATTCGAGGGGGCTGATATTGCTTGGGTTATTGGATTGGTAGTCCCAGCAGTTTTATACTACTTCCCAATGAAAAAAAAGTTAAATAATGAAAAATGCGCTGAAGATAAAATCGAGAGAGTTATATAGATTATTAAGTTCTCAAATGATGAAATGAACTCTGAATGGGGATCCTTCTAGACTTAGTTCCACAATCTTCAGACCAGCCTATTATATCGAATTGTGTGCAGACTTGGGATTTGGTATTAAATTAGAATGGCTCTTAATAACAATTTATTTTATTAAAAATTGAAATGTAGATATTCTATATAAAGCAAGGGAGCCTATCATAATATAGGCTCCCTTTTATTACTCAACAATTATTTTATTAATTAGATTTAGCTAAAAATAAACGTATGGAAGACAACAACAATACAATAATGCCGTTCATAATATAGAGTCCTGTAAAAAGAACAGTTAGTATACCTGCCCCCCAACCGCTTTCATCGAAGGTTAAAACAAAAAATAAAGTGCCGAAGTAGATAAGTGGCGTTAGCAGTAGAAAAATAATACCTGCCCATACCCTTTTTTTAATATTTTGTTGAGAAAATTTGAAAGTATAAAAGTTGATCAAGCCAAACACTATAATTTCTAAAATAATGGTTAGTGACAATCCAACAGAATCAGACATACAACATCTCCTTTTATTATTTAGAAGGGGTTATTTGGAAATTTTTATTAATTTAAGTTTATCATTTGTTGTTTCAGTTAAGCACAGACAATTTTCCTCAATCATTTTTCTTTAATCCCGATATCAACCAATTATTAAAATTCCTCTTTCCTTTTGCTAATATTAATCCCAATTGTACTTAAAAGCGTTATTAAACAACCTGGCCCAATTGATGAACAAGAAAAAATCCTGCATATCAATACAGGATTTTTGATCAAACTTTTTTTAATTATCGAATTTTATTTCAAAACCACAATATACCTGTCATTATTGCTAAGATTAATTTTTTGCAAATTCTAAGAAGGAGTTTTATGTTAACTACTGTCAAATAGTTCTTACATTTATTAATCTGACTGCTTTATCTATGTGCTTATTACTACCATAATTCTAGATCGTCTACCTCTTTGTTGTTAAAATAGAAAACTTAAGAAAATGGGTAACGAGGCTCTTTTTGAACAGATACCCATTTAACAGTAGTAAATTCTTCAAGAGCCCACTCACCGCTTTTACGGCCTAAACCTGAAAATTTTTCTCCACCAAATGGAATATTAGACTCTATATTAATAGATTGATCATTGACATGCATCATTCCGGTTTTTATTTTTCTAGCAACATGAATTCCTCTTTCTAATGATCCAGAATATACAGCCCCACTTAACCCAAAAGGAGTTGCGTTGGCAACTTGAATCGCTTCTTGCTCACTATTTACTGGTATTAATACAGCAACGGGTGAGAAATTCTCATTTTGGGCAACGGCCATATCATTTTTTACATCAGCTAAGATTATCGGTTCCATAACGTTACTATTTTTTATCCCACTCTTAATGGGCAGTAAAGGTCCGATTGGTTCATCTGGTTAAGTTTAGTGCATCCGCAAACCTTTTTATTCCCTCATTTATAGTCTCTTCTTTCTCTCTAGCAAAAGTGAATCGTGCATAACATTTTTTAGATCCCATCATAGACCCAGGAGCATAAATAATTCCTCGCTTTATGGAGTTTTCCAACAATTTCATTTCATCTAC
The DNA here is from genome assembly GCF_000504145.1 of Bacillus cihuensis. NCBI lineage: Bacteria > Bacillati > Bacillota > Bacilli > Caryophanales > Bacillaceae > Bacillus > Bacillus cihuensis. The sequence continues at coordinate 519,865 of NZ_AYSD01000010.1, read as the reverse complement.
ATCTCTTTTTAGTTTGCACCAAATATGGATTCCACCTTGAGGAATAGTAAACTCCACTTCATCTTTTAGAAAATTATTAAAACTTGATACAATTTGATTGCGCCGCTTTTCTAATGCCTTCACTAATTTCTTGATATGAGAATGAAAATGCTCTGATTCTAAAAAATCGTTAGCGATCCATTGGGTAAAGCTAGCATGACCAAAATCAATTTGTTGTTTGGCATCAGATAATCTCTCTATTACCGATCTTGGCCCTATAATCCAGCCAATTCTTAAACCTGAAGCAACGACCTTCGATAAAGAGCTAATGTACAGGACATTTCCATGTTTATCAAGAGATTTTAATGTCGAAACTTCTTCTCCTTTAAAAGACATTAAACTATACGGATCGTCTTCCACAACAGGTATTCCATGTTCTGATGATATTTCTAAAATGGCTTTCTGCTGGCTCTCTTTAAGCAAGGTGCCTGTTGGATTTTGAAAAGCTGGATTTAAAAATATCATTCTTATGCGATGTTTTTTATGTAATTCCAATAACTCATTTGGATCTACACCATCTTCATTTACTGGTAAATAGAAAATTTTTAAACCTGCTGATTTAAATATTGGGAGATTATAATGATAGGATGGATCTTCAATCACCACTGCATCACCAGGCTTTAATAAGCATTGAACGACTAGGTGTAAAGCTTGTTGAGCACCAGAAGTAATTAGAATAGATGAAGGATTTGTTTCAATATTTCGAAACTCCATCACATGCTGTGTAATTGTAGTCCTTAAAACTGCATTCCCCTGTGGATGGTCATAACCTAGCCTACCGATAAAAGACCGTGTTGAAGTAATCTCTCTTAATGCGTTTATTGGAAAGAGGTCCTCCGATAATTCACCACTGGCTAAATTGATTAATTTTTGCTCTTCCATCTCTTTACGTATTCTTTGAGCGACCGGTAGATTCGGTAAAAATGAACCTGCTTCAATGTATCTGTTCCAACTAGGTATACGTTTTTTAGTTATCCCCCATATATCCTTACTTATAGTAGTACCACTTCCACGATTTCGTTGAATGAGACCATATGATTCAAGCTCATCATATGCGGCTACAACAGTACTCCTATTTATATTTAGCTCTTTAGCTAAGTATCTCTCAGAGGGTAGGGGTTTATCTGGCGGAAAAGTTCCATTTGCAATGCCATTTTCAATATACTCAGCAATTTGTTTATAAATCGGTTTTTTAGCTTTTCGATCAATGTTCCAGTCCATTTATTTGCATCCCTTTAAAAACTCATTTTATATATTGTAACCTAATTATCATTACTTTTTCTTTAATACAAATAAATAACCTATTGAGTCATCATAGGTTATTCACCTTAATTCCCACCAAACGGAAAGACTAATATACACACCAAGTGCAAGGAAAGATAATAGAATAGCGATAACATGTATGAATGTTAAGTTTGAAATATTTTTTAGTAGAGCCACTATACTTTTTGTCACTCTTACTCACTTTCCATATTTCCCCAACCAAAGCTAGTATAAAAGTAATCACGACAAAAGCAATCAACATTTTCATAGGCCACCACTTTAATGTACTTTTATAAAAAAGTCTGTCCAAAATGCCCAAATATAATATTTCATCTAAATCATCACTATAAAATAAATTGTACTGCTTGTCCCCATCCATTTTTCAATGAATTTTACCATCCACTTTATTGTATTACACCATTTTCCTTCATCCTGAACTCTTATTGAAGGCCCTTATATCAAGTCATTTTAATATTTTCAAACCCTATTAAACTGCTAAATATCCCTTTTTAAAAAAGTTTTTCTTATTTGAACAATTAGTGACACATCTCATATTTAATTGCATTTTAAAATTGGTGTCTTTATTATAAAGTGAAACTTCAATCAGTGGGGGTTTTACTGCCCGTTAAAGCGGGATAAAAATCAATAATAGTGAATCAGTTAAACGATCAAAACGATTTCATTTTCACTGGAATTAAAAAAGGAGTTAATATCATATGACATGGACAGTTGTTATTAGTTTAGTAATTGGATTTATTCTCAAATTTTTACTTAGTCCTCCAAGTGCAATGGTGGGATGGGTCTTAGGTAAATTTGAACTTCATCCAAAACTTGAGTCAAAAGAGGTTACTGTAACATTTAACGGAAAGAATTTAAAAGAGGAAGAAAAGGTTAGATTTACTGACTATTTTAATGAAGCTGACTTTTTAAAAAAATACTATATATTCCCAGGTAATGAAAAATTATTTTTACATCCAGAGACTAATGTTACTCCATTTGTCATCAACGTAAAAAAAGGCAAAAAAGAGGTTTATTTCTTTGTTTATAATTACGATAATCACGTTGATGTAGTCAAGCAGTCCAAGAAGAAAGTTGTTTCTTATAGTCTTAGTTCTGATAATCTACAAAAATTTACTTTGCCAACTAAGGGATTAGCATAGTACTAAAAGAAAAGGCTTGATATACAATTTAGTAACTTATGTTTCCATTAGCCGGTCATTATTTGAATGTAAATATTGTTTAAAATGACTAAATCTAAATTATTGTATTATAACTTAAGATAAGCATATTGAGAGATGTACAGGGAAAGTCATAAGTACAAAGACAGGATATTCTTTTAGAGAACTCCAATAAATGATATAAAACAAAATCCGGTTTGAACTGCCCCGTAAATGTTAGACACCAACTAACATTTACGGGGCAGTTCATATCAGGGATTTTTTCTATGTTTAATCATTATGGTTTATTTTGAAAGCACTACACTACATTTAATTTTATCCCTAAAAAATCAATAACCATCTATCGACTTATCAGATAGATGGTTATTAAAGATGTTTAAAAATTTAGCATTTCCTTTATTTCACTACTTTTAAGGATAATATATTTGTTTAATTTTTTGTCTGTTCTTCTTTTTTATTTTTTGTAATATCTTCTGAATAAAAAGAGATTTATTTTTAAATATAAGAAACTCTGTCAAGACGAAACGTTGCTGACAAATCAACTTATAATTGGTGATATTCTTTTAAAACATCAGGATTATTTCTCAAATAATTTCTGAATAAAATTTGATTGTTCCAGCCTTCTCCTTCAAACTGATAAAAATGCATATGATGTGTACCAGCTCTCCATTTTCCTTTTCGGAAGAAACGTCTTTTAGGAAATTCTTCATGATAAACAAATTCAAATCCTATTTGGTTTAAAGACTCAAAAAATTTGCTAACTACCTCTAAATCATTTACTCCAATAATAATATCTAAAATAGGTTTAACCCCTAACCTAAATTCAATAATTCCCATTTTTTCTAGTTTTCAGTTTTAAGATCATTCCTTTTTTAGACATCCGTGGACTTTTGCTGAGTAAAGAAAAATATGAAAATGATAATGGGGAGCACTATTAAAAATGTATTGTTTCTAGAAGTTTTTACTGTAGGAATATCTGTTAATGACATTTTACTCATTCCCTTTTAGATTAGTTAATAATTCCGGTGGAACGATATAATGCTGCGTTACAATTTTATTAAAAAAGTTATAATCTTCAATTGGAAGTGCCGGAAGAACTTCAGGATAACCGAAAATAGGACCTGAAACATTAATTGAAAAATCACCAGACGAAACAAATGTGCCAGTCACATGTATTACATCATTGATTAATAGTATAGCTATAATGATGTCCAGTATATCGATAAAAAGGTTTCCTTCTTGCGAATGGTGCTTCCCTTCTAAACGATGCCCTCCAAAAAGAGGACCACCTAACGAGAGACTAAATCTGCCTGGTCTTACAAACACGCCAATGATTGTGATTTGCCCGGTTAATAACAGGATTGCTGTAGTAATTTCGATACTTCGTTGAAAGGAGTGAATTACTTTTTTATTTGTATCAAATTCACAGGTCTCATTCAATATCATCACTCCCTATGTAGGCATTATATTCAGATAAACTGACAAACGTCACTTAATTGAGATCAATAATCAAGGTTTTATCATAAAGTTTGATCATTTCTTACGGAACTAAAGCACCTCGTTAGTGAGTATACTAGTAAAAAATTTTAAAGGAATTTATGGATTTGAATTTGTTACCATACAATTTTATAATTGTGTGAAAAAGGATGAGGATTGTGCCTATTAATTCATTTGAAGATTATCCAATGACATGGAAGCCGACGTTAAACCGAGTAGATAGACCGATTTATCAGGCATTAGCTAAGCAGTTAGAATGTGACATTAAAGAGGGACGCTTAGTTCCAGGAACAAAACTTCCACCACAAAGAGAGTTAGCAGACTATTTGGATGTGAATCTAAGTACAATCTCAAAATCATTTAAGTTAGCTGAGTTAAAAGGACTGATTAGCGCAACCATTGGTAGTGGCACTTATGTTTCATATGATGCGATTTCGAATGCATACTTGCTTTCAGAAGAAAAGCCAAAACATTTAATTGAAATGGGTGCACTGCTATCAGATCGTGTATCGTATGGACCTTTACATGACTTACTGCAATCCATGTTACAAGAATCCGATGGTGCGAGATGGTTTGGGTACAGCCGGCCAGGTGATTCGATTTGGCAAAAAGATGCAGGCGTCAAATTATTAAAATATGCCGGTGTTGAAACGACTAGAGATCAGATCTTACTGGCTAATGGCGGACAAAATGCCATCACCGCAACACTTGCGGGTCTTTGTCAGCATGGAGATCGGATTGGTGTCGATCACCATACATATCCAGGCTTAAAGACAGCTGCCGCGATGCTGGGCATCCAGCTTGTACCGATTCGGTCAGAAACTGATGAAATGAGTCCGGAAGCACTTCTGTATGCATGCAAAAATGATAACATTAAAGGCTTATATATTCTTCCGGATTATCAGAATCCGATGACCTATACAATGAGCGTTGAAACTCGCAAGGCTATTGCGGAGATTGCCATAAAGTATAATTTATTTATTATTGAAAATGGAATGTTTCATTCAATCCAAGATAAAGTATTGCCGCCCGTAGCGGCATATGCTCCTGGGCATACGATTTATGTAGCGAGTTTATCGAAATCGATGGCACCTGGACTCCGTCTTGCTTATGTGGCCGTACCTTACAACTTCCTGGATACTACTCGTAAAGCTCTTTATAACTTAAATATTTCCGTATCACCACTATTTGCGGAGTTAGCAGCACGAGCAATTGTATCGGGTCAGTTTGATAACATTGTTGGACTTCATAAAGAGGAAACTAAAGCTCGCAATCAATTGGTCAATCATTATTTAGATAAGGAAAATTGTTTAGGCGGAGAAACAGGGCTGTTTCGCTGGTTACATTTGCCGAACCATTATTCAGGGGACCAATTTGAACAAATAGCTGAAGCACAGGGGGTACAAGTTTATAGTGGAGGGCGATTTGCGGTAGGCAATGTTGCACCGGCAAATGCCGTGCGTTTAGCTATTTGTGCTCCAGAAACGAGAGCCGAACTTGAAAAAGCGCTTATTACACTCAAAAGATTAATTTAAATATTTTGAAATATAAAATAAATATTGTTTGCCATACAATTATAATATTGTATGGCTTTTTTGTACATGTTATGATATTTCAAATTAGTGGGAGGATGTCACGCCTCGATACAGTAAAGGAAGGGAAACAGCTAATGATGGTTAAACAATATGATTATAAGGAGCATTTAGAAATGCGCAACAAATTTGCAAAGAGAGCTAGTTTGGTTAAATCTTCTGAAACGCGTGAAATCTTAAAGGTCACAGAACGACCAGAAATGATTTCTTTTGCAGGAGGTCTCCCGGCTCCGGAACTGTTTCCCGTAGAGGAACTAAATGTGGTATGTGAAGCCGTTCTTAAAGTAGATGGCCCTGCTTCCCTTCAATACAGTACAACAGAAGGATATATCCCGCTTAGAAACGCGATCATTAAACGGATGGATGCGATCGGTATTCAAGCGCATTTACAGCAAATCTTGATTACATCAGGGTCCCAGCAGGCTATTGACCTGACAGGAAGGCTCTTTCTTGACGAAGGGGATACCATCATTTGCGAAAGCCCCACATACCTGGCTGCGGTCAATGCTTTTAAAGTATACAATGCCAACTTTGTAGAAGTAGAGATGGATGAAGACGGCATGATGATGGAAGCACTGGAGAAACAGCTTCAGGAGAATCCCCAGGCAAAATTTATTTATACCATTCCCGATTTTCATAACCCGACAGGCCGAACGCTCAAACTTGAAAGAAGAAAAAGAATGATTGAGCTCGCCAGCCAGTATGACGTTTTGATTGTGGAAGATAATCCGTACGGAGCGGTCCGGTTTTCTGGAACTGCCCTTCCGCCAATAAAACATTTTGATACAGAAGGCCGAGTCATTTATCTGAGCACCTTTTCGAAAATCTTCACACCGGGACTTCGGCTTGGCTGGATTTGTGCAGATGAAGTATTTATTGAAAAATACGTGGCATTTAAGCAGACAGCAGACTTACACTCTGACAGCTTTGCACAGCGGATCACGGCTAAATATATGGAACTGTATGATATAGAGGCTCATATTGAAAAAATTAAAGCTGTATACAAAGAAAGATGCACAACGATGCTTGCCTGCATCGATCAGTTTTTCCCTAAAAATATCTCCTACAGCAAGCCGGACGGCGGGTTATTTATTTGGGTAGAGCTTCCTGCTTCTGTTGATTCAAGTAAAATCTTTGTGGAGTGCTTGAAGAATAATGTGGCTATTGTTCCTGGTATTCCATTTTTTCCAAATGGTACACAAAAGAACACATTACGGCTAAATTACTCGAATACAACGAAAGAACAAATTAGGGAAGGTATAAAACGTATGGGTGAGGTCTTACATCATGAATTAAAGAAAGAAACAACAACTTCTTAAGTAATGACGAGGCAACCTAGCTGCTGTCTTTGTAGCTCTATATGAAGGAATGCTTAACTTGTCACTATCAATATCTATTAATAGAAATAGGGGGAATTATGATGCCATTATCAAATACAAACTTAAACACTTGGAAGCCATTTTCAACATCACCGCCACCACCGTTTACTCGATTTGTTAAATCAGTACTGAATAAGCTTATATTAAAAACAGATTAAGATTCTGCGAAATATAAGCTGTTTCGCAGATTCGAAGGAGTAAACAATGAAATCTAAAATTCAGTTTATATTATCAATGGTCATTTTCGGTACAATCGGTTTAGTTGTTCGATACATTGATCTTTCTTCGAGCGAAAGAGCCTTACTAAGCAGTTTCATAGGATGCTTATTTTTAACATTAATATTCTACATCATGAAGAAAAAAATATCATGGAATTTAGTTATATCAAATGCTTTAATTTTGTTACTTTCTGGTATTGCATTGGGTGGAAATTGGGTTTTTCTTTACCAATCCTACGACCTTACAACAATTTCCAATGCAACGCTAGGCTACTACTTTGCACCTGTGTTTGTGATGGTTCTTTCTCCATTAATCCTTAAGGAACAATTATCTATTAAAAAAATTGTATGCATTGGTGTAGCGATCATTGGTTTGGTTTTAATTGTTGGTGAAGGCGTAAGTGCATCTAATACAGATGATATTCTTGGACTTTCCTATGGAATAATCGCAGCTGCGTTTTACGCTGCATTATTGCTATTAAATAAATTTATTAAAGATATGGGAAAGTTAGAGCTAACAATCATTCAACTAGGAATAACTGCTTTACTGCTCACGCCATACGTTTTCTTGACTTCCGGCTTTGGTATTTTTGGTGTATCCAGTTCTTCCATTCCATTTATTTTAATTTTAGGGATTGTCAATACAGGGATTGGATTTTGGTTATTCTTCTCTGGCATGGAAAAATTAAAAGGACAAAGTATCGCTATGCTAAGTTATGTGGATCCCTTTGTAGCAATACTGATTTCCGCAATGATACTGCATGAACAGATGACATTGGTTCAAATGCTTGGTGGTACATTACTTTTAAGCTCAACATTTGTTAGTGAAATTAAATCAGTCAAATTTTCAAGACGAATAGTAAAAACATTAGCTAAATAACGAGAAAACAGTGGGAACATTCGTTTCCCACTGTTTTTATTTTTATGCGGTTTTTGAACTAAACCCCCGTTTCTCAATAAGATAAAGGAGCTACCGTAATAACTCCTTTGTTCAACTCTTGTTACCCGTTACTTTAAGTACATTACTTCACAAACTTCCATATTCTTTACAATTATCAGAACACCATTTTAGGAAACCTTTTTTACCCTCACTTTTAAAAGCAATCCAGTCATTCAAAAGATTTCTGTAATAATTTGCGCTTTCATTAACATACTTTTTACTTTCAACATCAATCATTTCTGTGGAGAGGCTTTCAATTTTCAAAACTGCCTCTTGGTCCTCAGAAATATCACCAAGGTAGGCATCATCAGAAATGTGGTGAAAAGAAAATCCAAGGAAATTAAGATAATAATTAATGATCTCCATCAAGACTCTTTGTTCACTCTTTCCACCAATTTCAAGTGCCTTTTCTAAATATTCCATACGATTTTCGGCATTTAAGAATATGCCAAACCATCTGGTGTGAGCCTTCATCACCTGAAGCCTTAGTAAACAATTCAACATCTTCTACTGTGAAAGTCCGTTCAAATATAATTTTATCGCCTACTTTTAGAGACAATTTTATTTCCCCTTTAAATTTTAAAACTCCTCCTCAATTTAAATGTGACATATATCCAAATGCTGTTGTTCCATAAACACTTTTGAAATGTTTATTTAAATGGGTTAAATCAACAAAACCACATTCAGCTACTGCTGAATAAATATCTCCATTTTTTTCTATTAACTGCTTTGCACGTTCTATCTTACAGTTAAGAAAGTATTGGTATGGTGAAATCCCAGTATGAGCCTTGAACAATCTAATAAATGTAAATTTTGATAAATTAAGCTCTTTACATATCTGGTCAAGTTTAAGTACATTTTCTAAGTTGGTTTGAAGCATATCCTTTGCTTTTCTAATTAGGGCGTTATCTTTCTTGTAATCCGTAGAAAGATTAGTTTGAATAAGGCTATCTGCGAGGGATAAAAGTAATTCACTGCACAAAGCCTCATCTTTTTCGCTCAATATTGCATTAGCCAGACTTAAAACTCTTTGTTCAATTCTATAATCGTACACAATAGGGTTTGAAAAACGTACAATATCCTTTTTCTCAATAACTTCTAAAAGCAATTGTGGCTCAATATATAGCATCACATAATCAAGGCCTGTCTCATCATGTGCCCTTCCGTCATGTGCCTGCTCTGGATTAAAAAGCATAACACCATTTTGATATGATAATTGTAAACTGCCATCCAAGTTATACTGCTGAATACCACGCAATGTGACGCCTATTGCATACTCCTTGTGAGAGTGGTTTTTATAGGTAAAATCAGTAATACTTGCTGACAACGCAGTAATACCTGCTGACTTTTTATAGATAAATTTTTCCAATTTAATTCACCTCTTAAGTAGCTTACCTACATCCATATCATGATTGCAGCATAAACTAAAAACAATGCCATCAGTACATTAACAACCTTTTTATGCTTCTGTAAAAACTTCTTGAAGATCGCCCCGAAAAGTACCCATGTAATAAATGCCAAAAATCCAATACCAATTATAGCTATAACACTTATTGTAACGGCAGACTTTGAGACATAGTAAGGCATAATATAGGTAGGAATGACAGTCATTGTAAATAGTACTACCTTTGGATTTAAAAATTGAGTAAGGAAGCCTGACATAAACGTACCAGTTTGATTTGCAGATGGTTTCGATGCATCCGTTTTGTAGACTTGATAAGCGAGATAAAGCATATATAAGCTTCCGATTATCTGCATTATAATGATAATTTTAGGGATAACTGTTACAAGTAAAGTGTTTAACATAGCAGAAATAACAAGTAATAAACCAAAGGCAATCGTTGCTCCATACGTATATTCCATTGCCTTTTTTGTCCCAGAATTATGAACAGTGGATAATATGACGATATTAGTAGGTCCTGGTGTAAACGTAACAATAAAACAGTATACGACAAAAGATGTAATATTCATGAGGTAAACTCCTTTCAAGATATCCTCATATAACTGTACATCTTAAATTTAAATAACTTATAGTATGTTATTGCAGGAATCAAAAAAGCTTCTGTAAAGTTAACCCTACAAAGTTAGCCAGAATTAATAATCCTATTGATATTTGAACTAGCCTGCTTCTATAGTTCAATACTGCTTACTTCATTAAATAGCCCTTTAATGGAAAAAAGCGCTGTTCCTTGTAAAAGAAAAGCGCCCGATAGTTTAAGCGAAATACTTCACATACCCAATCCGATATAAACAAGGGGAGTAGTCCATCTTTAGTCCAAAACCAGAATAAGGATAAAAGGGTACCTTCCTTTTCAAAAGCAAGTCTTCCCCTAAAGAGATCTTTCGTTGAGATTTAAAACAAGTTGAATAAAATTAATCCCCATCGTTACTTCCAAAGACAACATTTTATGAAGCATTTAACATGAATTAGGCTTTTAAATCAGTAACAGTCACCTAAAAGTAAGCATACTTTGTTGAAGAGAGTAAACGTAGTATATCTTAATTACACATAACTGACAAAATTTCTTCCTTCAAATCTCTTGTTAGATGTCTGTTTAACCAATTTTTCTTAAATAAACAGGGGAGGTAAACATGCTCAATTTTCAAAATGAACTTCAAACTTTAGGAATGGATAATTTCCAAGTTGGTCAGTTAATTCCTACGGGTCCTCAGAGTCAGGATTCGAGAATATTTGGCGGTATGCGTTGTATGCGTTGCGGTGGCATGCGTTGTGGCGGCGGTATGCGTTGTGGTGGATTCCGATGTTTCGGTTGCTTCGGCTGCTTCAGCTGTGGTGGTTGTGGTGGTTGTGGTGGTTGTGGTGGTTGTTATAGCGGCTACGTTGATTACGACGATTGGTACAATTACTAATTCACAAAAGAAAGAATGGATATCTATTGAAATAAAGTGCCCATGCATAATTTGCGGGCAAGGGCACTTCTTTACTGATTTTCATTTTGGACAAAAAATCGTACACTAACTGATAGGGCACAATCGTAACGATCAAATAAGAAATGGGATTCCCACAGCAACCCCACTGTCCAACTAAAGCACCAGTTAGTTCAATAAAATATGTATCCTATTTTAAGTGGTCTTCAATAATTTCTCTGAACACGTTCTTAGCTTCTTCCAATGTTACTAACTCCCCGATAACCTTACTTCCAGGGATTTTTGTTGAAAGTGGTATACCTAAAAGATACCTTTGACACTTCCATATAGGAACTTCAAATATAATTTTATTGAACATTTTATTCTCTATTTCTATTTCTACTGAAACGAAAGAAAAATATCTAGGTTTAAAAGGGTCTGTTCCGTATTTTTTCAATTCAAGGTTAATCCTTTGTTTTCTCTCAGTAAAAGTAGGTGTTTATTCACTTAATAATAATTCGATATGTTCATAAAAAGATTGTTCAGTAGCTTTAATTAACTCATTTAAGTCGAGAGAAAAATCCCTTTGTAAATATTTCAATGGACTGGTCCTTCCGCAATGGTTTTAAAAATTTAGTTTAATCTTAATTAAGTTATTATACCTTCTAATCGATTAATTCAACTATCATTACTTAAATTCTTACTACTCAATTAAACTCCTTTAGTTGAAGAAGGGGTCTTTTCGAATGTATGATTTTAGATATTTTTGTACATTGAAAATATCTCCAAATTGGTGGTCGAGTTGTTGAATTAAAGCTCCCCGTTAGTTTAAGTACAGACCTACACAATCTCCTCTAAGCTTAGATAGATATCTATTTTCTTTTAAGGTTTTGTTCAAAAATCTGGCCCTATAATGACAAAAAGCGATCCTCTTTATTGAAGAATCGCGCCCGATTGTTGAAGATCGTTATACAAATATAACCCCCTACTTGAATAAGGATTGAACTTTTAAAGCAACTTCTTTTGGCTAAACATCAATAGATGATAATCATTTAATATTCTACATTACTTATATCTACTTAATATTTCTTCTGGAATATGACAATAATCGTTTGGACATCTAGCTAACCTGTCTTGATGTTCTTCTGCACTTCTCACATAGTTTGTAAGAGGTAATACTTCAACAACTATAAGGTCATGATCATTTCTCTCATCAAGAAATGCCTTCGCTTCTTTTAAGTGTTCTTGCTTTTCACTATATACTCCTGTTCTGTATTTCTTACCAACATCCTGTCCTTGTTTATTCAAACTGTATGGATCAATTATTTCAAAAAAACATCCCATTAATTCCCTGATAGTTACCACCGCTGGATCAAATCCTGTTTTTACACATTCGGCGTAACCATCATAATCACCCTCAAGAGTGTGACTTGTTCCATTAGCTCTTCCCGCTTCTGTAAACTTAACACCAGGTAAAGTTTTTACAAAAGCTTGTACTCCCCATAAACATCCACCTGCAAAATATACTATTTCCATATTATTTTCCCCCTTATAATAAAGTATCTTTTCTGTTATTTTATCACTTACTCCTTGTTCCACTACTGCAACTATAGTTTAAGTACAATCTTTCACAAACACCACACTAATTACCATGAGTACTCAATTTTTCTTGAGACTATTCCTCCATTAAATGGCCCTATAACGGAAAAAAGCGATCTTCTTTATTGAAGAATCGCGCCCGATTGTAGAAGATCAAGTATTGCACAATTTGGATTACTATATTTAACTTGTGATACGGTTCTCCATAGCATATCTATATAAGGTTCTCAAAAATGCGGGGACTAGCAAATACTTTTGAAATGAAAGGGGCTCCCCCCATGAAGGAATCCTCATATATCGTGTTTATTTATTTTTAATTGTCTACATATGCGTTAACAGGCGATCCTTTTGGTCAAGGAAATATGCCATCAGTTTCTTACATTGAGGAATAGAAAATCCTAACATTGGACCTAATCCAAACGCAATAAACACTGTTCCAATTCCAACTGGCCCCCCTAACATCCAACCAAGAAGAAAAACGAGAACTTCAATGCCATTTCTAACCAACGGGATACTCCAACCCGTTCTTTCAACAATTAATAACATAAAGCTGTCTCTAGGACCTGCTCCAAAATCAGCAGAAACATAAAATCCAATACCGTACCCAATTAAAACAACACCTATGATAAAGGCTATTATTGCTCCTGCTAAACTATCAATGCTAGGTAAAATCGAATTAAAAAGATCAATAAATAACCCTAGAAACAACATATTTAGAAAAGCCCCTATTTTTGGCCATGCCTTATTGAAAATTGAACTGATCAACAAAAGTAAAAATCCACTTATTATCGACCAAGTTCCAATAGTAAAGCCAAATTTAGTAAATAGACCATAATGAAACACATCCCATGGTCCAATCCCTAAATGCTTTCCTTCAATTGTTAAAGATATGCCAAATGCTAACACCATTAAGCCAAAAATAAAAAAAGACCATCGTAGAATCCATTCCTTTTTCATAACCGCTCCTCTATCTTATATCTTATTTTTTTATTAATATAACATTAAATTTGGACAGAATTTATAATCTATATATTCTGAAACATTACCTAAAAAGCGTATCTTTCATTTTCTTATTGGGTCTTATTCGTTTTAACAATGGAAAAGCTGACGTAGGCAATATCATATAGCCACGTCAGCTTTTCCATTTTGAAGACTAAAAAATCCCTAAACATTTTGTCGATTAGGAACAATCTAGTATGCCTATTTTATGTTGAAGCAAATATTGAATAAGTAGTAAGTGAATATATTAAATATGGTTTACGTGAAAATTGAGTGAACTTATTAAATGGAACCCAGCCCTCTTTTTGATGAAGGCTGGGTTACTTATAGAAGTTAAAATAAGAATTACTAATTACTCAACTTTCGCACCCTTGCGTTTCTATAAGGGATTTCGCATGCTTACCCTTGGTTGGACAGATGGTGCCACATTTATCTCTATTGAATTTTCCGCTGGGCCGACCGGCTCACCTCGATACCGTCGACCACCCTCAGCTTGGCTCCGTCGATGGCGTCGACGACGTTTTCAACCATGCTGAGGTCCTCCCCGGCATCGATCCTGATGCCGTTGGCGGCCTGTCGAATGACGTTGGACTCGATCCTGATGCCTGAGGGGATGCCTTTGCCCCGTCCTTCAGTACCGTGGTCCTCACGGAGCCGGATGGCCCAGAACCCGTCAATCCCTCCAGTGATGTAGTTACCATGCAACTCCGTGCCCGGCGCATTGCGGACCTCGATGCCTACCTTCGAATCCTCCCCAGCGGTGATCCTGTTATCCTCGATGAGGGTGTCAGGAGTTCCCAGAATGACGAGGATTCCCTGACGGTTTCCAATCAGGTCGTTGGAGTGCACCCAGTTTCCAGGCCCTGAGGCGTCGTGCTTGTTCTTGGACCCGCCGGAATTGCCCAGCGCGATGCCAGCCTGTTGCCCGCCGATGACCGTGTTGTCCCGGACCTCGTTCAGGTATTCACCCTCACCGTGCAGGTCGATGGCGTCGAGGAGGCTACCGACGATGGTGTTCTCCGCCACGAGATTGTTGTGCGTGGGGAACTGCAGCAAAATAGCGTGCCGCAGATGCTTGCCATCGAAGGTATTGCCGATGACGACGTTGTGCCGGGAATCGTTGGCGGCATCCGGGTCGCGTTGGTCCCTTGAGCCCTCGATAGCAATGCCGTAGCCCTGTCCGCCGGGACCGACGGCAGTTGCCTCACTGATGTAGTTTCCAGAAAGAGTCACTTCACGGCTGGCCTTGACTGAGATGCCTTGACGCTCGAACCTGCGGATGCCCAGGTTCTCCACCAGGACCCGGGAGCTAGCCTGCCCTTCAAGGGCTCCAAGGTAAATCCCGTACATCGGTCCGCCACTCGCATCGCTGTCGTCGGGGTCGTCGCCGAGTGGACCCTCATAACGGGAGGTGATGGTGAAGTCAGCTACGATGACGTCGTGGACGCCGGAGCCGCGGATTACCCGGCTGTCATCCTCTCCGTCGAGAGAGGTCAGCAGCACGGTGCTCTCCTGGCCCTCTCCCCGCAGGTCCACGCCGCTGCGCAACACGATGTTCGCCGACTCGTCGGCCGGGTCAGTGGAACGCAGGTCATACGTGCCGGCCGGCAGCACAACCTCGTCACCCGGTACGGCCGCGTCCAGGGCCGCCCGGATGGCTGCTGCGTCGTCGTGTGAGTCCGGATCCGGATCTGCCCCAAAGTGCGTAACGTCAAGGGTCCTGCCCGTGGCCGGACCCGGCCTTGGCACCTCAATCGGCTTGCCGGACCGATCCACCAAGCCGGGGGACTGCCAGTCGCCATGCCCGGACGGGGCGGGTCCCACGGCTTCATCGCTCTCGAACGTCCCTTCGGATTCCTCGACGGTGCATGCGGTCAAGAGGACCAACAGGCCAAGGACCATCCACCATGTATGTGCCAGCCCTCGCCGGCTGTTCCGAACAGATTCCTTCATCAGAACTTCTCACATCCTTTCTGCACTCTTTTCGTTCCTCTCGTCGCCCATGAAAGCGACGAGAAAAGCGGTGAGCTCACGCGCTCACCGCCTTCAGGATGCCCCGACGCCCCCTACCGGGTCGCCGATATCATCCCATTGCTGTTGTCATTGGCTGTTACCATTGTTGTTACCTTGGCCATTGCCTTTGTTACCATTGTTGTTGCCTTGGCCATTGCCATTGTTATTGCCTTTGCCGTTGTCCTTGTTAAGTTTGAAGTTCAACGGGACGTCCTTTTCTAGCGGAGTGTCTGCAGATGAACCACCGACATGCACGCGGTATTTTCCATCAACAGTAGCCCACTCGCCATCTGCCCAGTTCCCTAGGTTGTCCGGTTCTTCCGGAATGAAATAGGAGAACGGGTGGTTGGAGTCAGCCTGGTTAATGCGCACAGTCACCTGCTTGCTCTCACCTGGCTCAAGGTCAACCTTCTCGAAGTTGACAAGTCGCTTGGTCGGCTGACCCGCCTCGTCCGGCAGTGTCAGGTAGACCTGTGCCGCTTCTTTGCCGGAAACGTCACCAGTGTTCGTGATTGTGAAGGACACGTCAATACCAGACAACGAGCCTTTACCTTGGACCTTCTTCACCTTGAGGTCGTCATACGCGAAGGTCGTGTACGATAAGCCGTACCCGAATGGGAAGACCGGGTTCACGTCGTTGGCTTCATACCAACGGTAGCCCATCTCAAGACCCTCAGTGTACTGGGCGATTAGCTGATGAGAACCGTTACCGTACGGGCCTGGGCCACCTGGCTTGCCAGTATCTTGACGCGTTCCAGGGAACTGCTCCTCAGTCGCGAAGGCAGCTTCACGCTCGGTCGCACCGAACGTCATAGGCAGCTTACCAGAAGGATTGACTTTACCATAAAGCAAGTTGGCAACCGCATTGCCATCCTCCATGCCTGGGAACCAAGCCTCAAGCACTGCTGGTACCTCATTCAGCCACGGCATAAGCACCGTACCGGAAGTCTTCAGGACCACAGCGGTGTTCTCCGCATTGGCCTCCAGAACCGCATCGATTAACGGCTCCTGCTCCACCCAGTCCGCGTTCTTGCCGAGGGGAATGGCCGGGAAGCCGAGAGTTTCGCGGTCTATGGTCTCAGCCGGGGTGTCGCCGACCATGAGTAGCACGACGTCAGACTCGGCGGCTAGCTTGGCAGCAGCCTCCGGGTCACGGCCATCGTTGTACGTCACTTTGGTGTCGTAGCCCAGCTCTTTGATGACGTTCTCCAGGCCCTGCTTCGGCGTGACCGTGTAAGGGGTCACGACGTTCTCGTTGTTTACCCGAATGGAGCGCGGTGACATCTTGGCCTCACCGGCGAACCACTCGAGGCCGATCAGCGCGATCGACTTCTGCTTACCATCCAGTGGTAGGAAGCTGTCATCGTTCTTCAACAGCACGGCCCCTTCTTCGGCCATCTCACGTGCGCTGTCGCCGTTGGCCATCGGATCGACGATCTCCGGCAGGAACTTGTCGTAAGGCTCATCCATTTGGCCGAACTCAATCATTTTGACGTATCGTGGACGAAGCAGATTGTCGATGTCGTCCTCGGTCACCTGACCCGAGTCTAGCGCCTCCTGGATCTTCTCCTCAGTGTAGTACTGCGGTGCCCAGTCGAGCTCTACATTCGTACCTGCCTTGATAGCAGATACCGTATTGTGAATCGCGCGACGGTCACTCATGACGTAACCGTCGAAGCCCCATTTAACACGCAGGGCATCTTGGAGTAATTCAGAGCTATCACAAGCATAAGTGCCGTTAACATCCGGGAATGAACACATCACTGAGGCTGGATCAGCATCCTTGACAGTCATCTCGAAAGGCAGCATGTACAGCTCGTTCATGGCCTTTGAAGGAACTTGGACACCCATCGTCCATCGCTCGGTCTCTTGCTCGTTGCCGGCCAAGTGCTTAAGCTGGGCCTGGACCCCTTGGTCCTGGATGCCTTTGACTTGCTCGGTCGCCAGTGTACCCGTCAAGTACGGGTCCTCACTGAAATATTCATAGTTTCGGCCACCGTACGGGTGACGTATTAAGTTCATGCCCGGTCCGAGCAACACGTGATGCGCGAAGGCACGAGTCTCTTCGCCGAGAATGCGGCCAGCCTCATAGTTCAGCTCCTGGTCGAAAGTCGCGGCCATCGCCGGAGTGGACGGAAGTCCCGTTGCCACCGGGTCATTACCACATGATCCGCCCTTTACACCCGTACCACCGTTAGTCATACGGATTGTAGGGATGCCCAGTTCCTCAATCCCACGGATCTGACGTCCAGTGTCCTGCCACTCACACCCAGGCAGTGTACCTTCGGGCGCGAATTCGCCACTCTGGTACTTGTCAGTACCTTTCTTTTTGATGACGACCGTCTCACCGGTGTCGTTCTCATTAAAGCGCGAGATGGCGATTTGCTGGATCTTCTGTTCCATTGTCATCTCATCGAGAAGCAGCTCAGTGCGCTCCTCAGCAGAGAGCTTGGTGTTCATCCAGGGGTTGGTCCCTCCCGTTCCACCGTTCATCGCATTAGCAGGAACTACTAATGTAGACATGGAGATCGCTGCTGTCAAAAGAATTGAACTAATTCGTTTTATCATCTTAATCTCTCCCTTACTATCTATGTTGTCTATGTATTGAAAGAATCGTTTAAAGCTCCCTTCTGTATACTTGTATACAAGCATTATATTTCCATTACCACCTATTTGTATATTAGTCTAATGAACGATTAATTACAGAACTGGAACAAAAAATCACGAAATTAGTAATAATTCTTAAGTCCTGAAAGTAGTATTCAAACACTGTGGCAAGCAATGATTTGCCAAATAAACAATCAAAATAAATAAATTTAAATGAGCAGCATACTCCATTATTCTAAATATACTGTAACAAGATGGAAAAACTTCTATTTATTAAATAAGCATTATTACTATGATATTTGGAAATCCAATCGAATGGCATGTAATGTATGGAATAAGTATTGACCCTTATTTGCATGTACGTACGGTAAAAGGCTTTGAATATGGATCAAATGGAAATAATATCAGCTTTATTTCTGATTATACCGGCGTGCCACAGGTATGGGAGGTCAATCCAGGAGAAGGATGGCCTTTTCAAGTCTCTTTTGCACAAAAAGGAATTACGTTTTTCAGCTATGTTCCTGGAACATCAGATAGGAGTATTGCTATGGACCATGATGGGGATGAACCGGTTCAATTATACTTACTAAAAACCCTGGGGAACTGATTGTGCCAAGAAGATTGCCGATAATAGTATTGATTTAATAGTTACTTCTCCCCCTTTTGCATGATTAAGAAAGAAAAATTATGGTAATCAAGATGCAGCTGACTATATTAATTGGTTTGTTGAATTTGCAACAGAATTTAAAAGAATATTAAAACCAACTGGTAGTTTGGAAAAGGTTGAATATTAAACCACACCCAGCTCGTTTTCCAAATGAACTACCATCTTTCTTTATTAAGTTTCTAACAGATCCAGGAGATGTTGTATATGATCCCTTCGGAGGAAGCTGTGTAACAGGGAAGTTGCTGAGGAACTAAGAAGATATCGGATTACATCTGAACTTGTAGAAGAGTATGTAGAAGCTTCACAATATCGATTTTTCGTTTTACCATTAAATGTAACTGATCCTTAATCTAATATATTTACTAAAAGGTAGACCTCAAAAGGGGGCATTTCAAAGTCTCTACCGCTTATTTTTCTTTTTTCTAACTTTATCCACTAACCTCGTTAAATTATTTAATATTTAATTGTACTTTTAGTATGGTGAATGGAATGTTTAATCCGAAAAGAGAAGCTGCATATGTTGTTATTGATGACCTTGTACTAGAAGGTATTTACAATATAGGAAACATACGGCAAAGTGATAAACTAAGCCGTATATTCGAAAAAAATCGTGATATACGGCTATAATTCATCCTAAGATACTTAACACGCTTGTAATTTATATGGAATCTGTACGTTCTTTCTATCATTATCTGTATTGTTCGATACCTATAAACCACTTGTAATAATCAACACTTTTAAATACCTCTTATACCTTATATAAACACTGAATAGAATATTTCCCTTCACATCTTTTAGAGCTTTTTAGCATTTCGTTGTCAGCCACAAACTGTTTAATATTAGCTTTAGGGGGCATCTCCTACATAAGGTTACGAACAGCTCCCCCATCATCCTTAGATAATCGCTACCTATTTGTGGTAAGGTTCACCGCGTTAAATCATAAATGAGGTAATGAGTTGGAATGACTCTATCTAACTTACTAAATCCTAGCCATTTGCCTATCTATTTTCCAAACCTTTTGCGATATCCGCATTTTCTGCATAGTTCCTCCACTGCCACTCTTCGTGAAAAACCATCTACTAGGTTTTTTGCTCTATCCATCTCGATAATATCAGAAAATGAATTTTCATTAATATTTCCAAGGTTGATAACTCCCTCACCATCTAGGCAACAAGGAATAACAGTCCCATTTGCTAAAATACCTGCTTGATTTCGCATGCCATAGCAGAAGCCCTTCCCATCATCTTCTTCTTCATGTAACGCAGGCCACTGAAACTCGTAATCTTGATTGATGAAGATGCGGTCCGCAATTTTCACGCCGCTTCCTGGTACGACCTTCTCTTCAATTTTGTAGTCTAAATCAAATTCTTTCTCAATAATTTCTAGTAATTCTCTGTTTCGTTTTCTTTCAATATTCGTCGCATTGTCTTGTGTAAGGTTCCATAGTCTCAAGGAAACAATCATTTCTGATTGGCTCGTTGCTTCTTTAATAAAAGAAAGGATGCTTTTCACATACCCTTCCTTATCTTTAGAACCAATATGGCCATCAAAGCTATGGAGTGAGAAATTCATTTGTCTTAGCGCAGGCTTATTTAATAATTTTTCTCTCTTTTTATTAATTAATGTTCCATTCGTTGTGATATTAACTTTAAACCCTTTTTCATGACTTAGGTCCAACAATTGGCCTATTTTAGGATGGAGCAGTGGCTCACCTTTTACATGTAAATAAATGTAGTCTGTATGCGGTTTAATTTGGTCTAATCTCTTAGAAAAATCCTCCACAGAAATAAATTGCTTCTGACGTTCTGTTGGCGGACAAAAGCTGCAAGCAAGATTACATACACTTGTAATCTCTAAATAAAACTTCTTAAATTTTTTCACCATTAATTCCTCACTTCTTTGACTACTTAGAACAGGATGAACGATTGTTCTATCACTATTACAGCATACTTGTTCATAAATAGAAACATGCTTATTCAAGGAAACGGCCGTTGCCATTTTTCTGTTTAACAGAATGCACTTGTATTCACCTATTATTTATCCTACTACTTTCTAAACTGGAATTCCTTCACTTGTACTGTTTACATAATAGTAGAAAACCATCAGAGAATTTTCTCAAATGATCTTCACATGTTAGCGAACGATTAGGTAACTAACATATTGTACAAAATCTTAACCAAAAATGTTCCACCATATACTGTATTCCATTTTATGTAGTCTTAGGCGACGCCCTTACTTAAAAAACCTCATTTCCTTATGAAAAGGTTCACCACTATTAACCTTAAACTTATTTACCATCTTTAAAATCGGTAGCTCTTTCTCAACAATTTGTCCCTTTAATGGAATAATGTTTTTAAACAACTCCATCGTTACTTAACGTAAGTAACTATATTTCAAAAACTAATTTACATATGATACAATACTATATAATCCCTATTATCATTATTTCCTACGCACGCAATGTTTTACTAGTGACAAATGGTAAATCTCCACTAATTTTGTATTCATTTATGCTATTATAATAAAATAGAATTTTTTATATTTAAAGGACTGTTTAACATCACGAGGTACTCTTTCAACGAGAAGTTTATATACGGCGGATAAAAACCCGCTAAATGTGCAATTCAAAAGATTTCACTCACAATTAAGTACTACAAAAGGAGTATGTATGAAAGAAGTTTATACTCAAATCAATAAAAGATTATATTATACGGTAGTGCTCATCATCATATCCCTAATGATGGTAGGGATGTTAGTATCTATTCTATGCTATCGTGAATTTGAGGCAGGTTACATATTACAAGCTGTGCTTATATACGTTCTATCGGCATGTTTATTGCTATATCCTAAGTACGAAAGTCATATCTTTAGAGTTGTCATTATTTTCGTAGGATCCGCTTATTTCTATACACTTTTCTTTTTATATCCAGAAACTTGGTCTACCTTTATCTTTCTTTGTTTAATCCCTGCTGTTGCCATTTTATTTTTTGATTCAAAGTTATTTTATTTATCATTACTATTAAATGGACTATCAATCACAGTTACGTTTTGCTATATTGTGCTAATTGATCAGGGAAATCTATATCCACATATTAAACAAGATATAGTTGGGAATATTATTAATATTATAGGCAGTCAAGTGCTTGTCTATTTTATTTATCAAGCATCGTATGTACGGATAAAAAAACAGCAGTTATATTATGAACAATTGCAAAATTCCGAGCGATTAAAGACAACGGGGCAATTAGCAGCTGCTGTTGCACACGAAGTTAGAAATCCTTTGACTGTAGTTAAAGGTTTTTTACAGCTTTACCGTGAAACAGACACACCATTCAGTAATGATAGCAAAAAACATTTTACTTTGATGATTGATGAATTAAATACAGCAGAACAAGTCATTTCGCACTTTTTAACTATCGCAAAGCCAGACAAAGATAAGAAAATGGAAATTGTGAATGTGAAAATTGTTCTTCAAAGTGTAACGGATTTACTTCAATCATATGGTTTATTACGTGATAATACGATCGATTTAAGTGTGGATGAAGATTGCTACATCTACGCCAACAACATTGAGTATAAACAATTAATGATTAATATTATTAAAAACGCCATTGAAGCCTCAAAAATTGGCGATACTGTTCTTGTTACGGCAAAAAGACAAAATCATTTTGTCGAGATAAACGTAACCGACTATGGTTCCGGCATGTCAGAAGCGGAGGTTATGGCTCTAGGTACTCCTTTTTACTCGTTAAAAAGCAATGGTACAGGACTAGGTTTAATGATTTGCTATCATATTACCGAAAAATATAATGGGACTATTGATTTCCAAAGCTCAAAAGGTGAGGGGACAACTGTGACGATCCGCTTTCCATCAAGGAAATCGTGAGGATTATTAAAGCAGCTCAATATGAGAGTTATAACGTCAATTTTTTTTTCGTTTGTCCTCCATCTTCAAAAGGTATATTCTCTAAAAACTTGCTAACAAACATGTAATTTTGTATCAAATTCTTCTTGATCTTAATACTCTCACAAATCTTTTCTTGTAACTCTTCTCTTTATAGTCCAAACGAAAGGATCTGATCCCGCAACGACTATACACAGTATATAGTTAGTATTTTACTACTATATACTGTGTATAGAGTGCGAGGTCAGACCCTTATGAGATACCTTCTCACTCCTATATTAATAAAGTGAAACTTCAATCAGTGGGGGTTTTTCTTCATCCTCCACTGATTTTTAGTCCCGTTCTAGTGTCACTTATATCTCTGTTCCACTTTAATAAAGCGACACTACGAACTCAATTCAATGATTCACATTCTGTGGGCGCAAACTTACCTTTGAAAACCACAAAGGTAAGTTTCACTGTATCTCACCAATCGGGCTCTTATGGGCAGTTGTCCCCCACCTACGCTTCTTCGATTCCTCATAGCCTAGGTGGGGGCTTACTGCCCGTTAATACGGGATAAAGTGAAACTTTATTACAATGGATTTCCCATGTTAGTCGTATACTTCTGTAACAATACTTCAAAATTCTCTACTGAAACGGGAGGACTTAGAAGAAATCCCTGTATCTCATTGCATTTCAAATCCTTTAAAAACGAAAGTTGATTCTCATCTTCGACCCCTTCCGCTATCACATTAATATTTAAACTATGTGCCATTGAAATAATTGCCTTCACTATAGCTGCATCATCAGAGTCATACATGACATTACTCATGAATGATCGGTCAATTTTCAAATGATCAATAGGCATTTTTTTCAGAAACCCTAACGAACTGTACTTTGTACCAAAATCATCCATACTGATTTTAATTCCCATCGTTTTTAAATTGCGCAATACTTCAATAGAGTAGTCTACATCCATAGCGATGCTTTCTGTAATTTCAATAGTTAGTAAAGAAGGATTAAAATCCGCCTCGTCCAGTATTTCTTTTATAACAGAAATAATAGTAGGATTTTGAAACTGCAGAGCAGAAAAATTTACAGACAACTGGATTGAATCACTCTTTTGCCACTTTTTACACTGAATAACAGCGCTACGCAATACCCAATTGCCTAAAGGGACGATTAATCCTGTTTCTTCTGCTAACGGAATAAAGTGAACGGGTTGAATCATTCCCCGTTCTGGATGATTCCAGCGAACCAAGGCTTCTACACCAATTATTTCATTTGTATTGGTATTAAATTGCGGTTGATAATAAACTTCAAATTCATTTCGTTCTAAAGCTCTGCGCAATTCGGTCTCTAACTGTAACTGATGAGGAGTTCCCGGACCGCTAGCCGGTTGATAAAATGAAAAACCATTCTTCCCAGACTCTTTGGTTTTATACATCGCTGCATCGGCATTTTTTATTAGCGTTTCACTGTCTTTCCCATCTCTTGGATACATCGATATTCCAATACTAGTCGTAACAAAAACTTCATGATCTTCCAGGTTAAAAGGCTCTAATAAAGAATGAATGATTCGCTCTGCTGTATCGATAACATCTTGTTCAGAAGTATCATTAAGGATAATGGTAAACTCATCCCCGCCATTACGGGATACTACGTCCTCGTCATCCAAGCAGCCACTTAATCGATTAGCTACACCACATAACAGTAAATCTCCTAGTGCATGTCCCATTGAATCATTAATATTCTTAAAACGATCAAGATCTAAAAATGCTACAGCAACAGTGGAATGATGTTCTTTTGCCTCAATTAGAGATTGCTCAAGCTTTTTATGAAACATTCGACGATTGGGTAAACCCGTAAGTGTGTCATGATAAGCCATTTGCTTGATCGTTTTCTCTACATTTTTGAATTCCGTTATATCTCGGGCATAAACAGTATAGACAGGGAGTCCATCTTTTTTTATCCTTGTTATTGTCATCTCAACTGGAAATTCTTCACCACTTTTCCGAACACCAGTGACTTCAAACCGTTTATTAAGCATCCATTTTTCATTCGTTTGAATGAACGGCGTTGAAAATGACATATTTGACAAAGACGAATGCAAAAAAAGCTTCTTCTCCATGTTTTGTTCGATTATTTCCTGCCTTGAATATTCAAATATTTTTTCTACTGCTGGATTGCATTCTATGATGTTTCCCTGATGATTGATAATAATCACACAATCTAATACAGACTCAAGAATCGCTCCTTTAAAAGCGATTTCCTCATTTAATCTCTTGTCTAAAATAAAAGAACTAACAAGAACAATTCCTAGAATTATCACTGCACTAATCGCAACAAAAATAACAATTGTATCACTATCATGATTGGCTACTGTATGATTTCCTGGATTAAGATGGCTTAGAGTAAACGTTGCAGCCTCCATTCCTGTATAATGCATGCCAGCGATCGCTACTCCCATAATCCCCCCGCTAATGTATTTAGCTAGATTGTTTATACCTTTTTGGGCCTCTCGAAATTGAAACGCAAGCATCAATGCAATAATGGAAGCACCTATTGCAATCAAAATGGAAAGCGCAAATGGGTAAGGATGATACATAATATGAATACCTTCCATGGCCGCCATCCCTATATAGTGCATCCCGCTAATCCCTAATCCCATAAAGGTACCACCTATACATAATTTCGCCATGTTCATTTTCGGATGGCAAATAAAATACAGTCCACATAGCGATGCGACAATCGCAACAACAATCGATATGACAACTAAATAGACATTGTAATGAATAGGGACAGGCAATTTAAATGCTAGCATTGCAATAAAATGCATAGCCCAAATTCCAAACCCCATTGCGGTTGATCCACTAAACAGCCATGTATTTCTTTTCCATCCTTTTGAAAAATTCACTCGTCTTGCAAGATCTAGTGCAGTAAGTGAAGCCAAAAAGGCAATGATAAAAGAAAGAGCAACTACCGTTATATCATGGGTTCCGTGAATATGCTCCATTCATGTTGTACCTCCCGAATCCCTTAACTATTCCTAGGTTGATAGAGTTATTGTTTTACTTCGATCCAATAAGTGGTCTGCTATCTACGATACAAGAGATTTTATACACAAAGTTTTTTCTTGCAAGATGGTAACTTGGATCGTCGCCATAAAAGTTCACCCACATTTTTTCCAATTCCTCTTGCCGATACACTTCTAAGGGTTTGTACGCTTCATCCGCTTGTCGGTTTCGCTGTTTCTCTAGCAGTAATTCGTCGAAGTCTGAGCTATTAGATAAATGATTGGCGATGTTTTCAATCTCCGTACAAAATTCCTGCGCTGATTGTCCAAACGATTCATCTAGGAGTCCGATGGATACAGCTGTTGTCGTACTGATCGGTAAGCACTCTTCTGTTAATTCTATTGTCTTGTCATAACCGACACGTTTAGGAAGCAGATATGTCCAATATTCAGATCCGTATAACCCACCCATCTTTTTGTAATGCGGGTTAAGTACGATGCCTTGTCTGGCATATACATAGTCTGCTGCCAAAGCTAGTATTACCCCTCCAGCTCCAGCGTTCCCTTGCATTGCTGAAACAATTAATTTAGAGTCTGTCAGTAAAATCTCTCGTACTAAATCATCCTTCGCATGTATGTTTGCCCAAGATTCGTCTGCAGGACTTTCTGCATTTTCAATGGTATTCAAATGTATACCATTCGACCAGAAGTCATGTCCTCCCATTAACACAATTACCTTGATATCTATTTTTTTCGCTTCAACTAACGCATTTTTTAAGCGCATACATTGATCCGTACTCATAGCTCCATTATAAAAATTGAAATGCAAATACCCAACTTGTCCTTTTTGCTCATAATAGATTTCTCTAAAGGTTTGTCCTCCGTATGAATCGAATGGAGTGAGTGGTGCTTCTTTTATTCTATGTAATATATCTTCTAAGACCATTGTAGCGGGTAACTTAAATTCACCTTTTTTCTTTAGATGAGTAATCCACACAGCTCCATCCCCAGTGGCTCTGCAAATAGCTCCATCACGATATGCCAAGATTTCACCCGGTTCCCCCGTTAATCGATCTTCTTCATGTACGCCAAAAAGGTAATATTCTTCGCCACAGATTGTATCAAGTACACCCGGATTACTATCTGCTGCACGAATTTTACGTGCAATTACCTCTGTAGCTTCATGCCAATCTAATTTTCTATCCATCTGCTTCATTGTCGGACGAAGTGTTCCCTTAACTTCTTTTTTGCTATAATCAAGTGGTTCCGGGATAAAAGTTCCTAGTTCAACCTTTTCTATCACATCTAATAACCCTTTAATAGCTGCTTGTGTGACTTCATGACGATAGATGTTACTTTTAGTAGCTTTAGTCATGACAAAGTTTTGACTAGACCAAATGTCACCGGCATCCATTTCCGCATCCGCCTGAAGCAATGTAACTCCCCATTGTGTTTCGTCGTCCATAATCGCCCAATCCAAAGATGATGGCCCTCTATCTCCTTTGATTCCAGGGTGAACAATAATGCACACATGACTTCTCCATATTAATTCCGGAATAGCCGTTTTTAAGAAAGGAGCAATAATTAATTGAGGGCTAAATTGAGTAACAGCTTCTATCATTTGATCTTCACTGCCGGCTAATTGAACGAAAACCTCATGTCCCCGATCTGTGAGTTCTACAAAAGCTCTCTGACTAAGACTGTTGTGTGAGGTTGTGATAAACAAAATACGCATAGTAATATCTCTCCTTTATCAGAAATTATCTCTAGATTAAATAAAAATAACTGCATCTAGTGAACCAATACCCTGTTCACACGTTTTTAAAGTCCAATTTTTAATATACAAATTCATTTTCATAGAGCTTAGAGTATACTAAGCAGACTATATTTTTTGACACAAAAAAAGACTAACCATTCACTGAGTAGTCTTAAATTATTTTTCTATAAGCTATTTAAATGTCGAGTAAGTTTTATGGGGTGTAGCATCTTTAACAATGCACAAAACCCAATTAGAATGACATTTACTTCAATAGAACTTTTAGAAGATAACAAAGATTTTTGCACCCAGATGACTTAACTATTTCTGACTTAAACTCGTGTCTTTGCACCTACATATTTTAAAAATCTATCTTTTAAATTTTTAAAATAATAAGTAAATTCTACAATAAATTTACCATATCAATCCAATACAGTAAATGTTTTATAATGAAAATAACTAATAATTCAAAAAAGGGACATAGGTGAACTGTCCCATTAAACAAATCTATGAAATGAAATATTAACAGAACAATATCCCTTTCCTAATACTTTAGTCGTTACAAAGTGGTATACCTACTGATTTTAAGGCTTCAGCTATATCAGCTGAAATTTCAACTTTAACGGGTTTCCCCAAAATTGTATCGATTAAATAAAATTTACCTTTAATTTCCTTTATACATTTCACTACTTTCCCCTCCTTTACCTATGAAACTAATATTAGGTATTCTTAGATCCCTATCATCTTTATGCATAGCTTAGGGAAAGACGATGTCTCCCGTGATTCCATAATTTCATAACCTCTGTATGGATCATGTCCCGGTATTTTGCAGTCGTGGAAAAATCATACCTCCAGTCTTCTATTAAAATATCTTACTTTTATATTTGTATGGTATAAATTGAAATTCGAATGGGACAAAGTGTTATTTATCTAGAAGGAACATAGGGACAGTAAGTCCTATGCTAGTGATAAAAACAAAATGAAAAGGCATGAACTCAAGTAATAATACCGAGCTCATGCCTTACAAACTATCTATAAATAAAGTATTAATCTGACCAATTACAAATCGATAAGACTTGGAGGTAGCTTTCTAAATCCTTTTGTTGTAATAAGTGCATAGACAACCCCAATGGCCATCCATATAAAGCCTACTTTCAACGTCATTGGTGACAAATTAATAAATAGGTAGAAACAGATTAAGAAACCTAGGCCCGGAATTAATAAATAACGGACAAATTTCTTCTCTTTTTTACGGAAATAATAATACACAATGACTGATAAGTTAACAAACATAAAGCCAGTTAAACCGCCAAAGCTCATTAATTCGGCAACAAAATCGATTGATAAGAAAAGTGCTCCAGCAATACTAATGCTGCACATTAATAATATATTGTAGATAGGTGTTTTATATTTAGGATGTAAATGTGTAAAGAATTTTTTCGGCAGGACTTCATCACGTCCCATACTAAACATTAACCGTGAAGCACTTGCCTGACCTGTTAAACCAGCTGTAAAAGTTGATACGATAATCGCTACTGTATAGAGTGTTACAAGCACTGCACCACCTGCTACATTCGCTATATCAAATAATGCCGTATCGGCTGAGCTAAAGTTATTCACATCTGGCCATACTAGCTGAGCAATATACGCTTGCACGATAAATATAACCCCACCGATTAAACAAGAAAGAATGGCTGCTTTCCAAATATCATTTTTGGGATTCACCGATTCTTCCGATAATGTTGTAATCGAATCAAATCCTAAAAATGAGAAACATGCCATCGCTGCACCTGAAATGATTGCCGTCGTCACAAATGTTTCGTTATTAAAGAACGGAGTGATCGATACTAAAGCAGATGCACCGCCTTCTCCCATAATCGACTTTACACAAAAAATAACGAAGATGACAACAACAATTCCCATAAATAATACTAGAATTTGGTTCGTTTTTGCCGCCATTTCAATTCCAAGAATATTTATTACCGTAATAATCACAGCAATAATGAATACCCAAACCCAATATGGAATGGATGGAATTAATGCATTAGCATAGGAAGCACCAACCATAAAGACGATTAAAGGCACTAATACATAGTCCATAAACATGGCCCAACCGGCAAAAAATCCCAAATGCGGATTGATCGCACGTTGTGTATACGTATACGTTGACCCGGAAACTGGAAACGCTGCGGCCATCCTGCCATAGCTATATGCCGAAAACATCATCGCAACCATCGCGATTAAATAAGCTAACGGCAACATACCGCCAGTCGACTGTGCTGCATAACCATATATATAAGCAGGAGCTATTGGCGTCATAAAGGCGATGCCATAAATCACCAAGTCCTTCAGTGTTAGGACACGCTTAAAATGAGGAGCAGCACTGTCTTGATTTACATTACTTTGTCCTTGACTCATCTAAAAAGCTTCCTCTCTATTTTTGAACGACAGTAAGTTGTTCAATTTCCTCTGAAATGAATTGAATGGTTTCATCTGTGCTCATGACTTGGCAATAAATTTGATTCATGATCATGATTTCTGCATCATGTAATTGTTGTGTCGCTGCTGCACAAGCATCTTCTACTAAAATCACTTCAAAACCCGCATCTGCTAAGCTACGTACAGTTGAGGCAACACATTGGTCTGTTACAACACCAGTACAGACAACTGTTTCAATGCCCATGTTACGAAGTAAAAACTCATAGTTTGTACCACTTAAAACGCTATCTGTCGTTTTATTTACCACGATTTCATCTTCTAATGGTTTTAATTCATCTACCATTTCTGCACCCGGATCACCGATTGGTAATAAAATATTGTTCCAACCTGGACGACGTTGTACAGGAGAACGATCACGTCCATTCTTATGATGACAAGCAATCCGTCCGAAAGTTACTTCTAATTGATTGGCACGGAAAAAGTCTAATAGTTTTTTATTGTTTGGAATTGCTACGTTATCAATACGGTCATAGAAATATTCCCACTTATCGAACATTCCCTTTTCACGTGCAACTTGAGCATCTAGCCCATCACGGCTAATAAATTGATTCTGCATATCAACAACTAAAAGTGCAGTTTTTGCTGGGTCTAATTTCATTCTAGCTTCGCCAGTCGGAATAAATTCGTAATAAAGAGTTTGGTGTTTGTCCATAATCATTTCCTCCATAATAGCTTCATAAGCTATATTCATTTTTTTCAATACAAAATATTTGTGAGCCTCGTATCCTAACTTAAACGATGAAAAAGGTTCAGGTTCTCAAATTGTATTACCTTACGAAAGTGGTGGTGCGGAGCAAATATTTTTGAAGCCCCGCCCTTTTCCACAAAAAAAGAGATTCCCCTATATGCTAAAGGAATCTCTTAAAGGCAATAAAAAAAGACTATATACCTTCCGAGAAAGAACCCGGAAATCGATGTAGCCATTCCAAATTCCTCACCCTTTTATCTCATCTGAGAGATAGCACATCTTAATAAGTTGGGAAACTTATTAAGACAGTCCTGTAATTATTCATTACAGACCCAGCACATAATGGCGAGAACTCATTATATACTTCGGCGATATTTCCTTCTGCTTAGCTTCTTCGTCTTCTCGGACTCCACTAAGCACTAATAAATATCGCGCCTCTACCTCACAATCATAAAAAGCGAGGTGTATTGATTTACTGAAATTATTATATAATTATAAATATTACGATGTCAATTTAAAAATTTACCATTACTAACCTTAGAAATAAGCAAATTATTAAAAACGTTTACAAACAGAATAATATATTAACATAATTCAAATAACTCCAGTTCAAGATTTTCTTTTAAACAAACAAGATCCGCTTCAGAATAGCATAAAAACTCATTTGCGATTTATGATTGCAAATGAGTTTTGTATCACTAGCTAACATCTAGCTTGCTTTAAAAAAATGACTTGTATGAATTTTTTTACTTTAATTGTTTTGCTTAAGCATTGATATAAACCACCATCAGATCTCGTTTATTCAACTAAAGAAAACGATTAAAAATTGGAATATCTGCAACAGTCTCATATATTAAGATCTAAAGCCACGACATCACGTACTTTGCCGGTTAGCTTAGCACGCCGGGGACATAGAAACAGGAATCTGTCCCATTGGACATCTAAGAAAGGAAATATTTGAGGACGCTTTATTTACTAAAAAAAAATAAACTTACTATTAAAGAATTACACTCTTTAGTTCAACGGTGTGATATTTTCTTTTCTTTAAGTCTTTTACTTAATTCTTTAAAGTTTTGTATTACATCAGGCATTGATAATTTTTTTGCTAACATGCTCCCTTTCTGAATAGAGTCTGAGGCTTCGTCTAATAAATTTGCTTTTAGTTGAGCATCTGCAAGGCAATACCAATAAAACCACGCATCCATTTTTGAAATCTTAGCGTCAAAAAACCTTTTAATTTTAGGATAATATCTAGAATATAATTCTGCATTAAGAATCAACTTTTCACCATTCCATGTTAGTACATCCACAAAATAAGTATCAGCTATATACCGTTGCCAAACTGCTAAAGCTACTTTTTTATTTTCATTCAATAGGTCTAATTTATGATAAGGAACCTTAGCTATCATTTTAAATGAATGATCAGTCCACTTAAAAATTTCAAGTTGGTTTCCTGCTGAAGCACCAATTGTCCAACCGAATAAATATTCATTGATTCCATCACCAGTAATATCTGCGAAACCTGAAAAGTGCAACCCCACTGCTTCTCTTTCTGTCTCCCAAATTTTTATCCAACTTTTCTGCTCCTTTTTTAATAAAATGACCCCGTACTGAGAAGGCGATGGCTGGTCTTTTGCTTTTATTTCATATGTAATAATGATTTCTTTCTGGCCATCTTGGTTAAAGTCATATTGTTGAATTGGTTGTGTTGACAAAGGGTTTTCAGGACTTACCAGTAATGAGTTTGACGGTATAAACTCTTTAACTATTTGTATGAACTCTTTATTTTGTTCACTGTCAGCGTAAACAAATATCTGAGAAAGATTTAATATCCCGAATATCAGTATGAACAATAGTATTATTTTCTTCATCAACTTGCCCCCTTTAAACCGGCATTTAATGATATAGTTCCCTGATATTCACTTTTTATATTTGAACTATTTAGAAACGTACTATTAATCTCAACTGATGGATTGCTAGAAATACATGATTGGATGGACAAAAATACATTGAATCTTTTTACTTAAACTAACTCTGTTGATATTTGAATAAATCGAACACTTTTGTTCTATAATGGACGTAAAATAGGACGAGAGTGAGTTGTTAAGAATGGCATTGAAGGACATCATCCTAGATATACAGCAGATCAATACCGCCTGAAAGAGTTCTTTGCTAAATCTTTATCTTCCTAAGAGTGGTTTCATAATCTGGTAGATAAACATCAAGAGTTAGCACTTACAGATACTGCTCACGTATTTAGTGTGTTTAGAAAAGAAGATGGAACACATTTAGGAATGGTTGATTTTTCAACCTTGCAAGAGATGATTTCCAATGGGGAAGGATAGGATATACCATCCATAATCAGTATTGGAAAAAAGGTTACGGCAAAGAAGCAGTAAAAGAAGCTCTTAACATTGCGTTTCAACATTTGAAATTCCGTATAGTAGCTCATATTAACATTGATAATATACCTTCTATAAAATTAGCAGAAGGTATAGGTATGGAATTCGAATGTATTCGGAAAGGTTTTATAGACGAATATGATGAGTGGACAGACCACTTAATTTATTACAAGAACTCAAAGTAATTTTCCAACAATCGGGAGATTTAATTAAACAAGGGGACTCCGTTTTTGGGAGTTCCCTATATTTATTATAAAAATCAACATTATTCTTTAACAAGGTTTCTTCTTAAGTCTTTTTTTCTTCACTTTTCCTTTTAAAAAGGCTGTTTTCACATACTTTGTTGCTTTTCAATCATTTTTACACTAATAACCCGGGTTGATTTCCGTTGCAGGTACTCGCTTTCCGCGGGCGGTCTCAGAAGCCTCCTCAGTGCTTTGCACTTGCGGGGTCTCCCTCAACACGCTTTTCCCGCAGGAGTCTCGCACCTTCCACTACAATCAACATCTGTTAATTGGTTTCTTGCTAAAAACAACAATCTTTACGAAAAGAGCCTTTAAAAAATATAAAAAGGTATCCTATCCTATGAAGAAATATACCCCTAATTTGCTTAAGACTTGTTAGACCCAATTTTCAGCATGGTTTCTAATTAAAGAAATCATGCTATTCATGGATGGAGAAAGCCATTTATCTTTATGATACGCAAGAAATGTAGAAATTGCCGGATGTTCCGGTTCAACTTCTTCTCCTTTTAGTTTATCGCTTTCTATTTCTTCTTTCACCGAAAAGTAAGGCACCAGTGAAATACCTAAACCACTTCGAACACACTGCTTAATCGCTTCTATGCTTTGAAAGTCTAAACTCTCTTTAACATCCATCTGTTTATACCGAATATACTCCTCAAACACTGACTTATAACTGCATGTTCTCTCTGTATAAAGAACTGTTCTCGTATCAACTTCTTTTTCTGGTGGGCTAATCAAAACCATTCTTTCTCCTTTCAGCTTTTCGCAATGAAGCTCAGGTAGAAACCAATCATCTTTTTCTAATACTAATGCCAAGTCGATGTCTCCGTTTTGCAGACTTCTTGTAATATCATAATGATCCAGAGATTTAAGTGCTATGTTAACTTTAGGGTAAGATTTTTTATATTCCAGAAGCATAGAAGGGACCCGACAAATTGTTAGCGATTCTGATATACCAAGAGTAAGATCTCCTGCAGGTTCTTCATCCATGTTTAACGCTTGAGAATACAATTCAATGATTTTAACGGCATATGGAAGAAACCTCTGTCCATAATGGGTTAAAATAACTTTTTTACCTAGCCGATCAAATAATGGTTTACCTACTTCTTCCTCTAATTCTTTAATATGAGTTGTGATAGAAGACTGTGCATACCCTAGATGTTCAGCAGCTTTTTTAAATCCTCCTTTATCAACAATTGTTTTGAGTGTTATAAGATGACGAAGCTCCATAAATAACGATATCCTCCTTTAGTTCATTTTTATCGAACTAATAGTTCTGTATTATCTATTTTACTAAACTATAATAAGGATTTACAATTAAGCTAGTATACAGGTTCAAATCTTTCAAATAGGGAAAAATATAATAAATACACAAAAGAGGTGCTTAGATAATGACAGATACCAAATTGATATTTGAGTCTGTTTCACTAGGTTATACAACATTAAATAATCGTGTAGGAGTTGCACCAATGACACGTATCAGTGCAACATCTGAAGGATTAGTCACCGATCAGATGGTATCGTACTACACATCTTTTGCCCGAGGTGGGTTTGGGCTTATCATTACAGAAGGGACTTATATTGATGACAAATATAGCCAAACATATTTTAATCAACCGGGTATTGCCTTCAATGAACAAGCCCAAGCATGGAAGAAAGTTGTAGACTCCGTCCATCAAGCAGGGACGAAAATCTTTATGCAATTACAGCATACAGGTTCTCTTTCTCAAGGGAACCGTTTTGCTCAAGAAACCATTGCACCTTCAGCTATTCAACCAAAAGGAGAGCAATTAACATTTTATTTAGGAGAAGGTCCATACCCAACACCAAGAGAAGCGACAAAAGAAGAAATCTCAGAAGTTGTAATCGGGTTTGTCAATGCGGCAAAACGTGCTCAATCAGTCGGATTTGATGGGGTTGAAATTCATGGAGCAAATGGCTATTTACTAGATGAGTTCCTTACTGATTATACAAATCAGCGTACAGATAAATACGGAGGTTCTACGGAAAACCGAGTTCGTTTATTAGTGGAAGTCTCTGAAGCTGTTCGGGAAGCAGTTGGAAAGGACTTCACCATTGGTATAAGAATTTCACAAGCGAAAGTAAATGATTACACACATAAGTGGGCAGGAAAAGAACAAGATGCTGAAATCATCTTTGGTCAACTAGGAAAAGCCGGTCTTGACTATATCCATGTTACGGAATATGAAGCATGGAAGCCTGCATTTGATACAAGCGAAGCATCACTCGCATCTCTTGCGAAAAAATATGGGAAACTGCCTATAATAACTAATGGACAATTGGAAGATCCTGAAAGAGCGAGGAAAATTATTGAAAAAAGGGACGCCGATGTGATTGCCTTGGGTAAGGGGGCATTGGCTAACCATGATTGGCCTAACAAAGTAATAAACGGGGAGTCATTAGAAGCGTTTAAACCAGAGGATGTGTTAAGTCCAACTGCTAAGATTAAAGATTTTGAAGTGTAAATCTTATAACAGAGATTAGTTTAAGGGTCAACAGGGACATAGGGACAGGGCAGGTACCTATCCCTATGACTCATATTATTAATCTATTATATTATTAACGTTCCATGCGCCTTCCCTTCGATAATCTGCTCCCCCATACACTACACCATCATCAACAAC
Organism: Bacillus cihuensis; assembly: GCF_000504145.1. Taxonomy (NCBI): domain Bacteria; kingdom Bacillati; phylum Bacillota; class Bacilli; order Caryophanales; family Bacillaceae; genus Bacillus; species Bacillus cihuensis. The sequence continues at coordinate 483,869 of NZ_AYSD01000010.1, read as the reverse complement.
TAAACTTTGAACACTTCCAAAGGGGAGTGAGGACTTTTCTTCGACGACTTTAAAGCCCAATTTCCGCAATTTTTTCTTTACTTTAGACGAAAGTTCGCCCTCAACCACAATTACATCTTCATTTACTTCCATAAAGAAGCGCGGGTGATCAATTGCATTTTGTATGGTTTCATCGTATTTTATATTTTGAACCAATACCTGTGTAATCACCGAAGGAATACGGCTACCGCCTGCACTTCCAATTCCCATCACGGGTTTTCCATCTTTGACTATAATTGTTGGAGCAATGTGGCTAACAGGTCTTTTCCCTTCCTGAATACGATTTGGAGATTTTTCATGCTCACTAAAGTTTTTCAGTTGGTTATTCAAAAAGAATCCATCCATATATTTACCTGATCCAAAAAAGTTACTTAATGTATTCGTTACGGAAACCATCATTCCACTTTTATCGACGATTACAAAATGGGTCGTATCAGAATGTTCTTCTTTTTCGGCCTTTGAATCCAGTTTCGATTTATAGCCTCCTTCGGAAATGTCGGATACTAGTTTTTCACTATACTCTTTTGATATCAATTTTTCCAAGTCCATATCCACGAAATTCGGATCACCTACATGGGCGATTCGATCACGGTAACTCTTACGATTAATAATCCCCAATTTATAAATATACTCGTCTTGGCTCATTTCTTTCTCAAACTCCATCTCGTCTACCATTTGTAATGATTGAGCCAGCATTACACTACCAGAAGGAGGAGCCGTTGAATAAATGTCAAATTTATCAAATTTGAATTTTATAGGTTTTTTCCTTTCTGCCTCATAACTTTTTAAATCACTTAAGTTAATCGTTTTTACATGATCATGAATATGTTCAGCTATTTCCCCCTCATAAAATCCCTTTGCACCTTCTTTTTGAATGATACGAAGCGTATTTGCTAATTCTTTTTGACGAAGCCTCTCACCAGTCTGTATCGCTTTTCCATTCGGGAAAAAATGAGGTACTTCATCCTTGTTAATTCGATAAGACGCACCTTTCAATCTTTCATGCAACGTTTTTGAAACATCAAAACCTTTCTCTGCCAGCTGTATCGAAGGTTCAATTAATCGTTCCATTTCAACCGTTCCCAATTGCTTATGAACTTTTTCCATTCCTTTGACAAATCCCATGATCCCTGTTCCACTTGAAGGCAGCGTATCTGACGTTGAAAGCGTATAATAGTCATATACAATTGGTTTTTCCCCTTTTCCCTCATGAATAATCATTTCACCACCGCCACCAAGTCCTGAACCATAAGGTTCGACCACACCTAATGCATACGAAACAGCCACAGCTGCGTCGACTGCATTTCCTCCCTTTTCAAGTACTAACATTCCTATCTTCACCGCTAAGTCATTATCAGCAGATACACCATAACCTTGATTTTCTTCACTGCTTTCTCCTTTTGGTTCTGCCAATTCATCGCTGCTTTGATCAAATTCCACAGATATTGGTTCTTCTTTTTTGATTTCATTTAAACGGGAAAAGTTCATTATCCAAACTGTTAACAAAACAGCTAGGACAATGAACCCCCACCAGAAAATACGTTTCATAAGATCACATCACAAAAATTAAAATTCCAGAAATTAAAATAAGCAAAATAATAGCATGTTGCGTACTTCTTTTTTTATGCCATTTAATCGTTTTTAAAACCCATTGCGAAAAAGTCATTTTTTTACTTTCTGCTCTCATTGGATAATTAATCTCCTTTTAGAAAAGTATTTTATACGTCAATACAATACAAAATGTCGATGCAGTTAGTAGCAATGTACTACTTAGCGTAGGAAAAACACCTTGCTTTTGAATTGTATTTGCAATTAAACCAGGTACAATAACACCAATTGCTGCTAATCCTACGACTTCGATTGGTACCGCTAGTGAATAAAAATAATCAAAAGTAAGTTTTAATAATATCCCTACTGTTAACATTGCCGTAAATTTGCGTCTTCCATATAAAATGGTAAATCTGGTCACAACTTTTGTTACAATCAAAAAAGTCAATAAACTAATCAATAGTGTGACTAAAAGAAATAGTGGACTGGTAAAAACTAGAGCTAGATAACCAGGTACAACCAATCCTGCAGGAATTACGCCTGTTTTTTCTGCATAAAATAAACTTAGAATAACTCCAACAACAAGTGCTATATATACTTCCACTCTTCTTCCTCCTACGTTGTTACATATTCTTTGATTTTATTATCTTGGTAATCTTCTATAGAATTAACTTTGCTCTTTTCTAAGTGTTCAATCAAAGGTTCGGCTGCTCCATGGATATTCCCAACCCCATAGATCACACGATCACTTAAATACTCATTTAATATCGTTGCGATATTATCAGTAGTATATCCTTCGAGATCATATACTCTCTCTGCTTGAATATTTCCTAATTCATATTCATCATAGATTGGACTAGTTGTCTCACCAATTAAGACAAGGGCGTCCATTTTAATATAAGGTAATACATCTTTTGCAAATTGTTCCGTTCTGTCTACTCTATCTGCTCTGCAATTCATAATTACAACTGGGTTATTCGTTGGATAATTCAACTCTTCAACCCTTTTCCAAATATTCAAGGTAGATGTTGCATCGTTCGCTGCAAATCCGTTAACCAAATACGAAGGCTTCAGTTTATCCCCTATCGGTAATATAGTCATTGAACCTGGATCTGGATTTGCTTTCAACATCCCTAGAAAAGCTGTCATCTCATCAATCTCCAAAGCTTCGGCTACCGCTAAAGCCAAGGCTGCATTCTCTGGAAACACCATATATTCAAATTGCAATAGGTAATCTTCTGGGATTCTAGAGACATCACATACGATAACCTTCGTATTTCTCTTCTCTGCTATCTCTCTGAAATAACTCACATACGGACTTTCATTGACGATCAAGTGGCCATTATACGGGATTGTCGCTGTAAAAGCTTCAGCTACTTCATCTAACGTTGGTCCCATTACATCCATATGGTCTTCTAATATATTTACAATTACTCCGATATTAGCCTGTAGCAGTTGTTCCTGAAATATAATTTGATAATCCGGATTAACTGCCATACATTCACTTACCAGTACTTCAGCACCTAATTTTGAAGCATGTTCGACAATCATTTTCTGTTCTCGAATATTTGGACCTTCTAGCCTTCTTTTAATTGGAGTTTCTTCTTTCGTATTCCAATACATCATTCGTGCCGATGTCCCAGTAGTTTTCCCTACAGTCTTATAGCCTGCTTCCACTAAAACAGCAGTAATCAAACGTGTCACCGTAGATTTACCACGAATACCATTAACATTTATTCTAATTGGAAGTGAATTTAAGTGCTTTTTATGCCTATTTTTTTCAATAATTCCGATTATTAAAAGTAACATACTCAGCCCAATGATTAAACTCATTCTGATTTAAATCCTCCTAGACCCGAAAAATAATATAATAACTTCCAAAAACTTAAGCTTCTCTATTCTTCCTGAATCACCTCATTAACCTCAACTTTGTAATCTTGGCTAACTCATTAAATTACTTCCGACTGAAATACCATCTTCAATGACAATGTGTACAATAATTTAAGTGAATCACCTACCTCACATAATTTATACATACGGCAGACACATTTAAACACACTTTTACACAATTGTATATTTATGTAAATTAAAACTATATTTAGTATTTTTTAATCCTTTTCAGAATTAACCACTGAATAAATAGTAATCATTTCGATTTACATTACATTTTTTTAATATTCTTAAGCCATGATTATTATTTAAGATTTAGCTAATGGTAATGTACTACGGATATGCTACCTCATTCTAAATTAACCTGTGTTCTTAAAGGTTAATTTAGTCTTATTCAAAAAATCTATTTTCATCGCTGAGTATGTATCTAAAATTTCTTCCCCACAAGCGTTTTGGTAATCCATAAGCCTGTTAAATATGCGATGCATAGAAATTCCACTAGCTATTATTGGGTATTCTCTGACATTAAATCCAAATTTTTTTATATGTAATCACAGTCAACTTGGCAAATTTTTTTCTCTTCCTTCTGATCGATAGATCTATCATACGTAAATTCTACATATAAAAGTAAGCAATATTCAACATATTTTGGCAACATTACATAATTCAGGTAATAAATACTATTTTTGTAATATAAGAGCGCGTACTTAAGATTTAGCACACGTTAATGTACTGTCGACACTGGTTTCTAACCCTAATCTTAGTTCGTTTGATCATTATTTTGTATCTAAAGATGTATCACAAGCACTACAAGAAATGATCTATAGGTCTATTAACCTCACTATTAGGCAATTATCAAGCTAGCTTATTTCATTTCTGTCTGACACGATGTGGCCAACACTTTTAACAAACCATCTACAATTCTAAACATACATATAAACTTGTTTCAACAATTTTTATAAATTGAGGAGATATTAACTATAGGTATAGATTACTTTAATACCATTAAATCCCAATAGCATACTTTAAGCACTTTAAGTTACTCATAACTTGCCATAGATTTGTAAATTCCAGCGCATAGACGTTTCGATTGTTGAGTCATTTCTAGAAATCCCCGAATATGGTATTTAAGATGGATAGACTTTTTAACGGGAGACTCAAAACCTTCTTTCTAGAAGGTTCTTTAAGCCCACTGCTCTCAAACTGTATACTGAGTAATAGTAATTTTGTATTATTAACTTTTTCCAGAATACCAAAATATCCTAGGGCAGACGCTACTTTAAATTAAACATATGGCCTTATTTTCCAAGCCTTTGAACCTAATTTTATATGTAAGTAATAACGACTAAAGCAGATAAACCGACCATTCTTTATGTTTTCGATCATAAAATTTTTGAACTTATCAATGGAAATAAATCAATTATACAGTTGGAAAAGCTATTGGCAGGTACCTTAAAAATCACTAGTTGGAAGGTAAGATAGTTCGTTGAGAACCAAAGTATATATTAATAAGAAGAAACACATCTAAAATAGAACAATCGCCATGGTAATCACCTTTATTTTCCATTTATAACAACATATATGTAGTACTATTTACTACTTGTAAAAAAAAAGAGCCTTATCAATGGCTCTTCACTTTGTGCGTAAGGTATGAGTACTATCTTAAGAATAAGGTCCTGAAAGATTATGGCTATAGTAATAAGTAACATAAATCTTCAGTCCAAAGAATATGAAGCTATAAAACCCGTTTTGCACTATGGTAAATCGGCCTCCAATACGAACTCACTTTATAATTTACAATTCGAACTCCTTGGCTTGATACTACTGCAATTTGCCCATTGCCGATATAGATGGAAGGGATAATGCTGTTGGATTCAAAGAACACAAGGTCTCCTGGCTCTAAATTCTCTTCTTTCACTTCTGTTCCTATTTTAAGCATGTCTTTTCCATAACGAGGTAACTCTATACCAACTTGTTTATAGACATATTGGACAAATCCACCTGTATCAAATCCTTCTAGAGATGTTCCTCCTGATTGATAAGGAACAGCTAGTAGGTCTATTGCTATGTTAACAACTGGGACATCCTTAGGAATTTTAAGATTTTTTACTCGTCTAATACCTGCAAATTTTTCCGTATAAAAATTTTTGGACAGATAATTGGTTCTCACTTCTGCTGTATCTGTTCTTGAAGCGTGTATCATTTGATTGTTTCCAGCATAGATTCCTACATGTGAAATACCTGGACGATGAGTATCTTTAAAGAATACGAGATCTCCTACTTGAATCTTCTCTTTTTCAACTGGTGTACCTAGTTCCCATTGCTGTTCAGGGGCTTCAGGCAAATAAATCCCCACCGCTTTTTCATACACATACTTTGTAAATCCAGAACAATCGAATCCTTTTGGTGTTTTCCCGCCTTCAAGATAAGGAGCTCCCATATACTTTAACGCCTCAGAGATTAAGGGGTCGTTACGGTCAATATCGGGAATTTCTGTTATTCGCTTCGCTCCATAAAAACGATCATTCCAATAAGAAGAATGCGCAAAATCACTCGTTGTAATCCCTTTTGAAGGTGAACTATAAATCATTAGCCCATTTCCTAGATAAAAAGCCGTTGTTGTGATATCACCTGTATCCTTATTTTTGAAGAAAAGGACGTCCCCCGACTGAAGATTTTCTTTGGATACGTTTTGACCTAAGCTCCACTGTTCACTAGCATTTTCAGGAAGTTTAAGGTTCAAAGATTTTCCAAAAACATAGTGAACGAAGCCTGCTGAACTAAAACCTCTATCTGGCGTCTTACCATTGCTTGAGTAATGAACTCCAACGTATTTCATAGCTTCTACTAACAAAGGATGATTGATTTGATAAAGATTAGTAGGATTGATTCGTTTGGCACTAATATACCTATCACCGTAGTAAGATCCCTCTGCAAGTTTAGTGATGATAACACCTTTTGAAACAGAACTAATAATGACTTCATCATTTCCATTGAATATTCCCACACTTGTGATATTATTCGTATCTGTTCCTTTAAAAAAGATGAGGTCACCAAGTTGAAGATCATGCTTCTCTACAACTTCTCCGAGCTTGAATTGATCTTTTGGGTACGGAGGTAAATCTATCTCCTTCGCTTCTTTAAAGACATATCGAGTAAATCCACCTGTGCTAAATCCCTGATCTGGAGCTTGACCATCTGTTAGGTATGGAACACCGAGGTATTTTTGGGCAGTTTCTGAAATACTTAATTCTGCATTTGCAAAGGCTGGTTGAAAAAAGAAAACCGATAGTAAAAAGATTCCTACAATTAAACATGTTTTCGGGCATTTGGACATTACCTTCACTCCTTCTTTTATATGACACCTCCATTATTTCGACAATTATTATTGGATACAAAAGGAATTATACCCAAATTCAACATTTTTTTAGCTAGCAATGCTTGATGCAATACTTTCCTCATCCTACTTAAGAACATATAACTTTCTTACTTTAAAATACGAATTTTTCAAAAAAAGCACCTCAAATGAGATGCATGTTTAAGTCGAAGGAAGAGCCCGATCCTATGATTACATATACTCTTGTTCATTTATTTATTTAAACTAGTTAACCCATGGCTTTCTGTAAAGCTTTTACATATTTTATAAATTCGTCTGTTATGTTCACACGATTAGCACGACTAGTATCACCATTCTTAAAAAACGCTCCTCTTTGTAGTGCACTAATCTCTAATTGAACACCTTGACCTCTAGATATGCGATTAGTGATACTGTTAGGGTTAATGCCTGATAATACACCACTTGCTATCCCCGCCGAAAATCCTTCCATTTTAAGTTCCCTTATCACATTGTCTCTAAGGTGATCATCTAATCCACCTACTTGGGTGTGTTTAACCGAAAGATCAGCATATCCGTGTAACGCCATAGCATTTGACGCTTCACCCACCATTTTTAATACTAAGGGTTCGTCGAAATGGATCGAAGTGATGTGTAGCACACTGTTTTTACTAGGCTTCATCCCTTCAAACTCATACCAGTTATACAATCCACTCGCTACTGCCTTCACCAATTCTGATGTTCCTGGTTCAATACCGCCGCCATGCGGAGTAAAAATGATGGTTTTCGATCCAATCACCCTATGGAAATGAATATCATAGTCTACTCCTTTTACCTCAGCAGCAGCTAACTCGTTATAATTTGCGTAAGTATCAGCCATATATTATCCTCCTACTCACCATTAATTAATACTAGCAACTATAAAACAATGGTCCAACAGTTTTTCGGATTACTTAGCATTGATGAAACTTACTTTATTATTGATTTGTTCAATTAATGAATCAGATAAAATTGCTCATCTTTGTTGTGAGTAGAATGTCCAGTTCACATCTAATGTTTACCTCATTTCTCCTTAAACAAATCATAGTAAAATAGCCTTCTCAGTCGAGAGAAGACCATGTTTATCATATGCCGGTGGCACTAGCGGCCCCTTCAATCTATAAGTCTTACATTCTCCATTCTGACCATGGCTGACATTATCGAATGTCAAAGTACCAGCACTTACTAAAAGAAAACTATATTACACAAAGCATGCCTCGTAAGGGGAATTTTTTGGATCATGCAGTCATGGATTAAAATCTGAATTACTGTATCTCCAGGAATTTGAAAGTATAGAGCATTTTAAGAGGGAACTAGAGAAATATATTCACTATGACAATCACAAACGTATACAAGTAAAACTTAAAGGATTGCTCCCGTACAATACAGAGAACAATCCTCTATAGCTACATAAAATATTTGTCTAACCTTTTGGGTTCATTTCAATCCCCTTGTCCCATTGAGTCCCTATACTTTAAAGCGAGTCCTTTTAAGAAATTCCTAGCGTATCGATCGCCACATGCTTTATAATTCTTATGGCCTTCTTTTCTTAGAATAGCGCTTAATTCCCCTTTTGAAACAATGACTCCAGCCACTTCCAATATATCAAGCATATCTTCACTTGTTAAAGCTAATGCTATTTTCAATTTCTTTAACAATACATTATTAACACTTCTATCATCCGTTATAGACATGGCTGGCCTTTCAGGTTGCCCTGGCTTTGGATCTTGTTTTCCTCTTTTAAAAATAATCAGGCCATTTAAAAATGACTCTAGCGTGAAATTATCGCACAGTATATTCTCTTCATCAAAATCAACATCATTATGATAGCTGTCTTTTGATTTTATGAGCATCTTTTGCACTTCTTCTTTTGTTATCTCAACGCCTCCAAGTTTAAATATCTTGACCATGTCGGTATCTTTTATATCTAGAGCATATCTTAATCGAATTAAGATATCATTATTCGTCATATCCATCTGTAACCCTCCTAAAATATTGACTATTACACAGCTTTCCATTATATTTTCCAAACTATATTTTTCGTTCAAATTTAAATATAACCAAAGTATCTCCATGAATAGTCTTTACTATGTACCACAAGTACTCGCCAATTATATAAAGATTTAAGCGAATGACCATAAAATAATAGTTTAACATTTCAAAAACGTGTTTTATAGTTTAACTGAACTTATAATTAATTTTTCTAGTCCCCTACTTATACGAATAGCTGCCCATTTCTCGGTTCTTTATGTTTTATTTACTGGTTAATGCAGTAAAAAGACACAACCCTATTAAGGTTGTGTCTAAAACTTCTATCTATTAAAAGTAACCTTCTCTTCCAATTGATCTAAAGTTATCGTTGCTTCACTTGGTTTTGTTTCAGCAACCATCTTGCCATTTCTAAAGGAATATCGAACTGTCGCTTGCTTACGAATCGCCTCATATTCGTTTTCTGCAGATAAGACGATGAAGTTAGCTGGTTTACCTTCTTCGATTCCGTAATTCTCTTCAATGTGCAACGTTTTTGCACTATTTTTAGTGATTAAATCGATTGAATTTACAATTTGATCATAGCCCATGAGTTGTGAAGCATGAATCCCCATATGCAATACTTGAAGCATGTTACCTGTTCCTAGTGGATACCATGGGTCAAAAATATCATCGTGGCCAAAGCATATATTTAGTCCCGCTTCCTGTAATTCTTTTACCCTTGTTAGACCTCTTCGTTTTGGATACGTATCAAATCTCCCCTGAAGGTGAATATTCACAAGTGGATTTGATACGAAATTAATAGAAGAAAGTTTTAATAGGCGGAATAATTTATACGTATATGCATCATTATAAGAGCCCATTGCCGTCGTATGGCTCGCTGTTGTGCGAGTACCTATCCCACGTTTGTAGGCCTCCGCAGCTACAACTTCTACAAATCGAGACTGTTCATCATCTATTTCATCACAGTGGATGTCAACTAATCGATCATATTTTTCAGCAAGGTCAAAAGCGACTTTTAACGACTCTACTCCGTATTCTCTTGTAAATTCAAAATGAGGAATGCCGCCTACAACATCGGCGCCCATTTTCAATGCTTCCTCCATCAATTCTTCCCCATTAGGATATGAAAGGATGCCTTCTTGTGGAAAAGCAACAAGTTGAAGATCTACATAGGGAGCCATTTCTTCCTTTACTTCCAACATCGCTTTTAAAGCCGTTAATTCTGGATCTGTTACATCTACATGTGTACGGACGTGCTGAATTCCTTGAGCAATCTGCCATTTTAAAGCCGTTTTTGATCTTGTTTTTACATCATCAATCGTTAGCGTTTCTTTTCTTTGTGCCCATCTTTGAATTCCTTCAAATAAGGTGCCACTTTTATTCCACTCTGGTTCTCCCGCCGTTAACGTTGTATCTAGATGGATATGTGGCTCAATAAAAGGTGGCAGGACAAGAGAGCCATCGACATCGATGATTTCTTTTCCGTCAACATCACCAAGTATTTGCGTAATTTTATGAATCTTATTTTCTTCTATAAATAAATGCCAAAGTCCATCTTTTCCTCTAAGTTTTGCGTTTTTAATAATCACTGATTAACTCACCTTTTCATACATTTTAGTCGTCACTTTTTCTCCATGCTGAGGTAGACATTTCATTATTACTACATAAATAGCTGCAGACCCTAATAGCGCATTAATAGGTGGAATGCCTGGTACTAAATTAGCGACTGCTACTCCGCCTACCCATGCTAATATTGCAACCCAATTTACTGCTTTAAACTTCATCTGTTCGAATGGTTGATATGTTCTGCGCTTCACTATAAAATAATCTGCTAATATAATAGCGCCAATCGATGGCAGAGTGGAGCCTAAGATCGTCAAAAACCCAACAAAATTGTTATAAAGCCACATTGCTGTCATTGTTCCAACAATTCCATTGAAAACAACAACTTTATGTTTTGGTAATTTCGTAATGTTAGAAAAACCTAATCCTGAAGCATATAACGCACTATCATTCGTTGTCCAAATATTCAAACCTAGAACAATAATAGCAGGTATCATTAACCCTTGTAAAAACATCACGTCCGATATGTCAGCTTTACCGTAAGCCATAGCTCCGACTGCACCAAATAAAAACATAAGCGAATTCCCTAGAAAGAATGCAATCACATTCGCACTAACAGCAGAGCGGGATGTCTTAGAAAACCGAGCAAAATCAGGCGTAAGGGTACCAGCGCTAATAAAAGAGCCGATACAAATCGTTAATGCTGCTGAAAGCCCTAATGCCTGTGTCGGTTCATAATCGAATAATCCTTGAATTCCCCCAGCCACATCAGCTGCATCTGTCATCGAATAACTACCGAAAATCGCAATGGCAGGAACAGCAACAAATCCTAGTATAGTCAAAGTCTTCATCCCAAAGATAGCTGATACGGTCATTAATATTCCAAAAATCGCAATTAACAAATAAACATTGGCCCCTGTTGCTTTTGCAACAGGAACAGCAAACATGGCAAGACCGACACCAAACCAACCTACTTGAGTTGAAGCTAGTAAAAATGAAGATAAATAAGAACCTTTTTCACCAAATGCATATCGAGTCAATAAATGAGTTGATAAGCCCGTCTTTGCTGCAATATGAGCCAATGCACCTGTATATAGCCCAAGTACCAAATTACCTGTTAACACGATCCAAATAAACTGTATAAATGTCAATCCAGTTCCTAATGTTCCTCCAGACCACATGCTCGCTGAGAAAAAGCTAAGTGAGAGCATCACCGCAAGAATCTTCCAAAACCCATTCCGATTTGCTTGTGGCACTGCCTGAAACGAGAATTCTGTATCTACTTTTTTCATACCAATTCCTCCTATAAGTTAGTTGATAAGAAACTGGTACCGAAGAAAGCTTCGATTATTTTAGGAGATTAGGAAATAAAAAAAGCTTCTTGCCATTTCTGACAAGAAGCTTTTTTTACACAATGAACATGGGTAACCTACATACAAAGGCCACCAAAGCAATGTTCATTATTTCCGCTGTCCTTGTCAGCCTCACGGGACTGAATTAAAGGTACCAGTATTTAATTAAAGTTATTATCACAGGAAAATTAGATGTTGTCAACAAATTTTTAGGCGCTATACTCCATACATTGCCTCCCTCTACTATTTTACTTAAATAATTGATAATCTTACAATTTCACCTTTAGGCACTTCGAAATCATCTATTTGTCACAAAAAAACATTTAGTTGTGCTATGATAGGTCCAATTTACAAAAAATAATAAAAGGTGGTTTTTTTATGAGCACTCTAGCCATTCAAGAACTTCAAACACAGGATGAATTCCTTAAAGCCTTTCCAATAATGAGCCAGTTACGAACACATCTGAATGAAAATTCTTATCTTGAATTAGTTTTAGAGGCACAAGAAAAAGAGGAGTATAAACTGTTTGCCTTATTCGATGGCAATGATATAGTTGCAGTTATCGGTTTTCAGCCAATGATCACTCTCTATTATGGCAGATTTATTTGGGTCTGTGATTTAGTTACAGAAGCTAATAAGCGTTCAAATGGATATGGTGAAAAACTGCTTTCACATGTACATGAATGGGCAAAAGAAAAGAACTACGAAAACGTTGCTTTATCTTCAGGATTACAGCGGACTGATGCACACCGATTTTACGAAGACAAAATGGACTATAACAAGGTAAGTTATGTGTTTAAAACAGCTTTAAAATAGGTATTGTAGTAGTAAAAGAACAAATATATTAATGCTGAATCTATACATATAGACCAACAAGTGGTCCCTTTTTGGATTTCCCTCGTAGAAAAGTTTTGCTTTTTGAAAGGGGGATAGGGACAATGTCCCTATCCCTTTAACCCAGGTCTGTTAATTGAGAAAAAATAATAATAATTGAAAATTTAAATTATTCTACCAAATCATTTTCCCCTATAGATCTAGACCATCATTCCATAGGTGCTACCGCTATCGAGGCGGAGAGGCTATAACAATACAGTTATAATAAAGTTGAGTGTTATTGTTGACAACAATTAAATATTATATAATAATTAATATGTAATTAGAATTATTATAGTTAAATAATGATAATCAACATGAACTAGAATTATTAATGGTTATTAAAGTTTGACTAATTGTCTAAACTAACTACTAATAAATTCTAAAGAACATACTAGGAGGAAGATTAATTATGTCTTTAATTGGAAAAGAAATACTACCATTCAGCGCATCAGCTTACAATAGCGGTAACGGCGAGTTTATCGATGTTACCGAGCAAAACTTAAAAGGACAATGGAGTGTTGTTTGCTTCTACCCAGCAGACTTTACATTCGTATGCCCAACTGAGCTAGAAGATCTTCAAAACCAATATGCTACTCTAAAAGATCTTGGTGTTGAAGTATATTCTGTTTCAACAGACACTCATTTCACACATAAAGCATGGCACGACTCATCAGAAACAATTAACAAACTACAATACATTATGATTGGCGACCCTTCACATCAGATTTCTCGCAACTTCGATGTATTAATTGAGGAAGATGGTCTTGCAGATCGCGGTACGTTCATCATCGATCCAGACGGTGTGGTTCAAGCACTTGAAATCAATGCAGGTGGTATCGGCCGTGATGCAAGCACTCTTGTTAGTAAAATCAAAGCCGCACAATATGTTCGCAACAACCCAGGTGAAGTTTGTCCTGCAAAATGGCAAGAAGGTGCTGCAACACTAAAACCTAGCCTTGATCTTGTAGGAAAAATTTAAGGAGTATTATCCATGATACTTGATGCAGAAATCAAAGCACAATTAGCCCAATATCTGCAAATGATGGAGGGCGATGTGCTCCTTAAAGTTAGTGCGGGTTCCGATAAAATTTCACAAGACATGCTCGCTTTAGTTGATGAATTAGCTACCATGTCATCCAACATTAAAGTTGAGAAAACACAGTTAGAAAGAACACCAAGCTTTAGTGTAAATCGCATCGGTGAAGACACTGGCGTAACTTTTGCTGGTATCCCTTTAGGACACGAATTTACATCATTAGTCCTGGCTTTATTACAAGTAAGTGGTAGAGCGCCGAAAGTTGATCAGAAAGTCATTGATCAAGTAAAAAGCATTAAAGGCGAACATCACTTTGATTCTTACATTAGCCTGACTTGCCAAAACTGCCCGGATGTTGTCCAAGCACTGAACTTGATGAGCATTATTAATCCTAATATTACTCATACAATGATCGACGGTGCAGCATTCAAAGAGGAAGTAGAAAGCAAAAACATCATGGCCGTACCAACTGTATTCCTAAATGGCGATTCATTCGGAAGCGGTCGAATGGCCCTAGAAGAAATTCTAGCGAAAATGGGGAACGCCCCAGATGCCTCAGAGTTTGCTGATAAAGATCCTTACGATGTACTCGTTGTCGGAGGCGGACCTGCGGGTGCAAGTGCGGCAATCTATGCTGCACGTAAAGGAATTCGTACAGGGATTGTTGCGGAACGCTTCGGCGGTCAGATTTTAGACACTGCTTCGATTGAAAACTTTATTAGTGTTAAACACACTGAGGGTCCGAAACTCGCTGCAAGTCTTGAGGAGCATGTGAAAGAATACAACGTTGATGTGATGAATTTACAGCGTGCCAAACGTTTAGAAAAGAAAGACCTCATCGAAATTGAACTGGAAAACGGAGCTGTTCTAAAAAGCAAAACCGTCATCCTTTCAACAGGTGCTCGTTGGCGCAATGTTGGTGTTCCGGGTGAAAATGAATTTAAGAATAAAGGTGTAGCATATTGTCCACATTGTGATGGTCCATTGTTTGCAGGAAAACACGTAGCCGTTATTGGTGGCGGAAATTCCGGTATTGAGGCAGCAATTGATCTCGCTGGGATTGTGAAACATGTAACAGTTCTTGAATTTAATCCTGAGCTTAAAGCTGATTCTGTACTGCAAGATCGTCTTAACAGTCTGCCAAATGTAACTGTCCTAAAGAACGTTCAAACAACAGAAATTACTGGAACTGATAAAGTAAACGGTATTTCCTACGTTGAGCGTGAGACTGGGGAAGCTCAGCATATTGAATTGGCGGGAGTATTTGTTCAGATCGGACTTGTGCCAAATACGGAATGGTTAGCTGAGACTGTTGAACGTAATAGAATCGGTGAGATCGTTATAGATAACCATGGAGCAACGAACATACCTGGAGTGTTCGCTGCTGGAGACTGCACGAATAATCCATATAAGCAGATCATTATTTCGATGGGATCAGGTGCGAATGCAGCCTTAGGTTCATTCGATTATCTAATCCGAAATTAAACCACCATTTTATTATAAAAGGGCCGTTGAAATTACTTTTTAACGGTCCTTTTTCTTTATTCACCTTAAAAGATCCCGAATTAATAACCTCAGTTACTTATATACGGTTCATCGTAACACGCCTAAATGAGATTTACTTTCTACCTTTATTTCCAATATACCACTATTACTACATTTTTCCCCACCATTATCTTGTTTTATGGTGCATGACTCAATGTAATTTAAGAAGCTTTCCTCACTTTCATTGATTCCCTGACACCTTTTTTTGGAATCGCAGCTACTATAGCTAGTAAAGCTAGTCCAGCAAAAATAGCATTTGTCAATAACCCCATACTTGCAGCCACTTCCATATTTCCAGCCTTTTCAACTACACTATAAACAGTAACAGATATCGCTAATCCGAATGAGTTTCCAAGTGTACTAGACATTTTATAAATACCAGCTGCCTCTCCTGCTTTTGCTGCCGGTACATTGTCTACTGCTGTATCCGTAGATGGTGTCGCATAAAGGCCAAGTCCAATCCCATACACGGTAAAACCAATAAATACAACAATGGAATAAATCGCATTTGGTAAGAATGTTAATGTCATTAAGATAATTCCAACGATCACTAAAAGACAAGCTATGACCATCGGCTTTCTTGGACCACTTCGTTGTAATATTTTTTCACCAATACGAATCATCGCTAATGTAGCAACTAAATTGCCAATTGATAATAACCCAGATTGAAAAGAACTGTATCCTCTTGCCATTTGAACATAGGTATTCGCAACAATAAGTGCTCCCGCTACACCACTTATTAAAAAGTTTGACACAGTAGCCCCAGTAAAATATTTATTTTTAAATAAAGATAGATCGATAAATCCGTTAGATTTCCCTTTTACAAGTTTTAAAAATATCCAACCACCTATGACAGTGGTAGCCATTAACGTTAACGAAAGAGGGCTTGTCCATCCGAAGGCATCTCCATGTGTAATGACAACATTCAAAGCGACCATCACTAATAAAAAGATAACAAAGCCAGGAAAATCAAATTTTGCTGAATTGCTTTGTTCCGCTTTACTCTCTGGTACATCTTTAATCAAAAACATAGATAGTAAAGTGAAAATAATGGAAAATATAAAGATCCAGCGCCATCCCATATACGTAGCAATTAAACCTCCAGCTAATGAACAAATGCCTATGCCGCCCCAAGATCCAAAAGACCAGTAACTTATGGCTCTTTGTCGGTCTGGGCCGTCAAAATAGGTTTTCACCAAAGCAATCGTTGCAGGCATAATACACGCTGCCGAGATGCCTTGAATCACACGCCCAATAATTAAGAGAACCGTCTCCTGTGCAAATACGAGACAAAGTGAACCAATTATATTTAATAGTAAACCAATAGTTGTAATTTTCTTGCGTCCAATTCGATCAGATATTCCTCCAGCTGCTACAATAAACATGCCTGAAAATAAACCGGATAAACTAATTGCTGTATTCAAAAGTCCCATCGAAATGCCCATATCTAACTGAACTTCAGGCATCACATTTATGAGTGACTGTGAGAAAAGCCAATAAGTAAGCACCCCAAACACAATCCCCGTCATCATTCTGTTATTACCTTTATAGCTTGTTTCCATGGTGAACCACTCCTTTTTGGTTAAATATCCATTAAACTAACTATGTCTCTACAGTGATGATGAACGTGTAAATTATGCAGGCACAACAAAAAGGACAGAGAAAAACAGTGTTTTTCTCTGCCCTTCTCTGTCCTTTTACCTGAGAGTTTAGCTCAATAGAGCCTTTCCCCTTTGGTGACGTATCGATTCATACGCTCTCTCCAGAGGTGTGTCCAGCTGCAGTTCTTCTACCTGAGAGATTCGCTTCAAGGGTCTTATTGAAGTTTGCTCCTTCGGTGGCTTATAATAAACACTCTCCTGCAACTTTCATCCATCTATGATTTCTATATTTTCTGTATATTCTGTATTTATAGAATAATTTCAAAAGTCGATCGTGTCAACTAAAATCGAAAACGCTTTCAAAATCTATTGTCACTTTGACGCCCAGAACAATCGTTTCACAAGACGTTCCACGGATAGATATGGAATATTGCTGTGAAAAAGGATCTTTCAGATGGTAACCGACCAACTAATAGCAACTTTCGGTTTACTTTCTAATACCCCATTAAAACTTTCGTGATGGAATATTGTCCTTGTTAGCAGGTTATGTTGCCAATAATACAAAACAGATAACTCCCCTAATAGTAATTAGAGGAGTACATCAATGATCTCTTACCTATAGAAAATAAAGGAGACCGGCAACATCCAATCTCTTATCACTTATTAAAAACTTTAGGCTCTTTTCGTAAAGATTGTTGTTTTTTTGCAAGAAACCAATTCGAACAGATGTTGATCTTCGTTACAGGTGCGAGACTCCTGCGGGAAAAGCGTGTAGAGGGAGACCCCGCAAGTGCAAAGCACTGAGTAGGCTTCTGAGACCGCCCGCGGAAAGCGAGTACCTGCAACGGAAATCAACCCGGGTTATTAGTGTAAAAATGATTGAAAAGCAACAAAGTATGTGAAAACAGCCAAACTTTATCTTTATCCATCCAATTACTCTTTTTCATATCGCTTAATACTTCTTGAGTACAAAATATACTTCACTTTAATTCGAGTTTTATATTCTTCTACTTTAAATAATTAATTGCGAGAGAAATATAAAACCGTATGGAGTCTAGATATTTTTGTATGTCAACCCATTCATCGGGCTGATGAGCCACTGTAGGCTCTCCTGGTCCACAGATTAATATTGGAACATTTTGAAGATGATTCCTATAGATAGACCCATCTGTATAATAATTAACTCCCCCTATATTGGGATCGTTTTGCAAATATGATTGCGCTTTATCCAAAGCCAAATGAATAAATGGATGATCGGGCGCAGTATATACAGATACTAAGTTGTTTATGACATCAATTTTATAAGAAACGTTCATTTCCTCAGATACTTTTTGTAAGAGTTCATTTATTTCCCCAACAATTTCCTGATGATTTTGCCCTGGTACAGTTCGAATATCAATGGTAATTTTGCACTGGTCAGGCACTACGTTAGGACCTACTCCGCCTTGAATCATTCCTATATTTAATGTAGAATCGCCTAAAATATCATGACGTTCATAACGAAGATCATAATTGTTTAATTTATTTATAAAATGATTGATAGCCAATATTGCATTAATCCCATGAGACGGCATTGAACCGTGAGCTGTTTTACCAAACATAGAGATCTCAAGCCAAAGTGCCCCTTTGTGTGCAACAACCACCTGATTTGAGGTAGGTTCACTAATTACAATAGCTGTAGCTTGGTCAATTTGACCTTTTTTAACTACTTCTCTAGCACCAATACAATTTACTTCTTCCCCAACCGTTCCAATGAATTGTAGGTTTCCACTCAATTTTATTCCTGCTTTTTGTATACATTCAATTGCTAAAATCATGGCAGCAACTCCACTTTTCATATCTGAGGAGCCACGCCCGAATATTCGATTTTCTACTTGTTTGCCCTCAAAGACAGGAAAATTCCATTCTACATTTCCAACGGGAACAGTGTCAAAATGACCACTGTAAATCAGTGTTTTTGAGTTATTAGTTAATTGATCTTCACTAGAATATGAAACAATTAAATTTTCTCTATCTTCCTCAACAACATCAGAATGGATCAATAACCCAGATTCACTTAAACGAAGGCTTATTAAATCAGCTAGTGCTTTTTCCATCCCAGGTGGATTTATTGTGTTTATTTGAATTAATGATTGTAAAAATAATATTGCATCATCCTCATCAATTTGTTTAAATACATTTTCTAATTCCAATATAACTCCCCTCCTATTCAAGTGTAAAAGGCAGCCCTTTTCGAGAACCAATCTGAGATACTACCCTACCTCCTAAGTTAATTCCTGTCTGTAAAATCAACTCCTGTGGCCATTCTCGTATGATTCCATATAGTGCACCTACTGCAAAAGCATCGCCTGAACCAGTTGAATCTATTGCTTCTACCTGTAGAGCGGGTAGCTGTATTCGTTTGTAAGTTCCTCCTGAGAAAACACTTGAAAGAGCTCCCTCTTTACCTAATTTAATAAAAACTTGCTTGATACCTAATTCGTGTAGCCTCCGAATGGAGTAATCAATATCTTGTTCTGGAAACAAATCATTTAGTTCAGAATGATTGAGAAACAAAATATCTGTTTTCGACAGTATGGGCAGTAAATAAGACAAGCCCTTCTTAGTTAATAAAGTACTAGGATCTAAAGATATCTTCAGATCAATATTCTCCTCTTTCCATCGAAAGAATGATTCAGCGACTTCTAGATATGGACTACTTAAATGTAAATGTGTAATTTCCTCATAAAATTCCTTTGGCACGTTTTTAAGATTATAGTTTACATTCGCACCTGGATAGGTATACATGGTTCTTAAACCAGAACCATCTACTAATGCCATTGCCGTTCCTGACGGTTTGCCCCTAATTATTTGGACATAATCTAGTCTAGTATTCTCTAAATTATCCAAAAGGTAGGACGTATAGATATCATCACCAATCGCACCTAAAAAATAAACCTCCTCCCCCAAACGGGAGAGTCCAACAGCGACATTCGCTGCTGACCCACCTGGGGTTAATTGAAGGTTCTTAAGTTTGGTCTCCTGATCGGTTTCTGTAAATTTATCTACAAGGCCAATAATATCTATATTAATAAAACCATGTATAGCAACCTTTACCATATTAAGACCTCTAATCTATCGGAGTGAATGAACTTCATCCATAAACTTCTTAACTCTTTCTACCTCTACTCTTTCCCACCAATTTCCGTTTTCTTTTAATGAACTTCCGACAATAGCTCCATCAGCTATGGAGAGAATTTTTTTTGCATTTTGTTCAGTCATCCCACTGCCAATTATCACCGGTAAACTAGCATTCTCTTTTATCCCTATAAGCTCATCTAAGGAAGTTTCGTCACCTGTTCTATTTCCTGTCGCAATTAATATATCTGCATCGAAAAACTCATTATCCCTCGTTTGTTCTGCAAGGCTGCGGTCTGCCACGATGGAATGACTTCCATGTTTCACATGAACATCAGCCATAATTTTAATATCATCACCGTAAAGATTTGCTTTATATCTCATTGCGTTAGCTGAAGCACCTTCTACAATTCCTTCATTCGCAACGTACGCATTTACCCATTGGTTCGATCTTACCCACTTAGCTTTACACGCTTTTGCAATGGCAATGGCTGGAATGACTGCATTTGCTAAACAATTGACTCCAAGGGGGAGCTTTGTAGCTTTTGCAATTTCTACCCCGACAGCAGTCATAGCAGCAACTGTTTCGAAGCTAAAATCTTCAGGCTTCGGGAAAGGGAGATCCCATGCATTTTCTATTTGCAATCCATCGATCCCTCCTTCCTCCAAACGACGTACATCCTCCAGCGCAAATTCAATCATTTCATCAATGCTTTCACCTTTATAATGAGGTGCTCCTGGGAGTGGTTTTAAATGAACCATTCCAATAATTGGTTTACTCACATGAAATATATTTTCTAATACGAATCTCTTTTCAGGAAATACTCCACCGCTCATATTCATCACCTATACGCTAGCCTTTCTTCTTGCTTTAATTGAATTTAACCAAACCGCTAAAAGTATAACTACTCCTTTAATCATTAGCTGATTATAAGAAGACACATTTAATAAATTTAATCCGTTGTTCAGAATGGAAATAATCGCTACTCCCATTAAGGTTCCAGAAATTTTCCCTTCTCCTCCAAATAGATTTGTCCCACCTAAAACAACAGCGGCTATTGCATCTAATTCTGAACCTGTACCTGCATTTGGAGAACCTGATGACAAACGGGAAGCAAGTACAATACCTGCAATCGCCATAATAGCCCCACCAAAAGCATAAACACCTGTTTTGACTAGTTTTACATTTATTCCACATAATCTAGCAGCTTCTTCATTGTCTCCAATTGTATAAACATATCTTCCAAAGCGTGTATGCGATAATAATAAATGGCCAATAATCGCAACAATAATCATAATCACAATAGCAGTTGGAATGGGACCGATAAATCCTCGTCCTATCTCACGAAATACAGCATCAGAAACAACGATTGGCGTTCCTTCGGTGTACACAAATGCGATTCCGCTCAGAATGGTCAACATTGCTAAAGTAACAATGAAGGGCGGAATGTTCTGTGTTGAAATAACAGTGCCCATGAATAACCCAATTAGCCCACCAATGATAATCGTTAAGAGTATTGCCAATGGTATTGGTACACCTGCAACAATCAGTCCACTTACAGCAACTCCACTAACAGCCAGCTGTGACCCTGCACTTAAATCAATCCCACCTGTAATAATAATGAAAGTCATGGCTACAGCCATAATGCATAGAACTGAAGATTGGCGCATTACATTGACTAAGTTGTCAACTGTTAAAAAATCAGTTGTGATAATAGACATAATAATAAAGAGAAGAGCAAGTCCAATAGTCGTACTCCCTTTGTCAAAAATGACGAAAAGAGTATTTTTCCAGTTTATATTTTTGTTATTTTGACTCATTTCGATGCTACTTGAATTATTCTTAAGCACTTATTCCACCCCCAAAAGCTAATTTCAATATATTATCAGAGGTAATCATATCTTTTTCCAGTTCACCCGCAAGAGTACCTTCCCTCATTACGATTGTCCGGTCACTCATTCCAACGATCTCAGCTATTTCTGAAGATATCATGATAATCCCAACTCCTTGCTCAGCAAGTTTACTAATTTGTGCAAAGATTTCTGCTTTTGCCCCTACATCCACCCCGCGACATGGCTCATCTAAAATGAGAATACGTGGTTCTTGGATCATCCACCTTGAGATGATTGCTTTTTGTTGATTTCCTCCACTTAAAGTAGATATCGTCTGTTCTATTGATCTAGTTTTAATATTTAATTTCTTCTTATAGTCTTCCGATTCTTTCTTTTCTGCCTTCTTATTAATAAATAGATTCGTAGTATATTTTCTGAGATTCGGTAGGGAAATGTTATCTCTAACAGTTTGTTTGAGAACTAGCCCTGTCTCTTTACGGTTTTCTGTCACAAAGCCGATACCTAACTTTATCGCATCACTCGGCCCTTTAATTTCTACCTTTTTATTATCAATAAGAATTTCTCCCGCATCCTTTTTAAGCATACCGAATAATGCCTGGGCAATTTCTGTTCGTCCTGAACCTACCAGTCCAGCAATACCTAGAATTTCGCCAGAACGCAGATTAAAGTTGATATTATTAAGAACTCCTGTTTTTGAAAGGTTTTGTACTTCAAGAATTGTTTCACCAATTGGAACTTCAATTTTATTGAAGTAACTCTCCATTTTACGATTAACCATTAATTCGACTAGGGAATCAACATTCTTAACTTCACTCATAGGCAAAGATTTTATATACTTCCCGTCCCTTAAAACGGTTACAGTATCACATACTTTAAATATCTCATCCATCCTGTGCGAAATGTACAGGATACTAACACCTTTATTTTTTAATTCTGTAACTAATGAAAGCAATATCTCTGTTTCTCTTTCTGATAAAGAAGATGTTGGTTCATCCATGATTAATATTTTTGCATCTTGAGAAATGGCACGTGCAATTTCGATCATTTGCTTTTGGGCAATACTGATATCTTTAGCCATTTGCTTTGGATCTAAATTTATTTGAAGCGATGCAAAAATTTCTTTTGCGGTTTGATTCATTTGTTTCCAATCAATTAAACCCAGTTTGTTTACAGGTTGACTGCCTAGAAACACATTTTCTGCTACAGTTAAGTAGTTCGCTACATTTAATTCTTGATAAATACAATGAATCCCTAATTTCTTTGAAGTCTTCGGATCCATATTCTCAACTTTTTCACCTTTATAAAAAATTTCACCACTAGATTTCGAATAAGCACCAGTTAATATTTTCATTAAAGTGGACTTTCCTGCACCATTTTCACCTACAAGCGCATGAACACTACCTGGATGAACAGTTAGTGAAACATCCGTTAAGGCTTTTACACCAGAAAATGATTTTGTAATATGTTTCAACTCGATTATTGGTGAGTTCATTAAACAACTCCCCTCTCTTTTGGAGTTAAAATCAAGGAGAAAAACCTCCCTGATTATTTTTTGAAATGTTCATCGACATTTTCTTTATCAATAAGAATGACAGGAACACTAATATTTTTATCTAGTTTCTTACCATTAATTGCTTCAAGAGCTGCTTTAATAGATTCTTCACCGATTTTAGATGGTTGCTGCTGTATCATTGCTAGTATATAATCTTCACGGACTCCTTCTGCTGCCTCATCCGTCACATCAAAACCAATAATTTTTGTATGCTTGTTGTTAGCTGATTCAAGAGCTGCTAATGCACCTAAAACGCTGTTCTCTGCAGTAGCATAAATATAATCGACATGCGGATTCGCTTGAAGGATATTTTCAACTGTAGCCATTGATTTTTGACGATCGTATCCTGGTTGGCTGTTTAGAATTTTAACCTTATCAAACCCTTTTAGCGCTTCTTTTAATCCTTCTAATCTTTGTTTTTGTACGAAAGATTGCTCGTGCGTGACAACTGCGACTTCTACTTTTTTCCCATCTGCTTCAACTTTGTTTTTTAAATACTCACCTAATTGTTTACCAGCTTCATAATTTTCAGTTCCGATAAAAGTATCTACACTCTCACTATCTACAACAGCATCTGCAGTAATAATAGGAATTCCTTTATCTTTCGCTTCTTCAATTACAGGAATAACTCCAGCATTATCAACCGCTAAAACTACTAAAGCATCTACCTTTTTTTGCATATAATCTTCAATTGAAGATACTTGCTTAGCTAAATCCAAGTTAGGGTCATTAACTAATAATTCTACTCCAGCTTCTTCAGCAGCTTTTTTCATCCCATTGTCAATATCAATAAAAAACTGATGACGTAATGTAGCTGTTGTAACTCCAATTGTTAATTTTCCGTCTTCCTTTTTGTCAGATCCTGACTTTTCCACATTAGACGAACTACAAGCTGCCAAAATCATGACCATAGCTGCAACGATAAGTAAAAAAACTTTTTTCATAAATTCCCCTCCATATTTTTAATTATTTAAATTTATTGACTCAACATCACACCAAGAAATAATGAAATTCACATAAATCTCGATTAATGATAAAAACTGAGATATAGGCACTGATTCATCGACACAGTGACATTGTCTCGGATCTCCACAGCCTACAATAACCGTAGGAATTTTACCGAATCCAGAAAGGATACGAGCATCACATCCCGCGGGCATCCCCTCAATTACAGCTTCTTTCTGTAATACATCCTCTATTACACTCTTCATTTCTTGTACGAGTGAATGAGTTATTGGCGTTTCAAAAGGATATCCTTCCTGATAAACATTTACTTGAGGTGGATGTTCCTTCAACCACTCATCGCCATTGACAACGCTTTCAATAGCCCCTAACACTTGGCTGTTCACACGCTCTCTTGTTAGTTCATAAGCTTCATTTTGTTTTGGCTGATAATGAAGACATGTTTTTAACGTACAAGAACCTGGAACTACTGAACCAGCTATACCTCCTGCTATCTCCCCAAGATTAATAGTAGGGCCTGGTAAAAGAGGATGTTTCTCTGTCATAAGCCAGCGATGCTCCAAATCTTTCAGAGATTGATAGATTTTTATCGCCTTGTCAATAGCATTGACACCCTCCCAAAGTTGGCTGGAATGAAGACTATGCCCTTCAACCACTATTTCATGAAATAAAAACCCCATATGCGCTGGCTGGATGTGTAATTGAGTAGGTTCCCCCACAATCGCTGCATCAGCTGTATAACCTCTTTCTACACAAGCAAGAGTTCCATTCCCACCACCTTCCTCATCAACTACGGATTGGATAATTAAATCACCTTTTAATTGTATTCCTGACGTCTTGATGACTTGTGCTGCTAGAATCATGGCAGCTAAAGATGCCTTCATATCGGTAGACCCAAGTCCATATAGAACATCTCCTTGAACTTGTCCTAAGAAAGGATCATTAGACCACTTATCTCGGTCTCCGAATGGCATGGTATCTATATGCCCGTTTAGTATTAAAGATTTTCCTCCACCCGTTCCTTTTAGAATTCCTACAATATTGGGACGCTCGCGATTATCATGACCTAAATTGGCACCTGGAAATTTTTTTATTTTTTCATCTTCCACTAAAAACTCATCAATTTCAAAGCCAAGATCCAAAAGTTTCTGCTTAATGATTTCTTGCCCCGCTTTTTCTTTTCCGCCAAGAACCCCGTGCCCAAGCACTTGAGTATCGGTTTGCACTAATTGTGACAAGAAGTTTATATACTCTTCCTTATTTGAATATACGATTTCATTTACAGTCATTCACATCACCAGCCTACGATTATTATTTCTTAATGTGTTCTAAAATTCGTTGCCATAATGGTTGATAATATTCCCAGTCCATGAATTCTATTGGCCCCCAATGTGGAGCACAATCGCTAGCAAAAGCAGCTGTTTTCCCTTTTCCATATTCCCCAATAACTAATAATGGATCTCCTTCGATTTGTACCAAAGTTGTTGCATTTTCCTTTGCAGAAAAACGATTATAGCCTAAAAACGGCGGCCATTGTTCGAGACCTTTTGTTATCGAGTGCTCAAGAATTGTTTCAGGATAAACCCCTTCTGGTTTTTCTACCCTATCATCCCTGTCTAACATTTCTACTGGAAGAACGTCAGCAAGAATCGTATTTTTATAGTTGGCTTTTCCTTCTATCCCCATAAAAGATAGATAGCCTCCTATCATCAATAGCCCTCCGCCATTTTCGACATATTGACGTATAAGTTCTAAGGAATTCGGAATTCTTTCCATATAATAAAAGGTTTTATTTTGAAGCAAGAAAGTATTACTTCCTATATCACTAATCACAATCGAATCGTACTGCTCCAAAGCTTCAAGCTTATCCGGAAATCTCACTTGAACTTCGTGTGAAGGCATGTAATCAATTTCTATACCTCTATTTCTTAAACTATCAATTAAAAAAGTTGCGCCTTCTTCATATTTAGTTGATTCAAACGTGTCATATCCTTTTGCATGAATCATATGAACAGTCCATGATTCCCCTATAAATAATATCCTCATTTCAATTCCCCCTTTATTTGTAAGCGATTACATTATCAACGAAAATCTACTTGATTTCTGATAAGATAGTCAATCTTAGCAATTTCACTATACTTCCTCTGACCTATCGCTCCTATCTTCATTTCAACAATCATTTACCATATCAACTTTTTGCATCACCCCTTTCAAATAAAATTTTGATACTTTTTACTCCTACTGTCGTTATTGCTATTTGAAGTCTGATACCTTGATAAAACACTATTCGTTATTAAAAACTATTAATTTAATAGCTACTATACCCTTAGATTAACTTTTAAGTGTTTCATATCAAATGTTCTATCAAGGCAGACATTCAGATTGAGCACCTTCTAGTGTAACTGCTATTGCGGCTGCGTCAGCTTGGGATGCACTCTTTCCTCCTGAGAAAAAGGAAGTTTCTATCCCCTGTATCGTCTCACCTAACAATAACGTTATCCATATTCATACTATTTATCACTAGAATTCGGGACATTTCTCCCGCTCCTTAACCCAAGTATTTCACCGACCCAAATTTCTGAAGTTCAACACCTAAGGTAACTTTCTTAGGAAATGATTCGTTTTTTTCAACCTGCTTTAACTTTTCAATGAGCATTTCAGCTGCATGAGTCCCCATTTCATATGTTGGACGTTTTACAACACTCACTCTCGGCTTAACAAATTCAGCAAGATCATTTGCATCAAAGCCTACGAGGGATACATCTAATCCTATTGTGAGATCCAAATCTCTTAATGCCTTTATAGTTCCTTGACAAATCAGATTGTTTGCAGCAAATATTGCTGTTGGCGGTTTGGGTAATTTCATCAGTTCTTTAGTTGATTGGTAACCGTTGTTTTCAAACCAATCTCCATGCTTTTGGTAATCACTTACTAATTCAATACCATTATCTTTTAGTGCTTGTTGATATCCCCAGTACCTTTCAGTTCCGTCATTAAATGTTTGAGGTCCAGTAATAATTGCGATATCTCGATGTCCATATTCGATTAAATATTTAGTGGCTTCATATGCTCCACCAAAATTGTCAATGATCACTCCATCAAGACCGCAACCATCAATATAACGATCTACGAGGATGACTGGCTTATTCATTTTTTGATAAAATACTGGATCCTTATGTGCGCCAATTAGTACAATTCCATCAACATTTCTCCGGAGGGAGCTTTCAAAGAATGTATCTTCTTCACTTTCACTATCATTTGTTGAAAATACAAAGGTATTATAACCCCTTTCTTTAGCCACATTAACTGTTCCTTTGATAACTGATGTATAAAATGGGTTTTCTATTTCAGGAACGACCACTGCCAACATCTGCGTTTGCTTAGTAATCATGGATGCAGCCATCGTATTAGGTACATAATTTAGTTCCTTAACTACTTTTAATACCTTTTTACGTGTTTGGTCACTAACCCTATCCAGTCCATTTAGGACTCTTGAAACTGTCGCTACTGAAACATTTGCTTGTTTAGCGACATCTTTAATTGTTATGTCACAGGTCATTACGATCCTCCATAAAACTTAGTAAATATGTAAACGTTTTTACCAAATAAATACTATGTTTACCATTGTATCATTATGGTAATTCACCTTTTTGTAAAAACGTTTACATTTGGATTATAAATTAATTTTTTAGACTTTTCAATATTTATTTTAAGTATTATGAATTTTTTTATTTCATGTTGAGATCCGCCATCATCGATATTTTCACGAAAACAAGTCTGTACGAAATGTATATCAAAGCCTTCTGGCTCAGGCTTATTATAAGCAATCAATGATTGTTGACCCATTCGGTGAGTCTGTGTTTAAATCGGCTCAATATCATATCTTGCGTCTATCATTTCGTAACATATCGCCTAAATTTGAACACGCTTATGGAGCCCTTTTAATAAAGGAATCGCCATCTTTCCGTCATTCAAATTTCGGGAAGAAAACGGGATTAAAGAATATATTGGCTTTCTGTTCCAACGGCTAAATGTCCTTAAAGCCATAGCAATAAACATTCTTACCTTCGCTGTTTTTCTTCCCACCTTGTTCAAGCATAACACCACTTCAATAACCAAACTTTATTCCTAAACAACAAAAGAACGTTAAAAGAAATCTTTTCAAAATCCTTCACTCATTATTTTAGATGTTCATTTAGAACGTTCTCTTCCAAGATATCAGATGTATCACCATACACTTTGATAAGATGTTGTTCTCCCCAAGTGCAAAGCGAATTTAAGATACCTTGTAAGCTCCATCCATATTCACTTAGCTCATACTCCACTTTTGGTGGAACTTGATTATAAACAATTCTATTAATGACTCCATCTACCTCTAATTCACGTAATTGTTGTGTTAACATCTTTTGTGTAATGTCCGGCATAAGACGCTTCAATTCACTTGTTCGTTTCTTACCGTGTGTTAGATGGCATAGAATGACACATTTCCACTTTCCCCCTATCACTTCAAGCGTCGCCTCTACTGAAATATTGTATTTCTTCTTCATATATAATTCCTCCACATATATAGGAACTTAAAAGTACCTATAGAACCTTTTGGTTCCTATAGTACTTTTAAGTGCGTACTTCTCTACTGATTTCATATGTATCATAATAGCATTTATCGATTGAGTTTGAATGTAATTAGTTTTTAGTTTACTTAAAACAAGATCGTTCATACATTACCGATTTTTAGGAGGAGAAAAATGTCTTTAGATAAAAAACAAAGTACTTTCGCACTGTTAGCCTTAGCTATAAGTGCATTTGCAATAGGAACAACAGAATTTATCAGTGTAGGTCTTTTACCATTAATAGCGAATGATTTACAAATATCTGTTACGACAGCAGGCTTGACAGTTTCCTTATATGCATTAGGAGTAACATTTGGGGCACCGATTCTAACTTCCTTTACTTCTAGTATGTCAAGAAAATCATTACTTCTTTGGATTATGGTTATTTTTATTATAGGCAATAGTATTGCTGCTAGTGCGACAAGCATTGGTGTGTTACTTGTTGCTCGTGTCATTTCAGCCTTTTCACATGGAGTTTTTATGTCCATTGGCTCTACCATTGCTGCAGATTTAGTACCAGAAAATAAAAGAGCTAGTGCCATATCCATAATGTTTTCTGGACTCACGGTAGCCACTGTAACAGGTGTACCATTGGGAACATTTATTGGACAACAATTTGGTTGGAGAATGGCCTTTATCATCATCATTGGCGTCGGAATTATTGCCTTAATCGCGAATAGTATCCTGATTCCATCTAGCTTACGAAAAGCGACTCGTACAACACTTCGTGATCAATTCAAATTAGTGACAAATGGTCGCTTATTGCTTTTATTTATAATTACAGCCTTAGGTTATGGAGGAACATTCGTTGTCTTTACTTACCTATCTCCCATGCTACAGGAAATAACAGGATATAAAGAAGGAACAGTTGCTGTAATACTTCTTGTTTATGGTATTGCAATCGCAATTGGCAACATGATAGGTGGAAAGCTGTCGAATCACAATCCAATTAAGTCGTTATTTTACATGTTTATTGTGCAAGCGGTGATATTATTTCTCCTGATGTTTACGGCACCATTTAAAATAACAGGATTGATTACCATTTTCTTAATGGGGCTTCTAGCTTTTATGAATGTGCCGGGCTTACAAGTGTATGTGGTTATGTTAGCAGAACGATTTGTACCGACTGGAGTAGATGTGGCGTCTGCCATCAATATTGCTGCATTTAACGCAGGAATTGCAATCGGCTCCTACTTAGGTGGTATGATCACAGACTCTATTGGACTGATTCACACCTCTTGGGTAGGAGCACTTATGGTACTGATAGCTGCCATCCTTGCAGGTTGGAGTGCATCCCTTGAAAGAAAAGACCATAAGGAGGATAAATTGAAACTTCAATCAGTGGGAGGTTCTTCCCCCCACTGATTGTTAGTCCCGATCTAGAGTCGCTAATACCTCACTCCGCTTCGGTAAAGCGACTCTACGAACCCGATTCAATGATTCACAGACTAAGTACGCCGCGTCCTCATGTCTTCGTCTATGTGACCCACGTCCTGTGGGCCTCAACTACACCTTTGAAGACCACAAAGGTAAGTTTCACTGTAACTCACCAATCGGACCTTTACGGGCCAGTTGATCACCCACCTATCTTTTTTAGCATGCTCAGAATCTCAAGGTGGGGGTCTTACTGCCCGTTAAGTGTGGGATAAATTGAAAGGGGTGGTTTGCTAAATAATATAAGTGTGAAATCAACAAATATAACGATCTCATTTCTCATAAATAAAAATTGGAGGTTTAATTATAATGATTAAAAACATACAAGATACAACTAATTTGCATAATGGTGTAAAAATGCCTTGGTTTGGAATTGGGGTGTTTAAAGTAGAAGAAGGACCTGAACTGGTTAATGCCGTAAAATTGGCAATTAAACATGGGTACCGTAGTATTGATACAGCAGCCATTTATGAAAATGAAGAGGGAGTTGGTCAAGCTATCCGTGAAGGAATAATAGAAACAAATATCCCTAGAGAAGAACTATTTATAACATCGAAAGTTTGGAATTCTGACCTAGGTTACGAATCCACTATAGCAGCTTATGAAACAAGCTTAAAAAAACTTGGTCTTGAGTATTTAGATCTATATCTTATTCACTGGCCTGTAGAAGGTAAATATAAGGAAGCTTGGCATGCATTAGAGACTCTTTATAAAGAAGGAAGAGTAAAGGCTATTGGAGTAAGCAACTTCCAGGTCCACCATCTTGAAGACTTAATGAATGATGCCGAAATTAAACCGATGGTCAATCAAGTAGAATACCATCCACGATTAACTCAAAAAGAAATTCAAGCCTTTTGTCAAGAACATGGAATTCAGTTAGAAGCTTGGTCACCTTTAATGCAAGGCCAATTATTAGATAATCTAGTATTACAAGAAATAGCAAATAAGTATAGCAGGACTATTGCTCAAGTTATTTTACGCTGGGATTTACAAAATGGCGTTGTCACCATTCCAAAATCCACGAAGGAACATCGAATTGTTGAGAACTCAACTATATTCGACTTCGAACTAACTAAAGAAGAGATGCAGCGAATTAACAAGCTAAATCAAAATCTTCGAGTAGGTCCAGATCCTGACAACTTTGATTTTTAATAAAAAAGGGCATAAGATATGATCAGCATCCCAATTGGTAGACACATCTATCAATTGGGATGCTGTTTTTTTCGTTAAATATACTTTAGAACAATGAACGCCAAATGATATTGCCCCTAACTTATGTCTGATGGCGTAAGTACTTCAATTCTCCTTATATCCCTTCTAACTCGAAGCGTTTTGTAATTTTTTTCGAAGTTGTTCGGCTGCAAATAATGCATTCATGTCTTGAACAATCTCACCCGGTTTGTTTCCTTCACCAATAATGTATCCGTCAAAGGTTGTCCCTACAAAGTCAAAGATATGCTGGAATTGCTGAATCAATGGTAAACCTTTCATGTATGGCTTATCTCCACCCACTGCAACTACATACGCTCTTTTTTGAGACATTTGATTTTTAAAATCGGGATACTTTGCGTCTTTCAATGTTTGGGACCATCGATCAATAAAATTTTTCATTGTTCCCGTCATGCTATACCAATAAATCGGGGTAGAAAAAATAAGAATATCATGGAGAAGAATGCGATCAATGATTGAGTCATAATCATCATTGATTTCGGGAAACCCTTCCTCTGCATGACGCTTATCTATTATAGGTTCAATCAAATAATCCTTCAGATATATTTCCTCCACGACTAATCCTTGAGTAGCCAACTTTGTTAACGACTCTGTATTCCCGTTTGGACGGTTTCCCCCGTAAATAACTGCAATGGTCATCTTTAAAACCTCCACGTTTTTGTTAATTGATAATTTTTTATTTCTAATTAATATTTTATAATGATATTGAAAAACAATAAAACGGATTATTCCGATTAAATCAATCGATAAAAGCGATTTAAGGAAGGTGAGAGAATTGGAGATCAAACAACTGATTACCTTTAAGGTAGCTGCTGAAAGTCTGAACTTTACCCAAACGGCGAAAATGTTGAATTTTGCTCAATCGAGCGTAACGGCCCAAATGAAATCGCTTGAAGCTGAACTTGGAACACCTTTGTTTGAACGTCTAGGGAAGCGTCTAATTTTGACAGAAGCCGGGCGAAAGTTTCAATTATACGCAGATAAAATGATTAAACTGAATGAAGAGGCAAAGATGGCTGTAAGTGGAGATGAAGGACTTTCGGGAACATTAACAATTGGAGCACAGGAAAGTCAATGCACTTACCGACTTCCACCAATACTCATGGAGTTTAAGAAACAATATCCTAACATTAAGGTCATATTTAAACCGGCACATTCTGACGAAATGGCAAGAAAGGAGCTACAGGAGGGCTTGTTGGATATTGCATTCATAATGGACACATCGAAGCCAGGAGATCCATTGAAAATAGAATGCCTTACACAAGAAAAAATCAAAATGGTCGTTGCTCCAAATCATCGTTTACTTGCCAAATCAGAAGTTCGTCCAAAAGATCTTGAATATGAAACATTTTTACTTACTGAATTAGGCTGCTCCTATCGCACCCTATTAGAAGATTCCCTTCGCTCAGTAGAAGTATACCCACAAAATAAATTCGAATTCGGTAGTATAGAAGCCATCAAACAATGTGTGATGGCGGGTTTGGGAATTGCGGTACTTCCGGAAATGGCAGTCGAGTCAGACATTAGATTGGGAAAACTGAAGGAATTGGCATGGATAAACACCTTATCACCGATTTTTACCCAGATTGCATGGCATAAAGATAAATTGATGACTCCTCCATTAGAAGCCTTTATAGAATTAACCCGTGAAACCTTTAAAACAAATAAAACTTAGATGAGTACTGCACTTTAACGGTTGTTGTATTCTGTGAAATTATCCATAAAAACCCCTATAAATGTTAGATTGATGTCTAACATTTATGGGGCAGTTCATTAGTAGAAGTGCTTTTAAATTAATTCAAAAGTGTTTAAAATAACCTTATTTATATCTGCATCAACTGCAACGCCCTGTTAACAAGAAGGAAATTGTGAAAGACATTTCGATTCTAGTAAAAAAACAACAGTTATTACGATTCACACGACTTGTTATTTAATTGATATGCTTTTCCGCCCAGTAAGCGATTCAGACAATGAAGATAGGGTCATTATTAAGTAAAATTACAGTTTTCCCTTTATTAAAAATATAAAAAGAAGTATCAAGAACATTTAGTTGTTCAATGATACTTCTTTAATAAATACTGACTATATGCTTACTAATTGTTGGGTTTCGCTTTATAGTAACAGTGAACGATCTTATGAAATTTTAACTAATAATCTTTATTACATTTCAAACCAAATACCGTTTCAAAGCAGAAACAAAAAGGATACAGAATATCTATTAAGCAACATTATTTACATTCTTATTTCCATTAAGATCATTCTTGTATTTAAAACTTACAGCAAAAATGATTGCAAGGACGAATGTGTATACTGCAAAAACTAACCAGATACTTTGCCAATCCTTCACTCCGTTAATCGTAAAGTAATCCACCAGTTTTCCACTAAGAACAGCGCCTACATAGGTACCGATTCCGTTGACCATTGTCATGAATAAGCCTTGTGCACTTCCACGAATTCGACGATCCACTTCCTTTTCTACAAAAATAGAGCCGGAAATATTAAAGAAGTCAAATGCAGCACCATATACAATCATTGATAATAGCAATAAGATGACTCCTACATTAGACGGGCTGCCATAGGCAAAAAGGATAAAGCGTAATGTCCATGCCACCATGCTCAACAACATTACCGTCTTAATCCCAAATTTACGTAAGAAAAAAGGAATGGCAAGAATAAAGAATACTTCAGCAATTTGTCCCATTGATAATAAAATTGCTGGATATTTAACAACGAGGCTATCTTTATAGTTAGCGATTGACGCAAAATCATGTAAAAATGGGTCAGCAAATACAAGGTTAATTTGCAATGCCGCACCTAACAGCATAGCAAAAATGAAAAAGATAGCCATTCTCTTTTGCTTAAATAATACGAAAGCATCTAGACCTAAAAGACTTACTAACGACTTATCCTTTTTGACATTTGATGTTGGATTATCAGGCAGTGTAAATGAATAAAGTGCAAGTAAGAAGGAAGCCCCCGCAGCCATGTAAAGCTGGATATTGCTTAACTCAAGTCCACCAAGACTAATTACCCACATCGCAAGAATAAAACTAATTGTTCCAAAAACACGAACAGAAGGGAAGTCTTTCGTTGTATCAAGCCCTTCTTTTTCTAGGCAAAAATACGAAATCGTATAAGATAAAGAAATCGTCGGCATGTAAACCATTGCGTTAAAAAGCATAGCCCAAAACATGAGATTAGGGTCTGAAATCCCTGCAGCTAAAAATAAGAAAATCGCTCCAAGGAAATGGCAAATTCCATATAATCTATTTGCTTTTATCCAACGATCTGCAATAATCCCTACAAGACTTGGCATTAGAAGAGAGGCAATCCCTATTGTGCTATAAACACCTCCAACTTGTGTGCCGGTAAAATGCAAGGTATTGAACATATATGAGCCAAGTGTAACAAGCCAACATCCCCAAATAAAAAACTGAAGTGACATCATAATTTTAAGTCGTGATTTTATAGTCATTTTTTCCTCCAACTATGCTTTTGTGCTAAATTTTCTAAACTCTTTTTTTAATTTTGATTTTAAATAGAGTCATGTATTTATTTTCTGAAAGTTCTGGTAATTACATCTATAATATTGGTATTTGACTTACTCACATGATAATTTTTTCTATAAAAAATACAATCAACTATATTGATCGTAATACATTAAGAACTTTTCTCTAAATGTACTACGATCAATGGTTCACAAAAAAAGAATGGTCTTTAAGCTTTCAAGATAGTTATTAACTTTAACAAAAACTGTAACCTCATGTTAATTAACCATCTATTTCAAAATCTGTATGTTATAGATTAAGCTTTTTTAGATAATTCGGTAATATAATCGAAGAAAGCATTAGAATTTACATCATAAACAACATTTACTGGGCGACCATTGTCTGTTTCTTCTGTACGCCCCTGACTCGGCCCATCTGTATGCACGATACTATTAATTCTTTTCACTTTTACAAGATCACTATTACCAACAAATGCTGTTGTTAAGACATCCCATAAAAAATATGTTGAGTTTGTTGTAAAGTGAACCAACGGCGGGCACATCGCATAACATTGGCCAATAAAATCAACACCGAGGTGTTTACGTTCAGATGCCCAACGATTACGTATATCTACTGTAAGAGGTACCTGGCTAGTACTTTCAAGCGCTACTAAATCAATTTCTATACTACTTTTCCATACTCGACCAGCTGCTTCAGGGTCCCAAAACACATTCCATTCCGCAGTCCCATCATGTTCGGGCTCTTCCACATTTCCTACATCACGAAAAGTGCCGCCCATCCATACGAGTCGATCGATTTTTTCTTCAATAGAAGGGTCTTCATCTAGTGCACGAGCAAGATCCGTAAGTGGACCGGTGAATAAAAGAGTAGTTTTTTCATCTGAAGCGTGAATGGCATCTATCATATGAAGATGTGCTGGTTTCTCCGCTACTGGTGTAACAATCTTTCCGGATTCATTTAATATTGGCAAGGCATCCACAAAGAAAGCGTGCAAACGCCAATCTTTAGGAAAAGGATTTTTTCCGCGAGAATTTGACTCTGCTACATCTAGACTGCCTTTTCCAAAGCGATCAATGATTTTTCGGCTTGCAAACATAGCTGGTTCTAAATAACAATCAGCTGGAATGACGGAAACACCAGTTAGTTCGATGGTATCCATTTGTAGTAATAAAAATAGAGAAACAAGATCATCTACACCGCCATCATGATTAAAGTAAATTTTCTTTTTCATTCTTTCTCAATCCTTTCACATTGCATTTTTATTTTGCTTTACGAATTGATCCAACTGTTTTCTAAGCGTTGGAATGGGTCACACTTTATTACACATTAAGAGCGAACAAAACTTTCTTGGTATAACACTTCACATAATAAAATCTAAAATTAAATAGTACTTAAACGATAAAAAACGCTCCGATATCTACCGGAGCGTTGACTAGGGCATGAGTAAATAAAAGAAAGAGACTCCCTCTTTCATTTAAAACTTACCTCGTAGTCAAGCCCTTTACGGCGGCTTGGTAGAAACTTTTGGGCCATATTCCCAATATTATACGACATAATTCTACATTAAATTCACTTTTATAATAGCAACGATTTAATGTCGCGTCAACAAATAAAAAACAATTGTTTATATTTTTAATAATTGTTTATATTTTCTCGATATAATATCACGAGCGTTTATCATCTAATTTCTACCAATAAAGTGAAACTTCATTCAATGGGGGTTTTCTTCATCCACTACTGAGTGTTAGTCCCGTTCTAGATTCGCTAATATCTCCGCTACGCTTCGATAAAGCGACTCTACGAACCCGATTAAATGAATCACAGACTAAGTACGCCGCATCCTGCGGCAACGTCTGTGTGACCCACATCCTGTGGGCCTCAACTAAACCTTTGAAAACCACAAAGGTAAGTTTCACTGTATCTCACCAATCGGGCTTTTACAGGCAGTTGTCTCCTCCACCTACTTCCTCTAATCCTTGAGGTGGGGGTCTACTGCACATTTATGCGGGATAAAATTACATAAAAAAGAGAGATTCTCATGTAAAATAGTAGTCATCCCTACAACATTTTACGAAGTGGGAACCACTATTGAACTAGTATTGCGCGATTTTTTCACTCATTCATCTTTTCTTTTCGAAGCTGAACTTTAACCGATTTTAGCTGAAGTCACTGTTTTAAATGCCGCGTCGACTATTATTAGATGCCGCTTCATACTCCCCTCACTAACTTAGTGCGCAATTTGTTGGATATATATTCAACAATTAATTTCCTAATTTTATATTAATATTTTTTGTAAATTATAGGTAAACTAAATATTTTTTCCTCTTTTATCAGCTAAAATAATCGTATACTAATAGCCCTTATATAGAACAAATGGAGGTTATATAACTTGGTTATAAAACAATTACAATTACTAGTAACAAGTGATGTTCATGGCTATATCATGCCCACCACATTTCGTAGAACTGAAGAAACTCTCGGTTTAGCAAAAGCTGCAAGTTTAATAGAACAATTGCGACATGAGAGACCTAGTATTTTAATTGACAATGGAGATCTATTACAAGGTAGTCCTTTAACTTATTACCACCAACAATTTCATGCTCATGAACCAAATCCAATTATTGAAGTGGCGAATGCTCTCCACTATGATCTCGCTGTATTTGGAAATCATGAATTTAATTACGGTTTATCTTTTCTAAATAAATCCATTCAGGAATCTCATTTTCCATGGTTAACAGGAAATATAGTTTTTGATGATGGCACTTCTTTTACAATCCCTTATATGATTAAAGAGATTGAAGGTGTCCGTATTGGTATTGTTGGTGTAACTACCCATTTCGTGCCGATTTGGGAAGATCCAAGCCACATTGAAGGAATACAGTTTAGACAGGCCTTTGAAAGTGCTAAGAAGTGGCTTGAACATCTGCACCATCATGAAAATGTAGACGTTACCGTACTTTGTTATCATGGAGGTTTTTCACACAATTTAACTACTGGGGAACTTTTAGAAGCTGATACTGGAGAAAATGAAGGTTACCAAATGTGTAAAGAACTCGACTTTGATATATTTATAACGGGACATCAACATCGTGATATTTGTACAAAAGCATTTGGTAAATCGATTGTACAGCCAGGCACAAAAGGTGTTTGTGTTGCTGCAATTTCATTGGATGTTGCAATGGAAAATGGAAAAGTCATTTCTATCAAACACGAACCTTCTTTACATTACGTAGATCAACATACACCCATTAATAATCGAGTTGTAAATAAAATAGAGCGCGTATATTCATTAACCGAAAAATGGTTAGATGAACCAATTGGGCAAATTGAAGGAAATATGTTATACGAAGATGCATTTGATGTTCGTGTAAGCAAACATCCATATATTGAATTTATTCAACACGTACAAATGGAAGTCACAAATGCGCAAATATCCTGTACTGCACTATTTAACGATGGCCCAGGAGGATTCCCACCACAAGTTACAATGAGAGATATTGTAACAAATTATATTTATCCAAATACATTGAAAGTATTATGCGTTTCAGGAAGACATATTGTTGAAGCACTCGAACAAAGTGCTACTTATTTCACGATCAAAAATGAAACCATAGCTGTTTCAGACTCATTTATTTATCCAAAACATCAACCTTATAATTATGATATGTGGGAAGGTATTGAGTATGTAATGGATATTCACCGTCCGATTGGTCAAAGAATTACTGAAGTAATCTATCAGGGGCATCCACTTGATTTAACTGCATCCTACGAGGTCGTAATGAATAATTATCGCGCATCAGGCGGAGGAAACTTCTCTTATTTTGCAGATTGTCCAATTATTAAAGATATTCAGATTGATATGACCGAACTAATTGCTAACTATTTCCGAAAGAATCCTATTGTACAAGCAACCTGTCATCAAAACTGGACAATTCTTTAAATATCATATTAAAACTATGGGGATGTGTCTTAATAATTTTTAGGCATAGACACGCCCCTTTTGTAAAGTGACAAAAAACTGTTAAATTTCAACATATAGAGATCAGATTCCTCGTTCCGATTTAGGACTGGGCTAAGTGCTATGAAAATAAGCCTCACTTTAAGGAATAAAAAAATATCTTTTCATGAAGATCGTCCTCGATGACACGCTTTCTGACACAAAGAGAGCTTCGCGACAAAAGTATACTAGATGCAGGAAATCCCCTAAGAGCCTATATATTTGGTATTAAAATAATGCCCCTTCTATAGCAATATTTCTTTTAGTTTCCTAATTTGACTTGTTCGACTAATTGGATCATTTCATATCACGAAGGTTTTTCCGTTGGTTTTTAAAACGATATGCCCGGAGCCGTCGATCTGTTCAACGGCTTCAGGCAATGCAAGACAGATAGATATCGCGCGCGCATTCAAGCATGCCTACTGCCTAATGTGATTTCATACATTAAATCGACTATGTCGGATTCTATTTGGCATTCACATCTGGTTGATGAATGCCAAATATATTCCCTTCAGTATCCTTATAGTACCCTTGCCACGCCATTCCAGGCAGGGCATATTTAGGCATTGCGACTTGGCCACCATTTTCAATAATTTTAGTTTCCGTTAAATCGTAGTTTTCCACTCCCATTGTACAAGCGTATCCATTTAACGCCTGATTTGTTTCTGGCGGAGCACTTTGACGCTGCATCAAAGCACCATTGATTCCTAGCTCATTTTCATCGCCAGTCACTGCTCCAAAGTAAGGCATTCCAGCATATTCACTCCAATCTTGAAAAGACCATCCGAATACCTCTCCATAAAACTTCTTCGCTCGCTCCATATCATCAACATGAATTTCGAAATGAACTAATCTTCCCATGATTACCTCCTATTTTTCATTAAAATTTTTATATAAACCCATCCACTATTATCGTAACAATGATGGAAATATATTCAAAGATTACTTTGAGATTTCATTAAAGCATTTGCTTCCTGAACAACTGAATTTGTGTAATAATCTTTCATTTCAAAACGATTTTTCACTGTTATGTGAAGGGATTTATCTCACTTACTTTTCCCTGAACATTTTTCTACCACTTATGTTTGAATAGCAAAATACTTGCTCGATTACAAGGAGGAAATGAGATATGACATCTACATATACTTTCAGAACGTATTTTTGTAGATTCTTTTTGATAAATAAGCATTTTCATCTCCTTCTAAACAGAACATACATTCGTTAATATTATTATAACAGAAAGTTTATCCACTTTACCATATTTGAACAAAAATATTTTTGATAGAAAAAAGCTCCATTCTTCCCCAACCCGCTATCTTGTATTAAAGATAGCGGGTATTCTGTCTAGAAAAGATAAAATGTTAATTTGAATAATAACTGATATGGATGAATCTGATGCAAACTAACAATTAGAAGTTATGTAAATAGGAGAGTATAATGTGAGAAATAATAAAAGTTATGAGGTATTCATATGGAATGGCATCAAATTAATTATTTCAAACCGTTGCTAAAGTTCAACATATGACACGTTCTGCAGAACAATTATCTATTTCCCAACCTGCTCTTAGTAGGTCCATTGCGAAACTTGAAGACGAATTAGGTGTTCAACTCTTTGATCGTAAAGGTAGAAATGTCTATCTGAATCGATTTGGAAAGATGTTCCTAAAACATGTTGAGCAATCCATCAAGCAGATTGAGATGGGAAAGCTAGCCAACGTGTGAGAAATTCTCCCTTTCCCATTATGCATGTATCTCCAATCTATACTTGTTTCTCGACAACTCGAGTATAAAAGACTGGATGATTACGTGCATTTTTTTATGTTTAATATTGTGTTAGAATCCCAACAAATAGTATAGAACCTTTATAAAAACAAACTAGACCCTTTGCGTAAATTCGCAAAGGGTCTTTTATTAGAATCGCTTCACTAGAAACCAGCAATTTCAAGGATAGATAGACATCGGGATAATCAATTTTAAAGAAAAAGGCATAGTCTCCTCACATATTGAGGAGTTATATCTTTTATTATTTTAAGAAGAATTTTTCAGTGGCCTTTATAGGACAGACTCTTTTTTTAGTGTCTATATATAGAGTACATATTGCGCCACTAAGTGCCTTTATCTTATTTTTAGAGATACCTCGTTTACTTATGAACGGTTCACCGTAACTACGTGAACTAATAAGAAGTGGCAATCAAGACAGCCTGATTCATGAAGGCAAGATACGAAAGATCTATTTAAAGGGGATCTATTTAAAGGGGATCATTTTATCGTATTAAAACTTATTCCAAATTTTAAAATTAACCAAATCATTTATAAATTACTTTTGCAATACTCCATACACCTAACATGTGCTTTCAAACTACACAATAACATAAGATCTACTAATCTTAATTGTTTCGAATAGTTCAATGAAGTAGGGAAACTATTAAATCCATTACCCCTTTACCATTGTCAAATGCTCATTTAAACCCATACGTTTGAAATCAAACTACTAATACTGCTCATAGATCTTTAAGATTAATTCTATTTATGCTATCTCTCATCCCTAATTCCGGGGTGTTGTCCCTAACGTTTCTTTATCAGGTACTTTCGTCAATTTTTTTGACTCTTTTATGTTCCCTGAAACAAGGATAGAACCTAAAAGTACGATTACCGTTCCTATAACAAATTGTAAACTAATAGGAGTACCTATAAATATTATTTCAGTTACTATCGCCCAAAAAACATAAGTATTATTAAGAGATTGACCCCTAGCAGCACCAATTAAATTAATTGACATGTAGTATAAAGAATAGTTGGCAAATCCTAATAAACCTGCTATGATAATTAGCCATACTATATTAGATGACACCGCTTGAAATGCTAAAGGAAATCCATGCATAAATGGTACAATTAATATTCCATAACAGAGTGCGGAGGTCAACTGTCTTATATTAATTGCATATAAAGGAACGACCTCTTTTCCTTTCATTCCCCAAGCACCGATCACACCTTCAAGTCCCCAAAATATGGCTGCACCTAATGAGAACAATATTCCAATGAAAAAATTACTATTGACGTCAAACTTGGATGGCATATAGGCTAATATAATCACTCCTGTGATACTTAAAACAACGCCGAACCAAGTTTTTCTGTTCATTTTTTCCTTCAAAAAGGTGAAAGCAAGCACAGCACCGATTCCAGGGAATATGGAAGCAATACTGGCAGCATAAGTTGCTCCTACATATTGAATACCAAGAAAATAAAAGGTCATGGCCAAAGGACCACCAGACAATGCTCCTAAAACTAAAATCGCACCGCTCTTAGTTTTCAACAGCTTTAATACATTTATAAATTCACCTTTTACAATCATAAATAAAGATACCCATAGAGCAGAGAAAAAGTCATGCAAGAAAGCGGCTATAATTGGAGCAAGTACAACAGCCTCTTTAAAAGGTGTACTAGCTATTATAATGCCAATGATTACTGTATCTACACCCCAAGCAATAGCTGAAGTAGCCCCTAGCCCTATACCCATTCTAGCTTTATTAATATTTTTTACATTCATTAACTCAACCTCTTTTCCAAAAATCATTTCACCATAATATTCATTGAATGGTGAAGCTAGGAAAAGCAATGAGAATGTCCCCTTGCCACGCACCTGCTAGAAAAAATAAAATGGCGCGTTCACACGTTCCATTGCTTATTCCTTTTCCATGCCGGCTGGCAATATATTTAATTTGTCTATCAAGAATAGAGTTTATTCTGCTCAAATTCTTTATTTCCTAATATTGAATAGTCGCGTCTTACTAACATTAATATAAGACGGAGAAAAAGTTTTTTTAAATAATCCAAATGAAGAAAAGGTAGAAATATGAAGGTCAAACACCTTAAACTAATTGTTACGAATATCCCTAGCTTCTCAAATTTTTAGAAACTTATATTGGTAGGACGTATAAAAACAACCGAGGAAATGTTTTTGCGGTAATGCTTACCGACGATGGTTTTGTGTAACTTAAATGGATGATAAAAGGAGTCCATTATCTAAAAACTATCCATATTGGATTCATCTAGGAAATAAAGAATAAGTGAATAAGAGCAATCAACGATTGAAAGAGGATGGATTTAAAGTAGAATCCCAAAAACAACTACATCATTTTACGTGTTTCGACTTTTTTTGTCAAGTTCTGTGAGGGTGAGGTCCAACAATACCTTATGTATTCTGAGATATGTTTAGAGTGTTTTCAGATTGAGAGTTCGCTCCAGTGGCCAATTCTTCAATGGTAATCGACACTTGATCACCACCAGTTTTTACTACTTCTGAGGGTGTAAAAGCAAAGCGCTTTGCTTACCAACCTCGACAAGTCTGAAACCTCGTGGATGCTTGACATTTTTCTATAATGTGGACAATTAAAATGCCAGCTACTACATATAGCTGGCCCATTTCTCTCATTATCGATACCTGATTTTACGCTCTTTGTTTACGAGTGAAAACGTCAAAAATAACTGCTAGGGCTAACACACCACCACGAATGATATATTGAGGTGCAATTCCTACCCCCATCAAGTTCATGCCATTTGTTAACGTTGCCATAACGAGTGCCCCAATCACAGCTCCTGTTACTTTACCAACTCCACCTGCTGCAGAAACGCCACCAACGAATGCTGCTGCAATGGCATCAAGTTCGAATAAAGTACCTGCAGTGGTTGTTGCAGATTGTAATCGGGAGGTAAACAAAATACCCGATAATGCGGATAGCATCCCCATGGATCCAAATACAAGGAATGTAATTTTACTCACATTTATCCCACTAAGATGTGCTGCCTCTGGGTTACTACCTACTGCATAAATATGTCGTCCTACCACTGTCTTTGTTGTAATAAAGTGGTAAACCATTACAACAAAAAGCATAATGATAACTGTCCAAGATAATCCGTTGTAACTAGCTAAAATCCATGAAATATACCCAATAATAGCGGATA
Source organism: Bacillus cihuensis (assembly GCF_000504145.1). Taxonomy (NCBI): domain Bacteria; kingdom Bacillati; phylum Bacillota; class Bacilli; order Caryophanales; family Bacillaceae; genus Bacillus; species Bacillus cihuensis. The sequence goes on along the minus strand of NZ_AYSD01000010.1, from coordinate 439,826 downwards.
CAAAAAATAACTGCAGAATAAAAATTTCTTTTGATACAACTTCAAAATTGTATTTTACTTTATTTCTTCGGTTTGAGATCGTGCTGTAAATATAGAATATAATCGCCATTGCTCCAACGATCAACGTTAATAGATGCGCACCATTAATGACCATGAGCGCTGGAATATATCCATTACCTATCGCATTAAATGCATCATTATTAACGATAATCGTCCCTGTCTTTTCTGTTGCTAGAAGAATGGCCCCTCTATAAATCAGCCATCCAGCTAATGTAGCAACGAAAGCGGGAATTCCTATTTTGGCTACTAGAAAACCTGTAATCGATCCAGCAAATAGTCCAAGAATTAATATAATTGGGATGACGATATAGACCGGCAATCCTACCTGCATAAGTAATATCGCTGCAATCGCACCAAGAAATCCAGCTAAGAAACCTATAGATAAGTCAATATGCCTAATGACAATAACGAGCATGACACCCACTGCTAAAACGGCAATATACCCAGCAGAATCTAGTAAATTACTTATATTTCTTGCAGACATAAAGAGACCATCTGTTAGAATGGAGAAGGTCACCATAATCACGATTAAAGCAATGTACATACCGTAATCACGAATATTATCCTTAATTAAATGCTTCGCTTCATTCAATAGTTTCATACAATAACCTCCTATTGCGTAGCAAGCTGCATGATTTTTTCTTGATCAGCTTCCTCAGATGACAACTCGCCTTTGATTTTTCCTTCAGCCATCACATAGATACGGTCACTCATTCCAAGGACTTCGCCAAGTTCTGAAGAAATCATCATAATACTCATACCTTGTTCGATTAATTCATTCATAACGGAATAAATTTCAAACTTAGCACCAACGTCGATTCCTCGCGTTGGTTCATCTAGAATAAGTAGTTTTGGACCGACAAATAGCCATTTACCTAATGATACTTTTTGTTGGTTGCCCCCACTCAAATTTCCAACGAGCTGTTGTAATGACGAAGCTTTAATACCTAATGAATTCTTGTAATGATCCGCAACTTTGATTTCTTCATTTTCATTAATCATTCCATTCGACGAGATTCCCATCAGGTTGGAAGCAGTGATATTGTTCTTTATATCCTGTAATAAAAACAACCCGTCTCCCTTACGATCTTCGGTAACATAGGCAATCCCTGCTTTAATGGCCTGACTCGTATGTTTAAAGTTGACGGGACGTCCGTCCACGAATAGATCACCCTGTATCTTGTACGATTTCGAGTTACCAAAAATACTAAGTGCAAGTTCTGTTCGACCTGATCCCATCAATCCTGCGATTCCAACAATTTCTCCTTTTCGCACATGTAAATCGATATCTTTAGAGACGTTGCGGCCTAATTGTGGATCATAGGCAGTCCAGTTAGTTAACTCGATAATCTTATCACCAAAAGATTTTCTCTCTCTTTTTGGGTAAATATCATCAATTTCTCGGCCAACCATATTTTTAATAATCGCTGCTTCATTAATTTCACCCTTGGAGGCGTCTAGCGTGCAAATCGTTTCTCCATCCCGGATAACAGTTGCCTTATCGGCAATGGATGTGACTTCCTTCAACTTATGGGAAATCATAATGCAAGTGATGCCCTGCTTCTTTAATTCACGTAATAATTGTAATAAGTTCTCACTATCGTCTTCATTAAGCGCTGCAGTCGGTTCGTCCAAAATAAGCAACTTTACATCTTTACTTAACGCTTTCGCAATTTCAACTAGCTGCTGTTTACCTACTCCTAAATCTTTAATTAACGTTTCCGGATTGATCTTCAGATTCACCTTATTAAGCAATTTTTTAGATTCAACAATGGTTTTGTTAAAGTCCAGTACCCCGCTATGGTTTACTTCATTGCCAATAAATATATTTTCATAAACAGGAAGATCCGGAAATAAGGCAAGCTCTTGATAAATAATAACGATCCCCGTATCAACACTGTCACTGATTTTGTTGAATTGTTGAACCTTGCCATTAAAAACGATATCTCCCTCATACGAACCATAAGGGTAAACACCGCTAAGTATTTTCATAAGTGTAGACTTACCAGCTCCATTTTCACCAACAAGGAAGTGAATTTCACCCTTTTTCACTTTAAAATTAACATTACTGAGCGCCTTGACTCCTGTAAATTCCTTCGTAATCTGTTTCATTTCCAGAATATATTCGCTCATGTTTTTCCTCCTCAACAAAAACAACTATTACAATTAAGAAATAGTGATAGATGAACGTCTACCACTATTTCTAAAACCTTGCTCTAGTTCTTTACGTTTTTATAGTCCAGTGAATTCACTCTCTTCATAGTAACCGGAGTCAATGAGTTCACTCTTCACATTCTTTTGCTCTATAACGATAACATCTGTTTGTTTTGCTGGTACCTCGATACTTCCATTATCATAAGAACCTGTTGTTTCAGGTGTTTTACCATCAAGTATGTCAACGGCCATTCCCATCGCATCCGCAACAAGTGTACGAACATCTTTAAATACTGTCATGGATTGCTTACCATCAATAATGTATTGAATAGAGGCTTTTTCCGCATCTTGACCAGTTATGACATATTTTGAAACATCAGGGTCTGAGGCAAATACATCCGCAATCGCACGAGATGTACCATCATTTGGAGCAAGAACGACAACTTCGCCTTTGAAGTCTGCCTTAGCAGCTGTTAGGTGCGTTTGAGCTTTATTTTTCGCTTCATTTGCATCCCAGTTTGTTGTTACTTGCCCAAGAATTTTACCTAATTCATCACGTGTAAGTTCTGCTTTATCTTTTAAAGCTTCTGCTGTACTTGAGTTTGCAATGACAAAAGTTCCATCCGCAATTTTTGGTTGTAATACATTCCATGCACCTTCAAAGAATAAGAAGGCATTATTGTCAGAAGCGGCCCCAGCATACAGATATAATGGGATACCTTTTTCTTCACCAGCATGATCGATTAGGTATTGTCCTTGTGCTTCTCCTACAGCAACACTGTCAAATGTTACATAATAATCGATTCCTTTTGTATCTGTAATGAGACGATCATAGGCAATCACCGTCACGCCATCTTTTTTCGCAGCTTCTACCGCAGCACCGGCTGCTGGTCCATCATGCGGCGCAATAATTAAAACATCAATCCCTTTATTAAGAAGTGTTTCTACATTTTCTTTTTCTTTAGCAGATGAACCTTGGCTAAACAAAATTTCTGTTGTATACTCAGAATCTTTTAACGCATCATGAAAACGTGTTTCGTCTTGTACCCATCTTGGTTCGTCTTTAGTAGGTAAAACAATCCCAACATTTATCTTGCCGCCTTTAGCTTTTTTCCCACTTGTTTTTCCATCCCCACTATTCGTTGAAACGTCATTACTACAGCCAACAAGAAATACCATTAGCATAGCAACGAGTAAAGCAGAAAAAAGTTTAAAATTCCTCATATTGAAACCCCTTTCTTTTCTGTGTTTTTTTAACTTCTATTTAACTATATCAACTCAACCAGTCTGTTAAAGCGCTTTCTTCTAGTAATATTTTAGTTTCATCTGTCTTTTTTTAATATTTTCATAAGATTTCCATCATGGCTGTTAATAAAAGTATGAATGAGTAGACATGTTTAAACGTGGTTATTGACTTACACTCCAAAATGATCTATAAATAAGGCTCTTTTCGTAAAGATTGTTGTTTTTAGCAAGAAACCAATTCGAACAGATGTTGATCTTCGTTACAGGTGCGAGACTCCTGCGGGAACAGCGTGTTGAGGAAGACCCCGCAAGTGCAAAGCACTGAGGAGGCTTCTGAGACCGCCTCTGCAACGGAAATCAACCCGGGTTATTAGTGTAAAAATGATTAAAAAGCAACAAAGTATGTGAAAACAGCCTTAAATAAAGAAGACCCTCATATCCATTAAAAGGATATGAAGGTCTTCTTTATTCATCCTGCCATTTAATCGATCTGAAAAGATTTTCAAATCCCCGGCGAGTTTCGACAGTTTAATTAGAGTTACTTTTCTTTATTCTTATATACTTCTTCTCGAGAATGAAACCCATCTGCAATAATTGTTTCATCGATATTGTTTTGGTCGACAGCGATAGGAGAAAGAAGGATGGCTGGCACCTCTAATTTTCCGTTGTTAACAATTCTCTCTACCTCTATTTCTTCTCCTTTAGCAAGCTTCACCGCAAGTTCAGCCGCCTGGTCAGCAAGTGCCTTTAATGGCTTATAGACCGTCATCGTTTGCAAACCTTCAACAATTCTCTGTGTTGCAGCAAGATCAGCATCCTGACCAACAACAGGTATTTTCCCTGCAAGCCCTTGTTCAGCCAAAGCTTGAATAACTTTGCCCGCGGTTGCATCATTTGCGGAAATAACAGCATCCACTTCGTTATGGTTTACTTTTAAAGCCTCTTTCATATTCGTATAGGCATTTTCAGGATACCACTCCTTTGTCCATTGGTCATAAACAACGGTGATATCGCCCTTATCAATCAGCGGTTGGAGTATGTTAAACACACCTTTTTTCAGTAAATGAGCATTGTAATCTGTTTCAGGACCACCGATATACACATACTTTCCTTTCGGGACTAATTTCGTGATCGCCTTCGCTTGAAGCTCACCTACCATTTCATTGTCGTACGATATATACAAATCAGTTTCAGAATTTCTGACTAATCGATCATAAGAAAGTACTTTAATCCCTGCTGCGTGAGCCTTTTTGACAATCATGGCTGTTGACTCGGCATTGTGGGGGACGATGACCAATATATCAATGCCTTCATTTATTAGATTTTCAGCATGTAGGATTTGTAAGGCATCATCTCCCTTTGAGGCGAATATTTTCACTTCAGCACCTAATGCTTCCACCGCTTCTTTAAATAGTTCTCGATCCCTTAACCATCTTTCCTCAGCTAACGTATCCATGGAAAAGCCAATAACGATTTTATCGTCTGGCTCTCTATTACTCGCACTGGATGCTTTATTTAAAAAGGAATCTTCGTGCATCTCTTGATGATCTACTCGACTTTTATTTTGTTGGCAGGCAGTGACAACAAGGATGAAAACAAACATAAACAATAGGAGATGTACCTTCATAAAGGTCGGTTTCATTCATTTCACACCCTTTCTATCTTGTTATGCCTTTGATCCAAGCAATGATTTTCTATATTCTGTTGGCGACGCACCGTACATTTTTTTAAAAACCTTACTGAAATAGTTGGGATCTTGATATCCAACTTCAAATGTAATTTCTTTTAAACTTTTTTCATGATTTAACATCAATTTTTTTGCCTTTTCTAATCGGCATTTCGTCAAGAAGGAGATATAATTAACACCTAACTGTTCTTTAAAAAGCTTGCTAATATAAATGGGACTTAGTTCAAATTTTTGCGCAATCCCATCTAACGAAATTTCTTTATGAGAGTGTTCGATGATGTAGTGCTTAATCTGTTTAATCGTGTCATCCTCAACCTGGTTTTGATAATCGGTATAAGACTGCCACATCTGGTTGAGTAAATGATTGGTTTCCGTACGTAATTGCCTGAAATCTTTTATTTGATAAGAATAAAGAGGAGTATCTGGTTCAACTCCTATTTCATTTAATACCCGAGAGGCAATCCAAAGTAGCTCTAAAACACGTTGCTGTGTTTCTAAAAGATGAACTCCCTTTTTCTCAAAAAACTCGATTAATTCAGATATCTCTTTCATAATTTCCTGCCATTGTCCATTGCGAATCTGATCAAATAATTTATTTTCTAATTTTTTTGATTGATAACCATCTATCCTTGAGTCAGCCAATGGTATATCTGAATAAAAACGATATTTAACAGGAAGGGAGCTATCCTTCGTAGCAATCAGCGATTCCTGATAGGATTGTCGTACTGTGTCCAAGGAATAGCAAACGCTTCCAATTCCGATGAACCAGCCTGCCTTATCCTCCGTATTAGATGCAGATAAAATATTCTTTGCTAGAGTAATAGCTTGGGAGCGAAAAGAATAACTATGTTGCCTAAACACGATAATGGGAATTTGGCGTCCATATAATGTACCCACCCACGCACTTCCTGTCTTTCTAACCCTTTGTTTAATTTCTGCATACAAGCTCTCAGAATCCTGCGGCAGTAAAATAATCATGACAAACTTTTCACTTGTCATCGGAGTATGCAACATCTCCACTAACTCATCCAAATGGACTTCGTGCACGTGATCGAATAATAACTGTGTAACCACATCCGTTTCTACGATGGTTAAGGCTTTTTGCAATACGTTCTTCTGAAGGATACGCTCTTGTCGCGACTTTTTTTCTTCATCAATTTGACTAATTACTTTACGAACCGTTTGTACAACTTCACTCGCTTTACTCGGTTTAAGAAGATAGTCCTTCACCCCTAGCTTTAGCGCTGCTTTTGCATAGTCGAATTCGGCATATGCAGTAATCATGATAAATTTAATATTGGGGTTTTTTATATTTATTTTCTGTACGGCTTCAAGTCCGCTCATTCCCGGCATCTTAATATCCATTAATACCAAATCAGGCATAAATGACTCTGCCTTCTCAATTGCCTTTTTTCCGTTATTTGCTTCTTCTATCTCCATTTCTGGAAAGCCCTTTAATAATATTGCTTTTAAGCCTTCCCTTACAATCTGCTCATCATCGACAATTAGAAGCCGCTTCATCTCCTTCACCCCTCGTTGTTTTTTGGTATTTTTAATATAACCTTTGTGCCAATTCCAACTTTGCTTTCTATTTCAAATACGTCATTACAGCTGTAAAACAAACTTAATCGCTTCACCACATTATTTATACCGATTCCTGTGAAATGACCTCCCACTTCTTTCGAATTCATATGGAGTATTTGTTTTACTTTCTCTTCTGTCATCCCTGGTCCATTATCTTCTATCTCTATTCTCACGTAATCAACTTCATTTTTAACACGGAAATATATACTTCCACCATTCTCATCTGGTTCAACTGCATAAATAACGGCATTTTCCACAATAGGCTGCAAGGTTAAACGCGGAATTTTTATGTCCAAACACGATTCATCCACCTCTAGGTGAAAATGAAGCCGATCTGTAAACCTTGCATGTTGAATATCGATATATTTCTTAAGAACTTGTACTTCTTCAAATAATGCAGCGGAATTTTCCAGATTATTAAGGTTATATCGCAAAAGTCCCGCAACACTCACTAAGAGATCACTTGTTTCTTCAGATCCTTCTAAATAAGCCTTTTTCGATAGTATGTCTAGTGTGTTATAAAGGAAATGAGGATTAATCTGACTTTGCAGACTACGAAGCTGACTTTCTTGTAATAATAGCTTACTTTCTTGAAGCTCATGTTCTAGTTGGGCCTTCTGTTTTATTTCAGATAAATAGTTATTGATATTGATACGCATTTTATCAAACATTTTAGCGAGAAATGAGATTTCATCATTAGAGTCCACCTCTATTTTTAAATCAAAACGCCCTAATGATAACTCATGTGCCGCTTGCGTCAGCTGATTGACCGGTCTTGTAATTCTTTTCGCAAACCAATGAGCTAATAACAGGACCACAAACGTAATCAGCAGTAATAACCAGATTCCAAGCATTCTCAATTCTCCCGAACTGTCAATGATACTGCGATAGAAACGATCATATGTTTTGAGTTCCATGTCAATTAAGGTTAGCGTCATTTCAGATATATATTTCGAAATACGACTCGCTTCAGAAAAGGCACTCAAGTAATCTTCCGTTTGTTGCCCCGTACGAGCCAAGACGGATTGAGTGGTTATTTCAACAAGACTGTCAATTAAGTTTTCATAGTTTGTCAACGCATAATCATTGTCGACGTTTCTGAATTTTGAAACTCTTTCTTTTGTTCTTAGAATCTGATTCTTATTGAGATTGAGCTCTTTTAAATTAGATTCGGATGGTTCAATTAAGTAGTTATTAAGAGCGGCCACAATTTGCTGGCTTTCACTTGTCACTTCGTTCATGATTAAATATCGTTCTAATATTTCGTTGTACTGGTTTTGCATTTTTTGATTATAGTAGGTAAGTGAAGTCCAAATAGCTACCATAATAAACAGAACAGCGATGACGAGCACTAATATTTTTTTCTGTATACTGTTCATCTTACATTCGACGCCTTTACAACTTGAATATCCGTTAGATATCCATTTAAATCGAGTGGCACTTTCTCATTATTAAGCCATTTTAAAATCAGTTCCACACTCTTCGTTCCCATCTCTTCTGGGGACTGCTCAATGATTCCATTAATTTTCCCCTGATTCAGTAATGATATCGATTCATAATCATCATCACATGAATAAATATAATAACGCTCAATTTGTGATCTGCTTTCAATCTCTTGTACCATAGCAGCCAGTATATCCGCATTAATGGCAATAAAAGCATCTATATTCGGATTTTGGTTTAATACGTCTTTCGTTGTTGCCATGACTTGTTCCCTCGCATCTTGCATCTCTATAACAACGATTTGGATATTCGGATATTCTTTTAGTGCATCTTTAATTCCTTCCATTCGCTGTTTTTGAAAATATTGATATTGTTTGTCAATCATGATCGCTACTTCTCCTGCAGTTCCCATATCAGCGAGCAACTGTTCACCAATCATTTTTCCAGCTAAGTATTGATCTGAGCCAACATATGACTTTCTAAGACTATCCCCCATAGGAACATCGTTTGCGACAGTAATAATGGGTATTCCATAAGAAGCAGCTTTTATTTTTGTAAGGGCTTTAAATTCATCGGTGTCTAATCCCTGGACGATAATACCATCCACTTGCGAATAGATAGCGATTTCAATTTTCTTTAAAAAGTCCTCTCTATTGTTACCATAGCTTCCCCAAACTTCAAGACTAGCTGATTCCTTCTTTGCCTGTTCCATTGCAGCATTTGCTACCTTGTCCCAAAAAGGAGTCTCCAGCTCCTGTGTGATTAATACAAGCCGATGCTTCGTATTCACTTGTTCTGTTGCCCGAGGCAACTCCCAATCTGATTTAAACACTTTACTTCCAGATACGACCGTGAAATAAAAAAGGACGACACTAACGAAGCTAAGATTAATGATGACTAATTTACGCAAGGATGTACCATCCTTTCCTCCCATAACTTTATATTCATTTTAGCATAATTAACCAAAAAGATACTGGACAATTGAATGAATGATTGATGGTATTTCAAAACCAAAAAAGCGCCAAAGACAACGAATTGTACTTTGGTGCTTGAATAGAGACTAAATAAGTGGAACTAAATATTGTAGTCGATTCAGATACACACTTTACATCTGGAGTGTAGACAATGTGAACAAACAGATTTATGCAACACAAAAGACACTGATAAATAGTGTAAGGTATCTTTTATTATCAGAAAAGTATTTACAATTCGGATTTGTTAAAATATAATGACTATGAAATTAGATTGTCGACAATCAGACAAAGTATAGAAAGGAGAATCAACAAATAAATGAGTGCTAACTTTTCAAAAAACTCGTTAAAACACCAAATTGCTCAGCAAATTAAAAAGTTGATCTTTGAAGGTGAATTGGAACAAGGTGAAAAAATTACGGAGTTGCAAGTGGCACAGAATTTAGGAGTTAGTCGAACTTCCGTGCGAGAAGCAATGCTTCTTTTGGAGTTGGAAGGTTTGCTTATATCTGAACCGTATAAGGATACAAGAGTAACGACCATCTCACAAGAAGAAGTGCTGGAATTGTTAATTCCAATGCGTCTTCATATCGAAATTTATGCTTTAAAAAAGGGGTTTCCAATTTGGGACGAAGAAATAAAAGAGCAATTTAAACTGATTCTTGCAAATATGAGAAAAGCAATACGGTATGAAGATTTATCAACTTTCATCGAGTTAGATATCCAATTGCATGAGTTGATCGTCATGTCTTCTCAACTTGAAAATGTGATTCGAATTTGGGAAAGCATTGTCCACAGAATTAGACTTCATTTTTTATACCAAAATAGGAAATCGGGTACCTTAGAAAAATGGCTTGTCGATCATGAGGAGTTGGTAGATATTCTCATTAACGGAAATTCCGTAGAAGAAGCTGTGAAAACATTGAGAAAGCACATTGTTGATACGAACATTCCAGAGGTCTATTTATTAGACTAGAAAATCATTTTATTGAAAGGGGGAATGCGCTAACTCTAACATGCCAAAAATGAAAAGGGGTGTCGAATTGATAATGACGAAACTACAGATTGCTAAAATAGAAGTATTTGTTGTAGCTGGAGCAGATGCAAAATACAAAACATCATCCCATTATTCTGATCTTACAATCACAAATACGATTGTAAGAATACAAACAAGCGATGGCTATGAAGGATATGGAGGGGCAATATCTTGGACGGAAGAAGGCATGGATAAAAGTCTGGCAGAATCCATCCGTCATCTGATCCCATTCTTAATCGGAAAATCAGCATTACAAAGGGAAGAAATTTATGCATTAATGGCAAGCCGATGTGTCCAATTGACACCGCAAGCTCAGTCACCGATTGATATCGCTCTATGGGATTTGGTTTCTAAATATGCGGAAATGCCGCTGTATCAGATGTTAGGTGGTGCAAGGGATAAAATTCTTTCCTATGCGAGCACACCATTTTTACCAAGTATTAAAGACTATATCGAACACGTTCACGAATTAAAAGAGCAAGGGTATAAAGTGATTAAATTTCATACATGGTGCACGTTTGAAGAAGATATGGCTTTGGTAAAGGCTATTCATGAAGTGTTTAAGGATTCAGATCTTAAATTTATGCTAGATGTGGAATCGGCCTATACAAGAGAAGAAGCTTTGAAGGCTGCGAGGATTCTGGAAAAGTACGATTATATTTGGTTTGAGGCTCCATTACCTGACACGGATTTGGAAGGTTATAAAGATCTGAGATCTCGCGCTGACATTCCAATTATTGCGGCTGGAAATACTTTGCTTCGTTTAAATCAAATTGAACAAGGAATTCAAAATGGTTGTTGGTCAAGCGTACGTGTAGATGCCACTCTGGCAGGAGGAATCACACAAACTAAAAAAATAATGGGGATTGCCGAAACCAATTCGATGACAGTTGAACTCCAATCATGGGGGTACACTTTGTCACAAGCTGCCAATTTACATTTGATGTTAGCCTGTAACAATAGTATGTATTTTGAGCAAGCCGTTCCAGTTGAGCCGTTAGAATTTGGCGCACTCACTACAATTAGAACTGACCAAGACGGTTTTGTACATGCTCCAAAAGGAAATGGATTAGGTATTGAAATGGATTGGGAATTGATTGAAAAATCTGCGGTACTAAAGTTATCTTTTGACGGAACAGGTTGGTCAGAATAAAAACAGAATCCACATTAAAATAGATGGGGGCAACCATTCATACTTTAAGGGACTCTGCAACATGTATTATAGCACATTAAATATTGAATCGATTCAAATATTGCAAAATTTGGATACTGATAAAGTTCTGACTATTTTTATATAAAAGGAAGTTAACTGATGAAAATAACAGATATAGAAGTAATTACACTGAGGGTTCCACCAATCGATCAAGCTTGTGAGTGGGGAGAAGATGCGTTTATTGTTCGAGTGATTACAGACAATGGTTTTGTTGGAATTGGTGAAAGCGATACATCTCCATTAGTAGCAAAAGCAATCATAGAAGCACCGAACTCCAATCTATACTGCTCGGGATTAAAGACACTGTTACTAGGTGAAAACCCGTTAGAAATTCAAAAACTATGGGATAAAATGTATTGGTCTTCGAATTATTTAGGGAGACGTGGAGCAGGAATCCATGCGATGAGTGCGATCGATATTGCATTATGGGATATCGCTTCTCAATATTATCAAGTACCTATCTATATGTTATTAGGTGGAAAGTATCGAGAGAAAATCCGTGCATATGGTACGTTTATCCCCGCGGATACTCCCGAGGAAAATAAAATAATTGCTCGCAAACTAAAAGAAAAAGGTTTTACAAGCTTGAAATTCGGTGGTGGAATCTTAGGTGATGATCCCCGTGCCGATTTTGAAATAATTAAAGCGGTTAGAGAAGAATTAGGCGAAGACTTCGAACTGCAAATTGATTTAGCTTCTAAGTGGAAATCTTATAGTCATTCAGCACATATGTTTAAAAAAGTTGAGCCCTTTCATTTAAATTGGATTGAAGAACCCGTATTAGCTGATGATATGAAAGGTTATCGCAAATTAGCGCAATTGTCCGTAGCGAAACTTGCTGGTGGAGAATCATTGACTACAAGATATGAATTTGATGATTTTATTAAACAAGCTCAACCAGATATTATTCAACCAGATATTACTCGTTGTGGTGGAATAAGTGAGATGCGCATCATTAATAATATTGCTGAAATGAATGGAATCAAATTAATCCCACACGGATTTAGCACAGGCATTCTTTTAGCAGCTACCGTTCAATTTCTAGCGGCAACAAAAAATGGAGATTTAATGGAATACTCGCAAAGTACAAGCCCCTTATTTACTAAACTGGTGAAAAATTTAATTCCAATTGAAAGCGGTTACGTAAAAGTTCCAGATACAATTGGACTAGGCGTGGAGCTGGATGAAACCCTACTAGAATTATATAGAGTTTAAATCAATTGAATAGCGTGTAGATGATTATAAGAGAATGGGGAATAGTTATGACAAAAAAAGTCGATAAATTATTAATCTCTTTAAGTGTTGCGCTCGTACTTGTTGTCGTTGGAATCTTGTATTTTCAACCCACCCAATCACAAATTGTTGCAAGTAATATCTTCAATAAAATGACAGAATGGTTTGGTTCTGGTGCACTATTATTCACATTTTTTGGTGTCTTACTTCTTGCCTTTGTGGCAATGAGTAAATATGGCAGGATTCGTTTAGGGAATACCAAACCAGAGTATTCATCTTTTAAATGGATTTCGATGATGATTTCCTGTGGGCTCGGATCAGCTACTGTCTATTGGGCATTTATCGAGTGGGCTTATTATATTGGAACACCGGGACTTGGCATTGAGCCCAATTCTCAAAGAGCATACGAAATGGCATTACCTTACAATATGTTCCACTGGGGTATCAGCGCATGGACCCTATATGCATTAGTGGGAGTACCAATTTGCTACCACTACTATGTTCGGAAAAATCAAGGGCTTAGTTTAAGTTCGATTATTAGTTCCATAACGGGAATTAAGCAAAATGGGATAGTTGGTCGCATTGTTGATATTATGTTTATCTTTATTTGCTTTGGAGGTTTAAGTATCACGTTAGGAGTTTCCGTTCCATTGGTCAACACCGTATTAAGTACGGTGCTTGGAATTGAACCATCATTTATGATGAACATTGTATTAATCCTTATAATTTCCATCGTATATTCATTGAGTTCTTACATTGGATTACAAAAAGGAATGGCACGAATTGCAAATATGACGACAAAGTTAGCGATTGCTTTATGTATTGGCATTCTCATCACAGGACCTACCTTTTTTATCATCGCGAATAGTACGAATGCTTTTGGTTTAATGCTACAGAATTTTGTACAAATGAGTTTATTTACTGACCCAATCGGTAAAACCGGATTCCCTCAATCATGGACAATCTTTTACTGGTTATATTGGATCACATATGCACCTTTCACTGGAATTTTTATCGCAAAAGTTTCAAAAGGTCGAACACTCCGTTCAGTTATAATGAATACTTTAATTAGCGGTAGTGTTGGATGTTTCTTCTTCTTTGGTGTTATTGGTAGTTTAACGATCGATCGTCAATTGTCTGGAATGGTTGATGTTGTGGGGATGCTAGGAGCTGGTCAGGATAATAGTGCGATTATTGAAGTGCTGCAAACATTACCTTTAAGCAGTATTTTTATGATTCTATTTTGTGTTGTCTCGGTTTTATTCCTTGCAACTACTTTGGATGGTGCTGCATTTACAATGGCCTCCACTGCAACTCCGAAATTAAAGGAGAACGAAGATCCGCATCCGATGCACCGTCTATTCTGGTGTGTGATGCTAGCTTTAGTTCCATTAACAATGATTTTTATCGGAGCGGATTTAAATACGATTAAGACAAGTGCGATTATAACTGGTGTTCCAATCATCTTTATCATGATTATCATGATTATTGGATGGATGAAATGGATGATTAAAGATTTCGGCCATGTTCCGGCCGACAAAATTGAAGAAGTATGTGCTGCTGAAATTAGTAAGTCGGGAGCAGGAGAATTAAAAAAAGAAATAAACAAAGGTACCAGTTTATAAGACGATTTACTATTTAGTCAGCACCTGCGTTCGACTTTTTAAGAACATATAACATTCTTAGAGAAGGAAAAACTGCTCAAGGCCGATAATCTCTCGCCTTTTTGAGCAGTTTCTTTTATTAAGTGCCAGTCACACATTCATTTCTAAATTAGTAGCGTAAGCCCGTAGTCAAACAACGTATATAAACACGCAGCATCCCCTTGGTACGATATCTGTATCAATTTTTAAAGGAGGTCTTTTTCTAATGGCAAAAAAAAATAACCCTGATAGTAAAAAATCTTTACCGTTCACTTCCTCGTAATCCCCTTTAACACGCATTTGCCTATTACCTTACTACTCTTTATTTACTGGATATTTTAGAGCATTCTTCTCCATTTTCTTAAATGCTTCCTCTTCCAAATCTACATTCATTTTTTCCGCTAACTGAAGAAGATATATAAATACATCCGCCATCTCTTCTTTAATATTCTGTATAGATTCAGCGACCGCTTCTTCACTATTTCTCCATTGGAAATTTTCTAATAGTTCATTTGCTTCTAATGATATAGAAATAGCTAAATCCTTTTCATTGTGATAAGGGGCCCATCCTCGCTCATCTCTAAACTCCATAATTTTTTGCATAATATCTTTCATTTATATCCCTCCTAGTTTGATTTGTAGTTGTAAATATATTCTATTTTATCATTTGTTCTAATCTTCTGCTTATCAAAAAAAGAGATACCAATAAGTATCTCCCTAATTCGGTATATTATTAATTTCACCTTATCACACACTATTAGTTACTTTTATTTAGACTTTTCTCCTGTAGTTTGAATAGCGAATGAAATCTAAGTATTTGGGCTGATAGGCAAGTTACCAAAACCAGCTTCAGGTAATAAGTTATCTGTATAAGCCAAAGGAGTGAGAAAATGGGTAGACGAATAAAACATACTTCACGTGACGTGGAGGAATTAGCAAGGCTCATGCTGGCGGAAGCGAGCGGTGAAGGAGTTCAAGGGATGAACATGGTGGGAACGGTTGTAGCCAATCGAGTCGAAGCTGACTGTGCTCCTGACTTCAAAGGGTTGCGCAATATCAGGCATGCGATCTATCAAACCATACCCGGAACTAGTGTTCCTCACTTTGAGCCTGTCTTAAATGGATCATTGTATACACAACGCCCCGACGAAGCTGACCTCCAGAGGGCTAGGAATTTGTTACAAGGTCATAGGGAACCTCGTTCAAGAATGAATTTGTGGTTTTTTAACCCCAGTCCGGGGAAAAAGTTCCGAGCTCCTTGTACCGAAACGATGCCAAGATCACCCATGACGAAGTTCGACTTTTCGCACAAGAACCATTGCTTCTATGTTGCGGTACCGGGCTATTGCCCAGAGTTTTATGGATAAATTAAAAAGGAGCTGATCTTCTCATGACTTGTGGAGATTCTAGTTATAATCCAATAAATTATTATCCTGGTTATTATCCAGATTCCATGCGAGGTAGTGGCGCACAACAACCTGCCGGCTACCCAACGAATATGCCATCTGGACCCGCGTATAGTGTCCCAGTGGTTCCTATCGGGACTGGACAGCAATTTGCTGGGGGCGCGATTGAAGAATCATTTATCGAAAATATCCTACGCTTCAACAAAGGTAAGGTAGGTACATTCTACTTTACTTATCAAGGTAACAGCAAATGGAATGCTATGGTTTACCACGGACGGATAGAAACAGCTGGTCGTGACCACCTCATCATCAGCGACCCTTCCACCGGTAAACGCTATCTGTTGATGATGGCAAATCTCGACTGGGTGGAATTCGATGAACAAATTAACTATCCTTATCCGAAAATTAGTCCAGCTGTCGAGGCGACCCTGACGACATCGGACTGAGTTTATAGAACGCTTAAAACCCGCTTACTTCTTTTTGGAAAATGAGCGGGTTTTTAGTTCTGACCACATATAGAATGCAGGAGTTTAAACTTTATGTGTTCCTCAGTTGAGTAATGACACTAACGCTTCTTGTATCCTTGTATTCGATGCAACTAATGTATGATCACCTAATCGAAAAGCATTGCCTTCACGATTCGTGACTGTTCCACCTGCTTCTTTGAGAATAATGATTCCAGCTGCGACGTCCCATGGATGTAGTCCATCATGAAAGAAACCAGTAAGTTTCCCAGTAGCTACCATACATAAATCAAGGCTTGCAGCACCAATAATTCTGACACTCCTTGCTTTTCCAACAATATTTTCCATGTGTTTCATTCCATCAGAATTGGACTTCCAATCGTAAGCAGGAAATCCTGTCGCCAGCAAGGATTCGCTTATTTCTTTTTCCGATCCAACATGTATCCGTTCCCCGTTCAAAAAGGCGCCACCATTGATTTGGGCCGAGTATAAGTCCTTTGTCAAAGGATTATACACGACACCACAAACAGGAAAACCGTCCTTCACAATACCGACAGAAATTGCAAAGTAAGGAATTCGGTGAATAAAATTCGTAGTTCCATCAATTGGATCAATAATCCACCCATATCCTTCAGAAGATTGGCTCAATCCCCCTTTAGTTCCTTGGGCATTATCTTCTTCAGATAATATCCAGTGATCTGGGTAGTCTTCACGAATTAATCCACACAGATATTCCTCGATTATCACATCAACCTCGGTTACAAGATCCGATTGATTTATTTTTTCTTTCATATCAATGGGTTTTCTCATAAGATCAATCAACAATTCTCCAGCATTTTTAACATGTGTAATTGCTGAATGTAATAATGTATGAACGGTTTCATCTATTTGATTCATATACTTCCCTCTTTTCTGTGGAAAATGGGCGGAGCTTCGCATATTGACCTCCGCACTGCCACCTCTTAGGTGATACAATTTGATTAGTTAATAACCTATTTGAACGTTCAATGTTTCTCCTTCAAATAGCTGAAAAGAATCTCCATTTTGTATACTTCCAGTTAGATAAAAAGGGGCATCCGTTAGTAAACGAAGTTCATCCCAGTGAGGGAGTAGAAAGGCAGATCGATCTGCACTAATCGGAATCACACAACACTCTGGTTGAATAAGTTCGAGTACCTCTTTCGTAAAAGCATCTTCCATTCCATGGTGAGACACTTTCCAAATTAAACTTTTCAATGGTGTGCGTGAAGATAATAGTTTCCATCCTTCCTCCAGCTGGTCACCACCGAATAGAATATTTTCTGTTGGATTTGAATCTGCTGATAGTCGATACACAGAGCTGTCATCATTTGACTCTTTAAAAAAACGTTCCAAATCAGCAATTTCTTTATTCGAAATTGATTCTTGTCCCTCCAAGAATTCCTGGAGAGTATCGTATGCAGGCAGTGGATCACCTATCCAAGGATACATATGAGTTAAGACAAATCCGTCTTCGGACCAGACGATGGACTTTTCCTGGGCTCCATATTCACTTCGCCATTTTATTTTTGTCCCTTGCTTTTCTAATAACGAAATAAATGTTAAATAACTTTTCAACATATTGAATACTCGTAGTGCTGTTTCATTTCCGCTAAATTTGACCTCATCAAGATTAGCCAGGTTAAAAGGTTGATAAGGAAGAATCACTGCATCTACCTTCTTACATTTCACAATGTCTACTAAACCATTAAGATGGTCTTCATGAATATGCGTAAGAATCATCCAATCCAACTGATCAATCCCGTTTCTTTCCATCCAATTCAAAGGATGATCTTGTTCAGCTGATAGAGCTCCATCTCCCCCATCAATTAACGTAATCAAACCAGACGGTAACTGAATAATATGAGAATCTCCCCATCCCACATTTAGAAATTGAACATTTGCCTTCATATTTTCAGTCTCCTATTCTACCGTTATTTCAACCTCTTTTTTATAAGATGTACTTTTGATTGATCCAACGTCAGGGTGATTTGCCCTTCAAGAGGCCCAGATATTTTCGGATTAAAATCGTCAACGATCCATTGCATCGAACCCGCTTCTACCCAATACCGAATCGTCCTTCCAAGAAAGCTGCTTTTCACGATGTTCCCTTTTACTCCGTTCGATCGATTACGTTGAATGTCTACTTCTGCTGAAATAGAAATACATTCTGGTCGAATAACAAGTGTCACTTCATCACCCATTTTTACTGCATAATCTTTCTGGGGAACACGGATGATGGTATCATTACATTTCACCATAATAAATGGATCATTTAATTCGATGACTTTACCTTCAACAAAATTAGTAGTCCCTACAAAATCTGCTACAAACTTTGTTTTTGGCTTAAAGTAGATATCCATAGGGGTACCTACCTGACAAATCTGTCCTTTATTAAACACGGCTATTTGATCGGAGATTGACAAGGCCTCGTCCTGATCATGCGTTACGAATATGGCAGTAAACCCAAACCGCTTCTGTAACGCTCGTAACTCATCCCGGACTTCAACCCTCATTTTCGCATCTAAATTACTCAAAGGCTCATCCATTAATAATACGTTCTTGCCCATCACTAACGCTCTGGCAAATGCGACCCTTTGTTGTTGTCCACCACTCAATTCTTTCGGAAATCTATTCTCCATCCCGATCAATCCAAACATTTTCAGCATCGAATCGACTCGGTCTTGGATTTCCTTTTTAGGTGTTTTTTTCAGTTTTAGACCATAAGCTATATTCTCGAAAACATTCAAATGTGGAAAGAGTGCATACTCTTGAAATACAAGTGGTGTATCACGCTTATATGCAGGGAGTTCATTTATTTTTTTCTCTTCAAAATAGATGTTTCCATCATCCGGCTCATAAAATCCAGCGATTAAACGGAGGAGTGTTGTTTTTCCACAACCACTCGGTCCTAAAAACGTTAGAAAACTACCTTTTGGTATATCTAACGAGATATTGTCAATCGCTAAATAGTTTCCAAAAGTTTTAGATAAATTTTCAATTTTTATGATGATTTCTTCCGTATTCATAGGAGCCTCCACTTAATAATCGTTAGCATTTCTTTTATTTCTAAAAAATAGTTGCGATATTCCTAAGACAGCAAAAGCAATGGAAATAAGGACAACCGTAAATGACGATGCTTTGCCCCACTCACCATTTGAAACAAGACCAAGAATAGACACCGTACCAACAGATGTTTTTGCAGAATAGATGAATACAATAACACTCAAGCATGTAACCGATCTTAAAAACGTCACAACCATTCCTGAAATAAATGGTCCTTTTAATAGAGGCAGCAAGATATGACGAAACGTTTTTAGATTATTGGCACCTAAATTTTGTGAAGCCTCTTCTAAGGAACTACTTATCTGTTGCAGCCCAGCTAATAGCGTGCTATAAAATGTAGGTACATTCCATATCGTTAAAGCAATGACCATAATCATTGCTGTTCCTGTCAACATAAGTGGTTCAGCATTAAACGCAATCGCAAACCCTAATCCAAGGAAGACTCCTGGAACGGCACCTGGAAGTACGGACAGAAAATCTAAAAAGCGATTCATCCCCATCTTCTTTCTTTGTACAATGAACGCTAGTGGGAAAGCCAATACTCCAGCCAAAATCGATGAAAGAACGGCAAATTGAATACTATTCGTCAGCTCTTTCCCTTTTGAAAATACATAATCTAAATTTGAGAAAGTTAAAGACCAGTTATAGCCCCATGTTGTTGTAAAAGCTCCGTAAAATAAAACACCATATACCAACAAAACAATAACAGTAATAAACATACAAAAAGAAAAAAGAGTCCATTTTATATAGGATGGTATTGGATAATGACTTGAATATGATTCTTTTCCTGTTACTGTCGTATATGATTGTTTTCCAACCCACTGCCTATTCAATAAAAATAAACCTAATGCAGGGATTAAGAGAGTGGTCGATAGGATAGCTGCTGAAGATAAATCAAACCAGCCAATCATTTGCATATACGCTTCAGTTGAAAGAACGGTAAAGTTACCGCCAATAACCATTGGATTACCAAAATCCGCTAATATACTCATTGCTGCAATTAACGCTCCCCCCGCGATTCCCGGTTTGCTTAGTGGAAGGACAATGTTTTTAAATACTTGCCAGTGTGTGGAACCCATATTGTAAGCAGCATATTCCTGACTTGGCGAACTCTTTTTTAATACTCCATAGATCACTGCATAGGCATATGGAAAAAATGTAATCGTTTGTACTAGCCAAAGACCATGCCAGCCATACACATCAACATTCAAATTTAACAATTGTTTGGAGATAATCCCTTGTCTTCCAAACAGCAGAATATAGGACATTCCCACAATAAACGGCGGCGAAACAATCGGAAGGATCGTGATAAATTTGAACAACCCTTTACATGGAATTTCTAATCTAGCAATTGTGTAGGCAAAAATAAATGCAACAAATGTACAAGACAGAGTAGAAATCATCGTCATCATCAATGAATGAATCGCTGCTTGGGACCATCGTGAATTTGTAAATAGTTCAGAGAAATTTTCCAATTGAGCAAAACTAACGACTTTTAGAATGGGCCAAATGACAAACGTAGAGATGATCAATAATAGTAATCCAATCGTTAGGTAAAACAGTAAATTTCTTGTTACATTTTTCAAGATAGTAGTAGTCAAACTGCACACACCCTTTAGTCAAAAATGGAAGGGACTACCCCCTAACGAAAGAGTGCCCCTCCATATCTATTTTTTTATCCCGCCTTAACGGGCAGTAAGACCCCCACCTCATGATTTCTCAGAAACAAATGAAGATAGGTGAGGGATGAAGCCTCCTCCCCTACTAATGGAAGTTTCACTTTATTGACCAATCATCTCTGTAAATTGCTTTACTACATCTTCTTTCATTTCAGCCGCTTTTGTACGGTCGTAATCCACAAGTTTCACATCATCAACAGGAATCATCCCTTGTGGAGGCGCAACATCTGATCTTACAGAGTAGCGGTTAGAAAGTTGCGTATTCATTTCTCCTACTTCTTTTGTAAGTAGCCAGTCGATGAATTTCTTCGCATTTTCTGTATTTTCTCCACCTTTAATAATTCCAGCTCCACCAATTTCGAAAGCAGTTTCTTCTGGAACAATGACTTCAATTGGATAGCCTTGTTTAGCGGATTTAACAATATCATGTGCCCAAGACATACCTGCAGCAAATTCACCTGTTGCAATTAAATTAATCGGGTCAACCGCTCCTGCTGTATAATGATGAACATTGTTATTTAGGCCTTGTAAATATTCCCATCCTTTTTCCTCACCAAGTCGGAATAACTGGGTAGCTGCGAAAATATATCCTCCACCAGCTGTAGCAGGATTGGAAGAAAGGAATAATCCTTTATAATTAGCGTCTAGTAAATCATCCCAAGTTTTTGGCATTTCCAAGCCTTTTGGTGATAGTTCTTCTTCAAATCTTTCTTTGTTTACTACAATTCCAAGTACCCCCATGTACCAGCCTTGCCAATACCCATTTGGATCGTTAAACTTGTCATCAATTTCAGCAGCATTGGGTGATGTATATTTCTCTAAAATCCCTTGTTCACCAAGAGGTTGATAGAATTCTACAGATCCACCTACCATGATATCTGCTTGTGGATGATCCTTTTCAGCTTGTACTCTTGTACTTGCTTCACCAGCGCCTCCAAGACGAATATATTCCATATCAATACCTGTATCGGCTTCAAACTTTTTCTCAATTTCTACGATATCTTCTTCATTTAATGCAGCATAAACAACTAAACGATCAGTAGCTGGTTCTTCTGTTTTTTTTGTTTCTTCTGAAGCTGTTTCTTTGCTGCCTTCTCCAGCAACTGTTTCACTCTCTTCTCCAGTTCCACATGCAGCTAACATGAATACACACATGAACAGAATAAATAAAAACGGTAATAATTTAATATTCTTCCTCATAAATACTTCCCTCCTATTTTTTAGCTGTCTGACATCTAAAGCATAGAAGGTAATTGTAAGCCGAATATAAATTACAGATTAACTTATTGTAAACTTTTACAAAATGGAAAAGGAGGTGTCCAAAAAGTGATTTTTCAGACACCTCCTATGAAACAATCTCTAACATTAATCTCGTTTAATTGTTAATTTAAATATGCTCGTATTTATATAATCTAATGAATAGAATATCGGCTGATTGGCATCATCGAAGTGAAGTTGTTTTAATAAGATAATTTTATTTCCCAAAAGTTCAATTGCCTTTTGATCCATTTCTATAGAGGGGTCTACTGCGTAAATTTCCGTTATAGCAGAAGTTATTTTAACGTTAGCCTCTTTTTCTAAAACATCAAATATGGCTCCTGAAAATCCATCATTGAAGAGATCACCAATCATATTCTGTGGAAAAATATTATAATAAAAAGCTACTTTATTTCCATCTGCCGTTCTCGTCCGCTCTAGTATCGTGACTTGTTCCGTCTC
This sequence comes from Bacillus cihuensis, assembly GCF_000504145.1. Taxonomy (NCBI): domain Bacteria; kingdom Bacillati; phylum Bacillota; class Bacilli; order Caryophanales; family Bacillaceae; genus Bacillus; species Bacillus cihuensis. Next base: position 417,205 of record NZ_AYSD01000010.1, on the reverse strand, counting down.
TTCTAAGCGCAATTTTATTTTCCATTCTTCTTCTGGATTCATTTGATAGATTTTTATATCGGTTTCTCCTGCCTCATACCCAACATTTCGAATCATCTGGCCAGTACTTTGTAATTTATTTAAAGGATTTTCTATATGGTTAAGTTTATTGTTCACATATGTACCTACGCCGTTTTTACTGATGAGTAAGCCTTCCTTTTGTAACATCTTTATAGCTTCTCGTAATGTGGATCTGCTGACATTAAACTTTTTTGCAAGCATCGGTTCCGAATTTAGCTTTTGTCCAGGTAATAGCTCCTTGTTTTTGATACTTCTTTCAATCTCTTCTTTGACTTGTATGTATCGAAGCTTTTTCGCCATATTTTTATTCCCCTTTAAAATATATTCCAATCAAATTTATGTTGTCTCAGTGAGCTACTCGTAAGTTCTTACAAAATACGGAAGGAATTTTTTGTTAAAACTATCGACTTTGACATACAATTTCAAGCCTTTCTCCCTCCTATTATAAGCGGAAATTCATACCGATGCTTGCCTCCCGATAATTCGAACAGACATAATGGATCTCTCTTTAGGTATTTGAACACAATGTTCTTGTGCGTATGTCGTCATTCAAATATTAGAGATGCAGAATTGAACAAGGAGCCAAGTATACTATCTATTTATTGACTTAACACTTATACTAAGCAAAATTAGAAGATTATTCATAGGTAAGATTATACTTTATTTGCACGATCAATCAGGCCTCCACTAAAAGGTTACTCTATCATTTTCACCATATGAGAAATGAAAAATCTGAATAATACAACTTTTCTAAATCTTAATATAGAGTTTATACTACGTTTATATTTATCCAATATCCTAAATAATAGCTGTCTGACATCACTATTTAATATTGGAGGGATATTCTTGTTTAAGAAAATGATTGGCACAGTACTGGCAGGGATGTTACTTTTCAGTTCTTTTGGCGCATTTAACCCGCATAAGGCACAAGCGGCTTCAACGCTAGAGATTGCCGAATATTGGGCACCAGAGTTTTATCAGGATGTGAACGATACTTATGGATACAGTGCTGACTTTGTGACGAACTTTGACTATGATGGGGATTGGGTAGGTAATAACAATTGGGAAAATCTAAATAAGTACCCCATGAAGTCCTATATCTATTATTCAGTCGTAGAAACTTCGAGCCATTATTTCATTGGCTATTATGATTACCATGCTCGTGATGACGGTCCAACGGTATTTGATAAGCATGAGAATGATTTAGAAGGTGTTTTAGTTATCATCCGCAAAGACGGTACACCGTACGGGACATTTCAATTAATGGAAACAGTGGCACATAATCAATTTTATCAATATACGAATGATCCATCGATTACAACTGGTGCTGACAACATTGACGGAGGTGCACTATTCAACGGTACCCACCCAAAAGTATTTATTCAGTCGAACGGCCAAAGCCCTATTGGCGGTCACGGCAATTATGCCTATGACGGAACAGGTGCACCAGGAGGAGATGGGATCGTTTATTATTACGGTAATCGTGCAGATGTTGTCACAAACGCTTCTGGTAACTACACTAACAAATACAGTTATGACCTTGTATCCTTTGATGAATTTTGGAAGCGTAGAAATGATATCGGCAACGGACAAACATTTGGCAGTTGGGGTAAACTTGATGGTGACACATATCAGCAGGATTCAGCTGCTATGCCTTGGGTTTGGGATGATCTGGATGACAATGCCACATTCGCCGGAGATTTCTTGAGTGATCCAGCCCATATGGTGGATACACATCTAAATGGACTCGGAAATTTTTCCCACACATATATAAATCATCCTTATTATTCTCACCGGATACAAGTAAATAGTGTGACAAGTCTTAAAAACCGCGATCCATTTGGCGGCAAAAGCGATATTTTCGTAAAAATACGCGTAAACGGAAACGGAGTATCCGATGATCGCTTGTGGAAGAAAAACGATGTTCCAACAAATACGGCCTATAATGTGGCCTGGGGCACGATGGATGCGACATTCGGCAATCAGTACAGCGAGTACTATAATGATCGTTATGTCAACATTCCTGCGAATAGCCAGATTAACGTAGAAGTATATGATTCCGACGGTGTAGACGGGGACGATGAAATGGGAATTCTAAGTGCTTATCCTGTGGTTGGTCATACAGTGGAATGGAATAATACCACTACTTCTAATGGCGAAGCAAAAGTTAAGGCTACGATTTGGGCTGTTCGATAACGCCAATTATGTATGAAACGAAGATATTGTTCTCTAAATCTATCTGACGAGGGGGGCAGTATCTGAACCCATCAAGTCTCGTTTAAAGAGGATGGAATGACTGTTTCCATCCTCTTTTTCTTCCTTTTTATTCACATCTTCATCCACAGGTTTTCACAGGAATATCAAGATTTAGTTCTAAAAAGCGAAAAAGAACCTATAAATAGTTGTAAATCATATGATTTATATCAAGAGATATCTAATTCACTGAAGGAGTTTTCTCATGGCCCCAAAGCAAAAGTATTCTAAACAAGATATTATTGTCGCAGCATTTGAGATCGCAAAGTTCGAAGGATTGGATTCGATTACGATTAGGAGGGTAGCTAAGAAACTAGGTAGTTCCATTGCACCGATTTACGTAAATTTTAATAATGTTGATGAGTTGATACAGGAAGTTGTGAAAAAGGCGTTTGAGGTTTCAAAACAGATGTTAATGGACCAGAATACGGGGCAACCTTTTAGGGATATAGGTATCACAAGCCTTAGGTTTGCAAAGGAATATAGTGTACTTTATAGAGATTTGATTATGAAAAATAATCCCCATATGAAATATAACAACATTAACAATGCTATTGTTATTGAACAAATGAAAAAGGATCCTACATTGTCTGGCTTTTCAAATGAAGAAATGAAAATGATATTATTCAAAATGCAAACATTCCAAACTGGTCTTTCTGTTATGGTAGCGAATCAATTATTTCCAAACGATTTTAATGAAGAGAGAATGATCGAGATTTTGGACAGTGCAGCCGCGGATGTAATTACTGCTGCTCGTTTACGAAAGAACGGTTCATTTGAGTGACAAACGTAAGGGGGTTAGATTCATATGCTAGAACGAAAAGTTATTATTACAGGTGCTAATTCTGGGATCGGTAAATCCGCCGCAATTAAATTTGCAAAAGAAGGATACATGGTTATCATGGCTTGTCGCAATATCGAGATTAGTAGAACAGCCCAAAAAGAAATCATTGAAGCTACTAAAAATAATAACGTCCATTTAATGAAAGTTGACATGTCTTCATTTAACTCAATTCGTACATTTTGCGCGGAATACAAAAACAGATTTGATAAAGTGGACATTTTAATTCATAATGCTGCTTATATTAACCATGGTGAAAAATATCAACTTAGTCCTGATCATATTGAACTAACATTTGCTACAAATGTATTCGGTCCTTTTTTGATGACCAACTTGTTATTGGATCATCTAAAAAATTCTGATGATCCTAGAATCCTTCATGCAGGTAGCAATATAATTAAGCATTTCTTTGATTTGAAAGCAAAAATCAGTTTTGATAACCTTCAAGGCGAATTCAAAGATAGAAGATCCCATAGTGTATATAAAATGTACTGTCAATCTAAAATGGCCTTATTAATGCTCACATTTAAAATGGCTGAAGAATATCAAAATGAAGGAATCAAAGTAAACGCCTTACAAATTAATGGTGCAAAAATGTCAAAGCGAACGATAAAAAAAGTCAAACCTTGGTGGCGCCCCATCGCATGGGTGCAAAATTTATTTTTTCCACCAACTTCTTATATGGCAAATAATTATTTTGAAATATGCACTTCCGATCTATTTCAAAATACAACAGGAAAACTCATAAACGATAAACTTGAAATCATGCAAGTGACCTCAAGTGAATATCCCGGTTTTTTCAAACAACTAAAAATAGTACTTGGTTCTCGTTTCTATCCCACGTATGCTCATAACGATCATATTATGAAACAATTATGGGAGTTATGTACAAAATTAGCTGTAAGTTCCCCCACTTAACACATAACCATACCTATATATATATTCAAATTTTTTATACCTTCATTTAAAAATTTTACATCCATTTCAAACAACTTCATTTATTTCATCCTTTAAGGGAACTTTATTTTCACCTTACAAAATTTTATAAGAAAAAACCTCTCGCTACCTATATACATAGAAAACACTTATGAGCTGCTACTCTAAAGCCCTACGATGGAAAAAGTCCAAGTTTTAGAATTGTATAACCTAATGAAAGTGGGATGCTGCGCTGATCTTGTAAAGCCCCGCCAATTTTCCACAGAAAAAAATTACTTTAATATAATCTAAAAAGCGAATTCCTTGATAAAAGGAATTCGCTTTTTGTATTTTTTATCTTTATTCTGTTTCACCAATCTGTACACCCGCTACTCGTTTAAATACAGAAACAAAGTATTTACCCAAGGTAGTCATTTTTCTGATATAATAGTTCGGTAGTTTTTTAGCTTCAGGGAGGTTTCATAATGAAATTAAATAAAGGTATTTTATTTGTATTATTAGGTGCTGGATGTTTTGGTTTTACACCGATATTTGCTAAATTGGGGTTTAGCTACGGCTACTCACTTGGCCAAATTAATATCGTTCAAATGATGATTTCCTCATTATTATTATGGTCTTTCACTCTAATTAAACGTCCCAGCTTTAAAGGGCTAAATAAGAGAAATCTTCCTCAAATTATGATAACCGGTTGTTTGATCGGATTAACAAGTATTTTTTATTATGGTGCGATGCAATATCTGCCAGCCTCATTAGCCATCATTTTAATGTTTCAATTCGTTTGGATAGGAATTATTTTAGAATGGATTTTCAGCAAAATAAAACCTGCTCCTGCAACCGTATTGTCCATCATTTTAATTTTGATCGGGGTCGTTTTTGCTTCCAATATATTAAATGGCGACATAAAAGGACTACCGTTTAAAGGTTTCCTATTTGGTATTCTATCAGCATTCACTTATGCAGGATTTATTTTTTTCAGTGGAAAAGTCGCTGTAAATGTAGACCCATTGATTCGAACTTCTTTAATGGCAACTGGATCAACCATCTTAGTACTTGTCCTATTCATGCGTGACATTTCTACTGTGCTGCCATTGGAGACAAACTTATTAACGACTGCCGTTGGTGTTTCGCTATTTGGCGCAGTCCTTCCCCCACTATTTTTCGCAGTGGGAGCACCATTGGTTTCAGGTGGAATCGCCAATATATTAACATCCATTGAATTACCGATCGCCATCCTATCCGCCAGCATTATTTTGTCAGAAGCGGTAATGCCGCTTCAGTGGTTGGGCACGGCTATTATATTAGCAGCGATTGCGTTAAATGAACTTGGTAGTAGCCTTTTTAGAATAAGGAAGCCTATTAAGGCGTAGAGATTTGAACTGCACCCTACTTGTTAGACACAACTAACAAGTAGGGTGCAGTTTTCTTATGAAAAAATATTCTTTAGAAACTAAATTAAACGTTGGTTATTTATTTTACTGATCCCATCATACCTGCTACAAAATGTCTTTGAAGCAAGAAGAAGATCAGTGCTGTTGGTAAAGTTGCGATCACAATGGTTGTCATAATAATCCCAAAGTCAGGTGAATTACTTGACCCAAGATTAGATATGAGCAATGGAATCGTATGGTTTTCAGGAGACTGTAGAACAACGAGTGGCCACAAATAATTATTCCAACTTGCCATGAATGTAATAATGGCAGCTGCTGCATACGTAGTTTTCATCGTAGGTACATAAATACGGAAGAAAACACCAAGCTCTGTTAATCCATCTATTCTTCCAGCTTCAAGTAGCGCTCTTGGAAACATCTTTGTATTTTGTCGAAAGAAAAAGATTAGAAAAGCAGTTGTAACGCTTGGTAACATTGCAGATATTAAAGTATCAATACCAATCCCAGGTGCAATTTGCGAGATTGTCCCAAACATTCGAAATAGCGGTATCATGAGTGCAGCAAAAGGAATCATCATCGACAGAAGTAAAATATTAAATACAACATCCTTTGTCTTACTTCTATATATTTCAAAGCCATAACCAGCAAGAGATGCAATGATTAAAGATAAAATGGTCGTTGCAATGGATATGATTGCTGAGTTTATTAAAGCAGGGACAAGGTCTACCGTACTAAAAAGGTTCTGGAGGTTCTCTACCAAATGAGTTCCTGGTAATAATCTCCCTTTTGTAACATCGACAGATTTATTCGTTGTACTAACAATCATCCAAATAAATGGAAAGATAGAGATGATCGCAAAGATTGATAGAATCATATAAATGAACATTCGTTTAATTTTATGCATTTTTATCACCTGCTGCTTTAAACTGAAGGATAGAAAAGAAAACGATCATGATAACAACTGCATATGAGACAGTCGCTGCATAGCCAAAATCAGGAGTATATTTAAATGATAGATTATAGATATACTGAGAAATGGTTAACGTTGCAGTTCCTGGACCACCCTTTGTTATATTCATAACTTCATCAAACAATTGAAGAGTACCGATGGTTGATGTAATAGAAGTAAATAGGATGATTGGCTTTAACATTGGAATCGTAATTTTAAAGAATTGTTGAAATGCATTTGCCCCATCAATTTTAGCTGCTTCATAAATGGAGTGATCCACGTTTTGCAGAGCAGATAAATAGAAAATCATATTGTAGCCTGTCCAACGCCATGTTATTGCAATAATAATGGTTACTTTTGCCCAAAAAGGATCCGTTAGCCATTGTATCGGCTCTGATATGAGTGAAACATTGATTAGCATTTTATTAATGATTCCGTCTGTAGCAAATAAATATTTGAATACTACGGAATATGCTACAAGTGATGTAATACACGGTAAAAATATTGCCGTTCGGAAGAATCCTTTTAGTTTCAATTTCTTATTATTTAATAAAACAGATATAAGCAATGCCAGAATGATCATGATTGGTACTTGGATGATGAGGTAGATTACTGTGTTTTTCAATGCAGCTATAAATGTCGGATCTGTAAATAATCGTAGGTAATTATCCAAACCGACGAATTGTAGATTTGTTCCCGCACCTGATTGAAAAGAAAGAATGAGTGCTTGGACCATTGGGTAGAAATAAAATATACAGATCATGACCGTTGCTATTGAAATAAAGGCCCAGCCAATTAATCCATTTTTAAATCGAAATTTGTTATGATATTTTCTTGGTTTCACCTGTATGTTCTGCTTCATTGTTGCTGGTATCAATTTTTTCAACTCCCAACTTATCTATAAAAGAATAGCCTCGGAAGAGCTCACCTAACACTTGTAATCTCTTCGTTGTATCGTAATGGAAAAGCAGGCGAGTTCCGAGGCGTTATCTCTTATATATTTTTTGCTTAAAAAATATATACGATGTTCAATTCAAGACAAATTATTTAATTTGCATTTCCGCTTGTTGTTGTGCATCTTTTAATACTTTATCAAGGTCTTGACCACCAAGGTAATTCTGCATTGCAACAATTAAAATATCCTCAATCGCATATGTGTGCATCCCATAGTTTACTTGTGGAATTTCTTCAGCCCATTTTGAAAAATCTGAGATAATGGCCTGACCACCGAAGAACTCATCCCCTGTCTTATAGGCCTCTCCTTTAGTTGCTGGGATATAAGTAACAATTACACCGATATCAGTAACTAATTTTTGATATAAATCTACATTCGAACCAAAAGTCTTTGTAAGGAAATCAACTGCTTTCTCTTTGCCTGGAACATTTAGTACGTACCATGACGCACCACCCAAGTTTGAAGCATTTACGGATTCCATACCTGGAAGACTAGGATGTGGCACTACTGCCCATTTGCCTGATTGTGAAGCCTCCGCTTTTATTGAAGGAGTAATCCAATTACCAGTGGATACTGTAGCAACTTCTCCACCATTAAATGTAGCCAAGAACTGATTCCAGTCTGAATGGAAATTCATTAAATCATTGTCAACAAGTTCCTTATAAATTTCAAATGATCGCTTAACAGCTTCATTATTTGCTAAATCAGGCGTAGTACCATCTTCCTTCACATACCACTTACCTGCTGACTGAATCATTGTCCGAAGAAATCCTAATTCATTTGGGTCGAGAGTAAGCAATCTTTTACCAGTTGCTTCTTTTACTTTCTTGCCAATTTCAATATATTCTTTCCAGTCAATGTTTTGTAAATCTTCAATTGTAAACCCAGCTTCTGCTAAATAATCTGTTCTAACATATAATCCAGTTACTCCTGTATCAAATGGTAGCCCGTAGTTTTCGCCATTTACACTTGTTGCTTCCACTTTATATGGAACAAAATCTTCTGTTTTAAAAGATCCCGTTAGTGGTTGGAACATATCTGGATATGCTTCTAGGAAACTTTTTGCACGATAATCTTCAATTAACACGATATTTGGTAATCCCTTGCTAGTACCAGAACTTAAACTCGTATTTAGTTTTTGAACTATGTCTCTTTGACCATTTTCAATAACATTAATTTTAAGGTCAGGATTCTCAGAAGCATAAGCTTCTTTTGCCAATTCTATTGCTTTGATATTAAATTTTGGATCCCATGCCCAAATTGTAATTTGATTTGAATCTGAGCCTTCTTCTGATTCATTACTATTTGAAGCCCCAGAAGAACATGCAGCAAGCAAAAGCATACTCATCATTAGTAATACTAATAGTTTCTTCATCTGTATCCCCCTAAGAGTCTATTTAATTTGTAAGCGCTATCTACCTTACAATTACAATGTTATCATCTCTTAGAGAGGACAAGTTAGGACGATATTTTTGTAATTTTGTGATATTTTTAGAAATTGATTATATAGCTATTTTTTCCGTTTGTACTTTTTTTAGGTTCTAAGACTTTTTTTAGTTTTTTTGTACTGGAAGTGAAATGCGAACTTTTGTTCCTTTACCAATTTCACTTGAAATTGAAACACCATAGGCCTCACCATAAATTAGTTGAATACGCTCATGGACGTTTCTGACACCAATCCCACTAAACATCTCCTGTTTACGCTTCGTATCTGGGAGTTTATTATTTACTGATACTTCCATGCCATCACCATTATCCAATACTTCGCATACAAGGGTTGCTTCTTCCTCCCAAATGAGGACATTAATCGTACCGCCACTTTTTTTATTGAAACCATGAAAAAAGGCGTTTTCAATAAAAGGTTGTAAAATTAATTTGGGAATTTGGCTATTAAAACAATTTGGATCGATGAAATAATTCACTCTAATTCGTTCACCATAGCGTTTCTGATTAATTAAGACATAGCTTTTTAAATTGTTAATTTCTTGCCTAACAGTTATTGTTTCACTAATATTGCCAATTGTATTTTGTAATAAGGAGATAAACGCATTAATTGTGTCCGTTGCTTCTTCCTTTCCACCTTGTTGCACCATGAATTTGATTGAAGTTAACGTATTATATAAGAAATGTGGATTGATTTGCTGTTGCAATGCCGCTAATTCCGCATTACGTTTCTGGTTTTGGATAAGTACAAGCTCATCAACATACTCATGAAGCTCATCAAGCATTGAGTTAAAAGCTTGGCCGATTTGTCTCGTTTCGTATGTACCTTTTACAGATATATAATGATCAAAATCATTTTTTGGAGTATTTTCAATTTGTTTTACTAGATTTGACAATGAATTCGTTACCTTTCTAGAAGCAAAAAACACAATGATAATCGCTAGAAAAATGAATAGTATACAAATAAGTACGATTGACTTTTTATCAATGATATTTCCAAAAGCAGCTTTCTTATCAATTAAATTGACTAAATACAAATCAAAGGTAGGGAGATATTCAATCATGATAAGATGGTCCTTCCCCTTAAAATCTGCATCCATATAATCTTTTTGTTGCTCCCCTAATTGGATCGCATAATCCTTTAGTTCCTCTTCTTTATTTCCAATATACTCATCACGATTACTTGATAAAACAGTACCAGACGGATCCATCACTAACACATCGTTACCTAAGCTTGTATAGCTACTATAAAACTTTCGAAACTCCTTTTCGCGAATTGTAAAGTACATCGTTCCATAAATATATTTTGAAGTTGGTTCCATAAACGCCTTTGTAGCAATAATAACGTTCTCTCCCTTTGTTTGATTTCCTGGTTGTTCTAGATGAAATAACAGTTTATTAGGTTGTTTGAGTGTTTTTTTAGTAATAGAGTGATTCTGTAGTTCTTCATCAGATACAGCCCATGAAGATCTTTCTGTTGCAAAACTAATCCCATTAATCCCATAGACCAAAATACCTACATCATAAGCTTCTACACTTGTTTTTATATTGTTCATCTGTTTTTTTACTTGATAATAATATGAGCCCAACTGTACGTTTGAGTGCTTACCTGTAAGAAAACTCTTAATTGTACTGTTGTTTAATAGATTATTTGAAGCGATAACAATCGAGTATTGAAACGTACCTACACTTTCCTTTATCTGATCTATCATCTTGCTATTGTTAAAACTAAACCGATCAATAAAGAACTTCTCTGACATGCGAAATGTAGTCCAGGTTATTAGAGAAGAGATTGTAACTATGATAAGTATCGTAATAAGAAACATTTTAAAAAATAAACTATTATGTCTAATTCGGTTTGTTAGTATTCTCATTTATCCCCCATCTTTTATCCTTTAGTATGTTTTCTTCTAAACTTACTAGGCGACATTCCATTTATCTTTTTAAATACTTTACAGAAATAGCTATGATCTGAATAACCTACGATTCCACTAATTTCTGAAATGGAGGCTGAATCCTTAAGTAGGTGCTGTGAAGCCTTTTCAATTCGAACCTTATTCAAATACTCAACAAACCCTTCTTTATTATTTGTAGAAAAATAGTTAGACAAATAGGAAGGATTAAAATGAAAATGCTCTGCTACATCTGTAAGGCTGAGTGGATCTGCATAATGGTCTTCAATATATTGCAGGAGCTTCTTCATTTTTAAATTACTAGGTTGATTTTTCTCCGAATATAAGCATTTGTTCACGTGTTCAATAAATTTATTTAATTGCTCTACTGTCTCACTGGATGAATTAGCCTCATTAATGGATCTTAAATACTCATACTTGGAACTTCCTATATCGGCTACATCGTATTCCATATTATTTAGAATAACAGTAATGCGAAAGATGATATTTTCAAAGAATGATTTAAATTCGAATACATCCATCGTGTAACATTTAGAAAATTCAGATACATATTCTTGTAAATAGCTGCAAGCTTCCTGAAAGCGACTATGCTTCCATTCGTTTGTGAACCACTCCATTTTAAAAGCTTCAATATTTGGTATTTCTCGTTGTAAATCCTGTTCCCTTAAAAGAGGGATGTTTGGAAAGTAAAATCGATATTGTATCAATTTTGATACCTTTTCATTATATATTTTCCCTATCTGTGATAAATCAGAGAATTGTTCACTTAGAACAAAACCCGAATTTGTATGGATTCCCGCAACTCTTTCTGCGAAATCAATAACCTTCTGGGACTTATCTTTATTTATGTTCATAATTAATACGATTTCATTTTTTTCAATGGTAATCGTATGATATGCTGCTTGAGCTAAATAAGATTGGTATTGTTGCGTGATACTATCTTGAATTTGAATGAGGTCTCCTCTAGGAGTATTCTGACTAAAAACTACACCTAATAAATAGAAGCTGTCATAGGGAAACACTCTTGATAATTGCTTTGCATCATAATCCACTTCAAAACCAGAAATTAACTTTTCAATTACATGATTTATAGCCGTTTGCTCCTGCTGTTTTGTCTCATTTGTCTCAGAAGTTGGAATTCTACTTACTGCCTTATTTAGCACTTCTAGCAGCGTATTTGCATCAAGCTTAGGCTTTAATATATAATCAACAACTCCACTTTGAAAGGTAGAACGAACGTAGTCAAATTCCCCAAAACTACTTAGTATAATGATCTCGATATTTGGATATTTTGATTTAACGATTCTTGTTAATTCTTCTCCATCGATAATCGGCATTACAATATCGGTTATAACAATTTCTGGATGAGTTCGTTCAATTATTTCAAGTGCCTCCTTTCCATTTGAAGCTTCTCCCACAATTTGAAAACCTTCTTGCTCCCAATTAAGGTAATGTTTTATACCTTGCCTTATTAAAATTTCATCATCTACAATAACAATTTTACTCAATTCTTTAGTTGTCATATGCTCACCTCTAACGCAAATCATATTTACAAATATTCCTACATGTATTATACACACCAAATCTAGCATTTCGCATATATTCTAAGGAGATGATGGCTATTCACAAAAAAATATTGGCAATTAACAGAAAAACTACTGAACTTTTCAAAGTACATCCTTTGCTAATCTTTACAATATTTGCTTCTGAGTTGCTATCGCGTCTTGAATGGGTGTTTGTCCTTATGTAAATTTAAGACAAGAAGAAAACTTGTTTCAAAAACAAAAAGATAAAATGGATCTGCTAAAAACAGACCCACTTTTTATCTATTATTCAAAAATATCTAACTCAGATAATATATTTTTAAAATTTATAAAATCCCATGGTAATACTCTGCAATCGTTAATCCGACAACTTCATTTTCTACAAAAATGCCTTTTAAAATATTCACTAATTCTTTTAACGTCATCTTACCTGATTCTGCAGTAAATTCAGTCACACCAGCTTCAGAGAAATATACTATTAATTCTTAAAAACATAAAATAGACTGCCTATTGACAGTCTGTTCTTGAATTAAAGCTACCGTTTGTTGAAAAAAAATGATAATTGTTATTTCTCCCAAATTAATACAGCACGTTTTAAAATTGAATCCCAAGAATCTTTTCCAGCAGCGATCTTTTCTACATCATAATCTACATAATAAACAGCATCAATTTTTTCACTTTCAGAAAATTTCCAGATATAATCCTGTTCTTTAAGATTCTTCTCGTTATTAATTAGGTTTCTTGAAGGGGAATCAGCGATTGTTTCTTTATAAGTGATAAAACTCACATTCTTTTTCTCTCCGTCAATTTCAAGTGGCATAGGATGGGTCTCGCTAACACTAGCATAACTTTTACCGTAATAATGAGAAACCAATTGATTATCATTTTGCATTTCAATTTTAATTAAATTTTTCGAGTATGGAATAACCCTCTCATAATAAAAAATACATACATACGCTCCTAATAAAATGATAGCCGTAGCAAAAATGGAGGCAAATGAAATTATTACTTTTTTCTTACGCCATTTTTTATTAATCTTTTGAATAATAGGGGCTTTATTTTCTGCTGGAATATACAGTTTACGATTCATTGTTTCATATTCCTTTTGGCATTTTTCACAATGCTGTAAATGCTGGTCTACCATTTCTTTTGTATCTTGACTAACTACCTCATCAATATAAAGAGGTAAAACATCTTGAATAATTGTGCATTTAATCTCTTTCATAATTCTCCTCCATATAATCAATAATTTGTTTCCTCGCTCTGTAATAGGTCACCCTTGCCCATCCTGCACTTTTTCCAAAAAGAAGCCCTATTTTCTCAAACGGTAATTCGCCAAAAGTACGTAGTGAAAAGACTTCCTTATATGGATCATTCATCGAGTGAAGAAACTGATGAACTGCGAAGGCATCTTCTTCATTCATCAAATGATTTACAATTTGCACTCCCATACCTGATTCTTCTACTACATCTGAATCTATTTGACGTTTATTTCTTTTGTAGTGAGAGAAATATGTATTTTTTGCAATTGTAAAAAGCCACGCTCGAATATCTTTAGTACCATCGAATTTTTTAATTGCTTTTAACGCCTTAAAAAATGCTTCTTGCGTAATTTCTTCGGCTATACTCTCATCGTGACTTAATGACTTGATAAACAAATAAACTTCTTTAAAATATTCTTGATAGATTTCCTCAAAGTCCAACTTCTCTTCTCACCCCTTTCACTTATATAACTCCTGGAATTTAATTTCGTTACAAAGATATTTAACTATTTTACACTATGAATATTATATTTTTTACCATTTTCAATCCCAATTGATTCAACTTGCTATTAATAACATAAAATAGCAAACTTTTTACACAATAATATGATTTACTAGAAATGAGGCTGATGAGTTCAATTATTTTAAATGCCCCCTAGCTAAGATTATCTTCATACTTTCCTTACTATTATTCATTCTCCTAATATTTTTTGGCTGTTTTCTAAAAGATTGTTGCTTTTAACAATTTTGAATGCACTGAGTGGATTGTAGCGGAAGGCACTTGACTCCTGCGGGAAATAGAGGAAAGGTCGAGACCCCACAGACGCAAAGCGGCGAGGAGGCTCGACTTCCTCCCCGTGGAAAGCAAGTGCCTGCAGCGGAAAGGAACGTTTCATTATTTAGAAAAGGCTACAAACTATGCGAAAACAGCCTATTTTTTTATTATGTTGCTTGATTGTATTAGGATATATAATGATAAACAGACAAAAAATAATAGCCTTCTCCTAGATGTTTACTGGGAAAAGGCTACAACTTACTATATTTTTTTGTCTACTCGACAGAGAATTGTAGAGTGAATCTCCATTATAAGCTCGTAGACAAGTCAAGTAAATGAATGATTTTATCTTTTAGCTGGCCAAGGTATGCATCTCCTCTAGCGCGGGGCTTTGGCTGATCAATCACTATTTCTGAGTAAATCATCCCAGGCTGACCTCGAAGAATAACGATACGATCACAAAGGTAAAGAGCTTCGTCAATATCATGGGTTACAAGTAAGATTGTCGATTCATATTGCTTCCAAATCGAGAACAATAAATCTTGAAGTTGCATCTTCGTAAAAGCGTCTAGAGCACTAAAGGGTTCATCTAATAAGAGAATTTCTGGTGCAGTAACTAAAGCTCTTGCTATCGCTACTCTTTGCGCCATTCCCCCGGATAAATCTTTAGGATAATGGTTTTCAAAACCTTTTAGCCCAACAGATTCAAGATACTTACTCGCCTTTTCATGCTTATTTAAGTCATTCGTTAAACCAAAGGAGATATTCTCAATTACTTTTAACCATGGGAGAAGACGTGGCTCTTGAAAAATCATGCCGATTTTTTCATGAACTGAACTAACAGCTTCCCCATCAATCAAAACACTTCCCTTAAAACCTACATCCAATCCGGAAAGCACGCGGAGTAGGGTGCTTTTTCCGCAGCCACTTGTTCCAAGAATTCCAATAATTTCTCCCTTTTGAATCGATAGACTAATATTTTTAAAGCCTGTTTCTCCATTAGAAAACGTTCTCGAAACATTCTCAATTGCTAACATAGCTACCATCCTTTATGCTTTTTTCTCTATTGTATCCCGCCAATGTAGCGACTTTGACTCTAAATTTTTTAATAAAGCATCCGTTATTTTTCCTAAAATAGCGAACAGGACGATACTTGAAATAATTAAATCTGGTGAGTAAATATTTTGTCCATATACTAGTAAATAGCCAATTCCTTTGCTTGCTCCCATTAATTCTGCTGCTACTACAAACATCCACCCAAGACCAAGTCCACTGCGAATTCCAACTAGAAATGATGGCAAGGATGCTGGCAGAATGATTTTTCGGATAAGCTGAAACGAATTAAAATTATAGATTTTACCTATTTCAATTAATTTGCGATCCACTCCCTGGATCCCAGACACAATATTGAGATAAACCGGAAAGAAAACACCGACTGCGATCAAGACAACCTTCGATGACTCGCCAATCCCCATCCACAAAATGAATAAAGGAACCCAAGCTAGAGAAGGGATTGATCGAAAGGCTTGGATTAGTGGATCAAATAAACTTTCAACTATTTTCATATAGCCCACAGCTGCTCCTAAAATAAGTGCAGCTGCCACCCCAATAATAAAACCAAGGAAAAGTCTATAAAGAGTAATCCCCATATGGCTCCACAATGTTCCTTCACCTGCCATATTGAGAATCATATAAAAAATAGATGTTGGCGCAGGCAGAAGATGCTGAGGAAAAACGCCAATGTTACTTAAATACTCCCAAATGATTATGAGCAAAACAGGTATTATACTGCCTAAAGCTACGGTCTTTACCGTTTGATTTAATTGGAACCCCTTTTTTGTTTTTACCGGAAGTCGGGATGAGACAGCGTTCGTTTTCCCACTCATTCATAGTCTCCCTTTCAATAGTGGCTGTTTAAACAGTCACTTGTTATTTAATCACTGCTTTTGCAAATTCATCATGAATCAATTCATCTACTAAGGAATCTGCATTTGCACTTTTTTGGATGATGTCACCCTTTTGCAAAATGCTACCAGCTGAAATCAATGCCTCTTTTTGCACATCTCCAGGAATTGGACTTGAAAAATCATTCCGTTCCATTTGCTTATTGGCTACATTAGAACTGATTTGCGCTTCACTTGCTAAGATTTCTGCCGCTTCTTCTGGGTTTTCAAGTACCCATTTTCTCGCTTTTTCATAAACTTCAATGACCTTTTCAACTTCTGCAGGATATTTCTTAGCAAAATCGCTTCTTACATTTAGCGTCCCATAAGTGTTGAATTCAGGATTCCGATAAAAGATTCTTGTATCAGCTTCCAATTCCAATTTAGCCATATGCGGATCAAGGCCAGCCCATGCATCAACTTGGCCAGTTGTTAATGCAGTTCCTCCATCAGCATGCTGAAGGTTCACAATTTCCACATCGGTTGGAGCCAAACCTGCTTCATCAAGCGCTCGTAGCAGGAAGATGTAAGGATCAGTGCCAATCGTTGCTGCAATTTTTTTTCCCTTTAAATCTTTGACCGATTGAATCGAAGAATCTTTCTTCGTTACAAGTGCTGTCCATTCAGGCTTGGAAAAAATATAAACAGACTCAATTGGTGCACCTTTGGATTTAGCTATTAAAGCTGCAGCCCCAGCCGTTGAGCCAAAATCGACACTACTGCTATTTAAAAATTCAAGAGCTTTGTTGCTGCCTTGGCTAAGTACAAATTCAACTTTAATTCCGTCTTTTTCAAACGCTTCCTCAGCCCAGCCAAATTTCTTTAAAACAAGGCTTATCGGGGAATAATATGCATAATCTAGGACAATTTTTTTAGGCTTTTCATCTTTAGCGGTCGTACTACTTGAACACCCTGCGACACCTATTAGTAAAAATAATGCTGTCAATAATCCGAACCATTTTTTCATTGAACTTTACCCTCCCATTTGAACATACAATTTTTAATTTTATCTTTCACAAGCAATCGTAAGTTGAGGTCTGAGTTGAAGTTTTTCCAAACGAATCAGCGTATCCTGAATCTTGTAGACGAACGACACCGCCAATGATAATTTGTATTTTCGATGTCAGATTCGTTCTTTTAGCTAGATCGCACTATCTTAATTTGAAAGAGATGTAACAGCACCTCTTTTTTTCATGGAATACAAAAACCCCCCTCTAACATTAAAGATAGAAGGGGGGCGTGAATAAACAAATAAAACAATCGTCCACCTTCTCATCTTCGGAATCGTCTTACTTCCTCTGAAATTGGCACCGGGCATTATTAATGCTGGTTGCCGAGGTTTCTTAGGGTCAGTCCCTCCACCTCTCTTGATAAGAAGAAAATCAATATTTAATTCTTTAAAATTGATAATACAGCCTTGAAAACATTCAGTCAATACTTTTTCTGAAATTTTAGAATAATCGAATTTTTAATGACAAGTTTACCTACTTGTTCACTAGTCATTCTATCCCGAACAATTACATATGTAAACATCTGTTATCATGCAGCGCCGACTACAAATCGCCCGTTTCGTTCAATTATGTGATTCAATCACTTTCTTAATATACCTTCCTTCTGTAAATTCCGTAAAATCTCTCAATGCACAAAGTCTTTCTTGATTATTTTTCATAAATATCAGTGATTCTTTGCTATTGTTTCTTTCCGTTTAATTGTCTTATCAATCACTTGAAAAAGACAAAATTGTGCCAACAAAAAAATCAGAGCTGCAACTCTGATTTTTTGATTGGTAATAATCATTATTTTAATATAAACTTTATTTACATTTTATCTCTTTATGCGTAGTTCTCCTCATTAATTAGGATTCGACATTGATTTACTTGTACCATCATACATGCTGAAAGTCCTCACAGTTGTTATTCCAAAGAAAACTTCACAATATCATCTACGTATTCCGTTTTGCTATATCCGTTCATAACCAACTTTTTAGAAGTCAAATTGTGATCATGAAGCCGAATATTATAGGTATTATGGAAATAACGAGGCTGCTCTATTTCATTATATGAATATGGGGATTGATTCAGATCGTATTCCATCCCGTTTTTATCAACGAGCACATCTTCAATTTCCATCTCCATAGAAAGAAATTGATTTTCATCCTCACTAACGATATCAAAATGAAGTACCTCATATGCTCGATTCTTCATTTCACGATTGCTTATAACAATGTTGGTAGACTGTTCATCTTCTTGCTTGTCTAAAATGATTGTACTGCCAGCGTAATTAAAAGTTTGCGGAAATTCTTGAATTTCATCCAATTTGATTGTTTGATTTTCATTCAATGTTAGGTAAACAGATTTAAACTGAATGTTAACTTCTTTTGGCTTTTCTCCTAATAGAGGGTCAAACCTTATTTGAAAAGTATCCCAATTCATATTATTCTGTGAAAAAATAAAAGTGCTGCCATATATATTCGCTTTCACTTTTTGATTGTTCACTTCTAGATCGTTGAAATTAATACTTTCTATCCGCTTTTCCGGCTGTTCATTATTTACACTTACCTGAAGAAGCGTAGCTGTTGGAGCCATGATTAGTTTATCAAATCGAACCGGAATTCCCTCTATTTCTATTTCCTTATTCAATGCATATTCGGTGGAAGGCTGTTTTGTTACAGGTATCTCGAAGTCCCATTCCCCACTTTTATTTTCTATATTCATATAATCCCAAGAAGTGTTTTGCTTTGATGAATCACGAATCAATTTCTTAAGATGTGTAATTTTAAGTTTGATTGTCCCGCTATCCCCCTTCAGCGGTTGTAGACTCATCTTCCCTTGATACATGTTTTTCTCTTTTCTATTAATATCTGATTCTAGTTCAGGTGGATAGTAAATTGGAAATGTATCATAGTGCATGATTTCATAATCATTTTCCACATCAACCCCATCACCTAAATTTAACATATATTGATTGTCTGCATTTTTATCTTCTATTTCGTAAAAAACAAGCGTCTGCAACTCATCGGCAATGACACTCTTAATCTTCACTTTCACCCCTTCGCTTTCTGCTACCAAGTTCAGCCTTTGGCCATTCCCCTGTTGTAGAAAAGTACGCAATTGCGGATCTTCCTCTGTTAACAAATAATAGAGATAAGGAATCACTCCTGTAAAAAAGCCGATTCCCATCACTAACACGCATACACTCGCCAAAGTGAGCCCCTTTCGCTGCCGCTTCTTTCTCTTCTGTTTTCTATGCTTTTCTTGTTCTTGTAGCCTTTCTTTGACATTCTCCATGAAACTATCTGGAATATGTAACTCAACCCTTTCAGTTAGATTTAACATAGTTAACCGGGCATCTTGAAAGGTAGCTAGATCCTCCTGACATTGTTGACAATGATAAATATGTACTTCGAAATCAATCTTTTTCGATCGCTCCATAGCTCTTTCTAAATAATTTAGGTAATCCTTGCGATAATCCATACAACCATGAAAGCTTGTTTCAGAATACATTCCATTTCTAAGTGACTGGATTCCAGAAGACAAAAGCTCGTTCACCTTTTCCGCTGAAACTTGGAGGAGATATGCCACATCCTCTTTAGAAAATCCTTGTACATATGTAAGTACCATCGCTTCTTTCTCGTCCTGTTGCAATGGATTAAGTGCTGTAAATAGTCCTTGATGTGACTCACTTTCCTCCAAACCTTGCAAACTTCCATCCCCTGAAAGCTCTCGGCAAATATGTATAAAAATAGATGTAACCCATATTTCGAACGGTATGTTACTTTTAAATCGAGGCCATTCCTTTTGAATTTTTAAAATCGACCGGTAAAAAAGTTCCTCCATTTGCTGCTGATTTCTGAGATAGCACCAACCAAGTGTATAAAACGATTGTTGATGTTGATCGAACCAATCGAAGATGGATTTTCCACCATTTTCGCTAATTGTAGTAGTAATCGGATCTATATTTGCTGGAATCATATACGTGTTCCCCCTTTTTCGCGACTTCACTGTCACTCCCCGATATTTCTTGTTTCACATAATAGATACACAACTAGTACTATAAAAGAGAGAGCAATCCGCTCCCTCCATCTTCATAATACTAATTGTTCACAGCGCCTACTACAATTTGTTAATCTCTAGCACTTCAAATCATTCAACGGACTATTAAAATCATTAAAGGAAATCTAATACTTCATCCAAATCTTCTTTATAGCGATTACTCAAAAATATAGGCTTCCTTCTAAAGTGCCGGAATAAATCTTTCTTTATTTCCTGTTTTTCCTCAGATGTTAAAGTGTCGGAAAAACTTCTAACGATTTGTGTTTTTTCTAGTAATGATAATCCCTTAAGCAAATTCCACAATTCTTCAATCAATTCTCTTTAATTAACTAAGAACAAACTTATATGTTCATCATACTTAATCACTTGGACGTATTATGTACTTTTTAAAAATATTATTTAAAAATTTTATTCTAAGTACTTTTTCCTATTATTCCATAAAATTTATCGAAGTTATGTCGAAAAATATCGAAATGAGTAAAAATTAGGCATAGAGACTTAAGATAAAGCCCTGGCCCTAACCGAAGTTTAGTAGAATTCATCGACAGCTTCTAGATAGCAATTTCCTTGATGATTTTATGGTTTCATTTAAACACATAAAAAGCTCAGTCGGTAAACTGAGCTTTGAAATAATTGATTACTATAATATTGTTGTGATATGCACTACGCATGTGTAGAGTTCTGTGATAGGATAATTTACGAATTATAAATGGTACAAAGGGGTATCCCCCAACAAACATGAAAACGAAGATAAAATTTGGCTCTTCTTTTTCCATGCTCGTCAGGGGTTTCCCTCATTGCCTATTAATTATTAATTATTTATTTAATATTCCAATATATAGATAATGCCTATAACATTATTTTTCCCAAGGAATGATTTTTTCAATTTCTTGATTATTCGAGTATTTATTCGTTTTAACGAGATTACCTACTAATTTTTAGCCATTACTTCCATAGGCTTCCTCAATCTCATTCCATTGGTACTGAGGATTGAAGTTAACGGATGCATTCGTATTCGTTTACTTATAGATGTGCAGAAAATTATAGAGGCTGCCTATCGAATTCATCAATCAGCACTGATACAAGATGAAAAATTTGTTCGCTAAGTATTCCTAATATAATATAGAATGAGCATGACTCTGCTTTTTTCATAGTCATGCTTCTTTTCTTTGATACTACTGTTTTTCTTCTATTATAAGTCCAACCGATAGCATTTCACTTGAATATCATGATTTTGGAATTCCTTCGTATGATCTCGTTTAAAACCAAACCACTCGTATAATCTAATCGCTTTTGGCATTTTGTCACTCGTATGTAAATACAATTGGCTTGCGCCTTTAATCTTTGCATAGCTGACACTGGCTCTAATCAATTCCTGTGCAACACCTCGGCCTCTTGCCTCAGGATGAACACCTAGTAAACGAATAATCGGTGAAAAAATCAGCAGTTCAGGTTTTTGATAAGCATCTTCTGATGACAAAAACAACTGTAATGATCCTAGAACTTCCTGACCACTCTTTGCAACCAATATCTTATCAACATTGGGATTATCTATTGATGCTACAATACTTTCTCGATAATCTTTCCAGACTTGTGGATCTGTATAATCTGGTTCATACTGTTCATAACTCTCTACCAATACACGGCGAACAGTTTCTTTATCTTCCTCTTTTAGCTCCTCTATGACGATTTGTTTTAGCATATAATCCCTCCTTACAACTTACATTCCCTACTTAAGCTAGTACTCAAATATTTGTTTTTTTAATGTTTTCTTCATCAGGGTCATCAATATTCATTAATTCTTTCCCATTCTCATAAACTCCTAAAGTTTCCTTATCACGCATAAATGTGTAATCCTCCTATGAATCCAAAAGTCCGTTTACAACCTGTAAAGATTTTGATGCAATTTGATAACGTTTGGCATAAACTAGGTGCTCTTTAATTGCACTAAGAGTTTGATGAAAAATAAAATCTCCTTTTTGTTTTTTACAAAGAGGAGATTTTGATCCATTAAACATTTAATACTTACACTGAGGAACAGGTCAAAGGAAAATAAGTAAATTCAGAAGTGCCTCCCGCAAGAACTTTAGGGCTAACACTTGGAATTTTTGTGAATCCATTTTATTGAGCTATATTCGCCATGAGGATGGCTATCTAATTGAAATTTCCTAAATTCATTTTCCAGCTCCGTTAATGATAACTCGAAAAGATGTTTATCATCTTCCTTAAAAACCTTAAAAGCAACCAATTGGTCTATTAATCTTTGACGTTTTTCTTCCACAGCCCTTCTAAGTATATCCCCCATTCATATCACTCCTCATATTTTTTAGATTTGATTCTTCCCATAGGAATCCAACAAAAATAACAAATAGAAAATATAGAGAATGATGGTTGAAAAAGCGACGCTCACAATATTGTAGTAATCGCTTTTTACTGACAGCTAGTTACCATTGGGTGCAACCTTTTTTTGAATGGGAAAACGTTTTTTTTGTGTAATATCGACTTGCGTTATGTCTCCATCATGAACCGTTATGTTCACACTGCCATACTCCATTTGATTTAAGGTTGATAAAATATACCGAATTTTCTCTTCATCTATACGTTCCTTCATAATAAATCATCCTCCTTAGAAACTAAATTTCGTTTTACCCTTACTTTCTAAATTGTTTTTTCACGAATAAAACGATTTTCTGGTTTCTTCAAACCTAGGTGATCCCGAAGAGTTTCCCCTTCATATTCAACTCGGAATAAATCTCTCTCTTGCAAAATAGGTACAACATGCTTAGCAAAATCCTCTAAATCCCTAGACAGAAGTGGAAATTGAATCATAAATCCGTCTGCCGCTTTCTCAACAAACCATTTCTCAATCTCATCTGCTACCTGAGTAGGTGTTCCTACAAATCCATCCTTTCTTGCTGCTCCAAAAAACCTTGTATATAAATCTCCTACCTTTAAATCCTCTTTAACAATGATTTCTTTCATTTCATTAAAATTACTTTGGATGCTATTGACTTCTGGAAACACTACTTCTTTAGCAGGTGTATTTAAAGAATACTTTGAGAAATCTACATTCCCCATATAACCAGAAACAAATTTCAATCCTTCATAGGGATCTATCAGACTCAAAAGTTCGTTATATTTTTGTGCTGCAATTTCTTCCGTTTCTCCGATAATGGGAGAAATTCCATGAAGGATCTGAAGCTCATCTTCATTTCTTCCAAAATCTCTTAACTGAGACTTTAACTTTTTGTAGTAGCGTTTCGATTCTTCAATATTATCCCAATGAGTAAATACCACTTCAGCCGTTCGTGCAGCTAATCGTTGTCCTGGAATAGATGCACCGGCTTGAATAATAACTGGCTGGCCCTGTTTTGAGCGAGCTATATTCAATGGACCTTTTACAGAGAAATACTTCCCTTTATAATGTTGCTCATGAACTTTATTAGGATTATAGAATTGTCCTGATTCTTTGTTATAGATAAATGCATCATCTTCCCATGAATCCCATAATCCTTTAACAACATCGATGAATTCTTCTGCTCTTTCATAACGAAGATCATGATCCCAATGCTTCTCTCGACTAAAATTCAAGGCTGTCTCTCCGGTGGCATCAGATGTTGTTACGAGATTCCATCCCACACGTCCTTCGCTAATATGGTCAACAGAAGCAAATTGGCGAGCAAGAACATATGGTTCGCTGTATGTGGTAGAGGAGGTTGCGCCAACGCCAATTTTTTCTGTCACCGAAGCAATCGCAGTAATATATACGATCGGATCAAACCGGTTAAGAATTTGTGGATGTGATTCATGATTAATCGCTAAACTATCAGGCATAAATACCAGATCGAATTTTGCCTTTTCTGCTATTTTGGAAAGTTTTTGCAACTCTTTTATTTCAATACTAGCTTTTGGATTTGCAAGAGGGTGACGCCAGGAGGAGACATGCATCCCAGAACCAATGGTATAAAGTGCTAATTTTATTTGCCTCTTTTGAGTCATAACCATTCTCCTTATTTATTATTAGAATACGTTTCCTTATAAGTAGCTAACTCATCTAAACTTATAAAGGTTGGAATGTAATTTCCTTTATAAGTTTCTTCTATAAATTTAGCTGTTTCATTTGATTGATAAAGTTTAACTATTTGCTTAAATAATTTATTATCCTTATCTTTGCTATTCGTCGCGATTGTATTAATGTAAGGCTTTGCCGTTTTACTTTCATGAATAATAGCATCCTTTAATGTAAGTCCTGCTTCTACTGCCACCCCATTATTGATAACTGCCCCTGCTGTATCTTTCATTACTACTGGAGCATTGAAGCTATCTACAGGGACAATTTCAAGGTTCTTTGGATTGTCTATGATTTTGTCTTCTCCACCATTCCCATCAAAATCATCCACTACTGTTATTAGATCCGCTTCTTGAAGCAATAACAAAGCACGTCCCCAGTTTGAGGCATCATTCGGTACAGCAATTTGCGAACCATCTGGAATGTCCTCAATCGATTCATATTTACTTGAATATAGGCCAATGGGTGCCATGATGGTTGCCGCAATTGGAACAATATTACTTCCATTTTTGGTATTATAATAATCTAAATAGGCTACATGCTGAAATGCATTGATATCAATTTCTCCTTCAATAAGTGCTTGGTTCGGATCATAAGCAGAAGTAAAATTAACAATCTCTAATTCAATTCCTTCTTTTGCAGCCCCTTCCTTTAAGAATTCCCATGTTTTAAGTTCAGAGCTTCTAACTCCCACTTTTACTTTCGTTTTTTTTTCCTCTCCGTTTGTAGAATCACTAGAGCAAGCTGTTAAGAAAAAACATATAACCAAAACTATGAATAAAAACCATTTTTTCTTCATTATATTCCCCCTCCTTTGTTTCATCTTTTTACTTTTATTAAACTCTTCTAATTTTCCGTTCTAGTATATTTCCTAAGCTCTGAACTCCTTGGACAATAATAACTAAGATAATAACTGTTACAAAGATCGTGATCGTACTAAATCGTTGATATCCGTACGTAATAGCTACATCGCCAAGTCCTCCACCACCAACGGCTCCTGCCATCGCTGTTGCACCGATTAATCCAATTGTTGCGGTTGTTATACTCAGAATTAAAGATGGAAATGCTTCTGGGAGCAAGAATCGATAGATAATTTGTAGGGGTGTAGCTCCCATCGCTTTAGCTGCCTCAATAATTCCATCATCAACTTCTAATAGTGAGTTCTCCACAAGTCTTGACATATAGGGACCAATATGAAGGACAAGAGGTACAATTGCTGCTGTCGTCCCAATGGAAGTCCCGACAATTAGCCTTGTAAATGGAATTATGGCTACTAACAAAATAATAAATGGAATTGATCGGAATGTATTGACAATAGGATTTACAATAGAAAATATCAATTTGTTTTCTAAAATATGACCTTTTCTAGTAACAACTAATAACATTCCTAGAATGATCCCTATAATGCTTCCGAAAAGTAGTGAAATACTAACCATGTATAGCGTATCCCACAGCGCTTGCACGATGAGTTCCGTAGTGACTTCCATTTTCTGAAACCTCCTTCACTTCGACATCTTGATTACGGATAAATTGTAATGCCCTTTCTAACTCGACATCATTCCCTATTAATTCAACAATTAAATTTCCAAATGGCATTCCTTGAAGCTCTGTAATATTTCCAAAAAGAACATTAATGTCCACCTGATATTTTTTTGCAGTTCTTGAAATGAGAGGCTGCCCTGAACTTGCACCTAAGAAGTCAATCTTAAAAATTCGGCTAGTATATTTATCTTCTTTTAGCATCTTATAAACGCTTTCTGGCACTTCATCACGAACAACAGAACGAACAAAATTTCTTGTTGTTTCTGTTGTTGGACGAGCAAAAATATCAAATACACTGCCGGATTCAATGACCCGCCCCTCTTCCATGACTGCCACCCGGTTACAAACTTCTTTAATGACTTCCATCTCATGGGTAATGATGAGAATCGTAATTTTATACTCTTCATTAATTTTCTTTAATAAATTTAGAATAGATTTGGTTGTTTGTGGATCTAGAGCCGACGTCGCTTCATCACATAATAATATAGAAGGATTTGTCGCAAGGGCTCGTGCTATACCGACACGTTGCTTTTGTCCACCCGATAGCTGGTTTGGATAATTCTTCGCCTTATCCTCTAACCCGACAAAGCGAAGAATTTCATATACTCTTTCTTCTATTTCTTTTTTCTTTTTCTTACTTAATATTAATGGCATTGCCACATTATCAAATACCGTTTTGGAATTAAGTAAGTTAAAATGCTGAAAGATCATTCCAATGTTTTTCTTTTCTTCTCGCAATTCCTTTTCAGACAGCATTGCTAAATTTTTTCCTTCTATAATCACCTCACCAGATGTAGGATACTCTAATAAATTTACAGTTCGGATGAGCGTGCTTTTTCCCGCACCACTAAAACCGATCACCCCAAAAACATCGCCTTTTTCTACTACTACATTAATGTCATTCAAAGCATGAATTTTCTTATCGTTACTATCAAACACCTTTGATACATTTTTGAATTCAATCAAAATCATACCTCCTCACGCTTAAGCTATTTTTACTATTTTAAAATGCAGGGACAACGGCACCATCATATGTTTCTTCAATGAACTTTTTAACCTTTTCAGATGTTAAAACTTCCGCAAGCTTTTGAATCGGTTCACTATCTTTATTGTCCGGGCGTGAAACTAAAACATTCACATATGGTGAATCTGCATCTTCAATGATTAATGAATCTTCAAGCGGCTTAAAGTTTGCTTCTAACGCATAGTTAGTATTTATGGTTGCTGCCTCTACATCGTCAAGGGCACGAACTAAAAGTGGTGCATCCACCGGAATAAACTCTAAATTTTTCTCATTTTTTGTAATATCCTCTATTGTGTAATCACCGGATTTGCTTCCATCTAATTCAATAATCCCATGCTTCGCTAATAGATGGAGTGCTCTTGAAAAGTTTGCTGGATTATTCGGAATAGCGATTTTTGCACCATCTGATAATTTTCCAATAGAATCAATTTTCTTGGAATAAAGGCCAAATGGCTCAATATGTATCCCTTTTACAACAACTAAGTTTAAACCACTATCTTTATTTATTTGCTCTAAATATGGGACGTGTTGGAAGAAGTTCGCATCCAATTCTCCATCAAAAACTCGTTGGTTTGCCTGTATTCCATCTGTACTATTTGTCACCTCGAGTTTTATCCCTTCTTTTTCAAGATCAGGTGCAATAAATTCTAAAATTTCAGCATGTGGAATTGAAGATGCTTCAATTTTCAGAGTTATTTCTTCCTTTTGTTCTACTTTAGCTTCCTTATTTTTTGTAGAAGCAGCCGTATCCTCTTTCCCGCAGGCTCCTAAAATAAATACTCCCATTGTTAATATAGCTAATAACAACCAATTGATTTTCTTCATTTCTTTTTCTCCCTTACGTTTAATTTATCATTACACATACTTTACACATATAAATAGTCGGAATTAAATGATGACGAATTTATCTTTGTGCCCTATTAAGTACTATTTCAAGATGCTCTAAACCCAACTCTGTCACACCTATATATACTGGTCCATTGCCAACCTCAACAATAGGGACATGACGAACACCATACTTCACTTCCAAAATATCTCTTCTCTCATCATGATTCGTAACATCGACTGTTTGATATTTAATTTCTCTTTTGTTTAAATACTGTTTCACTTCTTCACAATAATGGCAACCTTCCTTTGACCAAACTATAACGGATAAATCTTTTTCCATAAAAACTACCTCCTTATTTTTTATAAAATATATTCTCTATTCCTTTCACTTGAGCGAAGTGGACTTAATAGTTCAAACGAACGTAGTCTCTCTGCTTCTTTTAGTAATGGTGTGTGTAAAATAAATTCATCTACTCTATATGTTTTATGTAGATGATCTAATTCTCCCTTTACAAATTCAGAGGTACCAGCAATGACATGTGCTTGACTTTCTTCAATTTCATAAGGTTCTGTTGCTTGTTCTTCAAAAGCCTCAGCCGCCTTCGCTGAATGTACCGTTAATGTTCGACCGCTCTGGAAATGAACCTTAAATATCCTATGCTCCTTTGCAAGCTCTTCTGCCTCTTCTTTGGAAGGGGCTGCAATTACTGCGGAAGAAACGATGAACTTACCTTCTGGGTATTTCTCTTTATATACATTAACTGCACTTTCCAATTCAGAAGGATCACTATTTATGAATTGGGCAAACACATAACTAATTCTATAATTTGCAGCTAAAGCTGCACTATTTGCACTAGTGCCCAACAGAAAGATTTCAGGCTTTTTTGGTGTTTTTGGCAGAGCTTGAATACCAGCAAGTGGATGATCTGGATCAACCTTATCTTCAATTAATTGTTGTAAAAACGATAGTCGCTCCACAAAGTCCGTTCTATCATTTACAGTTCCAAACTGCAATGCTCTTGTCGAAAGTGGAAACCCTCCAGGTGCTTTCCCTACACCAAGGTCTACTCTCCCGGGTGCAAGGCTTGATAGCACATGAAAATTCTCAACAACCTTATAAGGACTGTAATGTTGAATCATTACTCCCCCTGCACCTATCTGTATGGATTTTGTCTTAGCCAGTAGGTAAGAAATTAGTACTTCTGGTGAGGACCCTGCCACCTGTTCCATATGATGATGTTCCGAAACCCAAAAGCGAGTATATCCCCATTCTTCAGCTTTTTGTGCTAATTGAACAGTGTGTTCAAAGGCTTGCACAGCCGTTGTTCCTGGAAAGATGGGACTTTGATCAAGAATTCCAAGCTTGTAACTCATCTTTAACTCCTCCATTTGTAAGTGATTATTGAAATTATTCCCAGAAAAAAAGACTTCTCCGATTAGAAGAAGACTCAAATATATCTTGAGGTTTCTTCTCATCTTTCAAGTTTTACAACTTGTAGGATTTAGCACCATTCCGTCTAATACGGCGGTTGCTGAGGTGTCAGGGAGCCTTATCTCTCAACCTCTCTCGATAAGAATAATCGCAATATTCAGTTGCTAACTAATAAAAAAAACAACTAGAAATACCTTTCATGCAAAGCAAAGTATTTCCGGTTGTCCGGTCAATAATATTTTGAATGTTTTTTATTAATTTAAAGTTATTATAATCACCTATTTTTACCACGTCAATATATATTTGAAAATTCAATTAATAAAATTTATTATGCTGATGAAAATTAAACATTCGTGGCAAGTGTTGATTGTTGGCTAGGTTTCAGAGCAAAATCTAGATCATCCAAAATACCTTCAATGGCATTTGGTCCAACTGACGGACGAATTAGTTCAGGTGCAACACCCCTGCAGCGTTTGTAAGTCTTCCATACTTCCAATGCTCAAGGGGTGATCGTAAACCCCTTAAAGCTAAGAAATTCTTAGTTGGTATAAGAAAGGATTTTAATCTATTACTCTTAATTTCGGGAATTGTGTTATTTTCTTAGCAAGTTTGTCCCCTACAGATAAGCTCTCTTACGAATAAATTATATTAAGTAAAATTAGTTTTTCACTTAAAAAATTGTTTATAAAAAGGAGGGAGATTTTTATGCATAGATTTGATAAAAGAAAAGACTTTCTATATATTGGTGACGGCAGCGACAACACTGTGAAAACTTTTGACGCAGAAACAGGCAGGTTCCTTGGCAGTTTTGTCGTACCAGACAGCAATATACACGGTCCTCGAGGGCTTATCTTTGATCATGGAGGCAATCTCCTGGTCACCAACCAAAACCTCGACCAATCTCAGAATGGCAACGTGTTGAGGTATAATAGTCAGACAGGAGCATTTCTAGGCGAACTTGTCCAATCCAGCGCACCAGGCGCACCGTTCGCACCGCGCGGCATCGTCCTATCGAAACAAAATATCCTATTTGTAGCGGATATGGGCGACGTAGACCTGCCGGGAGAACTGCGGACGTATAATGGTACCACTGGGATGTTTCTTGGCAACCTCAATCACTCCGGCTTCAGCGGGCAGTTCCATCCCCGGGGGGTGGTCATCGGACCCGACGGCTTTCTGTATGTCTCTGTACGCAACCTTCCACAACCGTTAGGCGGATCGGTACTGCGTTTTAACCCGAAAACAGGGAAATTCCTTGGAGTGTTCATTGAGAGCAACACCGTCAACGACCTCAACCGTCCTGAAGGTTTAGTCTTCGGACCCGATGGCAATCTCTATATCACTAGTTTCAGAAGCGACGAGAGCGACACGGACAAAATTCTGATCTTCGACGGCGATACTGGCAAGTTTCTTGACAAAATTGAACTCGATGTCGTCGGACAGCCGCGCGCCTTTGCGCAGGCACTTCTGTTCGGACCGGATGGAAAACTGTTTGTTCCCATAACAGGAGACGGACCTGACACAGGTACGGTACGGCGCTACAACATCCATCATCATCACAAGTCATTCGATGTGTTCGTGCCTCCTGCTTCAGCTGGAGGACCATTAGGGGAGCCATGGTATCTGACTTTTGGCAATACGAACCCAGCGACACTGGCTTACCGGCGCTACCGGGATGAGGATACTTGCGAATCATCAGACGAAAGCTCTTAAGCTTTGCCGCAACCACCTTCGCAAATTAGTAACTGCGGTATTATATAATAAGTTCCTCTACAATAAGGTCAACCAGGTTAATTGCTTATTTTAAAACGATCTTCGTGACTATTTCTACGTGTCCAGAGTGTATGTGGAAACACATGGGGGGCTGGTGGTTTAGAGGAATCAATTTAAGCATTACTAGAGAACGATTCCTTCGGTTTACACTTTCGGTAATGGATCTCTTCGGATGTGAATCACAAATTCTTCATTAGAAGTGTGATAAACAAGGGTTCCTTCTTTAGCGCGGAGGAACTCTTTGTTTGTATCCTTTTCATAAATGGTTCTTTTTAGGGCTACTTCATCAACTATTTTCTTGTCACCTTCTTCATGATAATCAAGAATTGAATCCAATAGAAACTGATTTGGGGATAGTCTCCTTGCTTCTTGCCATTTCATTTTAGCCAGCCCTCCTATTACTGTCCATTAATTTTAATTGATTCATTAGGAAATATCATACAATGCAGTAAAAACAATTTTCGCAAAATTCACTAGTGCAGGGTGCCTGCCCAGTCACTCTCACTGTGACCATAAACGATTCGATACAAAAAAGGCTCTCACCGTATCATGAGAGCCAAACTTGGTATCTTGTTTGCTAATCTTGAGGATTACTAACCGCTTTCCCTTCAAAACCTTCATATTGGCGGCCCCATCCGGTTATTATAGAGAATAATAGAACCAAGAACAGTACCATACAATAAATCATACCACTGCTAACTTCTGTTAGTAAAAGCGGTGCAACAAAATCATACCCTTTTGTCAGCAAAGCACCGAGGAATACAAAAACACTTAAAAAAGGGATTACCAGAACGATAGAATTAGCAAAACCATCAAGTAGATTGGCACGACGGTATGGATGCAAACCAACACGTTTGCCAATCTCATTTTGTACTTTTCCAAATGTCGTCATCGATGCACTAGTAACACCACCGAAGAGTAAAGTTGTAAACGAAATACCTAACATCATAGCAAATTCAGCGCCGCGAGCCGTCTTGCCCATTTTGCTGTTAAGTATACTATTTGTCACTTTTTCAAGCACTCCAGCACCGTTGAGCACACCCATTATACCGTAGACTGAAATAACGAGTGTAACGATTGCCATCATGCTGTTGATGCCGTCCGTTAGGAATCCTACCGGAGTGCCATCCTCAACTGAGATAATATTGTCGAAAGTTAAGAGATTAAACGCTAGACCTGTTATCATCCCTAATATGATACCTACCGTAATCGCTTTATAAATATTGCGAGTTTTGATTGCTATGATTAACATAACAGCTACCGGAACGAGCATAACTAATGTGATTGGATTCATGTTCTTAGCAAGAATATCTGAAGCGCCCACACCTACCGTGCCACCACCGCCAAGGATCCAGAACAGAAAAAAGGAGATCGTCCCTGCAACCAAGGAATACTTCAGTCGACTGGCAACACAGCCGCTCACTTCTGCGAAACCTTCCTTTTTTGTGTATTCTTGAGTTCCTGCAGAGATAATCGTAGTATCTGATATTGGTGCTAAGTTATCACCAAAAATAGAAGCACTGACGATTGCACCCGCAAGAACAGCAGGATCGCATCCCAACAATACTCCTGCCGGGAAGAAAATAGGGAAGCAGGTAAACATTGTTCCAATCGATGATCCAGTAGCAGTAGAAATGATACAAATTGCTAAGAATGTGAACGCCGTGAATAATCCTCCATCCACGCCTAGCAAGTCGGCTAGCCAGACGAAACCTGCCGAAATGTTAGTAGATTTGATCAGCTCCGAGAACATCCCGATGACGAACAGCAGTATTGCAATCGGTACAGCTTCCTTTACACCATCATAAACTGAATTCCAAAAACGATCGTAGTTCCCCTTTTTCACAAAAATTGCACCTACCATCAGTGCGACGAAAGCACCCATTGCGAGTGCATACATTTCAAACGCTTTAAAAACGATAAAATACAATATACAGAAAAACAGAAAAATAACGACTGGAATAAACGCAACTCCCCAGCCACCTTTAAATTCAAGTTTTTTATCCATATAGAAGCTCCCTTTTATGTATTAAACGTGTACTCTTATCTATTCGTCGCAATACCCAGCAACTGCGTTCAGAGCGTTTGCCATAATTATTCTTCATTCAAATTCATCTTCATAATATTTCGGAATTTTGAACCAGCCGTACGCTCTAACTCAAAAGGTTCACCTTCTAATATTGAATAGTTATGTAAGAAGTGATTTATTTCTTCAATATCAGAACAATCGAGTTCGAAACTAAATATTTGAGCATTTGACTCAACATGGCTGCTATTTCTAACGCCAATAATTGAAGCCCCAACACCTTGTTGACTTAATATATATTTTGTAGCAACATGAGCGATGTTGACAGAATACTTTTTAGCGATTTTATCTAGCAATAACAATAATTCCTGATAGCCATCCCAACCCAAAGTCTCTTCAATCACCTGCAAATATTTAACATGCGAGCGCGTATCGGGTTGAATAGATGTTTTGCCGAGCCATTTTTCCGCTAGCAAACCGCCTGATAATGTGCCGTAGCATAGCAAAGAAATACCTTTTATTTTACAATATTCTAATAATTCTTTTTCTGGTCGTCTATCAAAAACCGAGTATTGATTTTGACAAGACACAATCGGTATACCGGCATCAACGATCTCTTTCAAATGCTTCGTATCAAAGTTTGTAACGGCGATATTACGTATTTTCCCTTTTTCTTTTAGCCTTAACAGATCCCCTGCTGTCTCGATATAGCCAGGCACATCGTAATCCCACCAATGAAACTGCACTAGATCTAATACATCTCGATTTTGCCGTTTAAGGCTTCTATCAATTATTTTTTCTGTGTATGTAAAATCGACATCACTAAGTAAATTGATATCAGGTACATACTTGGTATGAATTTGAATGTCATTTGGTGAAATCGTGCTTCCGTGCTTAAGTTGCTTTAAGAATTCACCTAGAAATTCTTCCGTACCCGTATATATATCAGCACAATCAAATGTCGTAAATCCTTTTTCGACAAGCATATTGAAGGCCTTCATAATATCTTGCTTGTCTAAATTAGTTTGTAAGCTATGACCTTCCGACAGTTGCCAACACCCGTTGATCACTCTACTAATTGTATAATCTTTTGCTAATTCGAATCGTTCTGCCATTAGTTTTTATCTCCTTTATATATAGGCTCTGTTGTGCATTCAGCATGACTAAATTCTTTAGTTCCGATACGAGTTATTTTAAATCTAGCACCACAGTTTGGATCTGGGCAGGCAATTACACTATCAGACAACATCCAGTCATTTGCATGCAATACCCGTTGCTTTGCAGGTAATAATGGCAAAATAGCGCTTAAGGCATACATTGAAAATGAATTATTTTCTGGGAAGATAACGTCTTCTCCTATAACTAAGAAATAGTCACCTTCCTTATGCTTGCAAACCATTGGTTTATCTGTACCTACAACTTCTACTTTTAAGTTATATAGCGTAAATTTATCATCCATGACACTTACTCCTTTCAACACTTGTAATTAATAAAGCTGCTATTTTCATATCTTTTTTCATTCTCCTTTTCTTCTTTTTCATTCTGAGATTTTTTACTTTCATACATAATGAATGGGGTTTCTCTGAAACAACTATAACCTGCTTACTTACAGTTGTTTGAGTCTATAAAATAACAAAAAACACTTATCCTTAAATAATAATTCAAGGACAAGTGTTAACTTGCGGTACCACCTTGTTTGATATGTATCATACATACCCTCTCAGCAGAGTGCTCATACAAACACCCTTAGCCCTATAACGCTGGCTCTACGTCTAAGCTACTAAAAAAATTCTTTCACTTCGCCCTCTGAGGCCCACTTGCTGTTACTGCATCTGTCCGGCTTACACCATCCCGGATTCGCTGAAAGATCGTTTAACAGTTTAACTCCCTCGTCTACGGTTTATAAAAATGTTAGCACCATAATAT
Organism: Bacillus cihuensis; assembly: GCF_000504145.1. Taxonomy (NCBI): domain Bacteria; kingdom Bacillati; phylum Bacillota; class Bacilli; order Caryophanales; family Bacillaceae; genus Bacillus; species Bacillus cihuensis. The sequence goes on along the minus strand of NZ_AYSD01000010.1, from coordinate 382,271 downwards.
TCCATTGTCAATAATATTTTTTATATTTAGATAATTCGATTTTACTGTCTATACTTTTATTTGGATATTTTACTAGTAGCCTTCTATGAAGAACATGGGGACGGGGCTGCGCGACTTACTAATATAGCAAAATCGATTAATTAGGTATACTGATTTTAGACAGCATCCAAAATTTCAGCTCCGCACCGCCACCATTGTGATTAGGTGAGTGCAGCGTTGTTACTTAATTGATCCTTCATGTAAATGGTAGCGTTATAACGCCATAATTGGTTTGTATGAAGGAAGGTTTAATACTACTTTTCTGAAAGTTTTAAAACAAATTTATAAAAGTTTCAGCTATTAATGGGTCAAAATGTTTTCCTTTATTTTGGTCAATATAAGACAATGCTTTTTGTTTTGACCACGAATCTTTATAAGGTCTACGGCTGGTTAATGCATCAAATACATCCACTATTGATACGATCCTCGCCTCAAAAGGGATTTTTTCGCCTTCTAAATTAAAAGGGTATCCAGTTCCATCCCATTTTTCATGATGATATAAAATAATATTTTCAGCTACCTCCATACTTTTAATAAAATCATAATTAATCTCCTTAGACATTTTATTTAAAATATCCGCCCCTATTAAGGGGTGCATTTCTATTATTTTTCTTTCAGAAGAAGTCAAAGCCCCAGGTTTATATAGAATACCTTCTGGCATGCCAGCTTTACCTATGTCATGTAATATACTGGAATGAATAATATTATTGATATATCTTGGCTCTAATTGAAGATTATTTTTCTTATTGTGTGATTTGATAAGAATCTCAGTTAATTCCTGTACTCTTATCAAATGCTCTTCAGTTCCAGGGTCTCGAATCTCACACGAAATTGCCAGCACCTTCAATAATTCTCTTTGTACTTCTATTTTTTTGTTTTCAGGTAGGTATAACCCTTCTTTTAATTGTTCTAATGCACGAAAAATTCCTATATAAAATAATTCCTTTTCAATCTTGAAAGGAGTTATCGTAATAGATGAATGCCAAAGCTCCCCAGATTTCTTCCGATTAATTAAAATTCCCGACCAGGGGATAAGTTCTTTTAACGAGTTTTTCATTGAAATATAGGTTGATTTACTTGTAAGGTTAGATTTAATAAATCCTGCCTTCAAACCGATTATTTTAGCTCTTTCAAATCCTGTTATTGATTGATATGAGTCATTTACTTCTAAAATAATATGATTACTGTCAGTAATAATTACAGCATCTCCCAATTCCAAAAAGCCTTGTAACTGGTATGGTAATTGCAAAGTTTTTTTCATTATTAAAATCTCCAATGTTAATCTATTTCTTATGTATTCAAAGTAAGACTGTCCGCAGAGCGAGTTACCTCTTCATTCATATACATTTATCGAGGAATAAATAGCGAAATTTCCCAGCCACTCATAAAATCCCTACTCTAATACTGCATTTAACCCTACAAAAAAAGACCAATCACCCGATTCGCCTTTTTAAAAGAAATCGGTAACTGGCTGACATTATCTCTCCGATTTTAGTCCCTATCGTTTTGCGTTTTCATCTTTCAATGAATTTGCCTTTATCATTCCCCTATTCAATTTTATATAAAAATTTTGAACTACTAATCTATAAATTTATAAAGTGTTTCTCCTATATTGTGAATATTACAACAGAATAATAGGGAATACAAGGAAGAAATAGAACTTTATTACTACACATCCCTAAGCCTATTATCCTAATTTTCCTTTCTAAGTAACAAAAGACAAAAGAGACAAAACAATAAATATTAAATTCAATTTATCTTTTTAGACATTTAATTATTTTTCCCTAATGATATCAAAATAATTAGCTACCCATTCTGGGACTTGCTAATTATTTTGATAAAGGATTAATAATCCTTGGTACGATACTCTTCCCAATAGTTTTCTTCATCTCTCCATTTACACCATAGGGGCTGCCCCCAATTTTTTTCTTGAGTTCTGGAAATTCATCTTGTAACAATATTGTTGATTGTCCTTTTAAGTACTGAGATTTTTCTTGGCGCTAGACTTGGTGAACAAGAAAGGAGTAAATGAATGTGATCTTTTCCAACTGCCTTGCAGGATGGTGATTCCCCTTGCTTCACACCCCTGCCTGATCAATTCTATAGCCCTATAAACTCAATAGAACCGTAACACCTTATACCTATGTTTTGTCACCCATATAACATGGTACTTGATGTCATATATTGCATAACTATTTTTCTTATAGCGTCCATACTTTCACTTCACACTTCAAGTATGGACACAGAAGTTCAAGGTCAAAAGCGTATACCGTCTAAAGACGGTGGAATTAGACCAGCATTTGTAAATTAAAAAATTAACTTTTTTGTTTCCAAAAATTTGACGTAGATCCAGAGCACTGAAAAACTTATGCTTCTAAAATTTGTGAGTATGATCAAATTTTAAAAGGCGACATTTCGTTCGATTTTGAACGAAATGTCGCCTTTTTCTTTCATATTATATGCTCTGATTCCTTCATTAAGGTCATAATTCGTTTGAGGTTTACTGGAGATATGGCTATGGATCCTTGTATTTGCATGCCAAATAGACCCGCAGATAATGCTACATCATACCCGTCCGCTGTGTTCCTATGAACATGATTAATAACTCTCATCCCTTATAGGGTGAGAGTATGTTATTTACACAAGTACTTCTTTCACTTCTATTTCCTTTATAAATCTCTCTACTTCCTCAGCCGTTGACATGTTTAAAACTTGTTCGATGATCGAACTCATTTCTGCTTTTGAAAGATTAAGAAGTTGGCTTCGAGCCTTTAAAATAGAAGAGGCACTCATGCTGAATTCATCTAAACCAAGACCAAGTAAAATCGGGATCGCAATTTCATCTCCTGCCATCTCACCACACATGCCTGCCCATTTGCCTTCTTTGTGCGCGGCATCGATAACCATTTTCACTAGACGAAGAATAGCCGGATTGTATGGCTGATACAAGTAAGAAACTCGCTCATTCATACGGTCTGCCGCCATTGTGTATTGAATCAGATCGTTTGTACCGATGGAGAAGAAATCTACTTCTTTCGCAAATACATCTGCCATGACCGCAGTAGATGGAATTTCCACCATGATTCCAATTTCAATTGCTTCAGAAACAGCGATACCTTCAACCTGTAACTTTGCCTTTTCTTCTAGTAAAATTGCTTTCGCTTGGCGGAATTCACCGAGAGTTGCAATCATCGGAAACATAATTTTCAAGTTGCCATATGTACTCGCCCGAAGCAAGGCACGAAGCTGTGTCCGGAACATATCTTGCATTTCTAAGCATAAACGAATCGCACGGAAGCCTAAGAATGGATTCATTTCTTTCGGTAAATCTAAGTATGGGAGCTCTTTATCGCCACCGATATCAAGTGTACGAACAACAACCGGCTTTCCTTCCATACGCTCTAACACTGTTTTATAGGCATCAAATTGCTCTTCCTCAGTCGGAAGCTGAGTACGTCCCATGTATAAAAATTCGGTGCGATATAAACCAACACCCTCGCCGCCGTTTTCAACCACACCTTTTATATCCTCAGGTGTCCCAATATTGGCAACCAGTTCAACATGTTGTCCATCTTTTGTCACCGTGCGCTCATCTACAAGCTTTGCCCACTCTGCCTTTTGCGCTTCATACTCTGCTTTTTTCACTTCATATTCCTTCACCATATCAGCTGATGGATCGACAATCACCGTTCCAGCCAGGCCGTCTAGGATGACCAATACACCATTTTCGATCTTAGCTGTCACTGTTTTCGTCCCAACAACTGCGGGAATTTCCAATGAACGAGCCATAATCGCTGAATGGGATGTGCGGCCACCGATATCTGTCGTAAATCCTTTAACATATTGTCGATTTAATTGAGCTGTATCAGATGGTGTTAAGTCCTCAGCAATAATGATTACTTCCTCAGAGATCATGCTCGGATTCGGAATGGTGACACCTAAAAGATGGGCCATCACACGTTTTGTTACATCGCGGATATCTGAGGCACGCTCTTTCATATACTCGTTGTCCATCGATTCAAACATGCCGATAAACATGTTTGCCACTTCTTGTAAAGCAAATTCAGCATTCACTTTTTCGGTTGTGATTTTGTCTTTGATTGGGTTAATCAGCTCTGGATCACTTAAGACAAGAAGATGAGCAGCGAAAATTGCAGCTTTATCTTCTCCTAGCTCTTTGAAGGCATGTGCTTTGATTTGTTCAAGCTCAGATGTTGACTGCTTAAGGGCAGCATCAAAACGTTGAACTTCTGCTTCAATGCTATCAATTACACATTTTTCTACGACTAATTCAGGCTCTTCTAAACGATATGCCTTTGCAATGGCAATTCCTGCTGATGCTCCGATTCCTTTTAGACTTTGCACCATCATTCTGCTAAGCCAGCTCCCTTCACAACCTCTTCAATCGCTGCCAATGCTTCCCCTTCATCTGCACCTTCAGCAGTAATTTTGATTATCGCATCTTTCGGAATCCCTAAAGACATGACACCCATAATGGATTTTAAATTTACGGATTTGCCATTGTATTCTAAGTTAACAGCAGCGGCGAACGGACTTGCCGCTTGTACGATTGTTGATGCTGGGCGTGCGTGAATTCCTGATTCGTCAATAATTGTAAATGTTTTTTCTACCATAATAATGTTAGCCTCCTTTGTCTTTTTATCCCGCAATAACAGGCAGTAATATCCCCATCTCTAAGCTTGAGTAATCAAAGAAGCAAAGGTAGGGGATAACTGCTCGTAAAAGCCCGATAAGCCTCTCTTATAGCTCTTCACCATTGCTTTCAATCACTTTTTTGTACCAGAAGAATGAGTCTTTTCGACTTCTTTTCAATGTTCCATTACCCTCATCATCTTTATCTACATAAATAAATCCGTAGCGCTTAGACATTTCACTTGTGGACATGGACACTAAGTCAATTGGTCCCCAAGCTAAGTAGCCCATTAAGTCAACGCCATCACCAATTGCTTCTTTCATTTGTTCGATATGTTTTCTTAAATAATCGATTCGATAGTCATCATGAATCGAGCCATCTTCTTCTACCTTATCGTAAGCACCCATACCATTTTCTACAATAAAGATTGGTAATTGGTACCGATCATATAAATCATTTAATGTTACACGTAAACCAATTGGGTCAATTTGCCATCCCCAGTCCGATGCTTGTAAATATGGGTTTTTCAAACTGTTGAATAAATTTCCTGCTGTTATTTCTCCCTCTGGTGATTCGGAAGATAAAAGCGACATGTAATAGCTAATTGTAATGTAATCGACAGGGTATTGTTTGATGATTTCATCGTCGCCAGTTTCTTTTACAATTTCAATATCATTTTCAATAAAGAAACGGTCCATATATTTAGGGTATTCACCGCGAGCATGTACATCTGTAAAAAATAGATTGTCCTGGTTTTCTTTTTGCGCTTTTAATACATCTTCAGGATTTGGTGTATTCGGATAAAACGTCATTCTCGCTAGCATACAACCCATTTTTCCATCAGGAATAATCTCATGTAATTTCTTCGTAGCAAGTGAGCTTGCGACAAATTGATGATGTAATCCTTGATATTTCGCTTGCATAGGATTGTCTTCCTTATCTGATAAAATCCCCCCACCGGTAAATGGGCTAATCGTAATCATATTAATTTCATTAAAAGAGATCCACAGCTTTACTTTATCTTTATATCGAGTGAATACTGTTTCTGCATAGCGAACGAAATGATCCACAGTTTCACGGCCAACCCAGCCATTATATCTCTCTGTTAAACCATAAGGTGTTTCATAGTGAGATAACGTCACAACTGGCTCGATGTTATGTTTCGCTAATTCATCTAACACATTGTCATAAAATTGTAAGCCCGCTTCATTCGGCATATCGTCATAACCATTTGGGAAAATTCTTGACCAGTGAATGGAAAAACGGAAAGCAGTAAAGCCCATTTCTGCAAGTAAGGCAATATCTTCTTTATAGTGGTGGTAGAAATCAATCCCTTCACGTTTAGGGTAGCGTGCCGTTGATTCACCGCTTAATGCTTTTCTTATTTGTTCTGACGTAATTTCCATCGCGTTGTCTTTAGTCCGTTCTGCTTTCGGAATATATTCAACAAAGTCAGCTGCTGATAACCCTTTTCCATCTGCATCAAATCCACCTTCAATTTGATTTGCAGCAGTTGCACCACCCCAATAAAAGTTTTTTGGAAATTTCGATTTAAATTGTGCCATGATTAAACTCTCTCCTTTTTTCTTATTATTTAACAAAGCTACTAAAGTTTTATTTAATTCATATTAGCTGAATATAATGTGCGTTTATCTAGCTAATAACCGTTAGCACAGGCTGGCCACCAACAATCTCTTGTGGCTCATCCGCAATGACATCTAAATAATTAGCTGTATTTGTTACAATCACTGGTGTCGTTAGTTTATACCCAGCATCTTTTATAGCCGCAATATCAAACTCCACTAATACATCACCTTTTTTAACGGCTTGTCCATCTTTCACATGAGCAGTAAAATGCTTTCCTTCCAATTGAACAGTATCTAAACCGATATGAATAAGCACTTCTACCCCGTCTTCTGAGGTTAAACCAATCGCATGGCTTGTAGGAAAAATCATTGTAACGGTTCCATCAAATGGAGCCACTACACGGCCAATTGTCGGCTCAATTCCAACCCCTTTTCCCATTGCTCCACTTGAGAAAACAGGATCTGGTACATCTGATAAAGGAAGCAATGTTCCCTCTATAGGACTATCGATTGTGATTTTCTTATCTGTCGCTGCTGCTGCGGCTTGTACTGCCTGTTCTGTTTGCTCAAGGCTCGTCTCTTCTTTTGCTTTCTTTTTCTCAAAACCGAAAAGATAAGAAAGGATTGTTCCTACTAAAAAGGCAACCCCTACACCAATTGTATATTTGACTGGTGGTGTATACGCTGGAATGGTTAGGACGCTATTAAAGGCAAACGTAAATAAACGAACATCAAACATGGCAATGATGGCACCACCAACAACTCCCGCGATGACCATCATTGGGATCAGACGACGGTAGCGCATGATCACACCATAAATGATTGGCTCAGTTACACCAGCAAGGACACCTGATAATATCGCACCTAGGGTCAAGGATTTCAGATGCTTATCACGCGCGCGAAGGAAGACACCGAAAGCTACACCCATTTGCGCAAACGTAGAAGCAGCTGTAATAGGAAGAATTACATCGCCTCCCTTAGCAAATGCACTAATCGCGATCGGCACAACGCCCCAATGGACACCCATAATAACAAGGAATGGCCATGCACCGGCAATAATAACACCAGTTAAAATGGCTGATACTGATGATAGGTAAGAAACACCGTTCATAATTCCATCACTTACATACACAGCAAACGGACCAAATACTAACGCCGTTAACGGCACCATGATAAGTAAAGAAATCATCGGCGGGAAAAACAGCTGCAGTACACTTGGCGTAACTTTTCTCAACCATTTTTCCAATAGCGCATAAACAACAACCGCAATCAACAATGGAAATACTGTTGAAGAATAATTCGTTAAAATTAACGGTAAATTCAAGAATTCTGAACGAGTCCCATGTTCAAGCAGCTTCGTGAAACTCGGTTCTAATAAACCAGCTCCAATCGCTCCTCCGACATATGGATTAGCACCGAGCTTTAACGAAGCAGTAATCCCTACAAAGATCGGCAGGAAGAAAAAGACTCCACCAGAGGCCGCATTTAGGACTGCATACGTACTGCCTTCTACATCAATCCAATGTAACAATGTTAATATGGCAAGAAGGGCTTTAATCATCCCTGCCCCAGCTAGTGCAGGAATCAACGGTGAGAACGTTCCTGAAATATATTCAAAAGCCTTTGAAACTGCCCCAACCTTTTCTGTTGATGCCGACTCTTTATTCGTTTCTCCACTGATTTTTGCAACTTTCATTACTTCTGCATATACTTTCGGTACATGGTTCCCAATAACAACTTGAAATTGCCCACCATTTTCTACTACAGTGAGGACGCCTTCCATGTTTTGGAGTTCTTCTTTATTCGCCTTACTACGATCGTCCAATTTAAAACGTAAACGAGTCGCACAATGTACTAGAGAGTTTATATTCTCTTCTCCCCCTACCGATTTCACAATCTTCTCGGCTAGCTGTCGATTATCCATTTTATCTACTCTCCTTATGACAAAGTTTTTTCAATAAATTTTAATTCACTCAGCATCCCAAGCAATAACATAGTTAGAATAAGATGAGCTAATATAATCTCCTTCTCAATCTCACAGAGTGGTCAGTTGGTGAAAAAGAAACGATCAAGGGAAGCGCTTGATCGCTTCTTTTTCATCAACCTATCGGCCACAATAATGAGTGAAGTGCATGAGGGTATAAAATACCTGTTCAAATAAAGTCTTTCCTATCTATCTAAATTTAAGTTTACGTTCACACTGTGATCAAAATTTAAAATAAAAAAACCTGAGTAAGACGTGCGGATAGAATAGGGACCTGTCCCCCATTTCAATCAACACTTCTTCTCAGGTTTTGCCTGCCAAACAGTAACAATCCTTCGTTAGTGTGCTATGCTTTTTTCTCACGATTGGAAACACGATGAATATGAATCATGAAATACACCATTTCATCCTTCGTCATTTTGACGTGATAATTTAACTGCAAATAGGTTTGTACTTTTAAAGTACATTGATAAGCCTCAGGATACTGCTTGATTACCTGATCGAATAACGAATCGTCACCTTCTTGCGATAACTCTCCTCTTTGTATGCGGTAACCAAAATAGCGTAAATGTGTAATAAATCTGCTGTAATTCATAGAGTCTTCATCAAATGTAATGCCAAAATGATACTTTACGATCGTGATAATGTCATTAACAATTTTCGTCATCACCATCGTTTGTTCCATACCGACTGAATCTTGGCGAGCATTAAAAAGATGGAGAGCAATCGATGCACTTTCATCCTCCGGAATCCGAATCCCTGTCCGCTCCTCAATCATCCCAATCGCTTGTTTTGCTACTTCATATTCATCTTTGTAAAACTTTTTGACTTCCCATAAAAGAGCATTCTTAATTATCAGTCCCTCTTGAATTCTTGTTAATACAAAATGAAGATGATCCGTCAGCGATAAGTAAATGCTTTCATTTAATTGACAGCCTAATTCCTTTTTCGCTAATTCTATGATGTCGTTAGACAGTTCAAAGTGTTCGAGTGGAATCTCTTCAAGTAACTGTGATAGCTTATCAGAGACTCCTTTTGAATGAATAGTGAAAGTCTTTTCAATTTTCGTTTCATCAATTTCATCGCCAATTTTCTTCTGAAATGCTAGTCCACGACCCATGACAACAATTTCTTGTTGTTTGTCATCTTCTGTTAAGATTACGTTGTTGTTAAAGATCTTTTTTACACGCATAATTCGTCACCTTTCGACTATTATTTTTATAAAAAAAACCTGAATTGATTCCAATATTACAGCATAACTGTAGTATTCGAATCAATTCAGGTTTTGCCTGCCGAACAGTAACAATCCTTTTGTCTATGTGCTTAGTATACAAAAATATGATTGCGTTTTCAAGTATCATTTCAATTTTTTTTAATGGGAATGTTTAGTGAATATATCCATTCATAATGACATGACACGACAAGCGAGTTATCAATTTTCACGCTCATTTCTGAAATCATCATAATCATCTTCTCCTTAAACATAGTTCTCCCTCAATCGACTTATATCTACTCTAGGTGGAAAGCCAAACATTCTGGAATATTCTCGACTAAATTGCGATTGACTCTCGTACCCTACCCTGAATGCAACATCAGCTACATCTGTTGAATCAGCTAATAACAAGCGCCTAGCTTCCTGCAATCTCAGTTGTTTTTGAAACTGAATGGGACTCATAGCCGTTACCTCTTTAAAATGCCGATGTAGCGATGGAACACTCATATTCGCTATCTCAGCAAGCTCTTCGATTCGAAAAGGCTCTTCATAATTATTCATAATATAGTCTATAACCTCTCTTATTCTAATGGCATTGCTCCCTTCTAACGCCATCTGTTCAAGCGCTTCGCCATGTGGACCTTGCAAAATCCAATAAATAATTTCCTTTTTAAATAATGGAGCAAGAACAGGGATATGTTCCGGGTTCTCTAATAAGCAAGCTAATCTGAGGACTGCATCCAACAAGGATAGTTCTACTTCGCCAACAAACATAGCTCGTTTCGTGTTCTTTCCCTGTCCAAATTGAATATCTGCTTCATTCAAAACTTCTAAAACTTGGCTTGATGTAAATTCAAGTTTTAGAGCTAAATAGGGAGTTTCTGGTGAGGCTTTGACCACTTGCCCTGTCACTGGTAAGTCAACGGATGCCACAATATAATGACCTGGACCGTACAAAAAGCGTTCCTCTCCCAATAACACCTCTTTCTTTCCTTGGAGGATCATGCAAAAAGACGGCTCGTTAACCCTAGAAATGGGTTCAGAAATAATCGATTCACGGATGAGAAAGAAAGATGGAATAGGTGTAGGATGAACACCATCCTGTTTTGAAAAGCACTCAATAAGATTAGCAAGTACATCTTGCTGTTTACAGTTTTTTTCAGACATAACTTATCCTCCTTTTTCTTCATCTTCGGTTCATTATATCTGATATTCATTGAGTGAGTAAGAGAGATTGAGAGGATTAGGCAAAAACTTGATAGTAATAGGATAAGAGTTTCTTATTATGTATGACATAATTAATTTGAAAATAAAGGAAAGAGAGGAATAATCAAATGGAGTATGTGAAACTTGGGAATACAGGCCTAGATGTATCTCGACTTTGCCTTGGATGTATGGGATTTGGGGACGCTAACAAATGGCTTCACCAATGGGTACTTAATGAAGAGAACTCTCGTCCCGTTATAAAAATGGCCCTCGACTTAGGAATTAATTTTTTTGATACAGCAAATATATACTCACTAGGTACAAGTGAGGAATATCTTGGACGGGCTCTTAAGGATTATGCGAATCGTGATGAAGTTGTTATAGCAACTAAAGTACACGGCCAAATGCATGAAGGTCCAAACGGGTCTGGTCTTTCCCGAAAAGCAATTATGAGTGAAATCGATAAAAGTCTTAAAAGGTTGGGAACTGATTATGTAGATCTTTATATCATCCATCGCTGGGATTACAACACCCCTATTGAAGAAACGATGGAAGCATTACATGATGTGGTGAAGGCTGGAAAGGCAAGATACATTGGTGCTTCTGCTATGTACGCTTGGCAGTTCCAAAAGGCATTATATGTGGCAGAAAAACATGGTTGGACAAAGTTCGTGTCAATGCAGAACCATTTAAATCTCATATACCGTGAAGAGGAACGGGAAATGTTACCTCTTTGTAAGGAAGAGAAAATTGGGATCACTCCATATAGCCCTCTTGCATCAGGGAGATTAACGCGTGACTGGTCCATAACAACGCATCGCTCCGAAACCGATCAAATTCAAAAATCGAAGTACGATGCGACTGAGGACGCCGACCGCTTAGTTGTTGATAGAGTAGCATCGATAGCAGAAAAGCATGGTGTCCCTCGTACACATATCGCACTTGCTTGGTTATTACAGAAAGAAACCGTAACAGCTCCTATCATTGGTGCTACGAAGATAGCGCATCTTGAAGAAGCTATTGGCGCTTTATCTGTAAAGCTATCACCTGAAGAAGTTGCATTCCTTGAAGAGCCTTACGTACCGCATCAAATAATTGGTCATAATTAATTGTTTTGATAATAGATAGAAAGAAACCCAATTTTCTATAGTAGTAAGATTGGGTTTCTTTCTATAAAATTAGCTTGATATTCAATTAGAACTAGACAATCCGTTCTAACAAATCCCCCACTTTTTCTGCCATGACACGAGGTGGATATAGCATCCCATTCCTTAACCACCACTCCAATGTCCCTACGTAAGCATTAGCAACAAAGTGAAAGAAAAACGGATGCTCCTGTTAGTTTTTTTCTTAACTAGCAAGTTGCTTTGTTTTAGGACTGTACATGTAGTTTCTTAGTAAAATGAATACGACACTTAATAATAAAGATAAAAATCCTACAAATACAACATATGATGTCCCTAACTCTGCAATAAATAACCCACCTACAGAAGCACCAATCATTGTTCCTAAGTTAGCAGATGTTAAAAATAAGCTATTTGCAAAAATAGGAGCCTCGGGAGCTGAAGACATAACCCAATATTGATTAATATTAGCTCCTATACCAGCTAATATTCCCCATATTAAAGTAATGATAGCCATAGGTAACGTAAACTGACCAAATAAGAATAATATGATGTAAATGGCTCCCAATGCAAAAGGGAAAACCACTACGGATTTGTTCGCATTTTTAGTAAGTAACTTCCCTGCCACAATGTTTCCAATAATATTAGCTCCACCGTATATGAATAAAAGTATAGTAATTATATTAGAAGACACATTTGTAACAGTCTTCAGATATTCAGCAAGATAACTATAAACTCCAAATACAGCTGAGTTTAATAAAATAACAGCCACAATGGAAAGCCATGTAATTGATTTTTTTAATACAGATAATTGCGCTCCATAAGAAAGCCTTCTCTCCACAGGCATAGATGGCACAAAAATCAATGTAGCGGCGAATATAATAGCATTAACAATAGCAAAAAAAGCCATCGCCATTTCAAGTGAAATTGCACTATCAATAAAACTTACGATTGGCACACCAACTACCATTCCTGCAGATACTCCTATAAATACTTTAGAAACAGCTTTTGGCGCTTCCTCCTTGCTAACTGACTCTGCTGCCATTGTAAATGCCAATGAACAGTAAATAGGATGAAAAACAGCGGGAATTATACGAGCAATTAATACTAATGTAAAATTAGTTGTAATAATGGATAGTATGTTGCCCAAAACGAAAACACCTAGACCAATTAACATGACTGTCTTTCTATTTATCCCAGAAAACAATAACGGCATAATTGGCGCTGATATAGCCACAACTAGGGCAAAAACACTTACAAGCAATCCTGCCTTTGAAACACTGACATGGAAGTGATCGGCAATGGAAGGCAATATGCCAATTACCCCCATTTCAGTATTTATGATTCCAAATACTCCTACGGCCAATATATATACAAGCAAATTATTTCTTTTAGCCAATACTCTATCTCCCTCCTTTATTATTTATTCTATCGTGTTTTTTGTATATAACTAATACTCATATCTCATATCAAGATATGCTTGATGGGCATTTCTGAAACGTATATACTAAAACCTTATAAAGGAGGAGTGATATATGGAATTTAGAGTTTTGCGATATTTTCTTACCGTTGCAAGAGAAGGAAGCATTACGGGCGCTGCTGATTTTTTGCATGTTACACAGCCAACCTTATCAAGACAATTAAAAGACCTTGAACAAGAGTTAGGGAAAAAACTATTTATACGCAGTAGTCACAGTATCATTCTGACTGATGAAGGAATGCTCCTAAGAAAGAGAGCAGAAGAAATCGTTGATATGGTCGATAAATTAGAGGCAGAATTTAGTTCCATAGAGGAAACAATAAGTGGTGATGTTTATATAGGTTGTGGAGAAACAGACGCCATGAAACAGATTGCACGGGTAGTAAAAGATTTACAATTAAGTTATCCAAATATACGGTTTCACCTCTACAGCGGAAACGAAGACGATGTAACTGAACGGCTTGATAAGGGATTGCTTGACTTTGCTATTTTAATCCAACCAGCTGATTTATCAAAATACAATTATATCAAGATCCCAGCCAAAGATGTTTGGGGCGTTGTTATGAGGAAAGACAGTCCTCTTGCTTTCAAAGATACCATTCAAGCAGTGGATTTATTAAATGTTCCGCTTATCTGTTCACGACAGGCTATGAAACAGACATTTTCTAAAAATGAATTTGCGGATTGGTTTGGTGAAGATTTTGATAAATTAAACGTCGTGACTACATACAACCTTGCATATAATGCTGCCATTATGGTTGAAGAGGGCATTGGTTATGCGGTAACCATTGATAAAATAGTGAATACGTCTGGTGATAGTAACCTTTGTTTTAGATCGCTAAAGCCAAGACTTGAATCTGGCCTAAATATTGTTTGGAAAAAGCATCAGTTTTTTTCCGCTGCTGCTGAGATGTTTTTAAAAGAAATTCAGGCGAAATTTTCAAATTCTTTATCAGATGTATAGAAAAATCTTGTAAAAATATGGATCAACACCAAAGTCTGTTCTTGACATAAAGTGAGACTTCCAACAGTGGAGGTTTTCTTCATCCCCCACTGTTGGTTAGCGAGACTTATCGGACCTTTACAGGCAGTTCTCCCACTTATCTTCTTTGCTTCCCTCGAATCTTGAAGTGGGAATTTTACTGCCTGTTAAGGTGGGATAAAAAACAAATTTGCACATACAATTCAACTTATTGTAAACAAAGGAATTTACTAAGAATGATACATTTGTTAATGTCGTCAAGTACATGTTTTGGTGAAGACGCATAATTCAGGTTATATATTTTTTAAAATACAAATTTCCTTACCACTTATTACACAGTCACTTCTAAAAGATTGCCATCTGGGTCTTCTATCACACTTTCATAATAGTCGTCCCCAGTAACTCAAGAACCCTTAACAAGGCAGTAACCATCATTTTGTAAGCGAGTTGTCATTTGGTTGACGGACTCCCTGCTTCCTAGGGAATTTGCAATATGAGCCCCGCCCAGCCTATCATCCTGTTGCAGCTTATCGATGCCTGACTTACACATAATTTCTAAATGTGTACCTCCGTCAAACGTCAGAAAATAAGAATCGAATTCCTTAGCTTCATTGTGATACTTTGCGTTTGCATTCCGATTTCCGTGGAACATCTTATGAAACGAGTTTTTTCGGGGCGTCGCAGTGACCAAAACTAACGTTGTCTCACTTTGAAATGCCGTTGCATCTAGCAAGAGAATATGGCGGCACAACAGTTAATTGAAAAATATAAAAAAGAGTAACATTTTATAATAGAACGCGCTGTTTTATTGTTTTTTATATTAACAATTTTTTCTTCATTGCTATTGAATTATTTTAGGGATTTTTATAAGATAAGAATATATACGAACATATATTCTAATTAAGAGAGGTGCATCTCTTATGGCGAAGAAAAAGAAGAAACAAAAACCTTACAAAATTAAACGAGTTTCACGTACCGTTAAACAACATAGTACATTTGTTAGTGATTTTGAAGAAGTTAAGAAGATTGCCAAACGATATAAGAATGTTAAAAACTATGTGTATTCTCGTTTTTCTGGAATTAATAGTTTTCTGCTTTTAAATAACTATAAAAAAGAAATACGTGATAAGTGGGTTCAATCCAAATTCGCAAAACAATTCAAAATTCCGGCTCGTTACTGGAAATTAGCTCTGGATGAAGCCGTTGCGAATATTAAATCTCAATGGTCTAATGCAAAAAATAGAATAAAAAAGGCGATTCATCAAAACAAGCATCTAACTGATGATGAAAAAAACTATATGTTTTATATGTTGAAAGTAGATAAATTATTTTATGCTGTTTTAACTAGACAAGAATTTGAACTTCCTAAAAAATTAATTGAACTACAAGTACGAACGACATATATCAATCATCTTCTTTGTCGTTATCTTCGCAAATACAAAGGTAAGATCCCTTATTCTCATAAGGAAACATCTTTTATGATCGATGCACCTATGTACCATTATTTTGTTAAAGATGGCGAGAAATGTATTGAAATGACTTCTACTAAAAGCAGAAAACGGATTACGATTGGACTTTCCGATGGCAATGTTTATACGGAAACATTCGAATTGTTGTAAAAGAAAATTCGTTAGAGTTGCATCACTTCGTGGAGGGGAAACAAAAGCAATTTTGGGCAAATGAAAACATCGTGGGGATTGATAAAGGGTATAGAACGCTTCTTGCTACCTCTACTGATCAATTATATGGTGAAAAACTGAATGATTTTTTAAGTAAAGAAACGGAACGATTACATAAGAAAAATCAAAAACGCAATCAAGTTTGGGCATTAATGGAAAAATATAAGGAAGCAGGTGATATGGAAAAAGCCGAACGCATTCGGACTCATAACTTTGGGAAGAAAAAGTATACTAAACAGAAACTTAAACATGATGAAACGGTCAAACGTTATATCAACTTTAGTTTAAATCAATTTTTCATTGTGGAAAATCCAAGCGAAGTCGTTTCTGAGGATTTAACTTTTGCAACTTGGAAAAAGAAGTTTCCTAAACATATTAAACGCAAATTATCTCGCTGGATAAAAGGGTACATTCGTGAGCGATTAGAGTTTAAGTGTGAACAACGAAACATTACTTTCACAAAAGTAAATGCTGCCTATACCTCACAAACATGTCATCGTTGCGGTCGTTTTGGTAAAAGAGAAGTTGATATTTTCACTTGCCCCAAATGTGGTCAAATGCATGCAGATAACAATGCAAGTCATAATATTAAAAAGAGAAAAGATGATAAAGAAATTACGTTGTATACTCCTTATAAAAAGGTAAAAGAAATGTTAGAAAAACGGTTAGAATTACAAACTGTGTAAAAAAGAAAATAGGTCTACCCAATCACAAATGTGGCCACCCTCTCGTTAGGAGCCGCATTTTACCGAAAGGGGGTCGGGTAGACCTATCTTGTATCATTTGTTAAACGGTTGTGGGAAGAACAGTGATGGCGAAAGAGCGCTTTTTTCGTAACAGCTCGTTCACTGGCTCAACCAAGACCTCGAAATTTGAGGAGCGAATTACTTGAAAATCTAGACATCTGCATGCTAATGCATAGATTTATGTGGGTTTTTGAGACCAGAACACCTAAAGTGTCATTTATATGGACAACTTATTGGCATTCCCTTTGTTTCTCTTACGCTTCTACCTTTTGGAAAAACTGTGGTAAATACTCTTTATGTGCCTCTAACATCTCATTGACGATTTCTTTCGCGATCGTGTCAGAAGGAGTAAGCGGATTAATCGTTAAGGCAAGAACGGCCTTATTGTAATCACCAGTCACGGCAGCTTCTGCTGAAATTCTTTCAAACGATTTGATTTGTTGGACTAGTCCTTGAACTTGTACAGGCAGCTCTCCAATTGTAATTGGTTTAGGACCGTCTTTTGTAATAATACAACTAACTTCTACTGCTGAATCATCTGGAATGCCTGCAATAGCACCATTATTTCTTGTATTAACTGGTTGAATATCACCTTTGTCAGTATAGATAGAAGTAATTAAGCGAACCGCAGCATCAGAGTAGTACGCCCCACCACGTTTTTCTAATTGAGGTGGCTTTATAGCTAAATTTGGATCTTTATAAAGTTCAAATAATTCTTTTTCTAATCTTTGAACTACCTCAGCACGAGTGCCTTCTGATTTAGCGTTTTCAGCATCCTTTTCGAGCATGTCTTTCGTTTTGTAATAATACATATGATATGGACAAGTTAGGACATTAAGTGCTTTAATGAACTCTGGCTCCCAACCTAGTCCCTCAATATTTTTCACAAAACTACTATTATTTGGATCTGTTAATAAATCAATCACTTTATCTTTTACACTCACGCCATCTACATAAACATCTAGCCCATAAACCATATGATTTAGTCCTGCAAAATCAATACGGATTCGAGAATGATCGACATCTAATAATTTGGCTACACCCATTTCCATTCCGATCGGCACATTACACAATCCGACGACTTTTTTGATGTTAGAATAGCGCAGCACGGCTTCTGTTACCATACCAGCAGGGTTCGTAAAGTTGATTAACCATGCGTTCGGACATAACTCTTCTATGTCCTTGCAAATATCTAAAATAACTGGAATTGTACGTAATCCTTTAAATAAACCGCCTGGCCCATTTGTCTCCTGACCAAGAACACCGTATTTTAATGGAATTCTTTCATCTTTTGCACGAGCATCTAGTAATCCTACCCGAAATTGAGTCGATACAAAATCAGCATCCTTTAAAGCTGCTCTTCTATCAAATGTTAAATGAACCTCGATTGGAAGTCCTGCTTTTTCAATCATTCTTTTCGCTAGATTTCCGACGATTTCCAGCTTTTCTTTCCCTGCTTCAATATCTACTAACCATAACTCGCTAACCGGTAATTCATGATAGCGCTTTATGAATCCTTCTACTAATTCAGGGGTATAACTAGATCCCCCACCAATCGTTGCAATTTTAATACCCTTTGTCATACTCTAGACACCTCCGGATAATATGAAAACCAATTTTTTGAAAGAAAAGCGCAAGCGCCTTGTTCAGCCTCAGGCATAGCATAAGACGCTCAGGAATAGAAGGTGTTCTTTGCCTTCAATTCCTGAGTGGCTTATGACCTCGAGGGGCTAGGCGCTGGAGCTGGACACCAAAACTAAGTCAAAGAACTTATACTTTCTTATCCTTTAAAAAGAACTTATGAATGAATTGTATCTCCATTTAAACAGAGGGTAAATAAGTTGAGAGCATCTAGTTTTTAATAACAAAGGTAGTCATTTGTTACACAAATGTAACAGCATGTATCTTATTAAGTAGTTGTGTTAAAATCAAGCTAAAGGGGTTAAGATAGATGATTTCTTATAGAGGGAGAATAGAAATGTTTACACACGACATTATCGCTTCATTCAATGAATTAGAAACTTCTTTATACAACTATATTTGTCAAAACGGTGAGAAGGTCGCTTATATGAGAATCCGTGAACTGGCAGATGAAACCCATGTATCAACAGCTACGATTTTACGTTTTTGCCGAAAAATAAATTGCGAAGGTTTTTCAGAATTTAAAGTAAAGCTTAAAATGCATGTAGGAGAAAATAAAAAGACGGTTTTAAAAGGTTCCCAGCATTCCGTCATGGAATTTTTTGAGCGGACATTAAAAGGAGATATGGAAGAAAAGATTAGGAAGGCTGCAAGTCTAATTTCCAAAGCAGATAATGTCATTTTTATCGGGATCGGAAGCTCAGGTATCCTTGCTGAATATGGGGCAAGATATTTCTCAAGCTTAGGTAAATTCTCGATGTATATTAAAGATCCTCTCTTTCCAATTCACGCCAACTTCCGTCATAATAGTGCAACAATTGCTTTATCCGTCTCAGGAGAAAATAATTTTACCGTCACTCATCTTAATCAACTTAAACAGGAAGGCAGTAAAATTATTAGTATTACAAACAATAAACACTCAACCATTGCAAAAATCTCTGAGATAAACATTCCATATTACGTAACTGAGGAATGGTTTGAAAACGCTAATATTACGACACAAGTACCTGTTCTTTATATACTAGAATCAATGGCCCGTGAAATATATAAACTAAATAAATAAAAAAATGAATATGATCTTTCCAACACTTCCTTGTAAGATTGTGATTCCTCTTGCTTCACATCCTTGCCTGATTATTTCTCGTGTTCTTATAGCAAATGGACCACATATCACCTTGTATCTATATTTTGTTACCCAAATTATATAAAACTTGATGTCATAGACCACATGACTATGCTTCTTATACCATTCCATACTTTCACCTCACAACTTTAGGATGGGCATCAAATTATAAGGCTAAAAGCGTATACCGTCTAAAGACGGTGGAGTTAGATCATTAATTTGGAAATCAAATACATTTTTAAACATTTGTATTATTAAATAAAGGCTCTTTTCGTAAAGATTGTTGTTTTTTTGCAAGAAACCAATTCGAACAGATGTTGATCTTCGTTACAGGTGCGAGACTCCTGCGGGAACAGCGTGTTGAGGGAGACCCCGCAAGTGCAAAGCACTGAGGAGGCTTCTGAGACCGCCTCTACAACGGAAATCAACCCGGGTTATTAGTGTAAAAATGATTGAAAAGCAACAAAGTATGTGAAAACAGCCTAAATAAAAAACAGACTAACATTAATAGCACAAACCATGGTCTTGGTTTGTGCTACTATATTTTATAGAAGTGAAGGAAGGTCGAGCAGCCTCTAGGAACATATAAGAGTCCGTATCAAAAACAGACCCACTTCACACCCTTATTTGAATTAGTTTAGTATGTTTGGTGGAAGGAGTACCCTTCACCATAAGCTTAATCATTTCTTCGAGTAAATTCTTTCAAAATTCTTCACTGGAGGTAAGTAAATGAGCTGTCTAAAGTCCATTTTAGCGTGAATTTTAACCCTAATAAAAGGTACCACATTTTAATTTTCTAACTCCATCCTTTAACCATTTCGCTGTCAATGTCTCTGCATGTAACATTTCTTCTGGTGTACCTTCTAATATAATTTGTCCACCTTGTTTTCCTCCTCCTGGGCCCAATTCTATTACCCAGTCGCTCGCCGCGATAAAGTTTAGATTGTGTTCAATTATTATGACCGAATTACCTCTATTTACGAGATTTTGAAATACGTCTAAGAGTTTTTCATTATCTTCTGTGTGTAGACCTAAGGATGGCTCGTCTAATAGATAGATTTGCCCTTCTTTTTGCAAGTGGCTTGCGAGTTTTAGACGTTGGGTTTCTCCTCCGCTTAGAGAACTTGTCGTCTGTCCTAACGTCAGATACCCTAATCCTACGTCTTTTAGCGTTTGCACTCTTTTTATGATCTTAGGTATTTTAAAATAATGAATAGCCTCGTCTATTGTTAAATCTAAAATCTCTACTATATTTTTAGCTTGGTATCGATATGACAATGCTTCGTCTGAATATCTCGTACCGCCACATGCTTCACAAGGAATTGTCACCGGATCTGCAAATGCTACGTCTGGCGTTAGAACTCCTTTTCCTTTACAGATCGAACATGCTCCTGAGGTGTTAAAACTGAACAAACCTGCTGGTTGTCCTGTTTCTTTTGAAAATATTGCGCGAATATCGTCCATTATTCCCATATATGTAGCTAGGGTCGAACGGTTGGATATTCCTATGCCGCCCTGTCCTACCATTATAGTTTCTGGATATCTTTCTGTGAACGCTTCCAACATTAAGGAGCTTTTACCTGAACCTGATACTCCACACATAGAGACTAAGACATTTTTAGGAATATTTACGCTTATATTTTTTAAGTTATTGTTACTTACTCTGTTTATTGTAAAATAATCTTTTATATCTCTTGGATTTTTATTTATTTTTAGCTTGTGGTTTAGGGCTGTTGCGGTGGGAGAGTCTTTTAGTCCTTGTAATTTTCCTTGATAGACAACTTCTCCTCCGTTTACACCTGCCCCAGGTCCCATTTCTATGATTTCATCTGCTACTTTTATGACTGATAGATTATGTTCGATGACGATGACAGTATTATGTTGGGCTTTTATCCTTTTTAGCATCTGGATTAACAGATCCACTTCTTCTGGATGGAGTCCTGCACTTGGTTCGTCGAAAATGTATGTGATATTGTTTAGACTGCTCCCTAAATGACGAGCGATTTTTACCCTTTGAGCTTCTCCACCAGACAAGGTGCCCATTTTTCTTGATAGGCTCAGATATCCTAATCCCATTTCAACTAATTGTTTTATGTGTGGGATTGCTTGCAGTGCGATATATTCTCCCAAAGGATCTTTTATTTTCTTTAGTTCTTCCAGTAGTTCGGTAAGCTCTAATTGATCGTATGCTGCGATATTTAAGTCATTTATTCTACATGCCAATACCTTTGGATTTAGACCTGAACCTTGGCAGGTTGGGCATAAGGATCGAGTTGACACAGCTATGACGTCATCTTGGGTTACTCCTTTTAGCTTTGAGATATCTCTATTGATATAGAGACGTGTAAATCGGGGCAATAACCCATCCCAATCATGCTTTTGAGGTCCATTTTTTGTATGAAACGGGGCATTGACCTTTTCACCTTCTGGGGGACCATATAATAATAGACGGCGTTTTTCTTCTGGGTAGTCCTTTATCGGTTTATCTGGGTCGAATAATCCGCAGGTCATCATCCAGTTGCCTTGCCAACCTGAAGGTGATAATGGCTTAAATTTCACTGCATAATCTCGAAGTGACTTATCGTAATCGATCATCTTATTTAGGTCTGGCGCAATGACCTCCCCAAATCCACTACATTCTGGACATCTGCCAAAAGAACTTTGGCTCAAAAAATCGCTAGCAGTTCCTATTGATGGTTTTCCAATTCTTGAAAACAAAAGTCTAATTAATGGATTGATATCCATATAGGTGCCTACTGTTGAGCGGGAATTGCCTCCTATCAGTCTTTGTTCGACTACTACAACCGGACTTAAGTTTTGCATAAGATCGGCGTGGGGTCTTTCATACCTTGGCATTTGATATCTGACATAGTGAGGATAGTTTAAAATCATTTGTCTTCTGCTTTCTGTTGCTAATGTATCAAAAACGACTGAGCTTTTTCCAGAGCCTGAAAGACCAGTAAATACGATGATTTTTTCTTTTGGTATGTTTAAATCTACATTTTTTAAATTATGTTCTTTAAGCCCTCTTAAAATGATTTCATCTTTTATTTCTGACATTTTGTCATCCTTTCTGATTTACTATGCTTCTTTCAGTTCTCTACAAGTTTAGCAACCCTGACAGGGACAAATTCACATTCGTTTTGTGATGATTCTTTTGTTTTTAACTTTTTTTATTCACCACCCATTATTAGTTTAATTACTTTTATTATACTAATTTAACGCAATCAATTGTTAAAATATTTAGAAATCGGGTTAAAGGAGGCTATTATCCTTATAATGTGGCTAGGTATTTTATTAGTGCCTTTTGGTTAATCTTAGCTATTGGGTGTTATCAAAGATATAAGGAACGACAATACAAACAGAAACAAACTATTTAAAGAGAAGGGGCTGTCTGCTAAGTCCCTCTAAATAAAGAGTCGTTTTTTCCCATATGCTTTTCTATTTTTATATAATCTATTACACCACCACTGAAAATTTTAATTCAATGTTAATGTTTATTTAATGAATAGTTTAATCTAAAAGGTTAAATTAGAACTAACAACATGAAATTAAAAATAAGGGGATATTTTTGTGAATAATATGATTGATATTTTTTTGCACATTGATAAACACCTAAGTCTTTACATGAATGAATATGGGATGTTTATATATTTCATACTGTTTGTCATAGTTTTTTGTGAAACAGGTCTTGTCTTTATGCCGTTTTTACCGGGAGATTCGCTCATATTTGCGACTGGGGCTTTAGCAGCAGCCGGTTCTATCAAATTACTGCCTATTTACCTGATCTTTTGTGTAGCTGCCTTTGCAGGCGATACAGTGAATTATACAATCGGGCATTCTTTAAGGAATAAGGTTTCTGCGCGAGAGAATATTCGGTTCATTAAGAAAGAACACTTGGAAAGAACCACTGAATTCTTTGAAAAACACGGATCTGGAACTATCATCTTAGCCAGGTTTGTACCTATTATTCGCACCTTTGCGCCTTTCGTGGCTGGGGTTAGCACGATGCCTTATCGTAAATTTATTTTATATAATGCACTCGGTGGGTTACTTTGGGTTAGTATTGCGTTGTTTGCTGGCTTTTTCTTCGGTAACATTCCGATAGTCAAAGATAACTTCAGCATCGTGGTTCTTGGCATCGTAGTCGTTTCACTTCTGCCAATTGTGTTCGCATATTTTAAAAATAAAATAGCTACTAATAAAAATTAGATGATAAAAACACGACTTCATAATGCGAAGCCGTGTTTTTTTATACTATTTCCAAACTTGCAGGTAAAATCAATTCTACCTCGGTTCCCTCCCTTTCTTTACTTCTAATTTTTATTTCCCCTTTGTGTAATTTCATAATCTTTTTAGCAATATGAAGGCCCAAACCAGAACCTCCAGTTTCCCGACTTCTTGCTTTATCTACCCGGTAAAATCGCTCAAAAATATTCTTAATTTCTTCCTCTGGAATCCCAATACCATAATCTTTCACTCGAACAATGGCATTTACATCATCTTTCTCTAAAAAAATATCAATTGTATCATTGCTATATTTAATAGCATTATCGAGCAAAATAATGATGACCTGCTTGATTTTTAATTCATCTGCCACAACAAAGATAGGTGATTGCTCGAAATGCAGGGTAATTTCTCTTTTATAAACCTTTTTCATTTGCTTTAAAATATCTTGACATAACAATGCGAGATCGACTATCTCCAGGTCCAACTCAACTTCTTTTTCTAGTGAAGCCACATCCAAAAAGGTTTCTGTCATTTTTTGAATTCTGGTTGCTTCAGAGTGAATAGCCTGGATAGCTTCATCTGCCAATTCTTTATCTTCAAGCCCCTGCCGTCTTAACAAATTCGCATAGCTCTTTATAACGGTCAATGGCGTCTTTAATTCGTGGGAGGCATCTGAGACAAACTGAGACTGCTTTTCAAAATTTCCCTCCAACCTGTCAATCATCCGGTTAAAAGTATTGGCCAATGTTTGAAGTTCATCCTTCGTATCATTTAGAATACGAATCTTCTTCGGTACACCGCTTCGCTCAATATCTTCCATAGTATTGATCATATTAGAAATTGGCCGCATAATCATATTCGATATCCATTTGCCGCTAAGCAATGATAAAATAACAGCTAACATCGTGCTAACTCCAAGAATCAACAAAAGAATATCTTTCCTTGTTTCCAATCCTTCCAGTTCTTCTCCAATCTCGATACTTCCCTTTAGGTGGGGTACATTTTCTATTGGAACACGAACAATTATCACTTGCTTTTCCTTTTCATCTATCTCTATATTACGTCTCTTAGCTTCCCGTGTATGTACATATTTCCCTTTCACTTTTTTAGCTAGTTCCTTTTCATTTGTTATTTCATAAAGGATGCGTCCATCGGGCTGCAGGATGCGAATATAGGAATTCTCGGTTAAATTATTCTTCAAATCACTTTCAATTTGATCAGATCTATCATTGGCGCGGATGTTTTTTATAAGATCCCCTGCTTTTTGAAACGCCCTATCCTCTTCCATATTAACGGTCGTTGTCATAAACAAAATGAAGACAACAATATTAATCAAAATTAAGATGAACAGCATCCATGCGGTTGTTAATAAATTAATTTTTAAGGTGATCCTCATCTGCGTTCTCCTTTATGGTATAGCCAATCCCTCTAACAGTAGTAATTAATGGGGTGGAGAAATCTTCCTCCGTTTTTTTCCTTAAATGTCGGATGAACACATCAATCACATTGGTTTCTCCTTCATAGTCATAGCCCCAAACGTTTAAAAGAATATTTTCTCTAGTTACCACTTTATTTTTATTTACAATTAAATACACCAATAAATCGTATTCCTTTGGCGTTAAGGTAATAGATGTACCAGCTCTTTTCACTTCCCGTGTGTCAGTGTTGATTGCAAGATCCTCTATAGAAAGAATGGAATCGTCCACCATATCTTCATGATTGGAATAATGGCGGAGACAAGAACGAATTCTTGCTAATAATTCTTCAATTTCAAATGGTTTTGTTACGTAATCATTCGCGCCTTGGTCCAGTCCAGCAACTTTATCAAACGTGGTATTTCGAGCTGTAAGAAGAATAACAGGTATGTTTTCCTTTTCCTTTCTTAATCTTCTTAGCACATCCATTCCACTTAATTTTGGAAGCATCACATCTAATAAGATTAAATCAATATCTGTATGTAAAGCCGTTTCCAATCCGTCCTTACCGTTATGTTCCACTGTAACCCTGTATCCTTCATACTCCAGCTCCACTTTAAGAACACGGGCTATTTGAATTTCATCTTCTACCACTAAAATATGCGTTTTCACTTCACTTCCCCCTATATATTGTAAAGTTTAGAGATTCTATGATCTTCCTAGGCTCTTTTCGTAAAGTTTATTGTTTTGGGAATAAACAATGACCGTTCCTTTCCGCTACAGGCACTTGCTTTCCGCGGGGAGGAAGTCGAGCCTCCTCGGCGCTTTGCGCCTGCGGGGTCTCGACTTTTCCTCTATCTCCCGCAGGAGTCAAGTGCCTTACGCTCCAATCCATTTCGATATTGTTAAAAGCAACAAACTCTTAGAAAAACAGCCATTCAATAAAACGCAACATTAACCATATATATCTTCCTATAATATCACGTGGAAGTACATTGGGAGATTCCATATTTGCTATAGCAAACTCAACTGTAATGGGAATTGCGGGAAGTTCCAGTAAAAGAATAAAATCAAATAACTGTGCTGTTCAAAATCATAAAATGCGACAAATAGATGCCTCCACAATCGGTTATCCTATTTACCCTCATCTTAATAAATATCCTTCAACTTCTTTCCTGTACACTACATTCGGATGATTTTTTCTTTTTAATCAATTATTAATGTTTTTTTCATGGCCTGTTTAGTTTTCTTTTTTATAGTTAAGATACCCACTGAGGGTCAAAAGTACTTGAAATTTAACAAAATAGAAGGAGACTAATATGAATTACAATCTTTTTAAATCCATTAATCAATTAGCAGGTCATTACCCTTTTTTGGATGGATTGATGGCTGGTGTGACGAACTACGCATTAATCATCTATGCCATTGTTTTGCTTCTCATTTGGTTTATTGGAAAAGATCAGTACAAGAAGACGGTTGTTTACGCTGCGATCACCGGTGTTCTGGGTCTATTCATAAACTTCGTCATCGGTCATATCTACTTTGAACCGCGTCCGTTTGTTACCCACCCGGTCAATTTATTAGTTAAACATTCAGCGGACGCTTCATTTCCAAGTGACCATACTACTGGAGCATTCGCTCTAGCACTAGCCGTTCTTTTCGTTCATCGAAGAATTGGAATTGGTATGCTTTTGTTTGCCTTCTTAACAGCTTTTTCCCGGATTTATGTTGGGCATCATTATCCATTGGATATATTAGGAAGCTTCATCGTTTCGTTGGTCATCAGTTCTATCGTATATAAGCTCCGTCCGTTTCTTGAACCAATTGCAAATGCAATCATTCACATCTACAACCGGATCCCGCTTGTTCCGAAAACGTTCGAAAATAAAGGTAGTTTAAAATCATTGAACAAATAACAAAAACGCCGGTTTTGTAGCCGGTGTTTTTGTTTCTATTCCGAATAATCCTTTTACTTAAAGCACAAAAAAATCGAAACATTAACATGTCTAAAGACATGCCTGTTTCGACCTCACTACCATCCAACCTCTGAAGAAGTGGACTTTCTCATTCGGAAAAGTCTGTAAACCTTTGATTGTTCGAACTGGCCTGAAGGCTTAAGTGATTTTTGTTCAAGAATTCCACTCAGGAATTCCGCTATTTTCTCTGCTCCTTCCATCTCCATTCCGTTTTGAAAAGATTGAATGGATTGTTCCCATAGACGCATCTGCGTATCATCGTGCAAGATGCTTAGCAATCCCAGTTCAAACGATTCTTTCTGCTTAAGTTTAAAAACCAGCCCTTTTTTTGTTAAATACTGCAGATTGATTTCTTCCTGGCCTGGAAGTACGGATTGGACAAAAACAGGTAGCCTTTTTTGTAGAACCTCACTGATGGTGACTCCGCCTGGTTTTGTGACGATTGCATCCATTTCTTCATATAAATTGTTCATTTCTACTCTTGATGAAATATAAGGGAGAGGTTTGATATGATCGACTTGCCAAGAGAGGATTTCATTGAACAATTTATTATTTTTTCCACATAGCACATAGAAATCGCATTGGGAAGATTGCTTTGACTTACCCAATAATTTCACAATCCCACCTAAACCATTATTTCCTCCAGAAATTAATATTTTGGGTCTATCTCCTGTTTTTTTAGCCTTTGTGTTTTTGGTAATCTCCTGATGGACTGGAATTCCAGTAACAACCATCCTTTGTTCCTGTATTTGATACTTTTTACTAAATTCATTTTTTACATCTTTGCTAGGGAGGAAATGGTAGTCGATTTCCTCTCGACCCCAAACATTGTTGATAAAAAAATCCGTATAAACATTTATGACTGGAACATCACATTTTCTCTTTCTTTTTAACTGACTTACCAGATAGGATGGGAAACCATGCGTACACACGATTAAATCAGGCTTCTCTTCTATTAGCAGCTGATCCATTTTTTTTAAAAAGAAATAATAATACCATTTAAATGAATGATCAGTTGGTGAAGAAGAGTAGAAAAATTTTTTGTAAACATGGTCATAAGTTTCCGGTGCATAACGAATCCATTTTAAATACCAGCTCGTAATCATTTTCTCTAGAGATGGGTTTGCATAGCTTATTAGGTCCACTTTCCTTACAAGAATTCCTTCTGTTTGCTTTTTAACGATATCCATTAATGCCTCGGCAACTTGATGATGCCCTGACCGCATTTGTAAAAAAGGTAAGAATAGAATCTTTTTCATATTCATTTCATCTCCTGTTCAGCAGGAATATTAAAACTGATTTCTCCCCTTTTAATCTAACATCACATTTTTTTAAACCTTTCTTTTTCATCCATTTTTAATGAAACGGAAAGGAAATTTTTAAGTTGGTCCAAAAGAAAAGGTGTCAGATACCATATGAAGTTTTCATATGGCATCTGACACCTAGGGGACGGCCTTAATGATAGGTCAAGTATTCCTTTTTTAAAAGATTACGAAAACAAAAAGCAAAAAAACAGTAAATTTACCAGTCCTAAATATGGAACATACTCCGGATTTATGTTAAACATACTTTAGGAATAATAAGGGTATTGAAGATTATCATTTTGCAATGCACCCTTTATTGTATTCGATGTCTATCTATTCTCCTTAGTAATCGGAATATTTCCAGTAAAAGAATATTTAAGCCTAGCCAGACTCCCCCAAAGACGTAGCCAGCAGCAATATCACTTGGAAGTTCGACTTTAAAGAACAATCGACTGATGGCAATAAGAATTAATACCACTAATCCAGCGATTGGAACAATGGTGTGAGTCCAAGCATTTTTTATAAAACGTACACATATAAATACCGCAAAACCATAAATAACAAAATTCATTAAAGATTGCTCACTTGGAAAATTGAGGAGAAGATGATCCGTGAACGAATAGGGAACAGGGGAAAGTCGTTGAAAGATTCTCCTTAAACTTTCTTCAAAGAGTTCCCCACCTAAAATAACGATTAAAAGAGAACCTAATTCAATTAACTTATTCTCACCTTTCCATAAAATCCAAATGAATGTAAAGCTGAGAAGGATAAGTTGGACTTGCCTTGAGCCCAGTAATGAAAATGTTTGCATAGTTTCTGTCCAGTCCTTATTAAAAACTAAGGAAATCAATAAAACCACAATTTTATTAAAATTGGTAAATTCGTTACCAAGAAAGTCCTCTATCATACCAATCATGAGAATCATAAGGCCTAACGTCAGGATGGAAGTCGCTGCTAATAGAATTCCAACTCGTCTTCTCGTATGAAAAATTGTCAAAGTTAGATTTAATAACCTAATGACTGTCTCTTTTATCTCGTTTTTATTTTTTTTGTAGATGTAGATCACAATAAAAATGACGGCAGCTGCTATCCCCCCAATAATGAGGTATTGTTTAATTGAACTGTGAAACGTCTCCCATTGTGGGCCCAATACTTTACCGAGTGTAATAAATACCGTCACCCACAGGAATGCTCCGGT
Organism: Bacillus cihuensis; assembly: GCF_000504145.1. Classification (NCBI taxonomy): domain Bacteria; kingdom Bacillati; phylum Bacillota; class Bacilli; order Caryophanales; family Bacillaceae; genus Bacillus; species Bacillus cihuensis. The sequence continues at coordinate 352,691 of NZ_AYSD01000010.1, read as the reverse complement.
ATAGGCAAAAATAGCGTATATCCGAAAGGGCAGCCGGGTAGTTCCTGAAAAGTACCCCGTAATATGTCTAATTCCAGGGATAAAATAAGCAATCAGCAACAACTTATTCCCGTACTTACTAAACCAGAAGGATATTTTCCGAAACTGTTCCGGGCCCATATGAAAGCGAGATCCATATTTTTCAAAGAATGGTTGTCCTAGCTTATAACCTATCCAATAAGAAATGGTCATTCCGATACAAGATCCAATACCCGCTATTAAAATACTTAGTACCCAGTTTAAATGTCCTTGGAAAACAAGAAATCCTGTATAACTCATAAGAACTTCACCTGGTAATGGAAATGCGATCAATTCTAATAGTAGTGCTACAAATAGTACTATATATCCGAATTGGTCGATATATGATGTAATATTCCCCACCGCTTATCATCCTTTATTATTCTTTGTTTAGTTGTAAGTAAAGATAAAAGAAAACCTTAAATATGTTTGCTAATAGATAAAAACACTTCTACTTGAGTTCCTATCCTTTCCTTACTATTTACTTAAATTTCTCCGTTGTTGTGGTACTTATTCGTTTATGGAAACAAATCATATTCGTATTGTGAGGAATTTTTTGTTTTTAACATTTTTCACCTTACTACTCATTATTAGTTTTATTACTATATTAAACTAATAATGAGTAGTAAGAATCGAGTAGGAGGAGGCCATTAACCTCCGACCTCTAACACCACCTTACATACGGTTCCGTATACGGCGGTTCAATGGTTTTCGTCTCCTTAATACCTACCTGACAGAATCTCGTTCTGCCTTTTCCCTAACGCTCATTTCCATAGCTTTTGACTATAGCACCTTAGGATGGTTTGCAATCTCCACCTGTATAGCGATTGCGGGCCTACTCTAATCTTAAGTGCAACACGGCTTACTAGATGTGCTTTTCAAGCACACTTTGTTTGCCTTCGTGGCACACAGTCATCTGCGTAACGAACGAATTTATGCCCTCTTTTCTCTAATTCTTTGGTTCATCCAGCGCAATGTTAGAAAGAAAGGGACTCACGTTCTTCCTCTGCTTTTTTCTCGACATGAACGACATAATGAGTAGGAAAAGTTTCTTGATTAACAACTTCAAATTCTGGCAATTCTAGTTTCACGTGTTTTCCTTTTTACGTTAAATCAAAAGGCTGTTTTCACATACTTTGTTGCTTTTCAATCATTTTTACACTAATAACCCGGGTTGATTTCCGTTGTAGAGGCGGTCTCAGAAGCCTCCTCAGTGCTTTGCACTTGCGGGGTCTCCCTCAACACGCTTTTCCCGCAGGAGTCTCGCACCTTCCACTACAATCAACATCTGTTCCAATTGGTTTCTTGCTAAAAACAACAATCTTTACGAAAAGAGCCAATCAAAAAAAGTTAATAAAATGTAAACTACTATTTACAATTTTTCTACTCCACTATAAATGGTAGTCCAATTAACATATATATCCTACAAACCTCCTGTGTATTTATTCTCAAAACAAATAAATTTATTAAATAAAAAAGTGAGTATAATTAACCAATTATGGCTAAAACACCAAAATAACCGGTAATATCTACCTGGTATTCTGAAAATTAACACTATCTTAAAATTTATTTTGCTATATTATTCTTTAGGCCTATTAAACACAAAAAAATATAGAAGGATGAGTGCATAATGAAATTAGGAAGAAGAAACAGGGGCAAGAAAATTTTGTCCAGTACACTTGCAATCACTGTGTTAGCAGCTCCTTTCTTGTCTGGCAATGCAATGGCTGCAAACCCCTCTAAAGACAAGGTTCAATCGCAGGTTGAACTTCGCATCATGGAAACGACTGATATCCATACAAATCTACTGAGCTTTGACTATTACAAAAATAGTTTGGCCCCTAAACTGGGACTAGCTAAAACCGCAACTCTTGTTAAAGAGGCACGAGCAGAAGTAAAAAACTCTGTACTCGTGGATAATGGCGACCTTATACAAGGGACTCCTCTCGGTACATACAAAGCAAAAATTGACCCTTTGAAGGAAGGAGAAATACATCCAGCTATCAGGGCCATGAACTTAATGGGCTATGATATGGCGACACTTGGAAACCATGAGTTCAACTATGGGTTGGAGTATCTAGACGAAGTATATGATGATGCAAACTTTTCTTTTGTAAATGCAAATGTATATGTAGATGATCATGATAATGATCCAACTAATGATATTAATAAATATACCCCTTATAAAATTGTGAATAAAAAAGTAAAAGATGAATCTGGTAAAACAAATGTCATTAAAATCGGATATATCGGATTTGTTCCTCCTCAAATTAATGAGTGGGATAAATCTAATCTAGATGGAAAGGTCATAACCAAAAACATCGTAGAAACAGCTAAAAACTATATCCCTATTATGGAAGAAGAAGGAGCAGATGTAATTATCGCATTAGCTCACTCAGGTTTTAGTGGAAATGAAGCAAATACTGAAGATACAGTATATGCTTTAAGTAAAGTACCTGGTATTGATGCCATTACATTTTCACATACTCATAAAACATTCCCAGCAAACAATGTAGCAAGTTTAGATACATTGTTCAAAGGTACCGATGGACAACCTCTCCCTGGAGTAGATAACGAAAAAGGAACAATCAACGGTGTTGCTGCTGTACAAGCTGGATTTGGAGGTGGATCATTAGGAATTATTGATCTTAACTTACAAAAAGTAAAAGGGAAATGGTCTGTTTCTAATTCCCAATCCTCCACAAGACAAGTAGAATCTGTTCAACCAGACAAAGAAATTGTAAATGCTGTAGAAGCAGATCATGAAGCGACCTTAAAATATGTTAATACACCAATTGGTACTACAACGGATGACATTTATAGCTATTTCGCACTCGTACAAGATGATCCGTCTATTCAAGTAGTTACAAACGCACAAAAATGGTATGTCGAAAAATATATTGAACTAAACAAGCCAGAATTAAAAGATCTTCCCATTTTATCAGTAGGAGCCCCTTTTAAAGCTGGTCGTAATGGTGTTGATGAATACACAGAAATCAAGAAAGGTGATTTGACGATTCGTAGTGCAGGTGACTTATATCTGTATGACAACACTTTAAAAGCCATTAAAGTAAAAGGTTCGGTTGTTAAAGAGTGGATTGAAATGTCCGCTGGTCAATACAACACCATTGATCCTTCAAAAACAACTGAACAACCGTTAATAAATCCTGCATTTCAAGTATTTAACTTTGATGTAATTGATGGCGTAGAATATCAAATTGATGTTACAAAGCCTGCCAAATACGCTGTGAATGGGACACTTTTAACCCCTGACTCAAGCCGTGTTGTGAATCTTAAATATAATGGTAAACCTTTAGATCCTAAGCAAGAATTTATCGTAGTTACAAATAATTACCGTGCTGGTGGCGGAGGAAATTTCCCTGGATTAAAAGGCAGTGAATTAGTAGTCGATGCAGCCGATGAAAACCGTCAAGTTTTAATGGACTACATTTCTGAGGTGAAAGAAATTACCCCGACAGCTGATGGAAACTGGTCTATTGCTCCAATCTCAGGAAATGTGAATGTTACTTTTACGACTTCACCAAAGGCAGAGCAATATATCAGAGAAGAAAGCCCTTTCTCTTATACTGGCAAAACCGATTCAAAAGGTTTTGGAATCTTTAATTTTAACTTGAATAGCCATTCGGATAGCGACCGATTAAAGGTTCAGCTTTTAGGAGTAAATGATTTACACGGACAGTTAGATACGGTTACAAAGGTTGGAAATTTATCAGCTGGGCATATTGAGTACTTAGCAGCTGCATTAAAACAAGAAGAAGCAACAAATCCAAATACACTTCTTTTACATTCAGGTGATATGATTGGGGGAAGCCCACTAATTTCCGCTCTTTTCCAAGATGAGCCTACCATAGAAGTTTTGGAAAATATCGGTTTTGATGCAGGCACATTTGGAAATCATGAATTTGATGAAGGGATTGACGAACTACTCCGTATGATGAACGGTGGAGATCATCCAAACGGAATGGTTGGTTATGACGGAATGAACTTCCCGCTTGTTGCAGCAAACGCCTATGATACAAGAGATGGAAATTTAATTACTGATCCTTACACCGTGTTCACAATTGAAGATCAAAAAATTGGTGTGATCGGAGTTGTAACTCAAGAAACACCTTCCATGATTGTTAGAAAAGGAAACGAATCATTAAAGATTACAGACGAAGTTGAAGCCATTAACAAGTATACTGAAGAATTAAAAGGACAAGGAATCGAAGCAATCATCGTCCTTGCTCATAATCCTGCTACCCAAACAGGTTATACAGATTCTTTCGATGCTAGCAGAATTGCAGAACAAATTGATGATGAAGTGGATGTCATCTTTGCTGCACACAACCATGTAATGGTAAACCGAGAAGTGGACAACAAACTAATTGTTCAAGCCTATTCTTATGGATCTGCTTTTTCTGATGTAGAAGTGGAAATTGACCGCGTTACTGGAGATATCATTAATAAATCAGCAGAGATTAAAACTGTTTATCAAAAGGACTATACTCCAGATCCAGAAGTTGCAGCGATAATGAAGAAATATTCAGAGAAGGCCGAACCAATTAAAGCAGAAGTTGTTGGGCAATCTTTATCTACCCTTGAAAAAGGTTATCCAACTGTAGCTAATGAATTTGGGGATTTTGCTCTTGGAAATCTTATTGCGGATGGTATGAAAGCTGCAATGAACTCAGACTTCGCTATGATGAATGGTGGCGGTGTCCGCTCTCCATTAGATGAAGGTGAAGTAACATTTGGTGATTTATTTGCCATTCAGCCATTTGGTAATGTATTAAATAAAGTAAAACTTAGCGGTGCAGATTTAGAGACAGTTTTAAATAACCAGATTACAGATAGAGGTCTTGACTTCCATATTGCTGGCTTTAAATACACGTATACTTATGACAGCACAGCTAAAACAGGCAAGGTTATAGACATCTTCTTACCAGACGGAAGCAAGATTGATAAAACGAAAGAATACACTGTTGTTATCAACAACTATATGACAGGAAACCTTAATTACGGTATTGGAGCTCTTTCTACTGATTTAGAAATTGGCCCAATAGATGTAGATGCAACCGTTGATTTTGTAAAAACACTACCCTCTCCTTTTGATTATAAGTCTGAGGGAAGAATTCAAAGAGTTAATTAATTAACTGAGGACTGTATAGATTCTATAAACGAATCCATACAGTCCTTTCATTTTCAAGGCTTATAATATCTACTAAATAAATCAAGCTGCTTTATAATTGATATTGTTAAGAGATAAAAAGACAAACTATAATAAATTGCCTTTTAGTGAACGAAGTCTATATTAGGAACATTTTAAGAATTCCTTTTTGTATGCCTCACATAATCAGAGAGGAAGTTGATACTCGACATAATGAAGGAAGCAAGGGAACCGTCCCCAAGCTGTACACCCAAAAAATAATTCTCCCCCGTCCTATCAACAATCTTTCACTCAAAGCTATCGAGCATTGCACGCACTTCATCTGTTGAATTTGTGCTCATTAATTGATTTCTTAATTCACTTGCCCCTCGGAACCCTCGAACATAGATCTTAAAAAAGCGATGAAGGGCTTTGAAGGAACGTGTCTCTAATTCTTTTGAATATTTATCATGGAGATCAAGCTGCAATCTTAAGAGATCAAGGAATTCCTTACTGCTATGTTCCTTCGGCTCTTTTTCAAAGGCAAATGGATTTTTAAAAATACCACGCCCAATCATTATCCCATCAATACCATATTGATGAGCGAGCTTCAAGCCAGTTTGACGGTCAGGAATATCCCCATTGATCGTCAAAAGTGTATTTGGTGCCACCTGATCACGAAGTTTCTTGATCTCCGGAATCAGCTCCCAATGAGCATCTACTTGGCTCATTTCCTTTCTTGTACGCAGATGAATGGAAAGATTAGCAATGTCTTGTTGCAATATATGCGTTAGCCAGTCCTGCCACTCGTCTACATCCGTGTAACCCAGCCTTGTCTTCACACTTACAGGCAATCCTCCTGCTTTTGCTGCTTGTATTATTTCTGCTGAGACTTCCGGACGAAGAATAAGGCCACTTCCTTTCCCTTTGGATGCCACATTAGGGACAGGACAGCCCATATTGATATCTACACCCCTAAACCCTAGTTTCGCCATACCAATACTCATTTGCCGAAAATATTCGGGCTTATCCCCCCATATATGAGCTACAATTGGTTGTTCATCTTCTGTAAAAGTCAAGCGCCCACGTACACTCTGGTTCCCCTCTGGGTGACAATAACTCTCCGTGTTTGTAAACTCGGTAAAAAACACATCAGGTCTGGCTGCTTCACTCACTACATGGCGGAAAACAACATCTGTCACATCTTCCATTGGTGCTAGTACAAAAAACGGTCTTGGTAAATCACGCCAAAAATTATCTATCATATTCAATATCCTCTCATTATAGGACACCAGGACAAGCCCTTGTCCCCCTAAATAAAAAGCAAAAATGTCCCTGCTTCTTTTATACTTATATCATGCCTAAGCACTTTTTATCAAAGTACAGTAAATTTTGATTACTATACACTTTAATATTATCAAATAAAAAGTTCATGGATAAATGATTAGAATTCCAAGTAAATTAAATTCGAGTAGGAGGGGGTAAATCCCCCCGTTCCGCTCATGTTTGATTGTTCATTACAAAAAGAAGTATCTACCCTTTATCCTTGGTGAGGGAGGGCAGTTACTTCTTTTTGCACGTTAGGGAGGTAAAAATTGTCAGAACATCTAACTTAGAATATTCCTAAAAAGGATTATAAAACCGATTTCCATCTTGGAAGGTAACGTATAGTGATATCAATAGAATGAGAACAAATAGGATTATAGTTATCACATCGATTTTTTGAAATGGACGGGCCCGGTACCAGGACCGCTTTTTATTTTTTCCAAAGCCTCGAAGTTCCATCGCATTACTTATCACTTCGATCTTATCGAGACTTGATAAGATGAGAGGGACGATAATTGAAGCGGCATTCTTAATCCGCTTGGTCAGCTTTTCTTTGCGTGACATATCAATTCCACGAGCTTGCTGGGAAAGCGAGATATTACGGAAATCCCGTTGAATATCGGGAATATATCGTAACGCAAGCGCGACAGCATAAGAAATGCGGTAACTGACACCAATGCGGTTTAATGAAGCCGCAAATTCACTTGGATTGGTTGTCACAATAAATAGGATAGCTGCAGGAATAACTGTAAAATATTTTAGCGTGACATTCATTTGATAAAAAAGTTGCTCTATTGTAATCGTATAACGCCCTCCGATTTCAAACAGAACATGGCTTGTCCCATAGATTTTTACCCCTTCTTGCGGCGAAAAAACATAAATTGCCACGTTATTGATCATGAGAAAGAACAAAATAAACAGGAGGACAAAGGCTACTTCCTTTAGTTTTACTTTGGAAATGATAAAAACAAAGATACTAAATAGGAAGAGGCAGACCAAAATTCGTGTATCATAGGTGAGCATCGCGATCGATGACCATATCATAAAGCAAATCAGCTTGGTTACACCTGTAAGCCGATGAATCGGCGATTGCCGATCAATGTAGGAAAGCATTTCTACTGCCATTTCTGTCTCACCTCCCGATCATAAGCGATAAACCGATCGACAAACTCTTTCGGTTCGCTTATTCCCGCCCGAAGCGCCAATTCAAATATGGAAGTTTCCTTTAAGTTTGCCTCATTGATGATGCTAGAATCGGCCAGTACATTGACGGCCGTATCATCGGCTAGTTTTGTCCCGCCAGCAATCACGATCGCCCGCGGTGTGTACTCAAGCATGAGATGCATATCATGAGTAATCATAATAATCGTTACACCTTGACGATTGAGTTCCACCAAAAACTCCATAATTTCAGTATAATGGCGAAAATCTTGTCCTGCAGTAGGCTCGTCAAGAATAATTACCTCTGGTTCTAAAACTAAAATCGAGGCGATGGTTACCCGCTTTTTCTGGCCAAAGCTCAACGCCGATATCGGCCAGTTACGGAATGGGTACAGTCCGCATATTTTCAATGTTTTGAAAACCCTATCTTTAATTTCCGCTTCCGGTACACCACGGAGAATGAGACCAAGCGCAACTTCATCATAGATCATCTGTTTTGAAATCATTTGATTCGGGTTTTGCATCACTATTCCGATTCTTGAAGCACGATCTTTTATCGTATCTTCAGTAATATCTAGTCCCCGATAATAAATGCGCCCAGAACTCGGTTTTTCAAAGCCGCAAATTAATTTAGAAAGCGTCGACTTTCCTGCCCCATTTTTTCCTACAATACTGACCATTTCGCCTTTTTCAATCGAAAAAGAAACACCGTAAATGGTTCTTTTCCCCGATGTGTAGCCAAAATCGATGTTATTTAACTCCAAAATCGTTTCTGTTTTCACTTTAGGCTGAGGACCATTCACTTTAATAAACCAGTCTGCCAACTTATCTTTACAGTCATCTACTTGAAAGGAATCGATATGAGCGGGATACATGTCTGATGTAATAGTACAGCCGGCATATTTTGCGGCTTTCACATACAAGGGCTCACGGATGGAACACTCCTCCAAAATGGGGGAGGCTAATAATTCATCTGGAGTCATATCACTGATAATCCTGCCGTCATCAACGACAATGATGCGGTCAACAGGACAATGCAAGACATCTTCTAAGCGATGCTCGATAATCACAACGGTTTTTTTCGTTTCTTGTTGAATCCGATCAATAAGTTCAATCGCATATTTCCCTGTTGCTGGATCAAGATTGGCCAATGGTTCATCGAATAAAAGAATCTCCACATCATCCACCATTACCCCTGCCAGTGAGACTCTTTGTTTTTGTCCTCCGGAAAGATGATGCAGTGAGGAGTCCAAAAAATTCTCCATTTCGACCATTTTTGACACTTCTGCAACCTTATTAAACATTTGTGTCTGTGGTGTATAATCATTTTCTAATGCAAAAGCGATATCCTCAGCAACTGTAAGACCAATAAATTGACCATCAGGATCCTGGAGAACCGTCCCGACTTTTTTGGATAAGGAAAAAATGTCTAATTCCCTGACATCCTCGCCACTGATTTTCAACCTTCCTGACACTTCCCCTTTATAAGAAAAGGGAACTAGGCCATTGATACAATGGCCTAGTGTGCTTTTTCCAGACCCTGAAGGGCCGACAATGAGAACCTTTTCCCCTTCATAGATCGTTAAGTTGATGTCATTTAATGTTGGTTTCGCCTGACTGCGATATTGAAAGCTATAGTTTTCAAATTGAATTACCGGTTTTTTCATACATCTTCTCCTAATAAAACAGTGCATTTGTGTCTAATTAATCTTCCTTAATCAAGCTGCCACTTTGACTGCGACTTTTTGCATAGATACCAAGCAGCAGCGTACCAAGAACAGCCACTGTCACCATGTTTAATCCTCCAGCAACCATCCCTTGTAAATATACTTTATTTGCAGGTTCAGCATAGATGAAAACATCCAACGATGGAGCAATTAGGAACCAGCCAATCGCTTGGACAATGATTTGAACAACATTGAACAGAATCATTTTTTTGACATTAAAATTCCCTGCTTCTATATTGATTTTCTTTGATACAAGACCAATTAAGAAACCAACGATTCCCGACACGAGAACCCAACTCCACCAAGGAGTTCCATAAAAGATCGCATCCTTTAAAGCGTGACCGATTAAACCAATCAAGCCGCCGGCAATCGGTCCGAAGACTACAGCCATTAACGCTAAAAATCCATATGATGTATCAAAATTCGTATTAGGCACCCCTGTTGGAATGACAGCGAATCTGCCTAAAATCACAAAAACAGCTGCCCCAATCCCAATCGCCACGATTGTTTTTATTGATAAAAGATTATTTTTCATTTTCTCCCCCCAATTATAATTTTTAAGTATTAATTATATACAATTTTGGGTATTTTGCGTATAGAAATTTTCCACGTTGCTCCGGTTTCAATATGGTATGCCTTGGCAAAGGACCCTTGATTAATCGCGACGCCAATTTTGTCGAGTGAGTTAACATAAAGCAATGGCTCGCCTAAATGAATGTCAGCAAATGTCCTCCCATACGTCATAATATTTTTATAGACTTGGCGAGTATCATTTTCAATGGTCACTTCAAAAGAATCACCATATTCAGCAGATAATTTTTTGAAAAGTATCCGATCAATATTTGTCCATAAATTACCGAAGCGAATATCAAGAATGTCGATATGCCCTGTAAGAACATGATTAGTAATGCTCGGATCCCCTTTGGGCAGTTCGACGACGGAATCAACAGGCACAGTTGGCCCCACTTGCTCAAACGTAATCAATTTGGAAGCAAGTCGAGCACCTGTAAATGCATAGACATCACGCCCATGGAAAGTGTAAGATTCACCAGAATGCGGCAGACGATTGACAGTTTCATCAATCATTCTCACCTCGACAATTCCAATACTATTTTTAATATGGGTGAGCGTTCCATTATCAGGAGTAATAATATATTGATTCAAAGCCGTTTTTGCAACAATGCTTCTGCGCTCCGAGCCAACACCTGGGTCAACAACAGAAACAAACACCGTTCCTTCCGGCCAATAAGCAACTGTCTGGTATAATCTGTACGAACCTTCCCAAATGTTATATTGAGGAATGTCATGTGTTAAATCAAAGATTCGGATCTCCGGATTTACTGTAACAGCTACACCATACATAGCGCTAACTGCACCGTCACTTGTACCAAAATCTGTTTGTAAAACGAGATGATTGTTCATTATATTTTCCTCCTTCTTTTTATATACTTTTTTGTGGAAAACAGAGCGGAACTACGTCAACTTTATTTGAAGTTCTTTTGTCAGATTGTAAACAGCTAGTCGGTCAGTTCCACTTGTTTGGATTAACTTTGCGGTAATTTGAAAAACAATAAAAAAACCACGCCCCTATCTAATGAAAATAGATAAGGACGTGGTTTATATCCACGTGGTACCACCTTAATTTACTGTTTGCTCACACAAAACAGCCTCTGCAAGTACAAGAGAATAAATGCAACTCTTTATACTGTGGTATGGATAACGAGTACCAAATCTCGTCGGAACCTACTTCAATCAATAACCATACTCAGTTAGATTGTTTCAGCACGAAGCTCAAAGGCCATTGTTCGGATTCATATTTTTGCTTCTTTTCAGCTACCGAAGCTCTCTGTGTAAAAATACTTGAATCTTACTTTCCCTTTTCAACGCTTTAAAAAGTGTATTTAGTTTTAAGTTAACCGAATTATATTCTGTAAATTACGAATAGTCAAGCGTTTGAATTAGGGCAGGAAAAATATTTTTGCTACGGTTCTATCCATTGATCTGAATACACGGTCTGTCAGCGTTAACAGCTTACATTGACTGTGGTTTATGTTCAGTTTTTGGCACTATGACTGTCTATTAGGAGTCTACATGTATTCAGACTGCTTATAAGATATAAAAGTTTAAGGCTGTTTTCACATACTTTGTTGCTTTTCAATCATTTTTACACTAATAACCCGGGTTGATTTCCGTTGTAGAGGCGGTCTCAGAAGCCTCCTCAGTGCTTTGCACTTGCGGGGTCTCCCTCAACACGCTTTTCCCGCAGGAGTCTCGCACCTGTAACGAAGATCAACATCTGTTCGAATTGGTTTCTTGCTAAAAACAACAATCTTTACGAAAAGAGCCAAGTTTAATTATTCCAATATGCCTAATTCCACAAACACATTTCATTGCTGTAAACAAAAATTTCCATAGCGTTTTAACATGTGAAACCTGTATTCAATCTATATGATAACTAGACCTACTTCTCACCTAAACTTGAACGGTTAATAGCTCTTGTTTTTCCAGCAATTCTTCATTTATGTTTTCGACGCATTTTTCAAACTGTGGTTGCTCTTCTGCTAATAGTTTTCGTATATGTTTTCCGATGATTTCTTCAGTATGTTTTAAATCGATGCACTGACCATTTTCAAAAACAGTTTCCCGCTTTCCATTCATGATTGTCTTTTTTGCTTTTGCTAACCATGGATACATCGTTCTGACAACAGAGTTATTCGAGAGAAAGTAGCTTGCCGTATTGCCGCCGAGTAAATTAATTTGTTCCGAAATTTCTGGACTGTTGAGCCAAGTAAGAAATTCAATGGATGCTGCCACTTTATTCGTTGATTTCGTTATTCCTAAAATCCCTCCACCAAGCAAAGGTGCGTTCCCTGGTACATCAGCAATTCCAATCGAATCTTTAATATTACTTTGGGAGACAACCGATAAATGGTTCATAAATCCAATCACCATTGCCGATTTCCCATCAATAAAGGCTTGTACTTCCTCCCCCCACCAATTCGAGTCAATGACGAGAGAATTCTGATAATTATCGTAAAGTAACTTCATGGCACCGATCGCTATTTCTCGGTCCAATTCAATATCTGAAGTAGTGAGAATATCACCGTTTAAGGAATAATACCTAAGCAAATATTCGGCTGCAATGGTCTCAATATTGCCTGAAATCATCGAAGCACCCGCTAATTCCTTTACTTGGTCAAAGTCACTTTCATTGAAAAATGTAATTAACTCGTTATATTTTTCAAATGTCGTAGGTGTTCTAAGTTCTGATTTCGTTTTTTCAAAGTATTTTCGCTTGACGATGTCATTATCAAAAATATCTTTCCGATAAAATAACATTTGAATACTAATATCAAATGGAACCGCATATGCAGTATCGTTTATATTGACGTAAGCGTCTTTTAGAAAGTATGGTAACTCATTAATAAATTCATCTAATTCTACTTCTAAACCCTGTAATGGACGGTAAATTTTCTGCCCATACCAAGAGTAACCAGCAATATCGAGCCTAATAATGTCATACGTCTTCCACATTTCGTCGTCCTCAAGGATTTGAAAAACCTCATTATAGGCTTTGATATCAAGTTGTACGATGCAGTTAGTACTCTTTTCGAAATGCGTTATGACTTTTTTTAGTGCATGCGTTGCTGGTGAATCAATGGTAAGAATCTTAATCTCTGTTTGAAAATGATTATATCGGTTTGGCTTCATCAGAAATCCATAATTAGGATAAATATGAGAATGACTTTTATCTTTTAAATGAATCGTTTGAATGATATTTTTTACGACTCGTTCACCCAAATAACCAAAATCCTGATAATAGTACAGCATTTCATTGCTATACGTGTTTTTTAATGGGCCAAGTGTTATTATTTTTGGCAAGTTTTGTTTTGAACCATAATGAAATGCTTTAACCAATAATTGGGCTTTCGAGACATTTGTTGCGATAATACAGTCGAAGGAAGATTCTAAGACTAGTTTAAACGCATTTTCATATTCATGAGATAATGTGGACTGATAGACAGTAACATCCCGATTCTCTAAACTTTTCAAGATTGAAATTGTAAAATCATGCTCATTTGCAAAATTCTCTTCCCCAGTAAACAAGGCTATTTTACCGGTAGTATGTTGGTCGATAAATGTTGCAATCTCAATCCCAGCCTGATTAAAATCAAAAGTAATAAATTCCTGCGCATTTACAATCTTTCGATTAATAAAAATGATGTCACTTTTATTAATCGGAATTTGCTCATAATACTCGTTAGCATCTTCTAATGCAGAAACCGTGATAATACCTGATGGGCGCTCTTTAATAATTTCCTTAATAATTTGTCTTTCCTTTATTGGATTATCATAGGTACAGTACAACCTCAACTGAAAGTCTCTGAAGTTTGCTTCTTTCAAAGCATTTTCGTAAAAAATAGAGTATTCCTCTAATCCAAGACTCGGTAAAATCATAATGATCGTTTGACTTTTACCAGAACGAAGCAACTTTGCATTATTATTAAGATTGTATCCTAACTTTTCAGCTGCTTTTAAGACAAGTTCCATTTTTTTTGAACTGACATTCCCTTTGCCATTTAAAACATTGGATACCGTTCCATGCGATACCCCTGCTTCTTTTGCTATATCTAATATGGTCGCCATCATTTCCACCACCTTTTAAATTTTGGCTATGTTCATCCATACTGTTGATTATACGATTTTGGGCTCATTTCGTGTGAGACCGCAGTCTCACACCTTTCAGCATAGCTGAAAGGTAGCTCTGTCTTCATGAAACGCCTGGGGAAAGCGAGCTTTCTCCAAGCGTTTCATGAAGACAGAGCTAAAATGAGCCAAAAATCAACAGCGTCCTATAATACAGCCTAATTTTTAAAAAGACTGTTTCCACATCGTTTGCTGCTATTAAAATTTTTTTACAATAGCTAAAAGCTCCTCGTAAGCTGACTGATTGGCAATGATCCAATCGCCACCTTCTAAATAATTCACATTACTTCCATCAAACCTGGAGACGCGCAATCCTAATTCCTTTGCGAAAATCAACTGAGCTGCTTTATCCCAAGGACCTGCCTTCGATGTTGCAAACGCCGCAAATTTCCCAGTTATTACATGAATGCTGTCAATGCCACCACAGCCAAAATAGCGGATATCAAAAGCTTCATTGGAAAGTTCCTCTAAACATGATTTACCGCACCAGTTTTGTACATCAATAGCGACAAGCCCTTCTTGTAATGAAATAGCTGGCGGGGCAGACAGTTTTCTATCATTTAGAAAAACTCCTTCATTTGCTATTGCATAATATATATCACGATTCATTACATCATACATATAGCCTAATTTTCCAATATCATTTTCGTAATAAGAAATCAGGATGCAAAAATGATCCTGTTGTTTTACGAAATTGGCCGTCCCATCAATTGGATCAATGATCCATATATGTTCCCGATTTTTTGCTGTGAATTGTTCAGCTGATTCCTCACCTAAAATTTGATGAGTCGGATAGTATTCTGTGATTTTCCGAATCAAGAAATCTTGAACGTTTTTATCAATATTTGTGACTAAATCTTTACGATTAGCTTTTGTCTCGATCATTAACTGTCCAGCAAACGAATCACGGATCATATGTGCCGCTTCCTCAAGCCACATTAATACATGAACATGGATATCTTCGATCGTTTTATTCATACGCAACCTCTTTTTTGTATTTTTTATCCCGCATTAACGGGCAGTAAGACCCCCACCTCAAGGCTTGGGTGAGTGAATCAAAAACATAGGTGGGGGACAACTGCCCGTAAAGGCCCGATTGGTGAGATACAGTGAAACTTACCTTTGTGGTCTTCAAAGGTTTAGTTGAACCAATCGGGTTCGTAGTGTCGCTTTACCGAAACGGAGTGGAGGTATTAGCGACACTAGAACGGGACTAACAATCAGTGGGGGATGAAGAAAACCCCCACTGATTGAAGTGTCACTTTATCCATTCTTCTTCCTAATCTCTTGTCTATATTGATCTAATAGACTTGGCCAATCGGTTTGAATAATATCGCACCCTTTTTCAACAAGTTTCCCCCAACCGTAAGCAGGTCCTTTAATGATGGATTGATCATCATCATATTTGGCATACAATACGTCCTTATGATTTAGTACAATGGCATTTAGCCAAATAAATAATCCCCTTTCTTTAATACTACGAATGGTATCATCTTGAAAAAATGCACTTTCCTCATCTTCTGCAATTAATTCCATACCTGTCAAATTCATATTCTGATAGTTTAGCACTTCATCTATTTCATCTAATTTTTTTACAATTGGCATATAGGAATACTTTACAGAGTGCTGTTCCAAAATAGCTAAATAACTTTGCTCGACTGGAGATTTTAAAATAATTTGATCTGCCATGTCAAACTGATCTAGGAAAGGTAGCAATGTGTCCCAATCAGACCAAGAACGGTCTAAATTAAGGAGCATGCCACTGCCTTTTAAGCTTGTTAAAACATGTTCTAATTTTTCCACTTGATAATTGACAACTTGGCCGATATTATTTCGATAGTTTAAAGACTCGATAAATGCAGAATCCATTTCTCTAATGTTTTGTTCCTGTCCTAGGAGTCTACGTTCATTCCCATCATGGAACACATAAAATTTCCCATCAATCGAGCGAACTACATCTATTTCTAAAATATCTGCGCCAGATTGCATTGCTGCATAAAAAGCAGGGAGCGTATTTTCAATAATATTTCCCATACTGCTTCCACGATGGACAGCAATTAAAAAAGGCTCCGAAGCTACTTTCTCATTTAATAGATTTATCGTATTATTGTCGTTTTTGTTCTCAATCATGTTATACCTCCATTTTTTGCTTTTGCTTTAATTACAATTTATCGAACTATATCTTAATTATTTACCTGCCTTTGTACCTCGACCATAAACAAGGTACAGAACAATACTCGAAATGACCATTAATAATACCGTATAGACAAAGGTTAATGCTCTTGTATCTTGTAACGATTCTGGTGATGTACTGTTTTGAATGGTAATGCCTAATGGCTGATAAAATGGATGACTTAAAAACATCGATAAATTATATTCATCTAACGTTGAATTGAATGTTAAGGCTACTAATGCCAAAGCCGATGGCAAAATAATGGGCAATAACACCTTAAAGAACGTTCTCAGATTGCTAGCTCCTAAATTCTTTGCCGCTTCTTCCAATGAAGTGTCAATGGAATAAAAGGATGCTTTTAACATTCTTAATACAAAAGGAAGCTGAACAATAATATAACCGATTAATAATATGCCTAGCGTTCCAGTTAATACTTTGTGAAACATCATCGTATTTGGAACGCTATACGTAATAATCAGGCCCATCGCAAGTAAAACAGAAGGTAACATCCAAGGAATGTGAAGAATATACTCCAGCATTGCCGTCCATTTATTGTTATATTTCTGAATCAACCGTGCAATATAGAGAATCAGCCCTACAACAATGACAGCAGTGAGTGCTGAATAAATGATACTCACAAGGAATGGTTGATAAGCACTTGCATCTGTAAATACAGTCATGTAGTTTTCTAATGTAAAACTATCCCATGTTAATTTACCTGTAGTAATCGCCTTGGAATCCGTAAACGAAAATAAAAAGATGAGAACAACTGGTAGTGTATAGAGTACAAATAATACATATGCCATCATATGAACGATGATATTGGCGAATTTATTGTTGATTTGTTGTTTCACCAAATTTGTTTTTACTTTTGATACGGACATGTAGTTCCCCTTAGATTCTACTTTTGTCATAATTGCAAGTAGAATCATCGAAGCTAACCCTAGGAAAATAGCTAATAGAGCAGCTAAATCTCTGGAACTGACGATACCGGAGAATGTTAAGATCATCGGTGTGATCGTTTTGAATTCTCCGCCTACTATCTGTGGTGCGGCAAACGCCCCTAAGCCGCCGATGAACTGCAAAATAGTTAAAGCAAAAATGGTTGGTTTTAGAACAGGGAGAATCACTTTTCTAATAATTTGAAAATTAGTTGCCCCCATATTTCTTGCCGCTTCAATCGTTTGATAGTCTACCTTATGCAAGGCATTTAATAGGAAGATGACATAATTAGATGTACTAGAGAACGTCATGACAAACAGGACGGCCCAAAATCCCTCAAACCAATTCGGGTTCATATTCGGAAAAATGGATAGCAATAGATTTGTGATGATACCTACATCACCATAAATAAATTGATAGCCTGCTACTAATACAATTCCTCCATATATTAACGTTGAATAATAGCCAAATCGTAGAAACTTCATGCCCTTGATTTCAAAATAGCCCATAATAAATACGAGAAACAGACCAACTAGATTCACTGTGATAACTAAGGCAATGGCTAAAATAAAGCTGTTCCATAAACTTCTCATTGCCCGCTCGGAACTCATTAATTTTTCAAATGGCTCTAATGTAAAACCACCATCCTGAAAAAACGTCGTGATTAATAGATTGATATTTGGGTAAATTAGAAAGGCGATACAAGCCCAAGATAATACAATTCCAATTGCAAAGATATATAGTTTATTTTTTAATTTATACTTATTTTGTATTTGCATCATGTCACCTTCTAATAAGTTAAAATATCAGCTATTTGAAATGCGATCTTTTTCCTACTTCCAACTTCATAATCGTTTGAATGATCTTCCATCTCCATATTTGCGATTCGTTGATTGCCTATCTCATAAGTGACTTTAGAAGAAATTCCGTGATACTCTTTTTCAACAATTTCCCCTTCGACTACCACATCATATTGTTTAGCATCAAGAACTTTAGTTGTCACTTTCCCTGGTCTAATATAAGCTGTTGTCGCCGGATCAATTGCAACATTGCATTCATTTTTTATTCGTTGTAAAAATGATGGCTGTAAGAAGTTGTTGTCGCCAATAAAATTACAAACAAATTCTGTTTTCGATTGATCAAATATTTCCTTCGGTGTTCCAACCTGTTCAATATTGCCTTTATTAAATACTGCGATTCTGTCAGACATTGTTAATGCTTCTTCCTGATCATGTGTAACATAAATAGATGTAATACCGAATTGCGACTGTAATTTTTTTAATTCTACTCTAAGTTGCTTTCTTAGCTTGGCATCCAAATTGGATAACGGTTCGTCAAGCACAAGAATTTTTGGTTTTAATACGAGTGCCCTTGCAATGGCAACTCGCTGTTGCTGGCCACCTGATAAGTCCGATACTTTTTTAAATAGCTGTTCTTCATTTAAATCTACTTTGCTAGCAATCTCTCTAACTTGTTTATCCACTTCATCTTTTTTGTATTTTTTTACTTGAAGCCCAAATGCGATATTTTCATATACATTCATAGTTGGAAAAAGTGCATAGCTCTGAAAAACCATCCCTATTTCGCGGCGTTCTACAGGGATATCGTTTATTCTCTCTCCATTCACTAGGATGTCGCCATTTGTTGGTTTAATAAATCCAACTAAACTTCTAAGCGTCGTTGTTTTCCCACATCCTGATGGCCCCAAAAGCGTAAAAAACTCGCCTTCCTTAATTTCAAGATTTAAATTATGAATAGCTGTGAAATCATCAAATTTGATTTGAATATTTTTGAATTCAATCATCTTATTCCCTCCGCTAGTATTAGAAAAGTGAAACCTTGGTTTTCGAACCAAAAACCAAGGCCAAGTAATCTTTTATTTATTGAATTTCTAACGTAATTTTCTCAATCCAAGCGTCAATATGTTCAGTAATGAATTCCCAATCCATATCTTGTTTCTTCACAGATTCATGTAACGTTTTTACTTCTGGATTAGCTGATTTAGCTGCCTCTAAATTCGTTGGCATTGAGTTAAACGCTTTTGCCCATTCAGCTTGAACTTTTCCACTTCCAAACCAGTTAATAAATTCTTCTGCACCTTCTTTTTTCTTCGTTCCTTTCACAACCGCAATTTGTTCTGTAACATATGGCACACCAATTTCAGGTGATACGATACCGGCTTTCACTCCATATTCTTGTTCTCGTTGTTGAATTCCGCTCGAGAACATTTGACCGAATGGAGTTGTCCCATTTGCTAAGTTTGCATAGAATGGTGTAGCTTCTGTTGCAGGAGTTCCATTGTCAAAGAACTTCTTAATTTCTTTCCAGCCTTTATCTGAAATACCAAGTTTACCATTTGGATCTTGGTAACGTACTAGAATACTAGCAATAACGGTTCTAGTTGTATCCCCACCTAAATTAGTTGGTACTTCATATAAACCGTGAAATGCTTTGTTTTCCCATAATTCTGGCCAGTCAGATGCAGCCATTTCTTGCGTATATAAGTCAGAATTATAAATTAATAGAATAGCTTGTTTCACTAATGAATGGTAGTAACCTTCAGGATCGCTTGTCCCCTCTTCTACTTCGTTTGCCCAAACAGGTGTGAACGGTTCAAGAACATCTTCATTTTTTAAGGCGATATAGTTCATTTCATTTAATCCGTAAACAACGTCTGCAATTGGATTTGCTTTTTCGGCAATTAATTTATTTCGAATATCTCCCCCACCAGCTTCAACGATTTTAATATCAAATCCTTGTTCAGCAGCTTTTTCCTTCAACCAATCGCCACGACCATCCGAAGCAGAATTTGTATAAACGACTAGAGATTTATCTTTGCCAGCTCCCTGTGAAGATTCTTGCTTTCCTCCACAAGCTGTTAAAACCAAACTAAAAACAAGGACAACAATTAATAACCACGATTTCTTCATGAAAACTGATCTCTCCTTTTGTTTTTTTGAACGTGTCAATTTTTTCTTACATGGTTATTATATAAGCTGATTTTCTTTAAAACAATACCGTTTACAGAGTTTTATAAAAATTAATAAATGTTTTACAAATTGAAAAAAATGTCGAAATTAAAGGGGAAAAATAGGGGAACCAATGTCATTGGAACGTGTCAAATCAAAGGATTGCTGTTTTGTAAATATTGTTACAGTCGCTATTTCCTGCCTCTATCAACCAACGTAACACTCCAAAATTCCACTGCAAAAAAAGCTGTTATATCAACGGTTGAAGCCCCTTTACGCTTTAAAACCACCCTGGCTTTAACTCATCGCTAAAAATTTTTTTATAAACTAATGTTGGAATAACAACTAGATCGGAAAGGGAACTTTGGAAAAAGTAATTGAAGCCTTATTAGACAAGGAATCCAGGAAGATATGGGATACAAAAAGACCGAACCCATATTGGTCCAGCCCGAATTTTGTTTGATATTAAGATTGAAAAACCGATTGAATAATACAAGAGCAAAGCTTGATTTGAACAAGATTTCTTTACAAATTTTACAAATCCAACCTCTTCGTGTATAGAGTGCAAGTGGCAATACATCAGGATGCTGGTGAGTAATTCCTATCTACATTTGCATTTTGTAACTAGCTAAATGGACTACTAGATGGTCATTTTCCATCCTGATAAAGTCAGCCAGCTTTCCTTTTCCTTATAATCAGGCATTATTTTTCCAACAAGGCGCCAGAAGGATCGGTCGTGATTCATATGAACCATATGGCACATTTCATGAACGACTACATAGTCGATTACCTCCCGTGGAGCCATTGCCAGTCTCCAATTAAACGTTAACTGCCGATTTGAATCACAGGTGCCCCAGGTAGCTTGGCTATCCGTAATACGAACAGAACGTGGTTTTGTTTTGAAATTCCGCTGATTGGAGGATATACTCTTCTCCACTAGATCCTTACACTGCTGGTAATAAAATCGTTTTACAGCTTGTTTCATTTTTTCAGTATCAGATTGCTTTACATAAATATGTAACTTATCTTCTTTAAGCACTACGTGGTCTTGCGTTATATTGATATCTTGAAAGATCTCTATTGGATAGGTCTTTCCCAAATATAGAAAACTCTCACCATACTCATAGACCTTTTTCTGTGGTCCTTGCAGCCTATCTCTCATTTCCTTTAATTTTTGCTGAATAAGATCCCACTTATCCTCTAATAACTGAAGTACTCTATCATTAGATGTCCCTTTCGGAGCTCGAACTTCAATATTTCCATAACTATCTATTATAATCCCTATAGATGTACGATTTTTGTATTTGATTTCATATCGTATTGTTTCACCTAAGTAGGTATGTATCATGTCATCACCTGTATCCTTCTTTCATGCATGATTCCCTGCATCGCAACTCTTTTAAAACTATGATTTCTGCTTTTTCGAACACTTAGTGAATGCTATTTCTATATAGAGACGGTTCCCTCGTGTCATTTTGATTCAAGAAAGATACATAAGTGCCTTCGAAATTGTCCATTAAATTTCATTCAAAAATGATTGAATAAATGGGATAGCAGCACCAATGGGTACTCCATTTGCCAGTGAACGGCTAATATAAATAAATGGGTCATTGCTAGGAAATGCCGTTTTTTCGTTGACTTTTTCATGGAGTATTTCGATATCATCTTCCGTTAAATAAGGAGATAGATGACCGCCTAGAATAAATTCACCGTTCAGAACAAGATGGATATTGTTGATTGAAATGGCTAAATGATCTAAAAAAGAATTCCACCTCTTCACATAAGAAGGAATTCTGGAACGGACTTGTAGAAAAAAGAAATCTAATGTTTCATCATCATCTAGAAGTGCATTAACAGAGCTAATCGTTTCCATGCATCCTTTTTTCCCGCAGTAGCAAGTAGGACCATCAGGAATAATCGTCATATGTTCGACCGTTCCACTATGCCCTTCTTTCCCCATATAAATTTGACTATTTATGATAATCGCACCCCCAAGGTGTGGACCAATCGATAGATAGACTGCATCGCCAATATCATTTCTTACCCACAACTCTGTTGTTGCCGCGCACTTAGCATCATGTAAAAACATACATGGATAAGGGAGATACTTTGAAAACACTTCAATATCTAATCCTGTAGCGATTAATATTTTTCCATATGTGATTTTTTTCCCGTCATTTGACGTTAATCCTTGTACGGCAAAACCAATACCTAGAACCTGCTCATTTGTCACATCGAGTGACGAGATGAAAGATTGTACAGCTTGACTTAACTCTTTATAATAACGATCTTCATTGGCATAATCCATCGCTAGTCTCTCTTGCAAAAAAGCATGACCACGCAAATCAATGGCCAGAATCTGTACGGTCCTCTTCTGAATCTCTACCCCAATGCTAATCCGAGCCTGAGGGCAAATGGCATAAGCTGTTGCACGCCTTCCCACAGAAGATTCAAACTGCCCGCTCTTCCCAATCAATTTTTCCTTTTCCAAACGAACGAGATTCTGGGTGACCGTTGGTAAACTCAAATGAAGTTGATTAGCAATTTCTTGTTTCGAAAGCTTCTCATTTTGAAAAATGAGGTGGTAAATCGATGAATAATTGCTTTTTTTTATATCTTTAAACGTGATGCTATTGTCCATGAAAAAAACACCCCATTATATAAACTAATTTTATAAAAATATTTACTTTAACTCTTCAAATATATCACAAGAACAGATACAATCACAGTTTTGTCATAAAGTATCTGCCAATTATAAATTATCTATATATTGACTAGCAGAGAAAATCGTTTTATTATGTAAATGTATTTTATAAAACGATTTTACAAAATAAATTAATAAAAGGGAATGGGGAAAAATGGGGATTATTGAAAAAATGAGATTGGACGGAAAGAAGATTTTTGTAACAGGCGGGGCAAGAGGTATAGGTAAAAGTGTGGCAACGGCTTTTGCTGAAGCAGGAGCAGATATAGCGATTGTCGACCTGGATATGGAGGAAGCCACAAAGACAGCTCAGGAACTTGAAAAAAATAATGGGATCAAGTCCATTGCCATCAAGGCAGATGTCACCAACCCAGCAGATGTAGATGCCATGATCGAAACCATCCTTAGTGCATTTGGTCGTTTAGATGTTGCTTTTTGTAATGCTGGAATCTGCATGAATGTGCCAGCAGAGGAAATGACCTATGAACAGTGGAAAAAAGTCATGGATATTAATCTTACTGGTGTATTTTTAACAGCACAAGCAGCGGGAAAAGTCATGTTAAAACAAGGTGGCGGTTCGATTATTAATACAGCTTCGATGTCAGGACATATTGTCAATGTGCCGCAACCACAAAGCTCATACAACGCCTCTAAAGCAGGTGTTATCCAGTTAACCAAATCGCTGGCAGTAGAATGGGCAACAAGAAATGTACGGGTAAATTGTATCAGTCCAGGATATATCGGCACAGAGCTTACCTTAAATTCGCCAAACTTACAGCCATTGATCGAACAGTGGAATGAAATGGCACCGCTTCACCGAATGGGTAGACCAGAAGAACTTCAGTCCATTTGTGTTTATCTAGCAGGAGACACTAGCAGCTTTACGACAGGAGCTGACTTTGTCATCGATGGAGCTTTCACTTGCATTTAATAGATTAATAATTCGGGAGGATGCATCTATGAATTACTTACTCGGTACAGATATCGGAACATCCGGTACCAAAACAATCTTAATGGACACAGAAGGAAATTTAATCGCTCAAGATTTACAAGAATACGATGTGCTAACCCCAAAACCATTATGGGCAGAGCAGTGGCCGAATGTATGGCTGGATGCAACGAAAACATCAATTAAAAACACGGTACAAAAGTCAGGAATACCTGCCGGAAAAATCCGTGGAATCGCCATTAGCGGGCTTTATGGAGGTTCAGGAATTCCATTGGACGAAAACATGGAACCAGTTAGACCGTGCATGATTTGGATGGACCGAAGAGCCGAAGCGGAAACAAAGTGGGTCTTAGATCATATTGGAGAAGAAAAACTCCGCGAAGTGACCCATAATGGCGCTGATCCCTATTACGGCTATACGAAAATATTATGGATGAAAAATCACGAACCGGAAAATTGGCAGAAAACCAGGCTCTTTCTCCCACCGAACGATTATGTCATCTATAAGCTGACCGGACAAATTGCCATTGATTATTCCTCTGCAGGAAATATCGGCGGGATTTTTGATATGAATAGCCGAACCTGGTCTAAAGAAATGATGGATGCGATGGGAATTCCGTTGTCGATGATGCCAGAGAAAATCGTGGAATCAACGGATATTGTCGGCGGATTGACAAAAGAAGCCGCGGCGGAGCTTGGCCTTTTGGAAGGAATGCCTGTGATCGCCAGTGGGATTGACAGCGGTGCTGCCAATATCGGCCTTGGCGTATTTGAATCTGGTATTTATGCAGCGGCCATTGGAACTTCGATGTGCGCAGCCTTAATATCTGATCAACCAGTGAAAGGGAAAGATTTGATTGTTTGGCCGTATTTATTTGATGCGAAAAGACTTTCCTATTATTTTGCCGGAGGAGCTACAGCTGGAGCGATTGTAAAATGGTTCCGTCAGACGATGTGTCAATATGAAGTGGAAGCAGAAAAAGCGGGCGGAAAAAATGCCTATGATGTGTTAAATGAACAGGCCGCAGACATTCCAGTTGGAAGTGAAGGGTTGGTTGTCCTTCCTTACTTTATGGGAGAAAGAAGTCCTATATGGGATTCTGATGCAAAAGGTACCATCGTCGGACTTTCATTGGCACATACAAAGGCTCATATTTATCGTGCCTTTCTGGAAGCGGTTGCCTTTTCTCTGCGAGATGCTATTGAAGCGACCGGAGAAAATCTAGGCGAATATATCTTACTTGCCGGTGGTGTAACAAAATCAAAATTGTGGCGACAAATCTTTGCTGATGTCACAGGCTATCCAGTGGTCTGCCCGATTCATGATGTAGAAGCAAATATGGGCGATGTCATGCTTGCTGGAATTGGTACAGGTCTTCTTTCTTATGAAGATGTGAAGAAATGGCAGGTTCTCGATCAGAAAATCATGCCAAATGAAGAGAATCATAGGAAATATAATGACTATTACCAAGTTTATCAATCAATCTATCAAAATTTAAAGTCTAATATGAAAACGTTGACAAGACTTTCTACAACATGATTTGAGCATATGCTTTACCCATTCTAAAATAAGGATATGTGATAACAATGAATAAATGGAAAAAAAGAATTGGATACGGGGCGGGCGACTTCGCCTGCAACCTCGTATTTAGTACAATGGCGTCTTACCTGTTGTTTTTTTATACAGATGTCTTTGGAATCACCGCAACCGTTGCTGGTACCTTAATGTTAGTAACCAAAATCATTGATGCCTTTGCCGATGCCGGTATGGGATTATTGGTTGACCGGACTAAGACTAGATGGGGACAAGGAAGACCCTACTTCATAATCGGAGCCATTCCATTTGCAGCCTTTACGATCATGACCTTTATCGTTCCGGATTTCAGTATGTCAGGAAAAATTCTCTGGGCGTATATCACATATTGCTTGTTGAATATTGCTTATACGGTGGTTAATATCCCATTAAATACGATTGTACCAAGGTTAACTTCCGATAACCACGAGCGAAACTGGTTAGTATCGACTCGTATGATTTGCGCGTTAATTGGAACCGCTTTAGTTATGTCGATTACGACGCCAATGGTGAATTTCTTCGGTCAAGGAGATAACCAAAAAGGATATTTCATTACGATGTCCATATATGGCATTGTCGCAGTGCTCGTATTTGTGTTTACCTTCATGAATACGAAAGAGGTGGTTCCGCCAACCGTTCAACCAGGGAAATCTTCCTTTAAACAAGATTTTAAAGGATTGACAGGCCCTGCCGTCATTTTCTTTATCTTGAATTTTCTCTATTTTGGTCTTTTTGTCATTAGAAATACAACCGTTATCTACTATTTCACGTATAATTTGGGCCGTACGGATTGGCTGACGTTTGTAGGACTTTTCGGTATTCTCTCTGGTCTGCCAATACTGCTAATATTGCCTTGGCTGCAGAAGAAAATGCCAAAGAAACATGTATTGCTTTTAAGTACAGCTATTTATATTGTTGGCGATTTAGTCATTTATTTCGGAAAGTCATCACCTGGCTTGCTGATTGCCGGTTTAGCAATTACCGGGCTTGGAATCTATGGCATCTTCGGCACCACTTTTGCAATTCAGCCAGATGTAATTGATTATTCAGAGTACAAAAATAATCGAAGTATTGCTGGGATGATTGCTGCTTTCCAAGGATTTTTTGTAAAAGTAAGCCTAGGCCTTGGAAGTGCAATTGTAGGCGTTATTTTGAAAATGGGCGGTTATATTCCGAATGTTAAACAAACTGAAACCGCTTTAAATTATATTGAAACAAGCTTTATCTGGATACCACTTGTCATCTGTGTACTAATCGCAATCACCATAATTCCCTACAAACTCGATGATAAACGGGCAGAAATGGACGTAGAACTTGAACGCCGTCGATCAGGCGCAGCGCCAATTCAAAATATGGGGTAATCTATATGGACAGTTCTTCTGCAAAATTATCATAATTTAAGAAGAATGATATAAATCGAATGTCCCCGACTAAGGTATAGTGTGAAGGGAAGTGGAGAGCAATGTCTCTCTCCTTCTTCTTACTGTTATTCCCTTTTATAGATTTTACCTTGCATACAACGTCATGCATATGAAATCAATTACTACTAAATTAGTTATAAGGATAAAACTTTGAAACCGTAGAATTTAAGATAGGTCCCTATCACTTCCCGGAGTTTAGTAGGTTTTGTCGATAGAATGTAGATAGCCGAATCCTTGATGATATTAATTACTTTATGGTTTCATTTAAACATACAAAAAGCTCAGTAGGAAAACTGAGCCTTATAATATAATTTGTTTACTTTAATAAAAGTTGTGAGACACACTCCACATGACTCGTCTGCGGAAACATATCCACAGGCTGCATGCTCACCACCTTATAAAGCTTACTCAACTCCTGCAAATCCTTCGCCAAGGTCGATGGATTACAAGACACATACACAATTTTCTTCGGCTTTACCTTCATCATCGTGCGTAATAATGCTTGATGACAGCCAGTTTCTTGGTGGATCCACAACGATGACATCTGGTCTAAAGCCTTCTTTTACCCAACGAGGCATGACATTTTCAGCTTTTCCTACTTCGTAAGAGATAAGGACAGTTAACCTGTCCCATTAGTTGCCCTCTTCTAAAAATACGCTTTAGCGTGGTATATCTAAGTAAGGTTTTTAAGAAATACTGGATACACCATTTCTATCCTTAAACACCACCTAAAGCAGATGGTCGTTTAAGAAATTTTTAAGAATAATACCAGTTTTCCATATGAACTATCTTACAAAAAAATTAACCAAATTCGAAAGCAATCAAATGGACACGGTTAATGATGATCCCGTGTCCATTTGTTAGCTAACTTTATTCAAGTTTTCGTATGCTGGTACTGGCTAATATTTATCTTCCCGAGAATGCTTTTTCTAATCTTGCCTCTTTTATTTTTTGGACAAACTGTTCGGCTAATGAGGAAATGGTTTTGTAATCACCAGTTTTGGCACTAGCAGTAAGCGATCCTCCGGCACCTACAGCAACAGCTCCTGCTTTTATCCATTGCCCTACATTATCAAGGCTTACACCTCCTGTTGGCATAAGACTGGATTTAGGTAGAGGACCTTTAATTGCTTTGATAATATTTGGTCCAAAGGCTTCCCCTGGGAACACTTTTAAAATGTCAGCACCAAGTTCCATTGCTTTGACCACACCCTCAACAGTCATTACACCTGGCATACATGGGACTTGATATCGATTGCACAGTTTAAGAGTTTCTTCATTAAGATAAGGACTGACAACATATTCTGCACCTGAAAGCAAAGCAATTCGTGCAGTTTCAGGATCTAATATGGTTCCGGCCCCAATAATAATCTCGTTTTGGTATTCTTTAGCCAACTCTTCGATGACTTGGGTAGCACCTGGAACAGTGTAAGTAATTTCAATCGCCGCTGCTCCTCCTTTTAGACAGGCTTCGGTAATTTTTTTCGCTTCATCCGCATCGTTTGCCCGGACAACTACAACTAATCCTGAGTCAGTAATTTTTTTTATAACTTCCCATTTATTACTCATAGTATACGCCTCTTATTCTTTCCATTTTGGATTATCAATTATTTCAGGCTTACCATCTCTTTCAACAACAAGTTTTCTGTATCCCTTGGTTTCGATGGTACCGTAGTCATGACCGGCATCTGCGCGGAATGTAAAGAACGTCACAAGCGTCTCATTTCCAAGATTGATGCTTCTATGTGCATAGCGTGGTGGTACATAGACTGCTTTTCCTGGGGAGAAATACTGTATATCCCAATCCCCTTCCGGATTTTCCATTAGCATGGCTCCATAACCACTTAAGCAATAGTACACTTCACCTGTGTCTAAAATGGTATGGAAGTGACCTTTCGTCATAAAATACTCATCGCCAACTTTTCCAGGGTAGACGATACTTGTTCCGAATAATAGATTACCTGGCGTTTCTGGTAGGTCGAGTTCGTAAAACTCGTAAACTAGCGGATCGTCGTTTTGTATTGCTGAATCAAAAGCAACGTCATCTGCATACATACCCTTCATTTTCGAAAGCGGACGCTTAGTTGAATTTTTCGCTTGGGAGTAGCCAGTAATAAGATCAAAATCAATAGTAAATGGTTTTAAAACTTTTTCAGTCATCTTTAAGTCACCTCTGTTTGTTTTTATATTAACTCTTTCATTTTTGTAAATTTGCATCTGTCATAAAGTTCAGCATTAATTCATTCAGATCATTCAGAGTGTTGAACCACATATGTGCTTAGTTGGTTATTGGGTTTATCATTCTAATAAAAACAATAGAATTCATTCGAAAATTACTTACCTTGTTTCATTTGAAATTTGTTCAATTCGGTCGAAAACAGATCCGGTTATGTCAATATGGAAGACTTCAGCAACAACCTGCGTCCAGCCGTGGATGAAGTAAATCCAGCCATCTTCTATATAAAGGTCTTTTGTTTCTTTTTGAGCTAGTGCTTGATGCATGAAATCAAGCCCTCCCCGATAATTCAATTCCCAGACTAAGCTCTCTTCAGGAAAGCCACAGCTATCAGTTAATGGTGAACCTGGTCGATCTTTTCCTAACCCGGTTGAATTTATTATTAGGGAATGCGGTTTAAGTTGAGCAAGCAAGTCATCGTTCTGGCCTTGTTCTGGTGTTAAATGGTATTCAGCTTCTACATCAGGATTAATTTCTTGAACAATTCGTGCAATCTCATCAAGACGCGGTTGGCTACGGTTTGCGATTACCACTTTCGATGGGATGCTTTTCCTTTTTTTAGGATCTAATAAGTAGGAGCAAATCGCTATGGCACTGCCGCCCGCTCCCATAATGAACAATTCTCCACCGTGATCATTCCAATAGTTTTCTGGAATAAAAGCTTCCATTGCTAAACCGCTAGAAATAGGGTCTTTTGCATAGCCTTCTAGCCTACCATTCTTTTTGGAAATAGAAGAAAGTTCACCAAACATGGTTGCATAAGGATCAAGGTAATCAAAGAGATCCTTAGCAGCATGATAAAGGTCAATTTTATGGGTAGTTACAAGGGCCCCTAGCGATAATTCATCATCCTTGATAAACTGCACCACATCCCGATATACTTGAGGATCCGCATGAATATCGATATCAATCCCTTTTAAGACCGCTTTTTCCAGTCCTAAAGCTTCCACCCAAAGAGGGAAAAGCTTCATGATGGAGGATTTCGTGGTAGTTACACCGATAAAATACATAGTTGGCTGAGTTGCTTTTTCTGGTAATTTCAATGGGAAATCTCCTCTCTGTTTTCCTGTTTTATGTTGTAAAAATACGTTTACTGAATGCTTTTGCCGGATTTTCGTGGATGAATTTTCGGATTAAGGCTTTTGATACACCACTATACTCAAGTCTGGGCAAAAAGCTTTTGACCAAATAATCCAAACCTAGTTCACCACCGTAGCTTCTTAATCGCTTGCGGGTGGAATCCAGTCCGAGTAAAATTTGATTTTCATAACCTGCCTCAATCAGCTTAATAATCAGCTCTACTTCTTCGTCATCCGAATGATATTTAAATCGTCCGATGGTATCGAGTTCTAAATAAACCCCCGTACTCGCAACATGAAGCATATAATCAACGTTATCCATTTTTCGGTCTAAATGGCAGATGATTAATTGGCTTGGAGCAACGCCTAAATCTGTAAACAGCTTAATCTGATCAAGAGCTCCATACCCGAGTTCAGTGTGACTCATGATGGGTGTCCCAGTAGCAACCGCTGCCTGGGAAGCAGCTTTGAAAAGCCGATAATATTGACCTCCCACACCTTCAAAATCCGCGGCCGTCTTAATAATACCTGCCCTTGCCACAATCTTTTCTACAGGCCATGCATCTTCTCCATCTGCATACATCCCGTTTTCCAGTTCATCTATAAATAGTTCAGTGAGTGTATCAACATCTGCCGTTCGAATCCAATGATTTTCAGAGTAAAACATTAATTTATGAAACCCAGTGGAAGCAACGATCTGAATACCTGTTTGTTGCGAAGCAGCCATTAACCACTGACTATGGCGGCCGCTTCCAATGGGTTGGGCATCCACTACGGTCGTACCACCAACCGCTTTAAACAAATTCAGTTCTTGAGTGGTTTTATCAAAATCATCTATTTGCAAAGAAGAATCTATTTCAGAACTTGGACCTTTTTTTAAAAAAAGATGCTCATGACTGTGACAAAAGCCGATTTCTTCCGACGCTATTTGTCCAGTTACAGTGGTAATGACTTGGTGATAAGATTGCTCATTACCACTTACATCCTCTTGACACTCAATAATTAAACCCTTAGATGAATTCGATACACTAGTTAAATAATCTAAGCCATTATTCATTTTGCAACTTCCTTTTGAGCAAGCATATTGATGAGATTTTCCGTTGAAACCATTGCCATTCGTTCCACTGCCTCATAGGTAAATGCACCAATATGCGGTGTTAAAATGAAATTTGGAAGTGCCACTAATAAATCCCCTTGTTTTGGTGGTTCAGAAGAGTACACATCCTGTGCAGCAACGGCTATCTCCTGATTAACAAGCGCATGATAAAGCGCTGCTTCATCCACAAGTTCTCCACGAGATGTGTTAATAAGGATGGTAGTTGGCTTCATTAGTTTTAATGTTTCAACATTGATTAGCCCTTTTGTCTCTTCCGTTGCCGGCAAATGAAGGGAAATAATATCGGACATTTTTAATAGTTCTGATAACTCATCGGCTGTTTGGATATTATATTTTTCAAGGAATTCGAAATCATTAAAATAAGGATCATAGATTGTGACTTTCATACCAATTCCAACTGCTCTCTTGGCAACCTCTTTTCCAATTTGTCCACCACCAACTAGACCAAGGTTTTTATTAGTTAACTCGAAGCCAATGCTTCGTTCCCACCCATATGCTTTAACTCCAGTGGCAATACTCGGTAAATGTCTTGCACCTGCGAACATAAGAGCAATCGCATGTTCAGCCACTGAAATCGAATTCGTTCCTACCGCATTTTTTACAAGGATTCCAAGTTCGTCTGCTTTTTTAAGGTCAATATTATCCATACCAACCCCATATTTAGAGATTGCTCGTAAGCTCTTGCATTGTTCTAGAACATTAGCTGGAAGTGGATCTACACCTATGATAATACCGACAACATCATCATTGGCTAGCTCGATGATCTCTTCTTCCGTCATCGTTCTGCCCAAATTATTTTCGATGATCTCATAGCCATGGTCCTGAAGCAGCTTATGAGCCTTTTCTTTGTAGTTTTTAAATGATTTAGGCGTGATTAAGATTTTTTCTTTCATTACATCCTCATCCCCTAGTAGTAAGTCCTTGATTTTTCAGTCAATCGTTTCCGGTCTACTAATTGTTATTATGTAGTTATGTCACGACATAATTGATTAAAAATTATTTGGAATAGGCAACGCTATTTCCAAATAAACATAAACATTACGATTGAAAAAATATTAATCTATTTCGATCATGACCTTCATCGCATAGTCTTTCTGCTCATCAATAAGAGCATAAGCTTTGGCATAATCTTCAAATTTCACTCGATGCGTGATTAACGTATCAAAATCAATTAAACCTTCATTGACAAGTTCAATTGCTTTTACATAATCTTCTTCACGATACATAGCACTGCCGAGTAAGGATAGTTCGTGGTCTTGCACATAGCCCATGTTGATATTTGCTAGCTCTGCAAATACGCCAACAACGACGATGGTACTTCCTTTTCGGGCAGAATTAATGGCCTGGTTAATGGTAACATTGATTCCTATACACTCAAATATTACGTCTGCTCGGTCTTTACCAAAATTCGCAATGATACCATTCAATATGTCTTCATTTTTAGCATCAATAGTCTTAATGCCGCACTTTTCAGCAACTTCTAAACGATATTTACTTAGTTCTGATATGAGTACTGATTCTGCTCCCATTGCTTTAGCTGTTTGGGCAACGAGATTACCAATTGGACCCCCGCCTAGCACTAGGATCTTTTTATTCGTTACATCTCCAGCACGTCTTACAGCATGCACGGCAACAGCAAGAGGTTCGATCATTGCTCCATGCTCAAAACTCATTTCAGCAGGTAATGCTATTGCTTTACTAGCATCGACGACAAAATACTCGCTTGCCATCCCTGTTGTTTGAAAACCCATAACCTTCAGTTCTTCACAGTCATTATATAATCCATGGGTACATTGATAACACTCGCCGCAGACTACTTGTGGCTGGATGGTAACTTTATCTCCTATCTTAACATTCGTAACTTCAGAGCCCACCTCAACAACTTCTGCTGATACTTCATGACCTTGTACTACCGGATAACTAGTATAAGGATGTTTGCCGTGATTCACATGGATATCAGAACCGCAGACTCCGATTCGCTTCACTTTAATTTTAATTTGGTAAGGCTTTACTTTTGAAACTGGTACATCATTAAATTCAATTTTACCGGGCTCAACCATAATTGCTTGAAGCATTTGCACATCCCCCTCATATTTTGAAAAATAAATTCCCATCAAGATGGATAAGTAATTATTGCTTTCTTTAAAATTCGATGATTCGTATACTCTTCAAAAGCATCCAAAATATTTTCAAACGTAAAGTAATTTGAAACAAAGTCCTTCAAGTTAATCTTGCCTTCCCTAATCCAGGATAAAATCTGACCGTACGACTCACCTTCCTCAAGCTTAGAGGGCATTTGTTGGAAATTAAGCTTCCAATTGTAGGGAGCCTTACTCCAATCAAGCTGCATTTGATTATACTTTGGTACACCATAACAAAGTATTTCTCCTCGATCTTCAACCAATTCCATCGCTTGATTAATAATCTCAGCAGTCCCAACAGCGTCTAAAACATACTTGACTCCTTTAGGGTATAATGTTCGGATCTCATTCTTAATATCAGTTTCTCTGCAATTAAAAGCAGCATTTGCCCCGTTCTCCAAAAGAATGTTCTGCTTTTCCTCGCTTCTAGCAATTCCAATAATCGACTGGAATCCCATTAAATTCATTAATTTGATAAAGGTTACGGCAACAGGTCCGCTGCCGAAAACAACAATACTATCATCTTTATTAATATCAAAATATCTAATCGTGCTATAAACTTCTCTTAAGGTAATTAGAATTGTTGCATCTACCGGGTCAATATCAACAGGTACAACCTGCTGTGCATAAGCAGCCTCAGGAATATCATCCTCCTGATAAGCTGATTTATCATTTATAACACCATACTCACTAAACGCTCCCCATGCCGAACCTAAAGAGCCGTATTGTTCTTCATCCTCATCGTTAAAAGGAAGCAAAACAATATCTCCGACTTTAAAGCTTGTTACCTCAGAGCCTATCTCAACTACTCGGCCTACACCTTCATGTCCAAGCATTAAGGGATATTTCTCTCTAGGAAAGCCTTTAAATTCAGATTTGATAATAGTAGCATCCGTACCACAAATTCCACAGCTGATGGTTTTTACCAAAGCTTGTTTCGAATTGTATTTGGGAAGGGGTACTTCTATAACCACTAATTGGCCATCAGAATTTACTACTAATGTTTTCATAAAATTCTTCGCCCTTTCATTACTTATTGAATTCCTAATCTCTGCCCCTCATACAAAGGCTCTTAAACTATTAAACTGTCTTTTCAGATTTATTAGTTAAAATTCCCAATAATACCGCCGCGATAATTATGAAGCCTTTAATAATGTCCTGTGGATAAGATGGGACGGCCATTAAGTTCATAATATTTCCGATTAATCCTAAAATAAGTCCGCCAGCCACTGCTTTCACTACAAAGCCCTTCCCCCCTGCAAGGCTTGCCCCACCGATAACACAAGCAGCAATGGCATCCAACTCTTGACCCATTCCTACTGTAGCACTTCCGGTTGAAGATCTTGCTGCAATAAAAACACCTGCTAATGCGGCTAGCGCAGCTGACACAGCATATGTTGACATAATGTATCTTTTTGTCCGGATACCCGCAAGCTGTACTGCTGTTGGGTTACTACCGATAGCAATAGCGATTCGTCCCCAGCTGGTATATTTTTGTACAAACGCGAATACAACAATTAGAACAATAGCTATGAGAATAATAGGGTAAAAGAATTCTTTGCTTACAATCGTATCTAGAGTTCCAGATTCGAGTTTAACTGGTCTTCCCCCGGTAATTACAAAGGAAACCCCTCTTGCAATAGTCATAGTAGCTAAGGATGCCACAAACCCCTGCATACCTGCATAGGCTACTAAAATACCTGTAAATAATCCAAAAATAATTCCGATCACAACAGCAAGAAACATTGCCGGAAGATAATTCATTCCCATATCACTAATCAAAATGGCAGATACAGTTGCTCCTACGGCCATGACTGAACCGACTGATAAGTCAATACCACCTGCTACGATAACAAATAACATCCCAATAGCGACTAATATTGGCGCTGCCTGTTGAAGAGCAATATTCCTCAGGTTCATGGATGTTAAAAAGGTATCGGTAAGCATACTGCTGATAATGATTAATAATACTAGGATGATATATGTATTGTTATCGATCAGGAATTGTTTGAAATTAAGCTTTTTATTTTTTTTTTCTTTAGGCAGGTTTTTGTCATATCCCAATTCCATGTTAGCCATATCTCTTATACCCCCATTGCAAGTTTTATTAGATTATTTTCAGTTAACTCAGACTTATCTACCTCTCCGGCTATTAATCCTTGACGCATAACAATGGCACGGTCACACATTCCGATAATCTCAGACATTTCAGAGGAAATAACGATAACCCCTACACCTTTTTCGGCAAGCTGGTTAATAATCTTGTAGATTTCTGTTTTCGCACCAACGTCTACCCCTCGGGTAGGCTCATCAAATACAAGACATTTACAATCCGCTGAGAGCCATTTTGCAAGGGCAACTTTTTGCTGGTTTCCTCCACTTAGACTATTTACATTATCCTCCATAGAACCGTACTTTGTAGCTATACTAGCTAACAAATCTTCCACATACTCTTTTTCTTTATTATGATTAATAACACCGAATTTCTTTATTTTAAACATTGACGCTAT
This sequence comes from Bacillus cihuensis, assembly GCF_000504145.1. Classification (NCBI taxonomy): domain Bacteria; kingdom Bacillati; phylum Bacillota; class Bacilli; order Caryophanales; family Bacillaceae; genus Bacillus; species Bacillus cihuensis. The sequence goes on along the minus strand of NZ_AYSD01000010.1, from coordinate 316,750 downwards.
TGTCGTATTCATCCGAATGGATTGCTCTAACAATAAGCCTTGTTTTTTTCGATCCTCAGGGAGAAGTCCAAATCCTTTATTTATTGCCTCTTTTGGATCTTTAAAATTCACTTCTTCTCCAAAATAAATTACTTTTCCAGATTTCTTTTTATCTACTCCAAATATAGCCCGCATTGCTTCAGTTCTGCCTGAGCCTACTAAACCACTAAACCCAACTACTTCACCACTTTTAATTGAGAAGCTGACATCTTTAACCAGGTTTCCGGCACTTAAGTTATCAACCTTTAATATTTCTTTTCCTATTTTCGTTTTGCGTTCAGGGAACAATTGGGTAATCTCTCTTCCAACCATCATGGAAACTAATTCTTCCTTATTAATAGAGGAGGTAACTACTGTATCTACGTATTTTCCATCTTTTAATACGGTAATGTGATCACTGATTTCTAATAATTCTTCGAGACGATGAGAAATATAGATAATACTAACACCATTATTTTTTAAATTATTGATAATGGATAGTAACTTTTGAGTCTCAGAAAACGTTAATACAGCCGTTGGCTCATCAAAAACTAATACATTTGATTCTCTTGCAAGACATTTACAGATTTCCACAATTTGTTGATATGCAACACTCAAACTCCCTACTTTTGCTTCTGGGTCTATATCATCGAACCCAAGTTTTTTTAATTCTTCCTTTGCCCTCTTTTTCAACATCTTCCAATTAATTAACATTCCAGAATCAGCTAGTTTATCAATAAAGATATTTTCTGCAACAGTAAGGTCAGGTGCCAGCATAAATTCTTGATAAATAACTGAAACTCCTAAATTAATAACATCTTTAGGTGATGTAATTTTTGCTTCTTTACCGTTAATTAATATCTGGCCATTATCATTTTGATAGGCACCTGCTAAGATTTTCATCAAGGTGGATTTTCCAGCACCATTTTCACCTATTAATGCATGGATTTCCCCTTTTTCAACATTAAGAGAAACGTCCGTTAACGCTTTCACACCGCCGAAATGTTTTGTAATATTTTTCATTTGTACGGCATATTCTTTCTGCATAATTTTTATCTCCCCTTTCTATAGAAGTAATGATAAGAAGTAATCCTCCTCTTTCATAAAATGGCAGATCTTTAATTCAACTGACATCACTTATTATAATTTTTATATGATAGCAATTAAAACCAAAACCCTAAAGATAAGTGATACTGTCTATTACTATCATTGCCTTTAAGTAATAGACAGTTTGTAGATTTTACTTTCTAGAAACCGAATTCATAATATTCGTCTACATTTTCCTTCGTTACAGCTGCTGGCTTTGTTAATGTAATGTCATCGTAGCTCCACATATCTTTGCCATCCACTAAAATTTCTTCGGCAATCTTAACGCCTAACTCTGCAACTTTATAAGGACTGTTTTCACCTGTAGCATAGTATTTGTCTTCTTTAATTAAGTCATAAGCTGCCTTCGCTCCGTCCGCAGCAGCAACAATATCAACACCTTCAGCCCCAGAATTTTTAAGCGCTGTCATTGCACCAAATAACATATGATCGTTTTCACCTAATACAGTTGTTAAACCTGGATTAGCTGTAATCAGATCCTCAGAAGCTTTTAGACCCTCTTCCTCAGTCCAGTTCCCCCAACCTTGTCCTGCAACCGTAAATTTCGCTTCAGCATGAGTGGCTTTACCCTTTGATGTTAATTCTTTATCAAACGCTTCTGCTTGCTTCCAAGCTTCTTCTTCTGTAATTCCAGTCTTTCCTTCAATAATACCAGCAAAAAGACCTGTTCTTCTTTCCATACCTGCTACATTCCCTTTAGCACCGCTTAGGATAATAGATTTAATTTCTTTATCCGCCATTTTTTCAGCATAAGTTAACCCTACTAATCTACCATTTTGTTTATTATCTGAATAAACCGTTGTAATATCTTTAGCTCCTTCGCCAACTCCACTGTCGAGGTTAATAACACCGATTCCAGCTTCTGCAGCTTTATTAATACTAGGAACTGCGGCATCTGGTTCAATGCTATCTAAGAAAATTAAGTCCATACCTTGAGCAATAAAAGTTTCCATGTTTTCTGCTTCTTTTGTAGTATCTCCATTTGCATCTAGGACCGTTAAATCCCAACCTTTTGCCCCTGCATATTCTTTAACAGCATCAACTAATGACACAAAGTAAGGCGAATCTTGAGTCTTGATCGCAAAACCAACTTTAAACTTTTCATTACCAGATTTTCCGTCTCCAGATGATCCCTCTGAAGAATTACATCCAACTAGTAACACTGCCATTAACACACCTAATAGTAATGAAAATAAAGATTTTTTCTTCATGTGCATATCCCCCTAGATTAGATTATATTTTCAATACATAGTATTGTTACTACATTACAATATATGCATGTCCATACTATACAATAAAATGATAGCGTTATCAATATTCTTATTAAAAGAATTTTAAGAAAAATAAAAAGATTCTATGTTTGGCTTTAGATATATTGAAACTTCAATCAGTGGGGTTTCCTTCATCCCCCACCGACGCTTCTTCAATTCCTCTAAGCCTTGAGATGGAGATCTTACCGCCCTTCAATATCCGATAAATTTTACGTGAATTATAAATATCTACCAATAAAATGAATATTTAAAAAATAATTAATAGAAGTTTATTAAAAATTGAAACTCTATTAAATTTTAAGAAGTGATAATTGATTTAGTTCGTTTAACGAATCAATGACATCGTCGAACTTTTCAACATTTCCAAATCCGTATTTAGCATAAACAAAAGGTATACCAGCTTCCTTTGAAGACGTAGCATCTAGCGTTGTATCGCCTACATAGATAGGGTTCTTTAAATGATTACGATCAATAATCATACGGATATTATCTGCCTTTGACAGTCCCGTCCTACCCGGGTATTCAAAATCTTCAAAGTAACCTTCCAGTTGATTTCCTTTAATGAAACTTTGAATATAGCCTTCCTCACAATTGCTTACAATAAAAAGCCGATAGTTTTTCTTTAGTTCATTTAATGTCTCTATAAGTCTTGGGAAAAGTATGCCACCATCTTCTTCAAGGTACTGACATTGTTTCCTAGAACTTTCCTGCATAATAGCTTGGAGTACTTCATCTGAGGCATCTGGAAATAATCTCTTTGCAATAATATCAACTGGTAATCCGTACAGGCCCTTTAATTGATCTGCTGTCACTTGAACACGAATACGATAGTTTGAAGCAGCATCTGACCAAATTTGCGCCCCTATATGGGTGGTATCCCATAGAGTCCCATCTAAATCAAATATAATACTATCAATCATATTAAAATCCCCCTCTGAAGCTTCTTTAGGCATGAATAAGAGATATTAAACAATAGTGAACCCACCATCAATAATTAAATCTGTTCCAGTTGCAAAGGACGAAGAATCAGATAGCAAATAAATTACAGCACCAGCTAATTCTTCTGGCTTACCCATCCGTTTAAATGGGGTTAGCTCCTTCCATAAATCTTGCCAATCCTGTCTAACAAATGATGTTAACTCTGTAAAGATATAGCCAGGACTTATGCAGTTTACTCTTATTCCTTTATCAGCCCATTCGACTGCTAGGGATTTAGTCAATTGAACCACACCGGCCTTTGATGTATTGTAAGATGCTTGCTGCTGCGGGTAATTAACAATCGTACCTGACATAGAAGCTGTGTTAACGATAGCACCTTGCTTATCACGAGCAATTAAATATCGTCCAAAAGCCTGTGCTACAAAGAAAACCCCATTTAGATTGACATTAATCACTTTAAACCATTCATCCGAGGTTAAATCAATAGCTGGTTTTTGAATCACAATTCCTGCATTATTAAACAATAAATCTAATTTCCCCATTTCGGCATCTGCTTTTTCAATAGCAACGGCAATCTCCTCTGGCTTTGTTACATCAACCCCTATTGCCATTGCTCTGCATTGATATTCTCTTCCGATTGCATCCGCCGTAGCCTGTGCTTTTTCTGCCTGTTGGTCAAAAATCACAATATCCGCACCTACTGCTGCAATATGTTCAGCAACGACTTTCCCTATGCCCTGTGCCCCCCCAGTTATAAGCACTACTTTTCCTTCAAGTGAGAATAATTTTTTCAACATATCCATATATATAGTCTCCTTTAACAATATTTATAGGTGTGAAATAGTGACATGATCATAAAGTGAAACTTCAATAAATGCACCTACTGCATAACCTTCTTTTTGAGCTTCCATCAACATTTTTTGTAGTAAATAATGAAATAATTAACCATACCAACTTTACCTATTTATCTATTGCAAAAACATCTTTCAAGGCAAAATAACAATTATCAAAGACTTTCTTAATAGGCTGATAGTCTAAAACTGCCTCTGAATTAGGTGTATGTACATGATTAATTTCAATGAATTGATTAATGATATTAAAATCTTTATACATTCCTACCCCTACACCACCTGTTACAGCAGCTCCCATACTGCCTGCTTCTTCTAACAGGTTTGGGACAATAATCTTTGCATTATATACATCCGCGATGATTTGGCGCCAAACAGCACCTTTCGCTCCACCGCCAACGACAAGCATTTCATCAATATCCATATGTTTGCGGAGAATGTCTAAAATGATAGAGAGATTCATCGTTACCCCCTCTAAAACACTTCGGAGTAAATCTCCTCGTTGATTTTCAGATTTCAAACCAATAAATGCACCTTTTGCTTGAGCATCCCATCTAGGGGCTCTTTCCCCTAAGAGATACGGAAGAAAAATAACACCGTTTGAGCCGACAGGAGACTGTTCGATTTGTGTATTCATATATTCATAGGGTGACTTCCCATTGGCCTCTGCTTCTTGGATTTCATATTGGCAGATGGTATTTTTCACCCAATTATAGGACCCACCAGCAGTTTGCATAGTACCATTTGGAGCATACAATCCAGGAACTACATGCGCCCATGTAACCGTTCTCATTTCTTCGTCAAAAATTGGTTTTTCAGAAGCTGTCGTAATCCATGCGGATGTCCCGATACTGCAATAGGTTTTCCCAGGACTTATGGATCCTGCGCCTACGCTTGCCGTTACACCATCACCGCCACCAATAACAACAGATGTTCCTTCGGCTAAACCTGTTGCTTCTGCCGCTTTCTTTGTTACTCCTCCAGCAACAAAGGTTGAGGGCTTTAATTCAGGAAGTTTATCTGGGTCTATTCCTGCATACTCGATAATTTCGTCGGACCATTTTAAATTCACCAAATCAAAACATCCATTACTGTTCCCATCTGAAAAGTCTGTATAAAAATTCCCAGTAAGTCGGGATACAATGAAATCCTTTGCATTTAAGGTTTTATAGGTTTGCTCATATATTTCCGGTTCATTATCTCGAACCCACATAAGCTTTTGAATTCCATATGAGGCCGTATTACGATGTCCGACAATATGATAAAAGTCCTTTTGAGTGATATATTCTTCAATTTGGGCTACTTGTTTTTGGGCACGCTGATCAGCCCAAATAATTGCCCTTCGCAAAGGATTCCCTGATTTGTCCACACAAAGACATCCCATCATTTGGCCACTAAAGCTAACAACGGCAATATCTAGCGGATTAATACCTAAAGATCCAATTAATTTCTTACTTGTGATGCATACGGCCTCCCACCAATCCTCTGCATCCTGCTCTACCCATGTGTCATTAAAATAATCAGTAGAATAAGAATAGACAGAACTTCCAATTAATTTACCATTTTCTGAAAATATAGTAGCCTTGTTCCCCGATGTTCCTAAGTCATGAGCTAAAATATATTTTGTCATCTTTTTAGCACCCCTTAAATCTATTCTAAAATCATATATTTTTTATCATCTATGCTCCCATTCGCAAGGATGGAACCATAGATGATAATGAACTATTTTGGTGAATTGGCCGAGATTATTACCTCGAACCTGTTTCTATCTCCCCGATATCTCGCTAATGAGTATTCAATCGGTTCATCATATACGTTATAACCAATCGAAAGAAATTGCTGTATTGCCTTATCACTACTAATATTTAGATTTTCAATATCATAATCGTCTGCCTCTACAGCTTCTATGAGACGGCGGATTTTATATATCTGCGTATCATCATGTAATGCTAAAACAGGATATAATGACTCTTTTTCTAAATCATGATTCAAAACAAACTTGCACTTGTTAAATGGAAGATACGTCTTTACCATGACAATCGGATCTTCATCTGCAAAGCGTTTACGATGAATGTAAACTACCTTTTCATTTGGTTTTAATTTAAGCTCTTTTGCCACTTCAACAGGAGCTATTATCACTTCAAAATCAAGAAGCTCTGTGCTGGGGGTTCTTCCCAAATCTGCAATTTGATCATTAAAAGAACCTAAAGCCTGAATGAAACTTTGGTCAATCTTTGGCTTGGATACAAATGTTCCTTTACTTTTCACACGATATAACCAGCCCTCTTGAGCAAGTTCCGTTATTGCTTGCCTTACGGTTGTACGGCTAATATCAAACATCTCACTCAATTCATTTTCTGTAGGAATTAGACTCCCAATCTTATAATTACCTTCTTTGATTTCTGATAAAATTAGTTCTTTTAGTTGGAAATACAATGGTATTGGCACTGATTTATCCAATCGCACATTTTTCAATAAAACCATTCCTCACTTCATTCCTTTTTCTATATATTCTCTTCTATTAACCTAGATTTTATTTGAATTTTCAAATTCAATATCTTATATTTTCCTTGACATATTCCTTCAGGGATTCTTATTATTGATACATAGCATATTTATATCGTATTGTTACTACATAGTAACATACTTAAATTATGAATTCAATAAACAAGAAATTGAAAGTTCATCTCACCTCTTATTTTATGTAAGCACTTTCTTTATATTAGAGGAAGTTTATACACTATTAAAATTATAATAATGGAGGCGTTAAGAATGAAGTATGGAATCTATTTTGCTTATTGGGAAGAAGATTGGGATACAAATTATCTGAAATATGTAAAAAAAGTTTCTGATCTTGGATTTGATGTGTTAGAGGTAGGGGCTGCAGGAATTGTGAATATGTCTGACGAAGATTTATATTCTTTAAGGTTTGAAGCCGAGAAATACAATATTACTTTAACGGCAGGAATTGGACTTCCAATAGAATACGATGTATCCTCCCGAGATGAAAACATTAGGCAAAATGGAATTGATTTTATGAAAAAGATTTTAGATGCACTGCATAAAGCCGGTATACATAAGATTGGCGGTACCATCTATTCTTATTGGCCTGTAGATTACACAAAACCAATAAACAAACCAGAAGCTCGGAAACAAAGTATAAAGAGTATGAGGGAATTAGCAGATTATGCTGCTCAATATGATATTACCTTGTTAATAGAGACTTTAAATAGATTTGAGCAATTTTTAGTGAATGATGCGAAAGAAGCTGTTGAATTGGTAAAAGATATAGGAAAAGACAATGTTAAAGTCATGTTAGACAGCTTTCATATGAACATTGAGGAAGATTTTATTGGTGATGCCATTCGTTATACTGGTGATTATTTAGGACATTTCCACATCGGTGAGTGTAATCGAAAAGTGCCCGGCAAAGGTCATATGCCATGGTCAGAAATGGGTCAGGCACTTCGTGACATCAATTACGATGGCTATATAGTGATGGAACCATTCGTTCGCCCTGGAGGCATTGTAGGTACTGATATTAAAATTTGGAGAGACCTTTCTGAAAAAGCAGATGAAGCTAAATTGGATGCCGATATTAAAGAATCTCTACAATTTGTAAAAAGGGAATTTTTAAGTTAATTTTAATTTACTAGAGTGATTTAATGTAATCTCTTTTATTGGATTATTTTACCTACTTTCCACATTCGATAGAGGTTGATAACACGGATGTTTTAACCTGAAAAAGCTGCCATATTGATTAAGATAGGCAGCTTTCATTATGGTTTTATTCTACTGACAATGCTTAATGTGATAGGGTTCGGAAATACGAGATTGTTTATTTTCGCTACTAAAGATAAAAGAAAAAAAGTTAAATAACCTTCTTACCCATAACATTTTCAATAATTTGGATTAGCTGAGTTCTTCTAATTTCGAAAAATTTATTAAAATCATCATTTCTTATTGAATCAATATCAATTAAATGCGTTCTTAACATATCATCTAGTTCATTCTTAGAAATTTGCCGTTGCTGCTGTATTTTATCAAGATAAATACTTGGTGCGTTTCCACCAATAATTCTATTTGTCTTATACGAAAGTGGCGTTTTATTGACAATTGAATCATACATTTTTTTATCTATATTATTTCTGTCACAATATGCTCTTGGAAAAATGTGATGAATATCTATTTGATCGCCGTAGTATGTTTGAATATCAATAGGCACTCCTGATATGAAATCATTTCCTCCTGCTTTCATTAACAATACATGTAACCCTTTGTAGGCGGCACTATTTCGTGTTCGAAGCGAATAAAGCCTGTCAGCAGCAAAATTAGCATCACGAATAGTGCTAGGTTCTACTCCTCCATTAATCCAATCGATTATTTCAGGGAGATCTCTTGCAAATCTAGTTTCAGATCCTCCACCATACGACTCACCTAAAACACCGCACCAATACCATCGAGCTATCTTGTTGCGAACATTTAAGTTGTGTGCCTGGCTTTCCATTTCAACAAAAATCGCTGATAAAGGAATTAATTGTGATCCATAAGGTAAATCTCTAGCTGAGAAAATATTTTGCTCTTGAAGGAACATTGCTGCTTCAATAAAACCGTCTACTGCCTTATCCCCCCATGTGCGATAATCATCTAAAGTAAGCTTTAAAATATCCCTTCGTTTACAACTTACTGCAGCAGTGGATTTTTGTTTTCTACGGTTATATGTCGTTAACAGCGATATGGTTTGTAATAAATCAGTGCTACTAATATCAGCAAGTATCTTGTTGAAGACATTACTTGTATTGGTTAACTTAGTCTTTTTTGCTTCCCAGTCCTTCCTTAATTCAAAATTATCTGCAGCAAAGGAAGCTGTTAACAGTTCGAATACGGTTAGCGAAACCCCTCCCGTATTAACATTCTCAAATACTTGGCAAACGGCTTCTTTAGGTGTTTGCTTTCTGAGCATAATTACTGGTGTTTGGTAATTTTGAAACCTTGGAAAGATTTCAGAAAGTAACTTACTCCACTTGATCGATCTCTCAGCAATTTTATTAGGATCACTAAAATATTGTGTCTGCCAAGCTAATAACTCTGCCGGATGAAGGATTAAGCTTATTGGAAGCATCCCAGCCTCACATTCTTTCAAAGTATCAGAGTAATCTGCAATGATAACATTACCCGGTCCTTTAACAATCTTATCTTCAGGAACGCTTACTATTGCCTCATCCCTATCAATATTAAGATCAATTATCTTATCGATAGCTATGTAATAGTGACGAAAAATTTCTTTTCCTCGAAAATCCCTTGTTTTTACAGGTTTTCTTAATACTAAGGATTGAAATAGCGAAGTCAATCGTTGCTGACCATCCAGAATAAGTCTTTCAGGTTCAACTTGAGACGCTCCGGTGATACCTTCGACTGGCCTTGGAGCAAATCGTACATTAGGATTGCCCGTTTGAAGCATCATAACTGACCCTATTGGATAGGATAAAGAAATACTAATTAAAAGGTTCTTTATTCTTTCATCATCCCACACCCATCCTCTTTGAAAGTCTGGTAACTGTGTTCTCAATTCTTTAATGCTACTTAATAAATCCGATAAGCTTTCAACCGTACTATCAAAAGTAGTTATTGCACTCATTAATAAAAATCTCCTTTTCTTTTTTTATTTTAACAAAATATACTATAATCCCTGTATATAACTGAATTTATACCCTAAATATAAAAAACTAGCTACATATCAGGCTAGCTTTTGCAAATTTAAGTCAATAGTATCTTTTTGACTTTTTCCAAACATAAACTATTTAATAATCACTCTAACTCTATATGATACTGGTACCCCAACACTTGCATTAAGTTTATTATACACTTCCTTTAAATACCACTCATAAAAAGCCTTCTCATATACTTCATCGATTCGACATAACAATGGTCAAATAAGATAATTGCCTGTCACTCCTCGAAGTTTAGTAGATTTTTTCGACAGATGCTAGATAGCTGAATCCTTAATAATTGATGACTTTATGGTTTAATTTAGCACACCAAAAAGCTCAGTGGTTAAACTGAGCCTTAAGATAATTGTTTAATTTAATATAAGTTGCGACACACACTCCACATGACTCGTCTGCGGAAACATATCCACTGGCTGCATGCTCTCCACCTTATAAAGCTTACTCAATTCCTGCAAATCCTTCGCCAAAGTAGACGGATTACAAGACACATAAACGATCTTCTTCGGCTTTACCTTCATCATCGTGCGTAGTAATGCTTGGTCGCAGCCAGTTCTTGGTGGATCCACAACAACGACATCTGGTCTAAAGCCTTCTTTGACCCAACGAGGCATGACATTTTCGGCTTTGCCTACTTCGTAATGGACGTTGTTTCGGTTGTGTTTTTTGGCGTTTTTCTTGGCGTCGTCAACCGATTCTTTGATGATGTCCATGCCGCGAACTTCTTTGGCTTGATCGGATAACCAGAGGCCAATGGTTCCGACTCCGCAATAGGCATCGACGACTTTTTCTTGTCCTGTTAGAGCAGCTGCTTGCTTGACTTCGTTGTAAAGTTTGACCGTTTGGACAGGGTTCAGCTGGAAGAAGGTACGAGCTGATAGTTCGTAAGATAAGTCACCAAGTGTTTCATTGATGATGCTTTCTCCTGCTAGGTGAATCGTTTTGTCGCCAAAGATGACGGACGTATTTCGATCATTCACGTTTTGGACGAGTGATTTCACTTCTGGTAGTTGATCGCGTATTTGCTTGATGAGTTCGTCTTTTCTTGGGATTTCGTTGGTTCTTGTGACTAAGACGACTTGGACTTCTCCTGTTTCGAAACCTACACGTGTGATGACGGTGCGGATTACACCTTTTCTCTTGCGCTCATTATAAATCGAGATATCTAGGTTCTTTAAGATTTTCTTCACAGTCCGCGTCACTTTATTCGTTGATTTATGCTGAACTAGACAGTTTGGGATATCGATTAGTTGGTGTGAGTTAACACCGTATAGTCCGGCGATGATTTTGCCTTCTTTCATGCCGACTTGGAACTGGCTTTTGTTTCGGTAATTCCATGGATCTTCCATGCCGATCGTTTCTTTAATGTTTAATGATTCGATTGGGACGCGTAGGTAGCGTTCCATTGCTTGAACGACGATATCGCGTTTTTCGACAAGCTGCTGGTTATAACTAAGATGCTGCAGCTGGCAGCCACCGCATTGTTCATAGACTGGGCAAGGTGCTGCAACCCGATGTGGTGACGCTTTGCGGATCTGTTTAATTTTTGCTTGAGAAAATTTCGTATCTACTTTTGTTGCAATGGCGACGATTTCTTCGCCAGGCAAGGCGCCAGGGACGAAGACGACTTTTTTCTTAAAATAGCCGACTCCTTCTCCGTTGATGCCGAGTCGTTTTATCGTTAATGGAAAGGTTTGATTGACTTCCAATTGTTTATCTTGAGTTTGACTCATTTCTTTTCACTCCGTTTTTCCGTACTTCTCCATAAATAAAGGGAGGCATAGCTCAAATAGGGCGACCAGGTTTCACTATATTTAAGCATTTCTTCTTTGGTCGGCTTTTGTGGCAAATTATATAATTGCTGCACAGCCCTTTGGATGCCGATGTCAGCGACCGGAAACAAGTTCGGTCTTCCTACGCCAAATAGCAGGAAGTTTTCTGCTGTCCAATTGCCAATTCCTCTTATCTTTACGAGTGTATCGATGATTTCCGTGTCTGTTTGTTCTGCTAGTTGTTTTAAGTGTAACTCTCCAGTGGTTATCTTCTGCGATAAACCAATCACATACTCAGCTTTTCGCGTGCTGAATTGAATATCACGCAATTCTTCCACCGTTAATTGAGATGCACGTTCTGGTGTCGGGAAAAATGGCACACCATCTATTTCAAAGCCGAATGTTTTTACATAGCGTTCTGTCAGCGTATGGGCAAAGGAGAGGTTCAGTTGTTGATGAATGATGCATCTCACAAGACAGCTATAATAATCGAAGTCTAACACAATAGGTGTACCGTGATGCTCGGTAAATAATGCCTGTAGGTCTGTCTCTTGAAAGTGAGCTACGATTTTTGATAATGGTTCATGAAAATGGAATACTTTCTTCACTCTCTTAAGTGCTTCTTCCTTATATTCATTTCGCTCCCCTTGCAAAATAAACATCGGATTGTCCGTATTGCCGATACTTTGAATGTGAACGACAAGCGGTGTTTCTTCTATATATAGCGGCACCTTAATCGTCCGCTCTTCAAAATCAATGACATGTAAAGGATCTAAGCGTAAGCGGTCAAGAACTAAATCAAAATTATAAGGAGCTTCTACCTGTATCGTTTCCGTCCACATAATACCTTCCTTTAACAGTTTTCCACGTATTATAGCATATTTGTGATACGGTGCGGTACCTGGAAAAATTGTCGGCTGCGGATCAAGCATAGAGATGCGGCAAAACCTATAGTCTTCTTCTACCCTCTACACTTGAGTTGAAAAAAACAATCCCCTACTAAACCAACACCTATGAATAGCTAGTAGGACTATTCAACATAATAGAAAAGACATACTATGGAAGGGAGAGATCAATCACAAATGAATAAAATTCCACAAGTCACGCTTCTCTTTTGGATCATGAAGATTGATGCCACTACATTAGGCGAAACAGCAGGTGACTTGTTGTCCATGACGATGGGGGTTGGATACGGGGTCAGTACGATTATTTTATTTGCTCTGTTTATTATTACGCTTATAGCACAACTTTTATCCAAAAGGTATTACCCTATCATCTATTGGCTGGTTATTACATCAACCGCCGTCGCTGGTACAACGATGTCTGATTTTATGGATCGTACTCTAGGATTAGGATATGCAATGGGTTCTACGATATTAGTTTGTATCTTATTAATTATATTTGCCTATTGGTATGCTAGTGAACGCTCGTTGAATATTCATGATATTCGCACACGTAAAGTTGAAATTCTTTATTGGGTTGCCATCCTTTTCTCCAATACTTTAGGCACAGCTTTAGGCGATTTCTTGGCGGATAGTTCTGGTCTAGGATATGTAGGTGGAGCCGTTTTAATCGGAATTCTATTAGCTCTCATCGTCTTAGCCAAATATTTTACAAAAATTTCTCGCGTCTTCTTATTTTGGGTTGCCTTTGTCTTAACTCGCCCTTTTGGAGCAACATTTGGAGATCTTCTTACTAAACCAACTGAAAAAGGAGGGTTAAATCTAGGGACTACTGGATCATCGCTTGTTCTGGGACTCATTCTTTTAGTCCTTATAATTTACGCAACTATAAAAAATAATAAGACCTCTAACTCATTGACCGAATAAGCTTTAATGATCTTATCCCGGTACAATTGTAGCTAAAAAGAAGCTTGGAGAAATTTCTTCGAGCCTTTTTTCGTTATGAATTCATGAATATTTCTAGCCTTTGCACTGTATTCCTAATAAGTCACAATTGGTTAAATCCCATGTCTACTAGTTGTTGTGAAGAATTGAAGGGATCATTCTGCCCTTCTGTCATAATAAATATAAAAAGCCAATTCCTCAACGTTTAGAAGAATTGGCTTTTTCTTACTCCTTAATCTTTAATCCCATCAAAGCAGCAAAACCAATTGCTTGCTCTGTTGAAACCTCACAGCCTTTAAGGTCTTCCAGTGCTATGCTTATACTTTGAAATTGACAGCTACTTAGATCCACGCCTTTGAGCGAAGTTCCGATAAAGTTTGCTTCATTTAAATCACATTGCTTGAAAGCGACTTTACTAAACGTAGCTTCAAATACATCGACATTGCAAAGGGAACACGAATCAAACAGAACCTGTTTTAATTTCGCAAAACCAAAATTACTTAAGTTTGCATGACAATTTTCGAACCGAACATTTCCTAATGTTGCATCGGAAAGATTCAAACCTAGGAGTTTCGATTCCTTAAATTCAACGCGATGAATAATGGCATCGCTAAAATCTGTATTGGATAAGTTACACTTTTCAAAAATCACATCTGTTAATTCGATATTGCGGAATGATACATCAATAAAGGTCACATTTTTAAATATCACTTGTTCAAATCTAATTCGCTGGATATCTTCACCGATGATCGAGCAATCGCTTATGATACACAATTCAAAATAAGGTTCGTCCATATATTGAAAGTCTGTTGGAGTTACATCATAAGGAATCTTTGGTTGTACGATTTTAAATGTAGTAGCCATCCTATCACCCTCATTGCTTCCTTTTTCCAACAAGAATAGCATATAAATGATTGCTCTTCTAATAAAATCTACCCGGGGTCTGACCACACCTCTACTCTATCTGGTTTAAACGACATGTAAATGACACATATAAAGAGTGTGAGGTCTGACCCCTAGTACAACATCGGATTTGCCCGTTGCTGTTCAATCATTAAATCATCCAAGCTCTTAAACGTATACCCCCGCTTTTTCAAATCAGTAATAATCGAATCGAGCGCTTCGGCGTTATCCTTGGATACAGTATGCAGCAAAAGAATCGCACCAGGGTGAATCTGCTTCATCACTTCACTATACGAATAGTTAGCTCCTTTTTGTTGATCGACAACCCAATCTTTAAAGGCAAGCGACCAGAAGATATGGGTATATCCTTCTTGATTGGCGATGGCCATCGTTCGCTCACTAAAGATTCCTCGAGGTGGGCGTAAATAGTTCATCGTTTTCTGCCCTGTAATTCGCTCAGTTTCTTCTTTTACTTTCTGTAATTCATTTCGAATAGCTTCGTCCGATTTTGACGTCATATCTGGATGACTCCAGGAATGATTGCCGACGATATGACCTTCCTTTACCATTCTTACAACCAATTCTGGCGTTGTCTTCAAATAATGCCCTGTCACGAAAAACGTTGCCGGCACTTTTTGGCGACGCAGGATATTTAGAATATTAGCTGTATAGCCATTTTCATAGCCATTATCAAAGGTTAGATAAATATTCTTCTTGTCTGAGCTTCCTTTATATAAAGCACCATGCTTCTTCATCATCTCATCAAGCTTGGTACCCGCTTGTGCAGGCTGCTCATTTTTTCCTTTATTAAAGCCCCAATGATTCGGTGCATTCGAATTTGTTGCGAAAGCTTCCAGCTGTGTGACGAAGAACAACATCAGTACCATTGGTACGATTATAAGCCTTTTCATAATTCCGCTCCTCTGCTCTTTTTTACTTAGTGTTTGAACCAAGATTAAAATTATACGAAGTGGAATTTGGAAAAAAATCTAGGTTTCGGCATATACCTGTACAAAGGGGGAGTTTATATGACTTTGTGGTGGCTCGTAACAATTGGCTTTATCATCATTTTAGGCATTATCGGAATGATTTTTATTTATTTCTTTAGAAGCGGTCTAAAAAATGAAGAGATAGTCGAACCGACATTTCATGCTGATGAAGAAACGACTGAAGGAGAAAAGGATGTTGATGTGAAACTTCCATAAGTAGAGGGTTTTAAATCAGAATAAAATAAGCCAAGTTTGACCCTTAATGGGACAAATCTTGGCTCTTTTTGCTTTGCAGTCGCTTATTTATGCTGAAACATCGGTTTGCGTTTTTCGATGAATGCCAAAACGCCTTCTTTACTATCTTCTGTTCGAAAAACCTCGACAAACAATTCAGCCTCTAATTGAAGTCCTCTGTCAATCGAGGTTTCATAGCCTTCATCAATGGCTTGTTTGATCCTCGATAATGATTGCAAGGAGTTTTTAGCGATTTTAGCTGCTAAATTTTTCCCTTCGATTAGGCCGTGTCCTCTTCTAACGACCCGATTGACGAGACCGATATTTTCCGCTTGCAGTGCGGATATCGGGTCACCCGTCAGCATCATCTCCTTCGCCTTTGCTGTTCCTATTAGGCGGGGTAATCTCTGTGTACCACCCCCACCTGGGAATAAGCCAAGCTTCACTTCAGGTAGGCCGATTTGAATCTGTTCCTCGGCGATGCGAATATCACAAGCAAGCGCTAGCTCACAGCCACCACCGAGTGTGATGCCGTTTAAGACAGCGATCGTCGGCTTTGGACATGTAGCGATAAGATCCAGCGCCTCATGGCATTCGCTAATTTGCTGTCTTATATTCTCATCACCGAACATGTCTGGAAATTCTTTAATATCTGCTCCTGCTGCAAATGCAGTATAGCCGGATCCCGTTATAATAACCGCAACCGTCTCATGATCATCCTTAATATCTGTATAGATTTCTTTTAAATCTCGAAAAACCTGTCTATTGATGACGTTCAAAGGGGGATTCATAATCGTAATAATCGCTAGATTGGCTTCCTTTTCAACCTTCACAAATTGCGCCATTTACATAACCACCTCTTATTAGGTTTAGTCAGACACATATACGCAAGACATCTCAGGGTAGATACACTTACATTCCATATGTCCAAGCCAATTTCCTTCTACATATATGATTTGAATCCGCTCAAGATGATTGCTCATAATATATTTTGTGTTGGGACATAGTAACCGTAAATGCTTGGGGAGGAAATTACGTTGAAAAATTGGGCCTATATTTTTACATTCATTATCTTGAATTTTATTTTGCAACCGAATATCGTTACGGCAAGCCCAAATTATCAAGAGTTACATGATACGTTACTATCGACGCTAAATCCTGCTATTTCTAAAGAGATTCAAAAATTTTATCAAACAAGCAAACAATACGGATTATATGATGCGAAAATCGTCCATATTCAAAGAGTAGAAGAAGGTGGATTTAACTGTATTGTAAAGGTGCAAGTGATGACTTTTGAACATGCCCATAATCCGCCCTATGGCACGGATACGATTACCTTCGAAGTAAAACCAGATGCAGTAAAAATGGTAGATTTCGTTCATCTCGGGGACGAGGAAGAAAAGAAAATGGAGCAATTTTATCAAGAAGCTCTAGCCGATATCCAACAAACATTTGAGCTCCATTTAAAAGATTATCAGATGTATACGTATGATCAGCTTTTATTTGAATCTGAAATACAGAAGGATTTTATACCTCTTGCTCATATTGCAGAAAAAATTATAACAACTTTGCTAAATCCTGAGATTAAACCGCCGTTTAAAAATGTCATTGACCCCGTTACCTTTATAAATGGCAGCCAAGGCTATGTTTTATTTAAAAGAGCGGATGGGACAAACTACGTGTATGTCTTGCAGAAAACAGACGATGACTGGCAAATTACCGATAAGAAAAAGAAAAAAGGCAAGAAGATGAAAGCAGAACTGCCTTGGTATGAGTAATGGGTATGGTGAAAAAAGAGTTGCGAAAGACAATATCAGCCCATTTACTATTTTATCAGCCGTTTTAATTATTATATCAGCCGATTTGCAAATATATCAGCCAACCGCCTTTTCATTCCTATCTAACTTGACAATTTCGAGAAAAAGAGTATAGTTAACCTTGTTAACAGTTAATAAAGGTAACCATTATTTCAAAAGGAGAGATCTACTTGCAAGGTTTTTTTCGGCATTATTTATCTGTATACAGACCGCTCATTACCAAGTTGAATGTGCTGCTCGGCGAATATGACCTTTCCTACTCTTTGTGGCAGGTTATTTTTTTCGTAAAAAACAACGGGCCTTCCACTCTTGTGGATATATCTAGCCATTACAATATCGAAAAACCTTCTATTACGAGATCTGTTCATCGTTTGGAAGAAATGCTACTTGTTAAACAAATTCCAGGAAAAGATCGCCGTGAAAAAATTATTGAGCTTACCGATTCTGGTGAAGAAATTTATCAAACATGCCGTGCAAAGATTACGGAGTTGGAACACATGATTATGAAAGACATTCCTGAAAATATGCTGGAGGCTGCTTTTCAGGTTTTTCCATTGATACGAGAAAATCTAAATAATAAAGAGGGGAAATAAAATGAATAAACCGAAATTATGGACGAAGGATTTTCTAATCGTTTCTACCGCAAACTTTTTCCTATATTTCACTTTTTACTTATTAATCGCAACGATATCCGTGTATGCGATTGAGAAATTTCACGCTTCACCAAGTATGGCAGGTCTTGCATCTGGTATTTTCGTATTAGGGGCACTCGTTGCACGTCTTTTCTCAGGGAAATCCATTGAACAAGTGGGTAGAAAAAAGATGTTGTATATTGGCTTTATTTCGATTTTAATTGTCACACTTCTCTATTTTGTCGTGAACAGCATGGCCACCCTTTTAGTGGTTCGTTTCTTACACGGTGCTGCTTTTGGTATGGCTTCAACAGCGACAGGAACCATTGTCGCAAGTGTTATTCCGAATGAACGACGCGGGGAAGGTACCGGTTATTATGCATTGAGCGTGACTCTTGCTGCTGCAATCGGACCATTTTTAGGCATCTTTATCAATCAACATGTCGGCTTTAATATGAATTTCATTTTATGTACAATTCTGTTACTTGTTAGCTTTATTGCTGCTTTCTTCTTAAAAGTGGCCAAAGTGGAATTTACAAAAGAACAATTAGCAAACATGAAAGAATTTAAGCTTAGCAACTTCTTTGAAACGAAAGCTTTTCCCATTTCAATCATTGCTGTCTTTGTTGGATTGTGTTATTCAAGTATTCTTACCTTCATTACATCTTATTCACAGGAAATTCATTTAGTTGATGTCGCTAGTTTCTTCTTTGTTGTGTATGCTGTAGCAATTTTAGTATCTAGACCGTTTACTGGCCGGTGGTTTGATACCAAAGGTGAAAATTTTGTGATGTATCCAGCCTTTTTATTTTTTGCTATCGGTTTGCTCATTCTTAGTCAAGTACATCTTGGCTATTCCCTTTTAGTAGCTGGAGTATTTGTTGGACTTGGCTATGGAACATTTATGTCTAGTGCTCAAGCGATTTCGATTAAAGTGTCTCCAAAACATCGAATGGGGTTGGCCACGTCTACTTACTTTATCTTTACTGATTTAGGAGTAGGGATTGGACCATTTATTCTAGGATCTTTAATTCCTGTCATGGGCTTTCGCGGATTGTATATGACGATGGCTATCGTAATTTTTGCTTGCATCTTCTTATATTATTTCTTACATGGAAAAAAAGCAGTACGTGGAACAGTCAATATGAGCAATTAGTTAAGAGGCAGACCTCACTTATGTCATATAATCGACTTATAGCTGTTTTTAGTAAGATGTAGTTTTATAAAAAAGATTGATTATTTATAACCTTATCGTGACTTAAATTAAAGAAGCCATAAAAATAAGGAGTGATACATGACTAATATGTATCACTCCTTTACTTCTTGTTCAACAAGCGAGTCCTTATAATCAATCTTATAATCAATTAATTCTTCTTTCACCAAAGCGCCTTACTGTTTAATCTATTTTTAAGTGCCCTTTTTCTCTTCATTTTCGGGATTTCCTCTTGCTTCTGTATATAATCCACTGCTAAATCTAACTTTTCTTTAAACAACCGTTTTTCTTCTTCATATTTCTTCATCAATTCCTCAACTGAAGAAACAATTTCTCTTGTGTATTCTTCCATAGATTCAACTTTCTCTCTTATGGCTGCATACTCTACTGCCATATCTTTATTCAAAAGTTGATCATATTGCGTTTCTAAAAATACGATATCTGTTTCTTTTCCCGTATTGATAGTGCGGTATCGCTTGGCGATACGCGATGTATTGCTTTATTCATATCGTTTACAATATCGCTTTTTCTTCTCATATTTTCTTAAACTATAATCCTTATAAAATTAACCTTATTTGGTAATTTTAGTTAAATAACTAAAATTAGTATACATACAATTGACTTTATAAAAAGAATAGAGTACATTGCTTAATGTACTTTAATCAAACCACTTTGATTAAAGTATTATAATTAGAGTGGTTTGATTAAAATGTATTTTAACTTAAGGAAAGATGCAACATATTTTAATAAGAAGGTGGATTATTATGGGAAGAGTGCAAGGGAAAGTAGCATTAGTGACTGGTGGGGCATCAGGTATAGGGTTATCGATATCCACATTGATGGCTAAGGAAGGCGCAAAAGTCGTGATTGCTGATTTTAACGAAGCAGGAGCAAAAGAAGCGGCTGAAAACATAAAAAAACAAGGTGGGGAAGCAGTTGGAGTTTTCTTGGATGCTGGAAAAGCAGACTCAATCCAGGTAGCTGTCGACTTCACAATTGAACAATATGGAACGATTACGGTACTTGTTAATAATGTAGGTTTGACTAACCTACATAAAGATCTGGATGTCGTAAATTTAGATTTGGAAGAATGGGACAGACTGATGGATGTGAATTTAAAAAGTGTGCTATTGGGAAGCAGATTTGCGATTCCTCACATGATTAAAGCTGGAGGCGGTTCCATTATCAATACAGCCTCTATGGCTGGATTTACAGGTGACGCTGTACGATCTGCATATGGGGCGTCCAAAGCTGCTGTAGTGAATTTGACTCGTTATATCGCTGCTCAGTATGGTAAAGATCATATTCGTTGTAACGGAGTGGCTCCAGGTCTTATATTAACTCCTGCAGCGAAAAATAATATGCCTCCTGCTGTACTCGATATTTTTGCGAAATTTAATGCATTGCCATACCATGGTGAAGCGGATGATATCGGATATACCGTTCTATTCCTTGCATCTGATGAGTCCAAATTCATTACAGGTCAGACGATCCAAGTGGAAGGCGGTCATTACATGGCCAACCCAAGCATCTCTGACTTTAATGATTATGTAACTAAACAGTCGAAATAATCGTGCGGACATTCATATAACTAAACTATACCCTGGATAAGATCAGACTTATTCGGGGTTTTTAGTTAGGAAGCTCTTATTGAATTAACCATACATACAATTGACTTTATAAAAAGAATAGAGTACATTTATCAACACACTCTATTCAAAGTACTTTGATTAAAGTGCTTTGAAAATAATTTATTTTATCTTGAGGAAGGATGCAACATATGAAATTTACTCAGTTCTTAAAAACAAAAGGTGCGAATGCTGCAATTTTCATGGGGATTTTCTACGCAATCGCAATGCTAGGCATCTTCTTACCTGGTTATACAGCAATTCCAGGAAATATCGATAAATTACCGATTGCTATTGTCAACGAGGATGCTGGTGAATACGGGGCAATGATTGCCAGCCAGTTACAAGAGAATTTACCGTTTAACGAAATCGAGACGGGTTTAACGAATAAAAAAGCCTTAAAAGATTTAGAGAAAAATGATTTAGGATTAGTCGTGCACATTCCAGAAACATTCTCTGCAGATATGAAAAATGGCGAGACTTCATCCAGTATCGACTTTACAATTAATGAAGCTGGGGCAACAGTTGTTTCTTCTACTATGAATTCAATCGTTACGGAAATTAACAACCAGTTAAGCGCACAATTCTCACAACAAACAGCACAAGACGTGTTAATGAACTTAAATGTACCAGAGAAGCAAGCTGCGGAAGTAGCGGAAAATATAGAAACGGCTTATGTAGGAAATGTAGTTACAATTAACGAAATACCAGACGGTATGCATAATAATATGCTACCAATGTTCTTAACAATGGCCGGCTATGTTGGTGCGATGATCGGGTCGATGCAATTAGTAGGCGCATTTAAAGCAAGCCGTAAAAAAGCGAGCAAAACACGTTTATTCATTTATGTACAATTAGTTGCGTTAGTGATTGCAGTTGTATCGTCACTAGTTGCTACAGGCGTAGCATATTTAATCAATGAGCCAAGTGGTGGTGACCTGTTCTTCAGTTTAGTAGGGCAACAAACTTTAAATTATATGGTATGCTTCAACTTCACAGCGATTTCAATCTTCTTATTAGGTGAAGGCGGAATGATTTTAAACTTACCAATTTTATTTACACAAACATTAGCAAATGGTGCCACAATTACACGTGAAATGATGTACTTACCATATGAATGGATGAGCCACATTTCACCAATGTATTACTCGGTACAAGCGTACTTTGCAAACTTATATGGAAGCATTAGTCCAAGTCCATATATTTGGTCAATGGTTGCTGTTGGCGCGGTTGCGATGTTAATTAATATTATTATCGTCGCGATTTTCCACAAACCAATGTCAGTAGATGTTCCGGCCACAGACGCTAAGAATACTACTGAAATCACAGCTTAGTTTTGCTAAATTAAGGACAATTATTCTTGAGGGAGCATAGAGAATGGACACACAAATTTTTATATTGAGCAAACTAATGGAGGGTAACACTTATCCTTATAAAATAAAAAAACAGCTTTCAGATCCCGTTCCATTAGATCAACTAGGTGGGGTGACAGAAAGTAAACTGTACTACCATTTTGATTCATTAGTAAAACAGGGTTTAATTGAGATAGTCGAAATCATAAAAGAAGAACATCGACCTGATAAACAAGTATTTGGGATTCTAACTAAAGGTCGTGAAGAACTACCGAAAAAAATCTACAAAGTGTTTGAAAATGCGGATACTATTAGTGAAATGGTGGTAGGGTTATTAAACATCAAGTATGTGGATCGTGATAAAGTAGTAGAAATACTAGAAAAAAAATTAAAAATATTTATTGCTCATTGGGAGCATATTATGGATTTTGACAAGCAGATTCAGGTAGACAAAGATAAAGAAAATCTTAAAGAATTTCTTGGTGGCTATATTTCAACTAGAACAGAGCACACAATTTCTTGGCTTGAAGAGTTAATTAAACGGATTCAACAAATGGACATATAAAGGGATTGTAAGTTGACCTGATGGAATTTACACTATATTATATTTCAGGAAATTATCACCTCTCATTAAGTGCTGTTTTCTCATTTAACTTTAAAATCCAGCTACCTTCAAACTAGAAGATCAGCTGGGTTTCTTCATTACTTGTCGTTGTTCTGCTGAATAAGCTGTTAAAGGAGTAGGTTCATTATGTATAGATATCAACCCAAGCATTAATCATTAATTGGAATAGTCTAATTATCTAAATCGCTATCGAAAACGGATTTTTTGTTTTTTTCTTACCAATCTAAAATTCAGGCTGTCTTAAATTAATTTGATCGTTTAGGGCACTTTTTTCTTTAAAACAAATGTATGATTTTAGTGATTTTCGTACATTAAAAAGACCACCAATTTGGTGGTCTTGTTGTTGAATTAAAGCACCCGTTAGTCAATTTTCTCCTTATTGACCTTTAATATCTCTTTTAAGGTAGAATGGATATTTTGAAGGCTTATTAAAATAAATCCAAGCATTATAAATGTTACTAATTCCCCTGTAAATATAGAGACTATCGCTATTATTAAGGCATATAAGCCATATAGCCAACCGTTCATTTTATTACACCTCACCAGTTAAACATTTCCATTATTTTAACACATTTTATTCAAGTAACCTGCATCGTTAATTGAATAAGGGGCTTTTTCTTGAACCGATGTCTCCCATTAGCCTAATAAGCTAGATAAAAAAGCTCCTCTTATTTTATTTCAAGAGGAGTTTACATAATCACCCTTATCGGTACTGAAAAAGGATCTTCAGTTGAAGATCCTTTTAACTGCTTGTTAAAAAATGGCGCCTAAAGTTATTTTACTAACTCCAACTGTTGGCTTAACAAGAACCATTAATAATACAAATGAGTCTTCTTTATATAGACCACCCTTTGTATTTTGCTTCATATTTCTTTCCTATCAAGGCCATAAGTCTTGATTGAATTGAAACTTGGTGTTGATATAACTGACATGGCTTCATACAAGTAATTAGCTTTGAATCGCTGTTGACATCTGAATGATCTTCTAATGTTGCATATCCCATTGAATTCAAATGTGATAGTAAATTTCTCACTTGCTCTTTTACCACTTCAAACATGTGAATTGGTTTATGAGGTAATTCAAGAACAATATCCTTTTTTTCTAATTCTAATAAAAGCTTTTCATCTTTCTCTATCCTTTCATTTCGTTCAGCATCTTCTTCTTCGATGCCATGTAATCCCATTACAAAGTCTTCATCAATTTCTTTCCTATCGTAGTCTAGTATCCACGAACTATACTTTTGATAAATATGTTTTATAGTATCATTATGATTGGCAAGTAAATCTAATCCTCTATCATCATACATATGAAAGATAGTGCTTGTATTTGTGTTTATAATGAAACAACTCTGGTTTACGGGAGGCTGTTTCATAAAATCAACATATGATAAATCCCTAAGTAATTTTAGATAATATAATTCAGAGACTTTGCATTTAATTATGTATGAGTAGGTGAAACGTTCTTCGTCAAAATCAGGGTCAGGACAACTACTTTCTACGATTTGTAGCCTTCGTTTCAAGGATTTTTCTTTTATGTATCGATCAAATATCCTTGTCTTCTTATATCTTTTATTAAATACTGTATAATCAACAATTAATAAAAAGATTTCATCATTCGGAGAGTGGATTTCATCAAATAAAGTTTTAGCTTTTTGATAAGCAGTGTTTAAGTAGTTCGTTTCACTGATTCTCCATTCACCTGGAATCCCCAATTCAAATCGGATCCATGCTGATTTTTTATTCACATAAAAAGGAAAGGGATTTATATTAGGAAAATACGTGTCCATGTAGTTCTCATATTCTTCTCTTACATTCAATTCATATAAACTCCCTTCTAGTACCCGTTAGCTTATTAACCTTCTCTAAATAAACGTTTTCCAATTAGGATCTTTTATATCTTCCTTATTTGGTTTTCTTACATATTTCAAACTACCTTCATCACAAGCTCCAAATTTAATAAAATTTTGTTGTGCTTGTTTTAATGAAACCCCATTTGCACCACCTTCATAATCAGGGTCTCGATATTGAACTCCATCGTCTTCCCAAAAACAAATATTGCAAATATCATATGTTCCTGGTGGTTCTTCATCTAATGTTTTATAACCACGTATTTAAAAAGAAGAACCCAGAAAGTAGGGTTCTTTTAATGCATCTCTATTTTAAGTCTTTTATTTTTACCAATTCTTCTTCTATTCCACTCATTATATCAAACGCCCCATCCGACTTATTAGAACAAACAACTACATTAATGGATATGTCAGGATAATGAGCAGAATTAAAGTTAACCCCTGGATCATAACCCATTATGTGGTATTTAAAAATACTGTTTTCTGTGGTTTTCTTAATCCAAATACCATAACCATAATAGCCACTCTCATTGACTTGTGTATGAGTGGATAAAAGCTTATTTGTGTACGTTTCATTTAAAAGTTGATAATTCATAAGTGCTGTCCACAGCTTAGCCATATCATTAGCAGTTACAAATGCACCACCATCTGAACCACCTTTTACAGGTAAAGAATAGATGTTTGTTTTCCAAGTTCCATCAGTTTTATCGATATAGCCTAATGCTGTATTTGGCGGTAGAGAATCAAATGCAAAATACCCAGAATTCGTCATATTAGCCTTATTGAAGATGTGTGCTTGAATGTAGTCAGAGAATTCAAGTCCACTTGTCTGTTCAACAATTAATCCTAATAAAATGTAACCAGCATTATTATAGTGAAACGATTCTCCTACTTTTGCTTTCATAGGCTCATCTTGAAACAATGGTAAGAAATCTTTTAACTTTCTTATGTGATACATAGGGTTTGCAACCCAAAGTTCCTCAAAGTCATCCATTACATCTTCATCGAAATAATCTGGTATTCCCGAAGTGTGTGTCAGTAAATGATGGACAGTCACTTTTTCATCAAAGTGTTTTAATTCAATATCAAGACAATCGGTCAATTTAGAGTCAAAAGAGATTTTCCCCTTTTCAACAAGTTGACAGACCGCTATTGCAGTAAACAATTTACATCCAGATGCTATTCCAAAACGGGTCGCAGAGTTATTTTCTATTTGATCAGAACGATTTGCATAACCAAAGTTTTGTTCTGCTAACACCTTATCTTTTTCTTCAACAAATACTGAACCTGAAAAATCAACCTTATTCTGAATATCCGTAATCTTCTCTTGTAAATTTTTGTTCATAGCTATTCCTCCCGATAATTAACTATTATTCATTTATTGATTTTGTTTAAGAAATAGGAATTCGCTTGAACAAATAGATTCTGTCTAACTTTATTCCTATTTATTTTTGTTCGATTATCATCATTGGTAAAACCCCCGTTTCAAAGCAATCTTTTTGATTATAATAAATTTTTAGAATGTAAACACTCTCATTCAACTAAACTGCCCCGTAGTTGAATAATGTGTTTTTATGAATGTATGATATTACATATTTTCGTACATTCATTTCATTGATATAACTTAGTCTTATTGTTAAGATAACACCATCATACATTGAATGTATGATATCGGAGGGAAATCATGAAAGAAAAGAACGTGCAGCCGTTGCGAACGGCGAAAGAAATCGCAGATTATACGGCTCTTATGAGCGACGGAGAGTACTTGTTTACAAGTCGGAAGGGTATAAAAGTCCGATTATTCCCACACAAGCCTACAGAGCGCTTGTGAAGGCCGGAGACGTACTTGGACGGGATGACATCAGCACGCATACGATGCGGAAGACATTTGGCTATGCGTATTATCGGAGAACGAAGGATCTGGCATTCCTGCAGAATATTTTTAACCATTCCGCCTCTTCGATCACTAAACGATATATCGGGATTACGCAAGAGGAAATCGACGAAACGTTGAAGGATTTCTCTCTGTAAGATGCTGTGCTACAAGTCAATGCGAACGTGAGGGCAACTGCTCTGCAAGAATGGTTGGTCACAAACCTAATCATTTCAGAATTAGAAGAAGAACCATTTCCTCTTGGGCGACGGAGTGGTTCTTCTGAAATATTCAGGGTTTTTGTATCATATATATTAGCGTTTGAATTGTTCAATTTTCGTTTCCAGTTCATCAATCATGCTGATTAAGCGATCAATGTCTTCAAGCTCAGTGTGTTCTGGATCAATGTTTTCCAAGACCTCGATAAACATCGTTAGACGCCCTTTCAAGTACACTAATTGATCATCTTTATCGGTAATTTGCTTTCCCATAATGCACGCTCCTTTCGCCTTCTAATCGTATCGAACATAATGTGAAAGTGCAATGTTAACATCATTGATCCCCATTGACATTATTTTTTGATTGCCCATAATAGGAATGTAATCATACTGAAGGAGTTATCATAATGACCAGTTTAACCAATATTCCAGCAATACAACCGATTTCACCTGACTATGATCCATGGGAAGCATATATGGACGTTGAACAATATGGAAAAATGACGCTTACCAATATTGAGTTCACAACGACGACACTGTGCAATATGCGATGTGAACATTGTGCTGTCGGCTATACCCTTCAGCCTAAAGATCCGAACGCCCTTCCACTGGACCTCATTCTTCGTCGTCTTGACGAAATACCAACATTACGCTCGCTTAGTATTACTGGTGGCGAACCAATGCTTTCCAGGAAATCAGTGAAAAATTACGTCCTTCCGCTGTTAAAATATGCATATGAACGCGGAGTACGAACCCAAATAAATTCGAATTTAACCCTTGATCTTGCTCGGTACGAAGAGATCATTCCATACCTAGATGTGTTACATATTTCGCATAACTGGGGAACGACTGATGAATTCATTGATACAGGGTTCGCAATGATGGACAGAAAGCCAACTCGCGAACAGCGAGCGAAACTATTTGATAATATTATTCTTAATTCGCAAGCCTTGACGAAAGCTGGCGTCTTAGTTTCTGCAGAAACGATGTTGAATAAACGGACGCTTCCTCATCTAGAGCATATTCATAAGCAAATTGTTGAGGATATGGGCTGCCAGCGACATGAGATCCATCCGATGTATCCTAGCGATTTCGCTTCTGCACTAGAAACATTGACGCTTGATCAAATGCGGGAAGCGATTCATCAACTGCTCGATTTCCGAAATAAGGACGTATGGATGCTGTTCGGCACCCTTCCATTCTATTCGTGCAGCAATAACGAGGAAGATGTGAAGTTATTGAAACGCTTATATGACACGAAGAAGGTAACGGTTCGAAATGATCCTGATGGCCGCTCTCGCTTAAACGTGAATATTTTTACGGGGGATGTGATTGTCACAGATTTTGGCGATGCCCCATCACTCGGCAATATTATCGATCAGCCGCTATCACAATCGTATGAAACATGGATGAACTCCAAGCTTGCTAGAGAATTAAATTGTCATTGCCCAGCAGTTAAATGCTTAGGTCCAAATGTACTGGTCAAAAACGCATATTATCCCAAAATGGACTTCCAAACAAGAAAGTCTATAATTTAAGGATTAGGGTCAAACTTCATACAATATGAGGTTTGACCTTTTGATTTAAATTAAACCAACCACTTTATCTTGGCTGCTCACTAGCAATAAAGTTGAACGAAAGATGGTCTTGAACCGGAATCCATGCACCAATTCCTTGGGAGGTAATATTTTTGATCAACAAGGAACGCTTGCTACCTTTTAAAATGACATACACCTCGCCATACGTGACTTTTCCTTTTTCGTTAATGGCTGAAGCATAGGCATTCAAGTAGCCTAATCGTCTTGCCGGTATATTATACACTTGATCTTTCTTAGTTGCTCCACCAATAATCGTTTCAAACGCCAACGGTAATTTGGTTTTTTCAGCCGCTTTAATTAGCATCATTTTTTGCACGTCTGGTGAAGCCGGTATTTTAGCCGTTAAGCCACCGCGCACAATTTTTTGCATCTCTTGAACATAATGAATCGGATGTGGTGTCAAATTAGCACGGTTATCAAAGAAATTTGTATTGATTTTTTGATATTCCCAATTTGGTGCTGTTTCAGTCGATTGATAATTCAGCGCCCAATGTCCTAAATAAATTGTCGCTCTGTACCCAAATGAAAACGGTGCTTTGCCAACAGCTGATTCATTCAGCAAATGAATTAATTCAGGATTTTCAATTTTTATTTTGGAAGTATCTATTAAGGATTGGGCGAATTCACTAGGTTGTAAAAAGGGTAAGTCTTGAGTCGAGTTCGGATACGTGTTTTCCTTTGCAATATTTAAAACAGATGGAGGAACGACCGTTTTACTCACTGCGGGAGTGTTACCCTTCTTCTCTACCGGCGTATTCTCCTTCTGAGTAGCCAAAGCTTCGTCTGCTAAATAAGGAAGTCCTACTAGTAAAACGCTAACAATCACCCATACTCTAAGTCGCTTCATCATGACGCACTCCTTTAGGTTTTGTTAATATCGTTTGTAAGACCTAGCGTTTATATACAGACGTTGAATAAAAAGATTTGTGTTTTTTCGGTAGGCTCTTTTCGTAAAGATTGTTGTTTTTAGCAAGAAACCAATTCGAACAGATGTTGATCTTCGTTACAGGTGCGAGACTCCTGCGGGAAAAGCGTGTTGAGGGAGACCCCGCAAGTGCAAAGCACGGAGGAGGCTTCTGAGACCGCCTCTACAACGGAAATCAACCCGGGTTATTAGTGTAAAAATGATTGAAGAGCAACAAAGTATGTGAAAACAGCCTTTCGGTAAAAAAGATTGAGATTTTGTTGTTTTGTAACACAAATGTAATATTCTGAATATTTACAAATTTATTTACAAAGTATATAATAAATTTACATTTAAATAAAGGAGGGGAAATCGTTCAGTCCACATCACGTCAAGGAGGTATGCCTATAAAGACGATTCCATAACCTTTACTTTATTACACGATTATTTAACTAAAACGAAACATAAAGGATGGTGACTACTTCTAGAATTATTGGTTCCATGACACATAAAGTTGCGTGAAAATAATTTTGGATGATTATATGTACTTACAAACTGTAATTGAATAAAAATGGCTCTCCTAATCAAGTCGGGGTGAGCCATTTTTTTGTTTACTTATAATAAATAAAATCCTATTCCCATGATTACATACGCAGCTATAAGGGTTAGACCTTCAAACCAGTTGGATTCTCCATCATTTGAAATCATGATGATTAATAATACCGCTGTTACCATGGCGATTAATTCAGGCAAAGTGAAGATGAGTGGCATGGTAACCGGAAAGAATAAAGAAATTAAGACGAGGACAGGCGCTACGAACATGGCGACTTGCAATGTTGATCCAACAGCGATTTCAACGGCCACGTCCATTTTATTTTTATAAGCCATAAGGATAGCTGATGCATGTTCCGCTGCATTTCCGACAATAGCGACGATAATAACCCCGATAAACAGCTCTGACCAGCCAAATGTCTCGCCGACAACGCTGAACGTATGAACCAATCTCTCAGAAACATAGGCCACCACAAGCGTTGCCCCAAATAGGACAGCAATCGCTGTTTTCTTACTCCATTCTGGCACTTCCTCTTCATGTTCTACCTGTTTTGCTTTTTCAGTAGGCTGGTACACGCCTCGATGTGTGACAAGTTTAAAGAACAACGCAGCAAGATACAAGATAATTAAAATGATTGAGATGCCGACACTTAATGACATCGTCTTACTTTCATTCATATTTTCCGTAAACACCTCTGGAATTACAAATGCCAAGCCTATCGCAAAAATTAATAATCCAGCATTATGCCTTGCATCAAATACATTAAATTTTTGTCGTTTAAATTTTGTTCCTCCTACAAAAAAGGACAACCCTCCGACTAATAATAAATTTCCTAGTACAGAGCCCGTCAATGACGCGAGGACAACCCCAAGCAATCCAGCTTTCAAAGAAAATATCGATATAATTAATTCAACGGCGTTGCCAAACGTTGCATTCAATAATCCGCCGATTCTAGGTCCCATCACAATCGCAAGGCTCTCTGTCGCTCGGCCCATAAAACTTGCAAGTGCAATAATCGTCAGACAGTAAACAACGAACATCAAGATGGTTGACCAATGCAGAATGGAACCGATGATCGACAACGGGACACCGGCTGCTAGAAGCACCAAAAATATTTTATTACCCATTCCTTTCACCCTCCATTCCTCTATACTATCTCCTGCTTTTCCCATTTTATTAATTCAATAAACAATTGATGCGGGATAAAGTGAAACTTCCATCAGTAGGGGTTTTCTTCATCCCCTACTGATGGTTAGTTGAACCAATCGGGCTTTTACGGGCAGTTTGTCCCCCACCTATCTTCTTTGTATCTCATAAGCTTGAGGTGGGGGTCTTACTGCCCGTTAATGCGGGACATTTTAAAGCTTGCATAATGAATCAATGAGCATGTACGATCAATAGAGGCAATCTATTATTTTAGGAGAATAAAGTGGAACTTTCATCAGTGGGGGTTAGTTGAACAGATCGGGGATTAAAAGGCCGTTTACCCCCTACCTATTTATTTCATTATTCTCCCACAAAAAATGAGGTGGGGATATTACAGCATGTTAAACCGGGATAAGAAATTACTTTTCAGTATTTTAGTTTGCACAGTCGGCATTTCAGGGTTTTCTCAAGGGATGCTTCTACCCGTTATTGCAGTCATTTTCGAAAGTGACGGTGTGAGTTCTTCGTTAAATGGTTTTCATGCCGCTTCTTTGTATATCGGCATTTTATTAATATCACCGATTGTGGAAGAACCATTGCGTAAATTTGGTTATAAGCCTTTAATCATGTTCGGCGGGCTTACAGTCGTGCTTTCGTTGGCCTTATTTCCAATGTGGAAATCATTTTGGTTTTGGTTTCTCTTAAGATTTCTAATCGGAATTGGCGATCATACGCTTCATTTTGCGACCCAGACGTGGATTACTGCGATTTCACCTACTCAAAGCCGAGGTCGAAACATTGCCGTTTACGGTTTATTTTTCAGCTTGGGCTTTACGTTCGGTCCATTGATGGTCAAGCTCCTAACCGTGAACGAAAGCCTTCCGTTTATCATTTCTTCTATAATGAGTTTATTCGTTTGGCTCACTGTTTTTCTTTTAAAAAATGAGTACCCAGTACAGGATCATCATATTGAAACGGCCTCACTGCTTGGAACACTAAAACGGTTTTCAAAAGTCAGCCGCTATGCTTGGGTTGCCTTCTTACCGCCCTTTGGTTTTGGCTTTCTTGAAGCAACACTGAATGCGAGTTTTCCAGTGTATGCTTTACGCGAGGGAATTAATGTAAACAGCCTATCCTTTATCATTCCAGCGTTCGCTGCGGGCAGCTTAGTTACTCAGATTCCGCTTGGGATCATGAGTGACAAATTTGGAAGACGAAACATTTTAATGATCGTGCTTTTCTCTGGATTTGTTATTTTTACTACTGCAGGCTTTTTATCGCAGTCCGCAATTGGCATGTTACTTTGCTTCTTGTTTGCAGGGTTCATGGTCGGTTCTACTTTTTCATTAGGCATTAGTTATATGGCTGATTTACTGCCGAACAGCTTGCTGCCGACCGGAAATTTATTATGTGGCATATTCTTCAGCTTTGGTAGTATTATTGGACCATTTATTAGTGGGCTTGTGATTGAGTATATCGATGGAGGATTTTTCTTCGCATTAAGCATCATGCTCCTAATCATTTTCTTTTCTATTACCTTTTTTAATGAAAGCAAAAAGCTTGATGAACCCTTTGAACGCACAATAACGTAATAACAAGACAAAAAGAGTCAGACCTCGCAACAACTGGTTTAGATGCGAGGTTGACTCTTTTCGGTTACTTACTAATGATATCCATTCTGCCCATTAGCAGAACCGGATGTTTTTTGCTTCGGCTTATTCTTTCCTTTTTGCTTCGTGCTACCGTTTTTTTGCTGACCTTTTGGCACACAAACGCCTCCCTAACCGTTTTGAAGCTACTACTTGCTTCTGTTATAGTATGGCCTCATTCTACTCGTTCATGAAGGTAATTTTCGGCATTCAGTTTAACAAGTTGGATGTTTCCGTTCACTTGAAAGAGCGTTGATTTCCCCACCGATAATAATGATGATACCGGTCAAGTAAAACCAAATCATAAGCACAATGATTCCTCCAAGGCTTCCATATGTAGTCGTAAACCCTCCGAAATGATCAACATAATAGGAAAACGCAAGCGACACAACAATCCAGCCTCCTGTTGCAAAAAAAGCGCCAGGTATCACATATAAGCATTTCTGCTTTTTATTCGGAGCAAGCCAATATAACATACTAAAAACAATGACAAGCACAACTCCACTGACCAGCCAACGGAATGCATTCCAAATTTGCAGAAACTCATCTGATAAGCCAAACGAGGAAAATAAAAACATCCCAAGCTGTTTTCCAAACACAGGAAGCAAGAGTGCAATCATAAAGACAAATATCATTGCAATAGTAAGAAGGATTGACATCCCTCTGGCAACAAAAAAGTTTCTCGTTTCTTCGACATTATAAGCACGGTTAAATGCACGAACGATGGCATTTAAACCATTCGACGCTGACCAAATGGTCGCAATGATTCCAAACGATAACAGTTTCGTATTTGCTTGCATCACTTGGTTGATATTTTCCTCAATTAATGCCATTGAACTAGCAGGGGCAAAGCTTTCAAATAACGTTAATAAGTCATCTTGTGAAATAGGGAGATACGGTAATAAGCTAATGAGAACAAGTAGCAATGGAAAAAGTGAAAGCAGGAAAAAATAAGCCAACTGTGCGGCCAATCCTCCTACATCATCTTGGTCCATTCTCAATATCATTTTTTTAACATAAGCGATTGCCTTCATTCAGCCACCCCAATAAGATTACTTTGCCCGATAAAGTGAAACTTCAATCAGTGGAGGATACCGATTCCCCACTCCCATGAAAATAGCCATTTTCATTATTTTTGGTGAAGCTTGCTTCATGCTTGGCTGCCCACTAATGAGATAAAATATCTTTCCTTTATCATGAGTTTTTTCAGTATACAACTTCTACCCAACAAATTATTCGTTCTTATTATTCGTCATTTCTGCAGTGATCGCTTCTTTCGTTTCAATGACTGTTTGTGCCAATTGCGGCGGAATTTCTTTCAATTCCTCCACCTTTTGTGAAATGAACACAGCATCCTCAGTAATTTGTTCAATTGTCGTTCGTATTTGTTCTGTTGTTTCACGAACTTGAGTGAATACAGAGCTTGGATTCTTCACAAAGGACTTCATTTCTCGAATGCATCCTTTCCCAGAACTAATCACTGATGTTCTCGTTGTTTTATCAAATAAACTAATCACTGCTCCAGCCGCAGCCCCTACTAAAATCGACTTCAAGAAAATGCTTTTTTTTAATCCATGCTTTTCATTCATAATTTTTCTCTCCCTTCATAATTTATATATGTGTGTATGTAATTCATTATTTCCATCCCATGTTCCCATCATATACCAACCGGGAAATCTTTGTAAAAAATATCTGTTATTTTTCCATTATCAAGCTTTTTCACTCATTGAAACACCTGTACTTTTCATTGACTTCTCCCCATAATAGTGACAAGATTAACTAAATGAACGGAACGAAAGGAATGATATCATGGATGTGTCCCACAACACAGCAGAAACAGTTGATTACATGGTCGAAAAGATAAAAGAAAAGTTGAAAATGATGAATATTGGAGCTGTAAAATCCACACATTTCAATGCTGAAATGTATGAGGAACTGCGAGACATTTACGAAATGGTCATGCGCAAATCCAATTTCAGCCCAAGTGAAATGCAAGCCATTGTTGAAGAACTAGGCAAATTACGCAGCTAATTTTAAAGTGCGTGTTCAAAAAGGAGGATAAAAAGAGCCGAGAAGTTCGAGGAGCGATAGTCTCTAGACCTGCGCGTATGCAGTAATGCGTGAGGACCGGACTTGCACAGGACGTGCGCGATCTTAACAGAGGGTCGTTAATGAGCGACGAAGAAATTCGACAGCTATTTTTCCCGGACTTTTTGAACATCCTCTTAAAGGGTCATCGACCAAACATCTCCTATATACCGTTTAAATGACATAATAAACGGTGTATAGAATGTGAGGTCTGGCCCTTTTTATATTTGCCAAGAACAAGACAAATCATTTGGCGGAGTGAGAGATTGTCTTTCAATCGGCAGCAAATGAGCGAAACTGACGAGTAATCCTATTTAACGAACCAGTAAATGCACGCATGCATTCTCAATTTCCGAATCATCATTCACCATTAGATAAGGGTCATCGAAACCCCTCAACTTTTTTTAGAACGAAGAAGGGTCTGACCTCGCAGCAACGAAATACAGTATATGATACGTGTATGAAACACGACATACTGTTTTAGAGTGCGTGGTCTGACCCATATGAGACTTTCTATTTCCATCCATTTTACTGTTTCGTTAATATTAATGCGCCATCTTTCGTAATGGCAATTGTATGTTCATATTGCGCGGAATATTTCCCATCAGCCGTTGATGCTGTCCAGCCATTTGGATCACGCACTGATTTGTATGTACCAACATTCACCATCGGTTCGATTGTGAATACCATGCCTTCCTTTAAGCGAGGTCCTTTATTCGGTAATCCGTAATGAGGGACTTCAGGACTTTCGTGAATGACATTTCCAATACCATGTCCGATGAAATCACGAACAACTGAAAAGCCTTCTCCCTCTACATAAGATTGGATTGCGTGACCAATATCCCCGATACGGTTACCAGGAACACATACTTCAATTGCTCGATATAAGGATTCTTCAGTTACTTGAAGAAGGCGTTCTGTCTCCTTGGATACATTTCCTACTTTGTACGTCCACGCTGAATCAGATAGCGCTCCATTGTAATTAACTACCATATCTATCGTAACAATATCCCCATTTTTCAATGGCGTTTTTCTAGGATATCCATGACAGATTTCTTCATTTATACTTGCGCAAGTGGCATATTGATACCCTTTGTAACCCTTCTGTTCTGGTTTTGCTCCATGCTCTTTTAAAAAGCCTTCTACAAATTCTTCTATCTCCCAAGTTGTTACACCCGGTTTAATGAGCTTGGCGATTTCCCGATGGCATGCGGCCAGAATCTTTCCTGATTCATGCATCGCCTGAATTTCTCGTTCTGATTTTAATACAATCACTCTGGACACTTCCTTTTAAAATAACGGTTAACTCTATTCTACTGCAAAAAAGCA
The DNA here is from genome assembly GCF_000504145.1 of Bacillus cihuensis. Lineage (NCBI taxonomy): Bacteria > Bacillati > Bacillota > Bacilli > Caryophanales > Bacillaceae > Bacillus > Bacillus cihuensis. Next base: position 280,625 of record NZ_AYSD01000010.1, on the reverse strand, counting down.
AAGATATGAATAACAATGCATTTTTCTTCAAAGACAAAAAGTATATCTCATTCGGGTCGGATTTTACAACCAAAACACTGTTTCAAGTAAGCATCCCTTGTATAAGCAGGATCTAATGTGGAAATATGAAAAACCTGACTTCCATTAAACAGCAAGTATCTCCGATGCCATTCAAGTAGCCAAGTTCATTTTCTTCATTTCTTTATCCCGCATTAACGGGCAGTAACCCCCACCTTAGGCTTAGGGCTGACGAAGAATCGTAAGTGGGGGATAACTGCCCGTAAAAGCCCGATTGGTGAGATACAGCGAAACTTGCCTTTGTGGTTTTTAAAGGCATAGTTGAACCAATCGGGTTCGTACTGTCGATTGATCGAAACGATAGTGAAGATCTTAGCGACAGTAGAACGGGACTAACAATCAGTGTGGAAGAAGAACCCCCACTGATTGAAGTTTCACTTTATAGGATTGCGCGGTACAATTAGAATTTCCACACGCCGATTCTTGGCTCGTCCAACCGCTGTTTCATTTGAAGCAATCGGCATAAACTCGCCGTATCCTTTGGCGCTAAACCATTTAGGATTTAGGCCATCGTTTTCAAGAAGAATTTTCATAAAGTTCACTGAACGCATGACACTTAAGTCCCAGTTAGAATCATATCTAGCCGTTTTGATTGGGACATTGTCGGTATGTCCACTTATTACGATACTGCGAGGTGGATCCATGATCAGCAAATTAGAAATTTCCCTTGCAATTCCCTGATTTTCTGTTCTGATCTCGGCACTTCCTGAATCAAATAATACATTATCGCGAATTGTGAGGAGTAACCCCCCGCTCGTTAACGAGGTGTCTAATTTATCGTTTAATTGATTGTTCCTAATAAATACATTTACTTTTTCTTGTATTTCTGAGAGCTCCTTTTGTTCAACCTGGCCAAGATTTTCTTGCTCATTCTTTCCATCCCCATCGGCAGAAGGGGTTTTATTGTCTGGTGAGCCTGGAACAGGAGATGGATAATCCATCACGCCTGTTCCACCCGTGAAGATTTGGTTAAATACACCGGAAAGTTGTTGGAATTTATTAGCATCGACCGAACTTGAGGAAAATAGCACAATGAATAATGCCAAGAGCAAGGTCATAATATCCGCATAAGGAACAAGCCATGATTCATCCATATGTTCTTCCTTACGTATTTTTCTTCTCTTCCTAGCCATCTTGCCTCACGCCTTCCAGCCATTTTCTCCGTTCATCAGCCGTCAAATAAGACGTGAGCTTCTGTTCGATCGTTCTTGGAGCTTCACCTTCAATAATCGATAGAATTCCTTCAATCATCATTTCTTTAATCCGTACTTCCGCCAATGATTTACGTTTCAGTTTATTTGCAAATGGGTGCCACAGTAAGTACCCAGTAAAAATTCCGAGCATAGTTGCAACAAATGCTGCTGAAATGGCATGTCCAAGTTCGTCCGTATTGTCCATGCTTCCAAGTGCCGCGATTAACCCGAGTACCGCTCCTAATACGCCTAGTGTAGGTGCATATGTACCAGCCTGTGTGAAAATGGCCGCTCCTCCAAGGTGACGCTCTTCCATTGCATCGATTTCTTCAGATAGTACATCACGAATATAATCAGCACTTTGCCCTTCTACAGCAAGATTCAGCCCATTTTTTAAAAATTGATTATCCACTTGATCTGCAATAGTTTCTAATGCAAGTAATCCTTCTTTTCTTGCAATGACTGCCCATTCAGAAAATGTTTGGATTAATACCTGTGGCTTCGTAAGCTCTTGTTCGGTAAATAAAATCTTAAATAGCTTTGGTAGTTTCTTTAATTCAGATGAAGGGAAAGCCGTAATGACGGCTGCAGCTGTTCCACCTAAAATAACTAAGATTGCAGCAGGATTCAACAGGGCAGACATAGCTACACCTTTTAAAAACATCCCGACTCCGACTGCTATGACTCCTAAAATAATACCAATTATCGACGTTTTATCCATCATTTTCACCCATTCATTTATTCTTCTACTCTCTTTCTTTTATATCGGTAGAAAACTAGAAAAAATGAGTACCTTTTTATTTTTTTCAAAAAAACTAACATTCGGACTGGGTTTCTGAATTGAAAAAAACAGTTTTATACTTAATATCGTTAATCACAACAACTAATTTCTTAGCACGATAATATATCTGACTGTTTTCTAGATATCGCATATTTTAAGATAGCCAGTTTTCTGATGGTACCTTTTATGATTAGTGCCTTTAATTGGCATGGTGTTTTATTTTCGAGAATGATATGTTAATAGTCGAGTATTTTCCAGGAAATATTCACTCGTTCGACAGAGCATCTATAAAATGTTAACAATTACCACAAATTATTATCCCCAAAATCTGCAACTTTTATGTAAAATGCTATATAGGGGTCAAACTCTAATCAATAGGGGTGACTAAATGTTATCAAATACAGAAATTGGCATCGATTTAGGAACAGCCAATACATTAATTTATAGTAAAACCAAAGGAATTATTTTTAATGAACCATCCGTTGTAGCTATCGATACAAACACCAACAAAGTTGTAGCTGTTGGTAGTGACGCAAAAGAGATGATCGGAAAAACACCAGGAAATATAGTGGCGATTCGGCCATTGAAAGATGGGGTTATCGCTGATTTCGATATTACATCACAAATGCTTAAGCAAATTATGAAGGTAGCAGGGAAGAAACTTGGACTTTCAATCAGAAAGCCTGTTGTTGTGGTGTGTACACCATCTGGTTCTACGACAGTAGAGCGAAGAGCCATTGAAGATGCGGTGAAGAGCTTCGGAGCAAAGCAGGTGCATTTAATTGAAGAACCAGTTGCTGCCGCAATTGGTGCAGATTTGCCCGTTGATGAACCGACCGCAAATGTCGTCGTTGATATTGGCGGTGGCACGACAGAAGTAGCGATTATCTCCTTTGGTGGCGTCGTTTCCTGCCACTCCATACGAATTGGTGGGGATCAGTTAGATGAAGATATTGTTCAACATATTAGAAAACAATATAATCTTCTTATTGGAGAGCGTACTGCCGAACAAATAAAAATAGAAATCGGCCATGCTCTCATTAAGCATGAACGTAAAACGATGGATATAAGAGGTCGTGATCTTGTCTCAGGTCTTCCGAAAACCGTAACGATACATTCAGAAGAAATCCAAGAAGCGATTCGTGAATCTCTACTTCATATTCTAGAAGCCATTCGTGCTACACTTGAAGATTGTCCACCTGAGTTGAGTGGTGATATCGTCGACCAAGGTGTAGTTCTTACCGGCGGTGGCGCGATGCTTAACGGTATTCAAGATTGGTTGAGTCAAGAAATTGTCGTTCCTGTCCATCTAGCGCAAAACCCGCTTGAATCGGTCGCAATTGGAACTGGACGTTCAGTACATTTGATAAGTAGACTTCAAAAAGCTATCAAGTAAAGAAAAAAGAGGAGTCTCATAAGGGTCAGACCTCGCACTCTAAATCAGTATGTCGTGTTTCATACACGTATCGTATACTGTTTTTAGTTGTTGCGGGGACTGACCCTTTTCTTATGGGACCCAACATCTATCACTCTACAAGCCAATCTGGACTTCTTTCTTTTGGTAAACGATAAGTTTTAGAATAACCAAGGATTATGTTCGTATTTCTAGGGAATAGACTTCTATCCAGTAAAAATTCGGGAGTGAAGTCTAATGAAACATCTACTAGCGTTCGGAAAAGAGCTTAAGAACAAGGTTAAGGAGGATCGGGCAACAGGGTTAGCTGCTGAACAGGCGTATTATTACTTGCTTTCTCTCTTTCCCTTACTCATTTTATTGCTTTCAATTCTTCCCTATCTAAATATTGAGCCACAACAAGCAATCAACTTTATGAATCATTTCTTACCGTCCGAAACTACGGGCGTGTTAGCCGAGACGATTATCGAAGTTGTAACAAAGTCATATGGAGGACTTTTTACAATCGGAATCATAGGAACGATTTGGTCAGCTTCTAAAGGAATGAACGCCTTTATGCATGCCATGAATGTTGCTTTTGATGTTAAAGAAACAAGAAATTTCATTATGGCTCGACTGATTTCCATTGCCTTAACTTTAGGTTTGATCGTTGCCTTTATTATTGTACTCGTACTGCCGATATTCGGTAATGTTATTCTAAATATAACTAATCAAGTTGTTCCAGTTACCATTGAGCTCAAAAACATCTTCAATCTACTACGCTGGGGCATTGCTTCCGTTGTCATCGCGATTGTACTTACTCTTTTATACAAATTTGCTCCTAATAAGAAATACTTATTTAAACATGTACTTCCCGGTGCTATCGTTGCCACAATCACTTGGCTAATCATTTCAATTGCCTTCTCTTTTTATGTAAGTAACTTTGGCAATTATTCTTCCACATATGGAAGTCTAGGTGGGATCATCGTGTTGATGCTATGGCTATATGCAACTGGCCTTATTCTTGTGATTGGTGGAGAAATCAATGCCATTTTCCATAACAGATTTTCTTCATCAAAGGAAGTAACTCGTGTGAAACCAGTGAATTCAAGGGATCGGAAATTGCCGACTTAATACGAACGCTAAGTTGTTTGACAATGTTGACTTTCCACTCATTTCATCAAAAAGTATTGCTTAACTGATCGGGAAAAATTGAGCAGATTTGTATTGTTACTTCCGTCTACGACTACTGTCGGCAAACACAAAGCTACTCCTCCTAATAAAAATCCATCTTTTTTTGATGGTACAATTTCTTAACAACGAATAACCGGTCAAAGCTTATCTTCGTATGCTTTGATCGGTTATTTCATTTATTTGAAACATCAATGATAAATTCTAATTTTTATTATTTGTGTTCTTCAGTTAGCTTGTTGCCATGATGCGTAGATGCAAATCTACATTATTGTTGACTTAAGCACAATTGTTCATGTGGTACATATCCTTCAAATCCATTTATAGAGGAAGTCTAACCCCCACCATTGTTGCTTTAAAATAGAGTTTGATCTAAACCACCTCCATATATCGGCATTTTATGATAAGTAAACAGAATCCATTTTTTTTAAAAAGATTGTTCAAAATGGATTCTTATCCTTATCTATCAAATTTGAGTTTTGGTTTATTAAAAAAGTTTGATCATTTTCTGCAAATATTACTCCACAATCGATCCCTTTAGTGGAGTAATATTGTGTATTAATTTATTAATTATTTTATCCCACTTCTATAATCATAAGTTTCATTTGGTAGCTTCAATTGCACGTTATTTATAATTACTGTATTGTCATCTATCCATTCTATTTTTGCGATTTCCTCTCTGTATTGCCAATATATTTTCTTTGACCTTTTATTTTCTTTATTAAAAACTAATTCTCCCAAAACTGCGTACGAAACTGTTGCACCACCATTAGATAGATAAGCATTTACCGTATATGTGCCATTTGGAAGTAGATTGGTTGATTAATTCATCTTTAAATCGGCTCCAATCAAAGAAAACCCAATTCACTCCATAAGCTATAATTCCTGCAAATAACAGTCCCAAAATAAAAAATACTTTAAGTATTTTTTTGTGAGTTTTCTTCTTTTCTTTTTTATAATCAGCGTCAAAATTCATTGTTTATGCCCCCATTAGCTCTATGTCCAAAAACCAACCGCAAATATAATCAAGAAAAAATGATACCGAACAATATTTTTAATAATACTCAAACTATATTAGAAAGCACCTCCGTTAGTCGACCAACGTAAGTGATCCTCCGATTATTCAAACATTGTACCTTATTACGGAAGAACGTTTCAAAGACTCAATTGAAGAAAATCTATTATAAAGACAACCAAGATTCTTCATTAATGTTCCGATTAGTTTTAATACAGCGATTCAACATCCATCTATTAACACACTAGTAAAATAACACCATATTATATATACTTATGTAGTTGACTATTTTAAAAGGAAGTGTATGACTTGTAATGAAAAGAGAAAAAAAGAAAAAGACTCATATTCCTTTTAGATTAAATATGCTTTTCTTAATTGTTTTTCTTTTATTTTCACTATTGATTCTTCGGCTTGGCCTTTTGCAGATTGTTTTTGGAGAAGATTATAAAAGAGAAATCGAAAGAACCGAAGATGTAATTGTGAACAATCCCGTACCGCGAGGAAAAATGTATGATCGTAATATAAAGGTAATAGTAGATAATGAACCGTTGAATGCAATCACCTATACAAGAAGCCAAACTACAAGGGCAAGAGAAATGCTGGAAACAGCAGAAAAACTGGCACAGTTTATCACTAAAGAAACCGATAAGATAAGAGAGCGTGATCGTAAGGATTTCTGGATTCTCAAAAATCCGGAAGAAGCAGAGGCAAAAATCACGAATGCTGATCGAAAGAAGGTTACAGAAGGTGAACTTGAAGAAAAAGATCTATACAAATTACAGATTGAAAGAATTACAGACGAAGAAATAAATTCCTTTACAGAGGACGAGCTTGAAGTACTAGCGATTTACCGTGAATTTTCAAGTGGGTATGCACTAACCCCTCAAATAGTAAAAAATAGAAATGTGACTGAACATGAGTTTGCAACGGTCAGTGAACATCTTGATGAACTGCCGGGAGTAGGAATTACAACGGATTGGGACCGAACTTATTCATATGGTAATACGCTTAAATCAGTGTTAGGAGTAGTATCATCATCGGAAGAAGGACTTCCTAGTGAAAAGCTTGATTACTATCTTTCACTTGGCTACAGCAGAAATGACAGAGTAGGAAAAAGCTATATTGAAGCACAGTATGAAAATGTTTTGCAAGGAAAGAAAGCAAAAATGAAAAATGTTACAGATAAGGCCGGAAATGTTGTGTTGTCAGAAGTCGTTTCAGAAGGCCAACGAGGAAATGATTTAGTTTTAACGCTTGATATGGATCTACAGCTTGCAATTGAAGAAGAGATTGAAAGAAAATTGATTCAATCTAAAGCCTTAGGAAATACTAAATTTCTTGACCGAGCATTTGTTGTTTTAATAGATCCTAGAACTGGAGAAATTTTAACAATGGCTGGAAAGCAATATACGAGGAACAAGGAAACAAGGAAACACTCCATTACCGATTTTGCACTCGGGAATATTACTACATCCTATACAGTCGGTTCAAGCGTAAAAGGAGCTACCGTCTTAACGGGCTACCAAACAAAAGCCATTCAGCCTGGCCAAGTTATTAACGATACTACGATGCGAATTAAAAATACACCGCCAAAAGGTTCCTATACCAACATGGGCCCTATCAATGACTTAACTGCTTTGAAGCGTTCATCAAACGTATACATGTTCAAGACCGCTATCGCCATAGGAAAAGGTAATTATGTCCCGAATCAACCGTTAAATTTGAAAAACCCTAATGCATTTTTGACCATCCGAAATTCATTTGCTAATTTTGGTCTTGGTGTACGAACTGGTATTGATTTACCAAATGAAATGGTAGGATTTAAGGGTGTAGAAACAAATCCGGGAAAATTAATGGACTTGGCTATTGGACAGTATGATACATATACTCCCATGCAATTGGCTCAATATGTGTCAACGATTGCAAATGGAGGATATAGGATGAAGCCACATCTAGTAAAAGAAATCCGAAATTCAGAAAATAGTAATGACGAACTCGGGGTCATCCTAGAGGAAATTAGGCCTACTGTATTAAATAAACTTGATATGAAGGATTCATGGATCAATCGAATTCATGAAGGCTTTGAGAAAGTTGCAATGGAGCCCGGTGGCACTGCCTATAAATATTTCGCAAAAAAGAAACTGCCATATACCGTTGCTGCAAAAACCGGTACAGCAGAGGCATTCTATGATGGACCAACCAAGGATAAATATAATGGCCTCCAGAAAACGACCAATTTAAGTATTGTCGGATATGCCCCAGCGGCGAATCCTGAAGTGGCCTTTGCCGTAGTTGTCCCTTGGGCTAATCAAGGGAAGCCTGAACTCACTTTAAATAAAGATTTAGCAGTATTTGCCATGGATACATATTTCGCATTAAAACAAAAACGCCAGGAAGAAGGCGCTACAAGCTCAACAGTAGAACTGAAAGTTGATAATAGCGACGATGTAATACAAAAGCAAGCTAAAGTACGTTTAAGCCAAGACAATGATTAAAACAAAAAAACATGCCCGTCTTTAGTCTGAACCCCATAAATGGGATTCAGAAAAAACACATTTATGCCGTAACCAGTTCTCGATATTTAATCGGGGACTGGTTACCCTTATGTAATATAGTTTTATCTATACAACATAAGAGGTGTTTTTTCCTTTGTCCCACTCTAATGGTTCAGTTTTTTTGGGACATGTTTTTTTATGTGAGGATTTGAAGATATTTTTATTAATAAAAGTAAAGTTTCTCTTTTATTTTCTCGGTTTTTCTCAGTACTTCAATTTTTTTGAAGTAAACACTTGTAGTGAAAATAATGGCATTCGTACGCTTATGCTTTATTACTGGTTTTGTACTCTTTCATTTTAGCCTTAATTGTTGCAATGATTGCTTCTTTACCTGGTGTGAGTATTGTACGAGCATCATACACCTTCGTGTCAGACGCTAACACTTCACGAACAGCTTTTGCCCATGCTTGTAGACAGTCTGTATTCACATTAATTTTGGCATGACCGAGTTCTATCGCTTTTTGTATTTGATAATCAGGTATACCAGAACCACCATGAAGTACAAGCGGTACGTCCGTCATATCTGAAATTAGTTTCATGTCAGCAAAACCTAGTATAGGTTCCCCTTGATAGGGTCCATGAACAGAGCCGAGCGCTGCTGCTAATGCATCTACCCCTGCTTCTTTTACAAGACGTACACATTCTTTGGGATCTGCATATTTGATTCCACCTACAATCCCATCTTCCATACCACCAACTGTTCCAACTTCTGCTTCTACGGAAACTTCATGGGGACGTGCATAAGCAACAACTTGTTTTGTCATCGTGATATTTTCAGCAATAGGATAATGAGAGCCGTCAAACATAACAGAACTAAAGCCAGCATCAATCGCTTGTTTACAACGATCAACACTCATACCATGATCTAAATGCAAGGCCACTGGCACAGTTATGGCCATTTCTTCTACAAGAGTATGAACCATTGTCGCAATAATTTTAAAGCCGCCTAAATAATCTACGAGTCGATCGGAAGCAGCTACAATGACAGGCGCTTGCTCTTCTTGTGCAGCTTGTAAAATAGCTTCTACCCACTGGAAGTTATTCATATTATATTGCCCAACAGCATATTTGCCTTCTTTAGCTTCTATTAGCATCTCTTTCATAGATACTAACTTCCTAGAAACTAACGTCACTAATAATCACCTCAATTCTAAACAGATTATTAATTATTGACTAGATCCATTAGCCGCTGTTTTTTCTAATACTGCAAACTCCACCTATATTGTTACTTGCCCAGTTTTTCCGGAAATTAATTGTTCGATTTCTTCTACTGTCGGCATCGCTTCTGATGAACTATGTTTGCTTACTACAATAGCCGCTGATGCACTGCCATATTTTAAAGCGGTTTCAATTTCCATCCCTGAGATTAAAGCATATAAGAAAGCTGAAGCATAGGAATCACCAGCACCGAACGTTTTTAATACTTTTGTTAAATAAGCTTGACCTCTGAATGTTTGCCCTGATTTTGTGTAGGCATAGGAACCATCTACACCGTGTTTAATCACGATTAACTCTGGAGAATGTTTAAACAAATGATTGACGGTATTCTCGTTTTTTCCTTCTGCACTATTTTCCATTACATCAAATTCATCACGCGTACCAATAACAACATCAGCTTGCTTTGCTACTAATGAATAATTCACAGACGTTGCCTCGGCAGATTCCCAAGTATACGGTCGGTAATCCAATTCAAAAATTACTTTCACATCATTTTTCTTAGCAAGATTTACTGCTTTTAATACCGCTTCACGGGATGGACTTTTCGAAAGCGCTGTACCTGAAACGAGTAAAATCTTTGATTGTTTTATGTAATCCTCATGAACCTCAGATGGTTTTAAATAGAGGTCGGCTACATCTTCTCGGTACATTAAAATGCTACATTCTTCTGGACTTTTGATCTCTGTAAACGTTAATCCAGTTTTATGTCCCTCTTGATCTATTACCATATTAGATGTATCAATCCCAACACCACGCATATATTGTTCGATAAAACGGCCATGTTGATCATCAGAAAGTTTACCGATAAATCCTGCTTTTAACCCTAGTTTAGAACCGCCAATCGCAATATTTGCTGGTGAACCACCTACGTATTTTGAAAAAGTCATCGTTTCTTCCATCGGACGGTTATACTCGACTGCGTTTAAATCAATGCAAGCACGACCAATCGCGATGATGTCGTATTTTCTCTCTGTATTAAATTCATATTTCATCTCGGATAACAGCTCCTTTTCTGTAGAAAAGGGGCGGGCTTCGCAAAACAGCTCCGCACCGCCACCTTCATTATGTGGTACAGTTTTTAGATCCTGAGGCCTTTCTCATCGCCTAAGTTAGGAAGATGCTTATGATACCCTACTGGCACGTTCACGATATCGCCATTCTCGACAGTCATTGATTCATCGGATGAACGATCTTCTGTATACACATATTGGAAGACAAATCCTTGGGGCGGATAACTCGACCGCTTTCTGGATATACCTCTAAAACTAAACTATTAGCAGATAGATCTGAAACAGGTAAAATATTATGTACATGATATTATTCAATCAAGACAGAGAAGAGTTGTTTATTCAAGCCTACTTCTATTAGCAAACTAGGAAACTCTCTCTGTCTTAATCTTTCAAGAATTCATATATTTCACAAGCCTACCTTCATCAAATAACCCTCTTATTCAAATGTTGGTTCTACATAGCGTGCTGTGACAACTTTTTTTCGAGTATAGAAATCAACGCTGTCTTTTCCATTTGCGTGTAAAGTACCAAAGAATGATGATTTCCATCCAGAGAATGGGAATAGTGCCATTGGAGCTGGTACACCTAAATTAATTCCTAACATCCCTGCGTCAATATTTTCACGGAAGTAACGTACTGAATGAGCATTGGTTGTAAATAGACAAGCTCCATTAGCAAATTCCGATTGATTCGCTATTTCAACCGCTTCTTTTAAATTTTTCACACGAATGATTGATAAAACCGGAGCAAAAATTTCATCTTTCCAAATTTTCATTTCCGTTGTAACACCATCGAAAATAGTTGGTCCAACGAAATAGCCATCTTCAGGTGAGTTAGTACGACCATCACATACAAGATTAGCGCCTTCTTCAATCCCTTTTTCAATATAGTTGATCGTACGTTTATGATTCTCTTCTCTAATAACAGGACCTAAAAATACACCATCATCAAGGCCGTTGCCAATTTTAATAGATGCTGTTTTCTCTTTTAGCTTCGCCATAAATGCATCGGCAATTCCTTCTTCGACTGTTACGACAGCACACGCCATACAACGTTCACCTGCCGAACCAAATGCTGCCCCGATAATATTTGTCACCGTTTCTTCTAAATCAGCATCATTTAGAACAATTGTGTGGTTTTTAGCGCCTGTTAACGCTTGAACACGTTTTAAATTCTCGCTTCCTCGTTTGTATACATATTCTCCAACTGGTTTAGAGCCTACAAATGAAATAGCCTTAATATCAGGATGATCTAGAATACCATTTACGACATCATGGGCACCATGAACCACATTAAATACGCCCTTTGGAAGACCTGCTTCTGTAAATAATTCTACTAATCTTTGAGTTAAAAGCGGCGTTCTTTCCGATGGTTTCAAAATAAACGTATTCCCTAACGCAATGGCCATTGGGAACATCCAACATGGCACCATCATCGGAAAGTTAAATGGTGTAATCCCGCCAATAACTCCGATTGGATAGCGATATGTTGTTGCCTCAACATCTGTAGCAATGGAAGATAGTGAATCTCCCATCATTAAGGATGGTGCACCCGCTGCAAATTCGACATTTTCAATTCCACGTTGCACTTCACCTAATGCTTCAGTCAGATTTTTCCCATTTTCAATCGTAATCAGGCGAGCTAGTTCCTCTTGATGTTTTATTAATAATTGATGAAAATTGAACAAGATTCTCGCACGTCGTGGTACGGCAACTTTACTCCATTTTTCAAATGCCTTTTTAGCGACCTGTGCCGCATATTCGATATCTTCTTTTGTTGAAAGTGGTACTTGTGCAATGACTTCTTTAGTTGCCGGATTATAAACATCTTCATATTGAGCCGTTTTGCTTTCAACCCATTCCCCATTTATATAATTTTTTAGTTTTTCTACTGCTATTGTTGACATGTCAGTTCCTCCTTTGAGAATACTTTAAATTTGGGATACACTGATACCTTCTTACTAACTTATCTAATTGATTATCAAAACTGTATTCCATCAAAAGATTCAAAGTTGTTGAATTTTATTATCTTTTGGATATCTTTTGATCAATTTATGATTAGAGTATATAAATAAAAGCGTTTTCAGTCAAACATTTTCTCTTAATTCAGTTATTTTTTGTTAATTAAGCACATTCATATTCAAAAATCAGCCAATGAAAGGGGTTACTTAATTTAAAAGTATTCTCATTCATCTATATTTTTTAATGTCATTAAATATACTGATTAAGTTTTGGTTAAGTATTGATATAGTCTATCTAATATGACATACTATAACCAATTATCTTGATAGTCGATTTTGTCAAAATGTATTATATTATGGAGACATATTTACATGTTATCATCTAATAACTCTATGACAATGTAACGAAACACTAATATATAAGTAAATAAGGATGGGTAACTATGATAAAAGTAAAGCGAATTAACCTAATTCGAGATTATATTTTTGAACATCAAACTGTATCTTTTGATGAACTTGTGAAAGTGTTTAATGTATCAAAAAATACAATTAGACGTGATATTCAGTTGCTAGTCGAAAGCGGAGAAATTAAAAAGGTATATGGTGGAGTCGCTGTGAATCATTCAACACTTGTATCCTTTACGGAAAGAATCTCACGTAATCAACAACTAAAAATATTAATTGCTCAATCAGCCGCACAATATGTGGAGGATGGGGATATTATATTTATTGATTCAGGGACAACGACTTTAGAAATGTTCGAGTTTTTAAAGACTAAAGAATTGACAATTATTACGAATAATCTTGACTTTATTATTAATTCTCTCCCATATGAAAATTTAAATGTCATTTCAACGGGCGGAATGTTGGACCGTAAAACGAAATCGTTTGCGATTTTAAAGAAAATGGATTTATTAAAGGCATATAATATTAACAAAGCGTTCATGGCGTCAACAGGTATTTCCATAACTAATGGTGTAACTAATTCATCACCTCTTGAAAACGAAATAAAACAAACCGTTGTGGAAAGAAGTTCAGAAGTATATTTATTGGTTGATCATTTTAAATTTGATAAATCTGCTGTAATGACTTATTGCACATTAGATCAGATTGATTATCTGATTACCGACACCCTACCTGATGAAACATATCAAGAATTTGCAAAAGAGAATGGAATTCATCTTGTTACTGCCAATGAAGTAACTTTGTAAATTTGGGATAAAATTTTTCGATCGATCAAGCCTGTCATCACCGTACGATTCATTATAGTAGTTGATTCGCTGTTTTGTGAGAAGTGTGATCATACTGTTTTATGCCTTAAGGTAGATACAGGCTTATGTGAGCAAAAACAAGGTGTTCAAACGATGTTGCATATACCTATATTTATCTCATCATTCTTTGTCGACAAGAATGATGAGTTTTATTGTAAACGCCTACAAAGTACGAGAGGTGAGATAATATGCATGCAGCTTAATTAAGAAGCAATAACAGTTTTATTAGTGGTGACAAAGCGAGTAGATGGAACTGATCGGGAAAATATTAATTTTTAAAAGAGTGTACTCTGACAAAATGGGGTTCCATACAATATGTTCATTTTAGTCTGGTGTGTAAATTTCGATTCCGGCGCGTAAAATGCCTGTTTCGGCTCGCAAATCTCTTTTCTGGCACGTAAAGGGCCCGTTCCCGCTCGCAATTCTCTTTTCTGGCTCGTAAAGGGCCCGTTCCCGCTCGCAATTCTCTTTTCTGGCGCGTAAAGTGACTGTTCCGGCTCACAAATCTCTTTTCTGCGCGTAAAGGGCCTGTTCCCGCTCGCAATTCTCTTTCTGGCACGTTAAGGGCCCGTTCCCGCTCGCAATTCTCTTTCTGGCACGTAAAGGGCCCGTTCCCGCTCGCAATTCTCTTTTCTGGCGCGTAAAGGGCCCGTTTCCGCTCGCAATTCTCTTTTCTGACTCGTAAAGTGTGCCCGTTCCCGCTCGCAATTCTCTTTCAGAAACAAAAACCATGTAACGGATCAGAGAAACAAGACAAAGAAGGTGTCCAAAAGAGCTTGACCTTACACTTTGTACAAGAAATTTAGTCTGCATGAAGTGTATAATGTCTAAACCCATTGGTTTTGCACCTTCTTTTGTTTACTCTGTTATTCGTTCAAATATGCCCATGCATATTGTGCGTATAGTTCTGCTCCAGTACCAAGAGCGTCTTCGTCAATATTGAATTTGCCATGGTGATGTGCCCATTCCGTATCTTTTTCAGGATTTCCACTCCCCACTAATGCAAAGCTACCAGGGGCTTCATCTAGATAGAAGCTGAAGTCTTCGCCACCCATTGTCGGTTTTTCAGAATATAAAACATCCTCACCAAATGCTTCTGAAGCGACCTTTTGTACGAACTTAGCACTGTGTTCATCATTAATAACCGGTTGGGTTCCGCGGATATATTCAACTTTGGCGCTTGCACCGTAAATGTTGGCGACATTTTCAGCGTATTGCTCGATTTGTTGTTCAATATGAGCTCGCGTTTCATTGTCAAAACAACGGACAGTCCCTTCGATGACAGCATTTTCGGCAATGACGTTGAACCGTGTGCCTACATCCATTTTGCCTATCGTTAGAACGGCAGGTTTTTGCGGGTCAATCGTTCTTGATACAACTGATTGAACATTCATGACGAAAGAAGAGGCGACAATTGCTGCATCGATGCAATCTTGTGGCATAGCGCCATGACCGCCTTTTCCTTTAAATGTCACTCTGACAATATCTGCTGAAGCAAAAGATGGTCCCGGTGTACATGAAACTTTATGAGTCGGCATTTGTGACCATATATGAATTCCGAATACATTATCAACGCCTTCAATTGCTCCTTGCTTCACCATTTCTCGTGCACCTGTTGCCGCTTCTTCAGCAGGCTGAAATATTAATCGGACAGTTCCAGGCAATTCTGCTTTTCTTTCATTTAGAGCTTTGGCTGCAATAAGCAACATGGCTGTATGTGAATCATGACCACAAGCATGCATTTTGCCATCTTCTTTTGAAGCATAAGGAAGATTTTTGTTCAATTCTTCAACAGGTAATGCATCCATATCAGCTCTTAAAGCCACAGTTTTTCCTGCCTGAGCCCCTACAATATTTGCAATGACACCAGTAGGATTTGTTCTACGATAAGGAATTCCTAGATTTTCTAGATATTCACAGATGAATGCGGTTGTGTTTTCTTCTTCCCATGATAACTCAGGTTCACTATGGAATTTTCTGCGTAACTCTGTTAGTTCTTCGCTATATGTCTGAATTGCTTCTTTAATTTTTTGATGAATCACTTTTTATTCAACCTCCGTTAAGTGCTTCGCAGCTTCAAAAAGAATTTGGACGCCTTCGGCCAAATGACGTGCATCTGACCATTCTTCTGGACAATGGCTAAGACCCTCTTTACTTGGAACGAAAATCATCCCTACATTTGTAACATCAGAAAAAATCATCGCATCATGACCGGCACCACTATTAATTGAGCAATACGGGATTTCTAATCTACTACTCTCTTGTTTCAATAAGGAGCGAATGTCTGTACTCAACTCTTTTGGTTGAATAAACAAAAGCTCTTCAACAGATGTTCGGATTCCATTTTCACTGTGAGACTGTATCAATTCTATTGTTTTTTGAATCATGTTTCGTACGTTTTCTTCCTTACCAGATCTGATGTCCACAGAAAATACAACTTTGTCTGGAATGACATTGGCTCCATTTGGAAATACTTCTAGACGACCTGTTGTGATGACTGCCCCTTCTCCTTCATCGATTGCAAGATCCGGCAAGTGGGCAATGATCTTCGCTGCGGCAACTAATGCATCTGAGCGGCGATCCATAGGAGTTGTACCGGCATGTCCTGCTCGCCCTTCTATCGTCACTTCCAATTGAGCCAACCCAACAATAGCTTCAACGACACCGATTGGAATATTCTTTTCTTCTAGAATCGGACCTTGTTCGATATGCATTTCCAAAAATGCCTTTATTGTATTTGGCTTTCTCTCTTTGGCTAATGAAGAATCTAGTCCGATTTTTGACATTGCTTCTTCCGTCGAGATGCCGTCTTTGTCTTTTAGATTTTTAAAATCATCCGCACTCAGTGAACCGATAATTCCTCGTGATCCCATCAGTCCGCCACCAAATCTTGATCCTTCTTCTTCGACCATCGCGATGACTTCCAAAGGATATTTCGGTTTTAAATGATTTTCAGAAAAGAGAGCGGCTACTTCCAAACCTGCAACAACTCCGGCAGTCCCGTCATACGCCCCACCATTCGGGACAGAATCAAAATGGGAACCGATGAGAACACTTGGTCCACCTTTTAAACTACCTTCAAGCTTTCCGAAAATATTACCGAGACCATCTTCCGAAACGGTTAGGCCATATTCCTTCATTTTTTCCTTGATATAATTTCTTGCTTGCAAATCTTCTTTGCTGTACGTAAGGCGAGTAACCCCTTTTTCAGGTGTTGATGTAAATGCACTCAAAGCGTTTATATGGCTTTCAATTCGATGTTGAGACTCTTCCATAATACCCCTCCTTGTTTACAAAAACCCTACGAAAATTCCTGCTAATATTACAGACACGATTGTAACAGTGATGAAACCGCCGACGAGCATTGGTGGCAGCATATGACTCGTTAGCACTTCTTTTTCTTTCTCGTCATTCGTTAAAGACTTAATGACTTCATTCGTGATGATATAGTCTGCGGGAAACCCATATAAGGCTGTTAACGATACAGCAAACGCCATTTCTTTACTCACTTTTAAAACCTTACCGATAATAAATGAGAATATATACATTCCGATTACTGCTAAAATAATACAAACAATAAGAGGATATAAGATCTCAAGCATCATACTTGGTGTCGCCTTTTGCAAACCGTCGAAAATGAAAAGCATAAGAGCCATAATGGAGAAACCGAACCCATTCGCTTTTTGTAAAGGTTGTTTTTCCAAAAATCCGACACTTTTTGCGATAATCCCAAACAATAAACATAGGACAAGTGCATTTACCGTTACGAACGGCGCAAGTAATGTAGAGACAAGATAGGCAAGGTAACCAACTAAGGCTAGCCTAAAAAATTTGAAATATTCCGTGTTATATTTTTCCGGCAAATATTTGAAAAGTTTAAGTTCCTGCTCTTTTTCTACTTCCACACCATTTTTCGCATCTTTGATTGTCAGCTCTCCACTACGGTATTTCTCAAGTAATTTTTTCCCTTCCTTTTTTAATACAATTGAAGTAATGGGATATCCTGCAAATCCTTGCATAACGTAGATGACGATTGCAAATACAGATAAAGACGCAAGTCCTGCTTCTTTGGCTCCTTCAGACATAATTATCGCTGATACGATTCCACCTACTAATGGAGGAATGGCAACAACGACTGTTTTAAAGTCGAAAATCAATGTTCCAATCGTAAATAGTATAGCGATAATACCTAATACACCAGAAAGGGCAATGACAATGGTCTTCCATTGATTCTTCAATTCTTGAAGAGAAAGCAAAGTCCCCATATTTGTAATTAATAAGAACATCATCATCGTCGCAACCACTGGTGGTACTCCAGCCACCGCTACGATGTCTGTAGGGAAAAATGTCCAATATCCAATCAGAAATAGTACAGCACAAACGAATACAGACGGTACCCAGGCTTTTGTTCGAACAGCTACTACGTCACCTATATATAAAATTAATACAAGAATAACTAAAGCTAACATTTGTGGCATAGGAATCACTTCACTTTCATATAATGTGTTAATATTTTAATATTTTAAAATATTAACACAGGATTATGTAAATTGAAAGATAATTTTGATTTTTAGGTTAATTAAAATAAAAACCCAGAAATGAAAGTGCTTTATTTAGCAGTTTATTGAAAAAATTACCTGAAGTTCACGATATTATACTGTCTCTGCCCCAGGTAATTTAAAACATATTCGCTCATTTTTAGGTGAACCATTACAATATTTGTATAATATTCAATCTCAACAGCACATCAGGTTGGTGATTGAATGAAAAATATAGGACATAATTTCTGAAAACGTTAAAGTGGAGAATGATAGTAGTTACCTCTTTTTAAACAGATAAGCTAGTTGAGGCCTCTAGGTTTTTGAATCATCAAATGATTCATATTTGTCGTGCCCGTAGGTATAGGCAAAACTTTCTCCATTTAACATCCATACTAAAAAACACACGTCTAAACCATTTAAATAATTTGAATGGTTTAGACGTGTGTTTTTATCAATTATCGTTTTTTCGATAGCAAATTTTTCAGATCATGTCGCCAAGTTCAGCAGTTTAATGCACTATCAGTATCCTCACTTCAAGATCCTTCATACTCAACTTTACTATTTGCTTCTAATTTTGAATCTACATACAATCTTCTATTCGGTATCGCAAGAGAAACCCCTTCATTATCAAGAATATCCATTATTTCAAAATTAATTTCTTCTTTTATTTTTAAGAATTCTATCCAGACGGTAGTTTTCGTAAAAAAGTATAAGTAAATGTCTAGCCCATCTATCCCGTATTTATCAAACTTAACAACGATTGTGTCTTGGTGGACGTCAACGTGATTTTTTAACATGTACTCAATCTGTTTAATCACATCTTCTAATTTATCTTTAGGCGTTTCATACGTGACACTTATGTTGAACACAATTCGCCTTTTCCCCATTTCACTCCAGTTCGTGATTGTTTCATTTGCTAATTTTGCATTAGGTACTGTTACGAGTGCTTGAGCGAATGTGCGTATTTTCGTACTTCTGAAAGTAATCGTCTCAACGGTTCCTTCCACGCTAGGTGTCAAAACCCAATCCCCAATTGTAAAAGGTTTTTCGGTAATAATAACGATTCCTCCAAATAAATTACCAATTGCATCCTTTGCTGCTAGGGCAATTGCAAGTCCGCCTAAACCTAACCCTCCAACAAAACCAATAACATTATAATCAAATTCCTCTGCTATCGCACTAAAACTGATGACTACGATGATAACTCGTAATACTTTAGACAAAAACGGGATGAGTATCTTATCGATTTCAAAATTGAATCTTTCGTTAAGCCTTGCAAAAACAAGTCTAGATGAAGATGTTAAGTTATACAATCCCCAACCGACAATAAAGATAATCGTGGATTTTACTAATTTAATAAATAACACATGCGCATGGTCCAAATATGGGAAATACCAAACAGAAACATAAATACCTAATAGAATGAACAACCACTGAATCGGTTTTTCAAATGATAAAAAAATGTGATAAAAAAAAGTGTGTGGTGCTTTTTGGCTTACTTTTAAAAGAAGCGCAATAACATACTTTGCAAATATCTTCCGAAAAATAAGGAATAGTAAAAATATTCCTATTGAAATTGCTACATGATTTATAAATTCATATGAAAAAATAAATTTCCATGACATAACGATCTAGCTCCTAACAAGCCTTGTCATAGCAAGGTAGATTTAACGTTGCAGGTTCTTCTAGTACCATTATATATTCCTATAATGACCTACTTTATTATCCGCAATTCTGCTGAAAAGTAGTCAAAAAAAGGTTGCCCTATAACAAAAAGGCCAGATCTCACATCTACTATATATCGTTTAGGACGTGTAAATGACACGATAAACGGTACATAGAGTGTGAGGTCTGACCCTTTGGGACACCCTCTTATTTTTTATAATAAGGTGAGAATTTTAGTAAATGGCCAATCCAATCCGCATCTCTAACTAACGCTGCAAAGAATTCCTTTTTCACATGCTTTTCCGCTGCTTCAAATGAAGGGAATGTTGTTGTAAGTGGTTTCTGATTTACCTCAATCACCCAATCTCCCTTACCTTTTTGATACACAAAAATTGATTCGTCAGTTTTCCCTTTATAAAGAGAACCGCTTGGAGCACCTTTCAAATTATAATGATTGTTATAGGCATCACGCTTTAGCGGCTCTAAATAGAATGTTTGTTCAACGAATTGTTTAAATGCCTTCTCAGTTAAGTTACATCCTGAAGCTTTGCGATGTCCACCACCGTCATAAAGCGCCGCAATTTCAGAAACATCCACAGCTTCGTGAATCGTTCGTAAACTAATTCGTTTACTACCGACCATTACTATCGCAATATAGTCAAGGTGGGTAAACTCTTTGGAAAGCTCATTCCCAAGTTCTGAATGATAGTTTTCCCCATGAACAATCCCTGCTAAATGTTCTCCTATAACCACTTGATACACTTCACGCTTTTTTCGATTTATGTAACGTGTTACCCTGCTTTCTTCAACATCAAGTAACTTACTTTCAATCTCATCAAATTGAAACGGTTCGCTCCTATTGAGTTTCGTCAAAATTTTCCCTTCAAACTCATCAATTGATATCATGAAGAAAAGATCGTTTAATTTCTTTGCAGTGAAATTTTGATTTACATCCCACTCCCATGTATCATACTGCCTCACTAATTCAACAAACTCATCTGCACTTTTTGTTTTTGTAAGCAAGTCGTTTGTAGCTAAGTAATCGTATAAAAGTGATGTAGCTGATGTTAACTTGCCATCTTCCTGCTCAACGGTTACAGACGCCCAAGCATGTTCATTCAGATGCAGTGCCGATTTATGATGATCAATTAACAATGCCTTTCCGCCAGCAGCAACATATTCATTAATTTTCTTTTCATTCTCTTCGTTCACAGATAAATCAGTAATAATGAGTGTGTCCATTCCCGTAGCATTTTCAAGAAATTCAGCCACTTGATGATTCAATCGAGCAATCGAATTATAGCTCACCTTAACTTCATTCCCCCAAGCAAGCTTAGCGACAATTCCACAGCCGACTCCATCTAAATCATTATGTGAAAAGAGATGGTACATATAACCCCTCCTAAAAACAGATATTTTATAGCTTACCCTAATTTGACATTTTCCTTCATAATTAAAGGCCTTAGTAAAAAGAAAAAACGACTTTAATAAGTGTGTATGAGCGAAGGCGTTTACACCAAAAACAGTCTAGGATATTTTACCATTACAACAACAACTTTCAAACAATTAAGAGCTTATACGCTGTTCCAATGCTTTAAAGACATCCGATAATTCCGTTGTTACAAGGTCCAGCTCATCCTTCCCTTTCTTAGCTGAATCTAGATAAATCGGTTCACCAAGAATAATCGTAATCGGCTGCCTTTTAAATAAATCTTTAAAACCGGTTGGACCAGAGTAAGCAGCTGGCACGATTGGCACACGAGCTAATTTCGCTATCGTAACCGCTCCCCGCTTTAACGGAACCTCATCAGATGTTCTCGTGCCAGAAGGAAAAATCCCCACATTCTCACCTTGCTTTAATAATTGAATCGGAATCTTCACCGTGCTCGTACCAGGGTTATCACGATCAACAGGAAATGCATTGATTTTCCTTAGAAACCAACCAATTGCTTTGCTCTGGAATAATTCTTTCTTAGCCATAAAATGAATTTCCACAGGTAAAATCGAGACGCCGAGCGCCAGAATGTCAACCCACCCTCGATGTGTACAAGCAATGACATAGCCAGACTCTACAGGCAGATTCTCGATATTTTTCACAATCAATTTGCCACGTAACTTTAACAGGAATCTCACTAACTTAGCGACAGGTGTATACATTCACTTTCACTCCTATATGGATAGATACATCCATTTTATCACTAAGTTTTATTACTTGGTACTAATATCTGCTTCCCTCTTTATTTTTGACTTTTCTAGATCCTAAATCACTACTGTTAATATCCTTTAATTCGGACTCCCTTACCTGTACTTCCCCCCCTTCTTGAAGTAAATCTCTTACTCTTACTAATCTCCTTTCCATTCATCCCCCTTCCACAATACATTTAAGCGCTTTCTTCATTCCGTTCATTTCTATGTCGATCACATTTCTCGTCACTTTTTCCGTCAATCCTGGAATGTCATTTAGATCAAGACCCCATACGTCCTGTAACCCAAGAGCCGCATAAACCACTTTCTCATATTGATCTATCGAAGATGCCGCCCCCCATTCTTTTCTGAAAAACTCCAAAAGAGACGGATCATCATCTAATGGAATGCTCTCTTCTCCCCGCTTCCCTTTGTAAAAATACAATAAGGAACTTAGTGAAAAGACAAGTTTTTCTGGTAATGAATTTGTTCGCCTTACATAATCAAGTAGAATTGGAACATTTCTTGCTTTGAATTTTGAGATGGAATTCATAGCAATACTAAGTAAATAATGCTGAATATAAGGATTAGCAAATCTCGCTAATATTTCATGGGAATAGGCCGTCAATTCTTCTTTGGATAAATTCGTAGCTGGAATGATTTCATCTGACATCAAACCTTTTATGAATGCCCCGATGATTTCATGATCTACCGCTTCTTTTACTGTGTCTACGCCATATAAATAGGCAATTGGCGTCATCGCTGAATGAACACCGTTAAGAAGACGGACTTTTCTAGTTCGGTAAGAAGACAAGTCATCCACGATAAATGCATGGATGGACGATTGGTCAATTGGCAATTCTTCTTTGATTGATTCTGGTCCTTCAATTGCCCATAAATGATAATGCTCTGAAACAACCATTAATTCATCGGTATATCCCAGTTCCTCTGTTTTTTTGGCCACTGTATCCTTAGGAAAACCTGGAACAATTCGATCAACTAAGCTATTGCAGAATATATTGGATTCATGAATCCATGTGTGAAATCCTTTCTCTAGATTCCATAAATCAGCTAGTTGCAAGACGATCTCCTTAAGACGTTGGCCATTGTCTTCAATGAGCTCACAAGGAATGATAATGCAGCCTTTTGTGGAATCACCTTGCCATGCACGGTAACGATGATAGAGAAAAGACGTTAATTTTCCAGGAAAGCTTTTTTGCGGTGCATCACAAAGCTTATCAGTTGGTTCATAATAAATTCCAGCTTCAGTTGTGTTAGAAATGATAAACCGGAGCTCTTCGCTTTCGGCTAATTCTAGATATTTCTCATAGTGATTAAAAAGATCAATTCCTCTACTAATACTATTCACGATTGTATGCTCTTCTACTTCTTTGCCATCTTTCATGCCTTGTAAGTAAAGGGTAAAAAGTCCGTCTTGATCGTTTAGCCGTTTAATTTTTTCCGACCCACGCGGCTGAACGACAACAACGCTGCCATTAAAATCTGTTTCCTTATTCAAAACAGCAATTTGCCAATCTACAAAAGCACGCAAGAAGTTCCCTTCACCGAATTGGAGCACCTTTTCAGGATACTTCTTAGATTGCGGGCATATCTCACTACTCAATCTCTTCATTCTATTTTCCCCCTTTATTTGCACACGTTAACATTTTAATTTTAAAGAACTCGCATCCCGATAATCTTGTTCGGGGATGAGTTCTTTAATAAATTAGCTTTTGTGCGGAATCCCGGATTTTCAATTCCGTTTCCACTAGTATGCGCTCGACTGGCAAATCGGGCCTCTCCATTAGCAGTAATAGTTTCTCTGCACCTTGCATACTGATTTTTTCAATTGGCCTTTTGACCGTCGTTAATCTTGGATTTGTATACTGTGAAAATCCAATATCGTCGAAGCCAACTACTGAAATATCCACTGGAATAGATAATCTATGAGCATACGCCGCATTCATCGCTCCAATTGCCATATCGTCATTGGAACAAAACACGGCACTAGGCGGTTTTTCTAAAGAAAGTAGGGACTCCATCGCTTCATATCCACTCGCCATATCGTACTTCCCTTTACAGATATAATCGTTCTTGATAGAAATCTGGCCATCGATCATTGCCTGAATATATCCTTCTTTTCTTTCTTTAGTCGATTGAAAGCCCTCTATTCCTTCAATGATTGCAATATCGCGATGGCCCTCATTAATTAAATAGGTAACGGCTTCATAAGCACCGATCCGATCATCTGATAAGATGTTATGAATCAACGTTTCATTCATTTCGCGGTTTAAGACGACTAATGGAATTTTTTGATTCAAGATATGATAGATGAATATATGGTCTTCATCAGATTGACTCATGAGGATAATGCCGTCAAAACGATGGTTCGTTATAGAAGAATAGTCTTTATAGTCGTCAATCCCTCGAACAAACAAGTTATATTCTCCACTAATCACACGGTTTACTCCTCTTACTGTATCTGAGAAAAAACTAGGAGAAGTTCCCTTTTCGATACTTGTGAAAAAAAGGCCAATCGTGTGTGACTTTTGTAAGACGAGACTTTTCGCATTATAATTCGGTGAATAGTTTAATTGATTCGCAAGGTCAATAATTTTCTTCTTTGTATCCTCTTTAATTAAAGGACTGTTATTTAAGGCGCGCGAAACCGTTGTATGAGATACATTTGCTAGTTTTGCAATATCTTTAATCGTTACCATTTCATTCATCCTTTAAGACCGTATAATTTATTTAGCATAAGAATAACTGATACGCAGATTCATCCAACACTCTGCTATTCTGACGGATTATCAAAACCAAAGTATTCTTGAGCATTTTTATAGACAATTCCTTTGATGATTTTTTCTAATAACTCTTTGTCATAGGGAACTTCCCCATTTTCGACCCATTCGCCAATCAAATTACAAACAAGTCTTCTGAAATATTCATGTCTTGGATAAGAGAGGAAACTACGGGAATCTGTCAGCATCCCAAGAAAACGGCTCAGCAGTCCTACATTTGCCAATGTTTTCATTTGATCCATCATTCCATCCTTATGATCATTAAACCACCAAGCCGTTCCAAATTGGATTTTTCCAGGAGTTACACCGTCTTGAAAACTATTGATCATGCTGGCAATCACGTAATTATCATTAGGATTTAATGAATATAGGATTGTTTTTGGCAAAGCATTCATTTTATCAAGACCATCCAATAAGCGTACGAGTGGTTTAGCAATTTGCCCATCATTCATCGAATCGTATCCTGTATCTGGTCCAAGTCTCTCAAACATTTTCGTATTATTATTTCGCAAGGCATTGATGTGCAGCTGCATTGCCCAGCCTAATTCTTCGTACAAATTCCCAAGGAAACTTAATGTATACGTTTTATACTTGCCTTCTTCTTCAGATGTGATTTCCTTTCCTGATCGTTTGGATGCAAAAATTTCCGCTGCTTCTTCTTGCGTCGTTTCTTCATACATCATGACGTCAATCGCATGGTCGGAAACTCGGCCACCAATCGAGTGAAAGTAGCGGACACGAGACTCCAAAGCTTGAAGAAAATCTTCGTATGTTTCAATTGAAAGGTTTGCAACCTCTGCCAATTTCTCCACCCATGGCAAGAAAGTTTCCCGATTGATTTCAAGCCCTTTATCAGGACGAAAGCTAGGTAAAACGCTTACGTTAAATTCATTCTCCTCAGCTAACTGTACATGATATTCCAATGAGTCCGTTGGGTCATCTGTCGTACAGATCACTTGAACATTTGATTTTAGAATTAGATCCCTAGCGCCAAAGTTCTCACTGTTTAATTGAGCATTTACTTCTTCCCAAATTTTTGGAGCCGTTTTTTCATCTAAAATATCATATATCCCGAAGAATCGTTGAAGTTCAAGATGCGTCCAATTGTATAGAGGGTTGCCAATCGTCATCGGAACAGTTTTCGCCCAAGCTATGAATTTATCATAATCACTTGCATTTCCAGTCACAAATTCTTCATCGATTCCATTCGCCCGCATAACCCGCCATTTATAATGATCGCCGTATAGCCAAGCTTCAGTTATGTTTTTAAATTTCTTATTTTCAAAGATTTCTTTAGGATTCAAATGGCAATGATAATCAATAATTGGCATATTCTTCGCATAGTCATTATACAATGTAAGCGCTGTCTTGTTGTTTAATAAAAAATCTTCACCCATAAAAAGTTTCATATCTTCACCAGCTTTCAGTTTTTTTGACCTATAAATGTTAACGTTAACATTGTTATTCTATACCAAATTTTATGATAATTCAATTTATTCATCCCAATCGCGCTTTCAGTTATTACATAATGCCTTGAAAGTATTTTGACTGACGTAAACAATAGGGGCAAAAAAAGACCATTTTTCTAGACTTTTCTCGCCCATCGTTTAAATTGCGTTTGGCTTGAATCTCTTCACTACTATTATATAAAAAACAAGAAACAGAAGGCCATCCAATACTAAGGAAATGGCCGGTTCATTGTGCACCACAGTGGTAAGTGAAGGAACACTCCCACCTACAGATTGTGGATCACCGATAAACCAGAAAAGAAACATATTATTTGCTGCATGTGCACCAATGGACAGCTCGGAGCTTCCCATTTTCACAGCAAGAAACGTCAGCATAAACCCGACTAATAGATAATCAAGCCCTACCCAAATAGCTGAACGCTCCATTTCCGGATTAAAAAAATGCAACGATCCGAAAACGATTGCCATGATGACTCCTAGTACAATAGGGTTGATCACAATCTTTCCAATCCACTGCAAGAGAAATCCCCTAAAGATTAACTCCTCAACTGTCGTTTGAATAGGAGTTAACAATAAAACAACAAAAAATAGGAATAAAAATTTCCCTAATTCAAATTCATTCCATGCAAAATGTTCAGGGAAAATTAAGAGATAAACGAGCTCTAATAGCATCATTAAACCAAAATAGATTGTAAAGCTACCGAAGATTTGCTTCCAATTGATTCGATCATTGGCAGTAATCAGCGTCTTCAGTTTCCGTTTATGTACAAACCGGATTGAAAGCCAAATCCCTAGCATCCAAATGACGTACGTTAGATTCATAAACAATAAATCGAGCGTTGGGTCCATACCAACAAACTCGCCCGATGTATTATCAAAAACGATGCCATCTCCGTTTAGAAGGCCTGTGACCACACTCAATATGCCATATAGAAGACTCCCTGCAATAAGAGAAACCAATATAATAAGCGATGATAGCAAGTATCTTTTCCATCCGTTTTCCCCTGGAAGATCAAATAGATAATGTTTAATATGGATTCCCCCCACTAATGATATTTCCATACCCTTAATATACCATTTCATCTTATTAAATGAGATGAATATTTTGTAAATATTGTACATATCCCAAAAGTCTAAGCTAATCACATAAATTAGATCGACGCTTGACTAACTATCAAAATGTGCGTAATGCCCAGTCATCAATCAGCTCCGGCTCGCAAATCGCAAATCTCGCGCGAAAAGGGATCATTCCCGCGCGAAAACTATCGATACTGGCACGCAATCAGGACAATCTGGCTCACAAATTTGATTTTCAGATCGCAATGCTCGATAAGGAGGTTTTTTGCACCAACCTTGGTGCATTGGTAAACTATTTTTTTTCAGTGTAATCCTGCTTCTAGCAGCATCTCTTTTCCACAAAATATAATCCCGACATGTAAATTGCAAATCTCATAATTGCGTTGGAATCGGAATTTATATGTCACTCTTGTTCAAAGCACGAAAAAAGGAGCCCATAGGCTCCTTTTTCCCTCAGATTCTAATACATATTTAAATCAGCAAATTAGCCGATATGTAACAGAACAATCCGTCAATCAATTATACGTATTCCTTATTTTCCGATTAAAGTAGATAAGTTCGCCATTTCAATCGCTGAAACAGCTGATTCATAACCTTTGTTTCCTGCTTTTGTACCAGCGCGTTCAATCGCTTGCTCAATATTTTCTGTAGTAAGTAGACCGAAAATCACAGGCGTTCCAGATTCAAGTCCGACAGCCGCCATGCCTTTCGCTGCTTCATTACATACATAATCATAATGTGAGGTTGCACCGCGAATGACCGTACCTAGCCCAATTACAGCGTCATATTGTTTGGTTTGCACTAATTTTTTTGTAATCAACGGAATTTCAAATGCCCCTGGTACCCAAGCGATGTCAATATCATCCTCACTAACCCCATGGCGTTTAAGTCCATCCACTGCACCGGAAAGTAATTTTCCTGTGATGAATTCATTGAACCTGCCGACAACAATCCCTACTTTTAACCCTGTTCCGATTACTTGTGCTTCAAAATTTTTCCCCATTATAATTCCTCCTAAAAATGTTATTTAATTAAGCATGTTCTGGTGTTTCTTTATGTTTTGATTCAAGTTGGTTGCGATAGCGAATTAATTCGGCAATCGTAATAAATGTAAGCTGATGTTCTTCGGCAATGATTTGAAGTTCTGGAACACGCGCCATTGAACCATCTTCATTCATAATTTCACATATAACTCCAGCTGGCTCAGCACCGCATAAACGGGCAAGATCAACGGAAGCTTCTGTGTGTCCTGATCGTTCGAGCACCCCGCCGTCTTTAGCGATAATTGGAAAAACATGTCCAGGGCGTTTAAAGTCATTAGCGGTAGAATCATGATCCAAAAGGGCAAGCATCGTTGTTGAACGTTCAAACGCGCTGATCCCTGTAGTCGTACTTTTGTGATCAATACTAACTGTAAAGGCAGTTCCATGGTAATCTGTATTGTTCTCAACCATTGGGTGCAGGTCTAATTTCTTTGCGAGTTCATTCGTAACCGTCGTGCAAATTAAACCACGACCATATTTCGCCATAAAATTAATGGCGTCAGGCGTTGCCTTTTCTGCCAATACGACAAAATCACCTTCGTTCTCCCGGTCTTCATCATCGACAACAATAATGATTTTCCCAGCCTTCAAATCCTCGATTGCTTCTTCAATTGTTTGAAACATCCTAAACACCGCCTTTATCAGAATCCATTTTCTAAAAGAAAACTTGCTGTTAATCCAG
Source organism: Bacillus cihuensis (assembly GCF_000504145.1). Lineage (NCBI taxonomy): Bacteria > Bacillati > Bacillota > Bacilli > Caryophanales > Bacillaceae > Bacillus > Bacillus cihuensis. The sequence goes on along the minus strand of NZ_AYSD01000010.1, from coordinate 251,498 downwards.
TAGTTTGTCCAGTATTTTTAATTTGTTGAACAATATATTTCCCAATCATATCATTTTCAATATTCACGGCTTCTCCAACGTTTTTTTGTCCTAGAATCGTGTCTTTATATGTTAACGGTATTAGCGAAATTGTGATCTCATTCTTCTCAATCCTAAATATAGTTAGGCTCGTCCCGTCAATAGCTATAGAGCCCTTAGGAATACAATATTGCGCTAATCCTTCTGCCAATTTTATCGTGTAGTAAACCGCATTTTCTTTCTGTTCTTTTTTCATAATCGTACCTGTGCCGTCAATATGGCCTGAGACAAAATGACCGCCAAATCTCCCCTGCGCACTCATCGCCCGCTCTAGATTGACCTTTGCCCCCGGTTTCAACAGCTTGATTGTTGATGCCTTCACGGTTTCTGGCATTACATCCACTGTAAACAGATGATTCGTAAACTCAGTGACAGTCAGACAAACGCCATTGACTGAAATGCTATCTCCTAATTGAACATCTTCAACAATTTTCGGAGATTCAATCGTAATGGCCATACTTTGGATCCCTCTTTTTAAAGATTGGACCGTTCCGACATCTTCGATAATTCCAGTAAACATGTTTTCACCCTCTTTCTCATTTTGATGTTTCGACAAAAAAATGTACAAATAGCCCCCTAGGGACGACCTAAGGAGCTAAAGGGAGATTATGGATTTATCATATAGCCAAATAAGCCTTTCATTTTGAATTTTTCAAAATAAAGGGTTCACTATTGCCATTTAATGAGTTCCATATGTCCTTCTCCCATCCAGACTTTACTGTCGGCCTTGGAATTTCACCAAGTCCTGCCTTTTTACAGGCTCGCGGGCTTAGAATTTCTTCATCACCGCCGGTTGGGATTTACACCCGACCCCGAAGGACAAACATATTTAGCGGAATAGTTCCGCTTCATTTAAAAAGTGCGATAACACACTTTCATTACATTATACTAGCTAAACATAGATTTGTGTAAATTTTTGCTCATAATTTGTGATTTTTTGCATTTTCCATCCCATCTATGATTCCCTATTTTTTGCAATCATATTGTCATTCTAGGAAATTAATAACGCTTTTCTTCCGTTTCAGTTATGTTTTCTTCTCTTAGTGAGGTCAAATCATACAGACTGGCTATGAGTTCCAGTCCAGTATCAGTACTTGTGATAAACACTTTTGCAGATCCAATAGCGGTTATGACTGTCCCCGTCACAAAAAAACCCGCTCCAGTAATAATTAGATCTTCGCCTTGTTTAGGATAATGTATTCCACACTTGTGGAATATTACACTGTATTAGCAATTTATAGCTTGAACAGATGGTAGTATCTGACTCCTTTTGGTATCTTAAATAGTAAGTAAACAGTGAGAGAGGGGAATATATGAGTATTATTGACAAACTAGCATCCACAATGAACAGAAATGACGAAGTTCCAAATATAGAATTAGCCCATGAATTAGTTGAAAATAATAACCTAGATGGAATTAAAGAGGTGATTGAAAACCTGTCCAACAAAGATAAAAAGATCCAAAATGATTGTATAAAGGTCGCATATGAAATAGGCGTGTGTAAACCTGAGTTAATCAGTCCATATGCACTAAACTTTGTCCAATTATTAAAAAGCAGGAACAATCGGTTAGTATGGGGTGGCATGACTGCATTATCTACCATTGCAGAAATTTCTACTGATATGATCATGGATCATATTGAAACTATTTTCCAAACGATAAAAAATGGATCAGTCATTACGATAGACAAGGGCATTTTGACTTTATCAAAGCTTGCTGCAACGGATCCAATCTGTAGTGAAAAAATCTTTCCTTTTCTCCTGCAGCATTTGCAAACATGTTTGCCCAAGCAGATCCCCCAGCATGCAGAAAGTACATTATTAGCTGTGACAGCCGAAAATAAGAAAGATTTCATAGGGGTATTATCTGAAAGAGAAGAATTTTTAACTCCGCCACAGTTGAAAAGAGTGAAAAAAATTTATCACACTCTTAACAGGCAGTAAAAGCCCGATTCGTGAGATACAGTGAAACTTACTGAGTGTTATGCAGGGCATTGTTTGAGGCCCTACAGGAATACGTTAGTTTAATATATTTTTTATAGGAGTTATTCTTAGTCATAACCCGAAGAAAGAGGAGGGACATCCTCTTTCTTCTATTAAGCTCCTATCCTGTTCAACGCTTCATTCAAATCTTCCCATAAGTCTTCCCAATTCTCTAAACCTACAGAAAGGCGAATTAGTTGATCTGTAATCCCCATTTTCAAACGGGACTCAACAGGAACAGCCGAATGAGTCATTGTGGCTGGATGTTGAATAAGTGTTTCTGCATCACCTAGGCTAACTGCAATCTTAATTAATTGCAATGAGTTTAACACTTTTTGTGCTGCCTGCTTGTCACCTTTGATTTCAAACGAAATAAGGCCGCCACCGGCTTTCATTTGCTTTTTGGAAATATTGTAGTCAGGATGCTCCGTATCCCCAGGATAATAGACCGCTGCAACACTTGGATGTTGCTTCAGTTTTTTGAAGAGCTTTTCAGCATTAAATGAGTGTCGATCCATTCTGACAGGCAGGGTCTTCAACCCCCGCAGTAAAAGCCATGCATCAAAAGGGGAGATGATACCACCGATATCCTTTTGCGTTGTCATTGCTAGCTTACTAATAAATTCTTGTGTCCCCACGACAAGACCTGCCACTACATCTCCATGGCCGCAAATATACTTCGTTGCACTATGAAGCACGATATTACAGCCTAAAGCTAGCGGCGTCTGCAAATAAGGCGACGAAAAGGTGTTATCTACAACGACTTGAATATGGTGTTTTTTTGCGACTCTTGCAACCATCTCTAAATCAATCATTTTCATCGTTGGATTTATCGGCGTTTCAACATATATGCACGTTGTTTCTGGTCTGATTAATGTCTCTATTTGTTCCTCTGTCAGCATTTCTGAAAAGTCGTGTGTGATATGATATTTTTCTTTCATTAAATGTAGTAATCCGAATGTACAGCCATACAAGCCTTGCGAGCAGATAATATGGTCACCCGCTTTCGTTAGCGCAAGTAATACGGCTGAAACAGCTGCCATCCCTGAACTGAATGCAAGTCCCGCTTCTCCACCTTCTAACATGGCGATGCGTTCTTCCAGAATTTTTACAGTCGGATTGCCAAGCCGAGAATAAATATACCCTTCTTCTTCACCTGCAAATCGTCTCTCACCTTGTTCAGCACTTTCAAAAACGAACGTTGATGTTTGAAAAATAGGAGCTGCGAGACTTCCCATATGCTGCTTCGGCTCGTACCCCTCATGGATTACCATTGTTTCAATATGCTTATACTCTCTCCCCATAACTCTCCTCCTCCTTACTTCTATCATATGCTATTTTCCTCATAATTGTAAGCGTCATCAATTGAAAATGAAACTTACAACTCCTCTAGTCTTAAATTATGCAAACGCAGAAAAGGAGGGGATTTGTCATCCCCTCCTCGTTGTTAACCCTTCTTATTTACGTAAAGTTTTTAATGCACCGCTCCATGCGATAACTTGATCAAGCATAGCATTAACATTATCAAGATGTAGTTCAGCTGGTTTGAAAACACTGCCGTTTTCAAAATCTGTAAATAACGATAATGTCGGATGTACACGAACGTCAGCAATCATTAATTCACCCATGATTCCACGTAAATGTTCGGCTGCACGAGCTCCACCAGTTGAACCATAACTTACAATTCCTGCAGCTTTGTTGTTCCAAGCTTCACGAGCAAAATCAAGGGCATTTTTTAATGCTCCTGTAATACTGTGATTGTATTCTTGAACAATGAATACGAATCCATCTAGGTTAGCAAGTTTTTCATTCCAAGCTGCAATACCTGGTTCTGTTCCATCAGTTGTTCCTAAAAACGGCAATTGGAAATCAGCAATATCCACGATTTCATATTCTGCATCGCCACGTTTATCAGCAATTCCTTTTACCCATTCTCCTACTTGTGGACTAACGCGTCCTTCACGTGTGCTACCTAAAACAATCCCTATTTTTAACATGTCATTTCCTCCTGTTTCGTTTGTATTATTATTTGATTTCCCAAATAACTTATCGAAAAAACCCACTTCTTTCACCGCCTGAAAATATTTTCAAAAACACTTCAATCTAGGCAATCTTAATTAATCTTAATTAATTTACACCTTGATTTGATTTCTTATTCTATGACTTATAAATCTCGATCCACAACATATTTAATTCAAGATAATATCCCGATATATTGTCAACATATATGACTTTTCATTAAGCCCATCCGAAATTAGAAGTATGTGTTATAGTTTCTTGCTTTTGTCGTAACAATTTTTGAAGTCTTTTTTGTACCACTTATCTGCAGAAAATTACCTAATTTCTTCTAGTCGACTTAAAAAACCTCACACAACAATATCTCGGTTAAAAATATCTCTGATTAAAAATATATACCATCACTTACTTTTTGTCAACAACTAACGTTATTATATTTCATGATTGGCTAATGATTAAACGTATGCAAAAGAATTTGCGTCGCACTTGTCTCAAAAAAATAAATATATTATCTATTCTTAGGCATTAGCCCTGTTCCTTCTTGAACTTCCACATAATGTATTAGGGATTAACCCAGATTTCAAAAGGAGAGTTGCGAAAGATGAATCCATATGGTTACTATCCAGGGTATATTCCACAACGACAGTTTGAATATGCTCCAGAGGAGTATAACTATGTTCCACAACAAAATGCTTATTATTCACAGGATCCGATTAATTCCGAATATCAACAATATGAACAAGAGGACATTGATAGACAGACTCCACTGGAAAGAAGAGTTAGACAACTTGAAAGACAAAATGAACAGCAAGTTCAAGAAATAAACAGACTAAGCCAAGAAATCACTCGCTTGAACAGAGAAATATTACGCATTAACCAAGAAATCATTCGACTAAATCAAAACGACCAACTGCACACACGCCGCCTGAACAGATTAAACCAAAGACTTCGTGCAGTAGAAACTAGATTAAACATTCCATTTGCAGCTTCCGAAGATGGTTTTTAAAACGTGAGATTTTTTTAGTAAAAAAGCAGCGAGAATTCTTGATTCCGCTGCTTTTTCCCCTTCATGGAATTAAGATTGTAAGAGGGTGTATCTAACAATCAGTAAGGGATGAAGCCTTCCTACTGATTGAAATTTCACTTTATTGTTGTGCGTCCACAATTTCTCCACCGTAAAATGTTTTCTTGCTTAATGTAATGTCAAGCTCGCGAGCTATTTTCTTTAACTCTCGCTCTTCTCGCTCTGTGACTATTGAAATGACTGTACCATCTGCTCCAGCTCTTCCTGTACGACCAGAACGGTGAACGTATTGTTCCACGCTTTCTGCCATGTCTGCATGAACAACTGTAGTAAGACCTTTAATATCTAAGCCTCTTGCTGCAACATCTGTTGCTAATAGCAAAGGCATTTTCCCTGAGCGTAAATGCCTTAGCGCTTTTTCTCGATCGACTTTATTTGACTCGCCGTGAAGTACACCGAGCTTGATACCTTTATAATCTAGTTTCTCTTTTAAAACGGTAATCTCGGCGATATCATTTAAAAAAGCGAGCCCTTTTAATCCTTCTAGACGATAGATTTTTTCAAGTATTTTAGCTTTTTCGCGGCGTTCAACAACAAAATAAATATGATCTACCTTAGACTCCATTTTTTCGCTTTTATCGACTCTAACGACTTCAGGTTCGTTCGTTAGATCACGGGCCAACTTCTCAGTCTGTTCTGGAAGAGTGGCAGAAAACATCAGCACTTGGCGATCTTTCATGGTTGTCTTGATAATATTTTGAATCGTCGCCATATGCTCAGGAACTATTAACTGATCACCTTCATCAAGGACGATCGTTTTGACTTCATGCATTTTCAGTTTCTTTTGCATTATTAACTCATATACGCGTCCTGGAGTTCCAACGATGACTTGCGGCCGTTTTTTTAATTTTTCGAGTTGGCGCTTTACATTTGCACCACCGATGAATGAAGCTCCCGTAATTCCGCTTCCTTCTGCCCAAATTCGAACTTCTTCGGCTATTTGCATCACAAGCTCACGAGAAGAAGCCATGATGAGGGCTTGCGGTGTTTTATTCTCAGGATTTATTTTTTCAAGAACAGGCAGTAGATAAGCAAGGGTCTTTCCTGTACCAGTTGGTGATTCAGCAAGGATATCCTTTCCTGCAGTTATCACAGGCACCGCTTTACTTTGAATGGGAGTCGACCGGGAAAATCCAGATTTCTCCCAAGCAGTTTGGATAAATGGTTTCATTGTTTTAATAAATTCAGGTGTGTCAGTCATAATACTCTCCTTTAATATTCAAGCTATCTTAATACCGCATTAACGGGCAGTACCCCCACTTCAAGGCTTAGAGGAATCGTAAGCCCGTAAATGCACGATTGGTGAGATACAGTGAAACTTACCGCTGGGATCTTCAGCGATTTAGTTGAACCTTAGTTCGTACTGTCGAAGCGAAAGCAAAGATCTTAGCAACAGTAGAACGGGACTAACAATCAGTAAAGTGAAGAAAGCCCCAATGATTGAAGTTTCTCTTTATAGTATCATTTGTTCTTCTTCGTTTGCTAATGGAATCCTAACAGTTACAATTGTTCCTTGTCCTTTTTTACTTTCAAAGGTCATTTCTCCGTTGTGGCGGTGAATAATTTTGTGCGAAATGGCAAGACCAAGTCCTGTTCCTTTTTCTTTTGTCGAATAAAAAGGCTGGGCAAGGTATTTCAATCGATCTTCATCAATTCCCTTTCCATTATCCGATACCACGATGATTGCATCTCTTTCTGTTTTATTGATTTCAATTTTAATTTTTCCATCCTTACCTACAGCTTCGATGCTATTCTTTATCAGGTTAATAAATACCTGTTTCAATTGTACATCATCTGCAATAATGTAGATTGGCTCATCTGAAACCTCAATTAAATCCAATTCGAGATTGTCTAGATTCGCCTGGGCTTTCATTAACCACACAACTTTCGATACACATTCACGAACATTATGGAGCCGCAGTGAAATCTCTTGTTTTTTTCCAAGTATTAATAACTCACTTGAAATGATATTAATATGTTCAAGTTCTTCCTCCATAATCTTCAGATAGTAAGGAGCAACTTCCTTATCCGCTTGCATCAATTGTACAAATCCCTTTAATGAAGTTAAAGGATTGCGTATTTCATGAGCTACTGCTGCTGCCAGATGACCTATCACCGTCATTTTTTCTGAGGCAATAAGCATCTCCTCATCATGACGCTGGGACGTAACATCTCTAGCAAGAGCGTATACACCTACAATTTCTTCCGTGATTATTATAGGAAAGAAGGAGCATCTTAGAATTTTCTTCTTTCCATCTGTATGGATAATTGCTTCAAAGTAGGATTTTACTCCTTTTAAAGTTAACAAAAAATACTCTTGAATCTTTTCAACATCTTCAATAAAAATAGCAGAGGCCGGGGACGTACCCCTTACTTCTCTTTCAGTAACACCGAGTATTTTTTCCCCCTCTGGATTTATAGAATTAATATTTCCTTCTAAATCCAACTCGATAACAGCATCCGGATTATGTTTAAAAAGCGAACGATATTGAACATCTTTTCGTTTCAACTCAGTTTCCGAATGTAGTAATTTCTTTCCCCAATAAATGAGCGATACATATAAAACAGTACCAGTCAGGAAAATATACCCCCAGCCCTTTGCTCGTTGAAAGGTTGCATAGGAGTGAAAGTTTTCAGCTGCTATTATTAAAGATATCGAATCAGTACTAATTATCCACAGAATACCAATTAGGACATATATCAACGAAACCATCAAAGCAAATTTTTGAACTTGATTCATTTTATACTCCTTTATACATGTCATACGTGTATGATTTCCCTATTTAGAGTTCCCATTACTTTTAAGAACAAACAAAAGGCCCTCAAGTTGTTAAACACGAGGGCTTTACGATGTATTAGTGTACCATAAGTAATCAGACTTTTCTAGAAAATAACTGATCAAAAACGTGTTGTTCTTATCCAAATCGCTAAAATATATAGTTCTAATCCATTTACGTCCCTCACCATGAAATAGCATGCACTCGCTTCTATCTGACTAGAAAGTTAACCGTGCTATCCAAATAATAAGGTAAATTCATTTATAAAAGGAAAGAAACAGTATATAATTATATAATTCAGTTTATTCAAAAAATAAATATTCATGTTTCGCAAGATGTTTTTATTACACACTTAACTTTCTATTTTAATCATTTAGATTAGAAAATTGATATCGATTTGAAAGTGGCACTTTAACACAGCAAACCTCTACCATTATCATCAGAATATAGTGATGAAGCCATTGCAAAAAACGAGCGTTTTATGAGCCATGATGATCGTAGGGAGCCTTAATGGTTTCTTTTTTTAGAAATAATTTCAAATTGCACACTGCGGGCGGCTCAAGAGCTTCTCCAGAGCATCCACTACGATCCACCTCGCTCGAATTTGTTACTTGCTAAAAACAACACTCTTTACGAAATGGGTCAATAACAAAAAGGAGTGAATATGATGATCAAAGGTCTTTATGAAGCACATCTACCTGTAAGTAATCTTTTGAACTCAATAGAATTTTATAAAAAGTTAGATTTAGAACTTGCTTATCAACATGAAAAATTAGCTTTCTTCTGGATTGAGAAAGGGCATAGCTGGTTAGGTTTGTGGGAAACAGAAAAAGTTGACACACCTTATCATCCCTCTTTAAGACATATTGCATGGCATGTTGATTTAAACGATATCAGAAATGCGAAAGAGTGGCTCGAATCAAAAGGAATACCAATTACCACCACTTTTGGATTTCCTAAAGAGAAACAACCACTTGTCTTGTCACATAAACTGAACGCTCACGCCGCCATTTATTTTGAAGATCCGGATGGCAACTTACTTGAATTAATGGCCCCTTTAAGATTGGATGTTGGGGAAGGCTCTAAAATGATGTCATTAGAAGAGTGGGATGAACATAATAACTGAATACTCTCTTAATTAGAGAAAGTAAAACTTCAATCAGTAAGGGGTATCTCACCCCCTACTGATTGTTTGTGCACCAACGACAAGTTTCCCGCTACGCTTCTTTAATTCCTCTAATCCTTGAGGTGGGGGTTTACTAGCCGTTAAAGGATTTAATGATTATTTACTTAATTCACGTCGGATGACTGGGGCTACTTCCGTTGCTAATCGTTCAATATTTTTGGCAACTTTAGCATATGGGATCCCGCCGATATCCATTTGGGCGATAAATCGTTGATGCCCGAATAACTCATGCTGATAGAGAATTTTTTCAATAATTTGCTGCGAGCTACCAACAAATAATGCCGTGTCTGGACTTGACAATTGTTCAAAATCAGCGCGGGACATTCGTGTATTCATCCCTCGTTGACTATTAACATACTCCCAATAATTTGAATAATAAGGATAGTACTCATCCTTGGCTTGCTCAGTTGTTTCAGCCATAAATGTGTGCCCAGTAACGCCTACCTTTAAGTCAGCCAAATTATGACCTGCTTCGACGCCCACTTTACGGTAAATATCAACTAGCGGTTTGAATCGATTTGGGTCGCCACCGAGAACGGCTAAAGCCATTCCAACACCAAACCTGCCTGCTCTCTCTGCACTCTCAGGAGATCCACCAACACCAACCCAAAGTGGTAGCTGCTTTTGAACAGGTCGTGGTGCAATCTCAGCATCGCGAAGTGCTGAACGGAATCGGCCAGTCCATGAGATTTTCTCTTGTTCATTCAACTTTAAAAACAAATCAATATTCTCTTCGAATAGGTCATCATACTCGTTGACATCATACCCAAAAAGTGGAAAAGATTCTATAAACGCTCCACGTCCCGCGATAACCTCAGCGCGTCCGTTTGATAGCAGATCCAATGTCGAAAAGTCTTCAAATAAGCGAACAGGATCGACTGTGCTTAATACGGTAGTTGCACTGGTCAATTTAATCTTTTTCGTAACTTGGGCAATCGCAGCAAGAACAATCGGCGTAGCTGAGACCGCATAGTCTAAACGATGATGTTCACCCAATCCAAAAATGTCAAGTCCAGCTTCATCAGCAAGTTTTGCTGCTTCTACTATTTCTGTCAAACGCTGTTGGGCGTTGATTACTTTGCCAATATGGGGGTCTGGTACGATATCACCTAGCGTATAGATCCCTATTTCAAAATTAGACTGATTTAATGCATTATCTTCTTTCATCACACGTTCCTCCAAAACAGCTTAAATAACTAAATGAATTTCATTCCCTGATGGATCAGCTGTCACAAATACACCATTTACTTGTGTTACTATAGCACCAATTTGTTGTAACTGTTCAATCACTTTATTTCGTGCTTCTTCATCTGCGAAAACTAGCGTATACCAGTTAAGTCCGACACTGTTTTTCTTAGGAGCTGGAACACCAACACCATTCCATGTATTTAATCCGATATGATGATGATATCCTCCAGTTGACGTAAAGAGAGCCCCTCCAAATCGATTCACAACTGTAAATCCAAGCCCTTTCACATAAAACTCATCCGTTTTTTGAAGATCCGCTACATGTAAATGAATATGTCCCATCAACGTATCAGCCGGCAATCCACTCCACTCGGCATTACTCTCGGCAAGTAAGCTCTCCCCATCTAACGGTTCTGTTGCCATTGCTACTTCTCCATCTGCCCATGTCCATTCAGAAGATGGACGATCCCAGTATATTTCAATGCCGTTCCCGTCTGGATCAGAAATGTACAATGCTTCACTTACATAATGATCAGACGCTCCAAAACGATAGCCCGTTTGAAGTAAATGACGTAAAAAGACCGACAAATCAGCACGAGTAGGTAACAAAAGAGCAAAATGATACAAACCAGATGTACGTCCTTCTTTTGGAATCACATCAGTTGGCTGTTCAAGCGTAAGCAAAGGGGTTTTACCGTCTGTTGTTAAAACTGCTTTCCGGTCAGTTCGTTCCAATACTTGCAAACCGATAATTTCTTGATAAAACGTAATGGCACGTTCCAATTCCATTACATTAATACTAACTTCTCCAACAAACGTAATTGGCTTCTGATGAAATTTTTCCATGTTATTACTTCCCTTCTTCTTTATTAAAAACTTTATTGTCTAATGAGAAACGAGATTGATTTGCAAATGCGAGAAAAATAGCCATAGCAAGCAACGCTAATTCCATTTCATACCCCGCCATTTGACCATTACCAAGAAATCCGAGAGGAAACTTTACTGTAAATATAGCCCCCAACATTATTACAGCAAACAATACGGAAACAATTCGTGTTCCAATACCTAGTATCAACGCAATCCCACCAATTAACTCTATACCTGCAACGAGATAAGCTAAAAAACCTGGGATCCCAATACTATCGAAAAAGCCAACCGTGTTATTTATTCCTCCTTGAAATTTAACAAACCCGTGAATGAAAAAAGTAAGACCTAAAACAATACGTAATATAACTGCACCTGCTTCATTTTTATTCATGTTTTTTATTCTCCTTTATTTTTTAGTTACTTTATGTAAGTAATTATATTTTTATAATAAAGTCTTGTCAAGTAACTTTATATATTTAAATCATATGATATTAAATTGTAATATGGTATATTGTAACTAAAGGAGTGAAAGAGCATGAATCAATCCATTATTTGTCCGCGATTTGAAAAAGCCGTCTCCCTATTAAGTCAACGCTGGACAACCTTGCTTATTTATCAATTATTGAATGGTCCACAACGATTTGGCACCATCCAATCTTCTATAGCAATTAGCGGTAGGGTTTTGTCTGAACGCTTAAAAGAACTCGAACACCAGGGCATAGTAAAGCGAGATGTCATACCAGAAACACCTGTTAGAATTGAATACTCATTAACAGAAAAAGGTTTCTCATTAGAACCGATTTTGAAAGAAATAGAAAATTGGTCTCAAGTGTGGGTAAAAAAAGAGGAATTAGATACCTAAAATTGCATCCATCACCTTTATACAATATGGTACGCTTAAAAATTGGAATCCTTCAGATCTTAGCAAAAAGTGAAAAGCTTCAATAAAGGCATTACCATTAGCATCATCCTTTTTTTGGACATGCTAATGGTAATGCCTTTATAAGCTGTTATGGAATTTTCTTTTTTTTGTGTACCCCTCTTTCACTTTTACGATCAGGAATTGTGTCACAAATACGAATGCTGAGATATGTTATATTAAGTATAATCATTTTGTAACTACTTAAGTTTAATGACTATTTTCAAGATTTTTATCATCATTTTTTCATAAGGCTGTTTTCGCATAGTTTGTTGTTTTTTTAATTAATGAACCGTTCCTTTCCGCTGCAGGCACTTGCTTTCCGCGGGGAGGAAGTCGAGCCTCCTCAACGCTTCGCGTCTCCGGGGTCTCGAACTTTCCTCTATTTCCCGCAGGATTCAAGTGCCTTCCGCTACAATCCACTCTATGCTTGCAAAATTGTTAAAAGTAACAATCTGTTGGAAAACAGCCTTTCATAATAATGAAGTTGCTTATTTTTCACAATACTGCATAGGCTTAAGTAGTTACATAATTTCATAGTTTATTTTTTAGGAGCGCGAGAAGATGTTGCAAAAATTAAATGCTTTTTTAGAAAATAAAATGCCGTTCATTACACCGATAAGTGTGTTGCTTGGTGTGATGTTTGCAAGCTACGTCGATAGCTTTTCTTTTTTAGTTCCGTGGTTGTTTGCATTTATGACGTTTTCAGGTAGTTTGGGATCGAATATTAAGTCTTTTAAAGAAGTAATGATCCATCCTTTACCTATCATTATTACAATGTGTATTCTACATGTGATTATGCCGATTTGGGCTTTTGGTGTAGGTCATGTTGTGTTTCACGGGGATGTTTATACGATTACCGGATTAATTCTTGGTATGATTATTCCGACCGGCATTACGAGTGTTCTTTGGGTATCCATCTATCGGGGGAACATCCCACTTACACTTGCCGTGATTTTAATTGATACATTTTTATCACCATTCATTGTTCCATATACGATGTCTGTTATGGTTGGTGAAAAAGTAGAAATGGATATTCTCGGCATGATGGGCGGTTTATTGTGGATGGTTGTTGTGCCTTCATTGTCTGGGATGATGCTTAATCAAGTTACAAAAGGAAAGGTAAAAACTGTATTAGGTCCACGCCTTTCACCAATTTCAAAATTCTTTTTAGGAATCGTTGTGTTGTTAAATAGTTCGGTCATCGCTCCGTATTTACGTCATGTCGACGCAAAATTGGTCTTCATCACAATTGTCGTATTTCTTATTTCTTTTTCTGGCTACCTGTTTTCCTTTCTTATTGGCAGGCTTTTTAAAATGGACAGAGAAGATGTTGTGTCGCTTACATTCTTAGGTGGTATGCGCAATATTAGTACTGGTGCTGTTATCGCCATTTCCTATTTTCCCGCTCAAGTTGCAGTGCCTGTCGTCATAGGTATGCTTTTTCAGCAAGTGCTTGCTTCCAGTTATGGCCGATTTGTCGATCGATATTATAAAAAAAGAATCGTTGTAAAGACAAAGAGTGCCTGAAAATCGGAAAAATATTAATATTGTAATTCCACTACTTAAAATGATATGATGGTTTTAATAAAATACAAGATTAGTACTTGGAGGAGCCTGTCACCAAGGGATTAGTATGTCCTTTGGTAACAGGCTCTTTTTGTATTTTTCACACAAAACATTCATGAGAGTCTTTTCACAACTCAGGTGATGAAAAAAGTTCGGGTCCTAAAATTTGTATCACTTTATGAAAGTGGCGGCGCTGATTTTACGTAGTCCCGCCCCTTTTCCACAGAAAAAAAGGGGGATAAAGATGTTAATACTTCAATTAGCGATTATTTTAGTTGCAGCTAAGATTGCAGGGAGTATCAGTGTAAGATTGGGGCAACCTTCCGTTTTAGGTAAACTCCTAATCGGTATTGTACTAGGGCCATCTGTGTTAGGATTAGTGACTGAGACTGAAGCACTAGCAGCATTTAGTCAAATCGGTGTTATCTTGTTAATGTTTATAGCTGGTTTAGAAACCGATCTTGACGAATTTAAACGTACTGGAAAGGCGTCCACTTTTGTAGGTTTTGGTGGAATCATCGTTCCGCTTGTTGTAGGGTATTTTGCAGGAATTATGATGGATCTAACTTCTTTTCAATCATTGTTTTTAGGACTCTTGCTTTCTGCCACAAGTGTGAGTATCTCCGTTCAAGCATTAAAAGAAATGAATCAATTAAAATCGCCTGAAGGAACTGCCATCTTAGGAGCAGCCGTGATCGATGATGTTGTCGTCATTATCGCTTTGGCTTTCTTAATGAGTTTTGCTGGCGGAGAAGTGAATCTAACTATCGTTATTTTGAAGAAAGTATTATTTTTTGCAGGGGCCATTCTTGTTGCTTGGAAAGTAGTTCCTTGGTTCTTAGAAAAATTCGCTTCCTTAAAAGTGACTGAAACTGTTATTTCTGCTGCTTTAATTATTTGTTTTGTTTATGCCTACTTAGCTGAATATACAGGTGTTGCAGCGATAATCGGCGCTTATATAGCTGGTGTGGCTATTAGTGTAACAGACTATAAACATGAAATTTTCGAAAAGGTTGAAACAATCGGTTATTCAATATTTGTTCCCGTATTCTTCACTTCAATTGGGATCACTGCACAATTTTCTGGGATTATGAATCATTTAGGTCTGATTGTTCTATTAAGTATAGTAGCTATTCTTACAAAATTAGTTGGTGCTGCAACGGGTGCTAAATTGGCTGGTTTTGGCTGGAATAGCTCGTTAGGAATTGGGGCGGCAATGGTGTCTCGTGGAGAGGTAGCTTTAATCTTAGCAGCAATCGGTTTAGAATCTAAACTGCTCAACAATGATTTATTCGCTGTAATCGTTGTTGTTATTCTTGTCACAACCATTGTTACGCCACCGATGATGAAGTGGTTTTTCACATCGAATAAGCAAACGAAATCTGCTGCTTAACTAATGATTAAAGACGATCACTCACATAAGTGATTTTAACACTACAATGAATAGCCAAAAGAATTTTTTTAATTTAAGATGACCTACTACTCTTCAAAAAAGCTCAAATTAAACGGCCTGTTCCTAAACTCAAATGGGAACAGGCCGTTTAGCTCTATTCGTAAAGTTTGTTGTTATTCGCAAAAACAAATTCGAGCAGATGTTGATTGGAGCGGATATGCGAGACTCCTGCTTAGAAAAAAAGCATGTTGAGGGAGACCCCGCAAGTGTAAAGCACTGAGGAGGCTTCTGAGACCGCCCGCAGAAAGCGAGTACTGCAACGGAAATCAAATTGAAAAGCAACAAAGTATGCGAAAACAGCCAAGAAAAAAGACAAACTCTCCAAATGGAGAAATTTGTCCTGATTTTGATTACTTGTATAAAGAGAACTACAAATAGTGGAAGTTTCCCTTTATTTTAATAAAGCTACTTTAATCCCTTTATTTAATATATTTTGATAATCAATGTATTCATATAGATCATCTTCAATCATTGGAGATAAGCTTTTCAATTCTTCTAACGTTAAATCTTCAATGGCTTTATGATGGTCTTCACAATAAATAACAATTGAACCAACAATACTATGCGCATCTCTGAAAGCAACTCCTTTGCTAACTAAATAGTCAGCAACTTCTGTTGCATTGAGGAAGCCATCTTTCACGGCTTTTTTCATGTTTTCACTATTCACTTTCATCGTAGAAATCATATGAGACATGATGTTTAAACAAGACAATACCGTATCCAATGAATCAAAAAATGGTTCTTTGTCTTCCTGCATATCTTTATTGTATGCCAAAGGTAAACCTTTCATAGTCGTTAATAACGAAGTGAGTGAGCCATATACTCGCCCTGTTTTTCCTCTTATTAGTTCAGCAGCATCAGGGTTCTTCTTCTGTGGCATGATACTGCTACCTGTAGAGTAAGCGTCATCGATCGTAATAAATTTAAACTCTTGACTACTCCATAAAATCAATTCTTCACTTAATCTACTTAAATGCATCATGATAATCGAAAAATCAGACATTAATTCTAAAAGATAATCTCGATCACTTACACCGTCCAAGAAATTATCTACTGGTTTAGAGAATCCTAATTCTTCTGCTGTCATTTCGCGGTTTATCGTATGAGTAGTTCCAGCCAGAGCCCCGCAACCTAATGGACTTTCGTTCATAATATCAATTGCTTTAAGAACTCTTTTTCTATCGCGATCCAACATGTTATAGTATGCCATTAAATGGTGTTGAAACGTGATCACTTGAGCCCGTTGAAGATGAGTGTAGCCTGGCATAATCACATTATTTTCTTTTGCTTTTTGTTCGAGGCTATTTTGTAGATCCTCAATATACTCAACCACTTCTAACGCCTTATTTTTAGCGTAAAGTCTCATATCTGTAGCCACTTGGTCATTTCTACTACGTGCCGTGTGAAGTTTTTTTCCTGTTTCACCAATTCGTTCAGTCAAATGCGCTTCAACAAAACTGTGGATATCTTCAAAACTTCCTTCGATAAGTAAAGTTCCGCTTTCAATATCTTCTAAAATTGAAAGAAGAGTCTTTACAATATCTTCTCCTTCTTTCTTTGTGAGTAAATCACATTGCACTAACATATTGACGTGGGCGATGCTTCCCTTAATATCTTCAGCATAAAGCCTTTTATCAACCTTAAGTGAGCTATTAAAGTCTTCCATCAATTTATTTTCTTCTTTTCTAAAACGTCCGCCCCAAAGCTTCATAACAAGTTCTCCTTTTAAAAAAATATTACTTTAAATTAGATATACTTTCTTGTAATTCTTCAATATTCCCTTTTTTACGCATATACCAAACGCCGTTATAAACAGCAAAATTGTAAAAAATAAATCCAAGTATTGCCGCAACAATAGACATAAATGGCTCAGGGATAATACTATTACCACCAAAATTCCCTAAATAGGACAACAATACTAGCAATAATATATAAATAACAAGATATATGCCACCTAAGATTTCAATAGATTTATGCTTATTAATAAAATGAACGACTAAATAAGCGCCAATTCCTAAAATTAACCCGGTAATTGCAAGTTGTACCCTGCTCCAGTTTGTCCAATAAATAAGCAATGTAGCAAAGACAAAAGCTGCTGGGGCTATAATGTGCATACCTGGGAGACCCTTGTCTTGTGTCAAACCAACCTTACGGAAAACCATTACAGTCACACATGCTGATGCATACTTAAAAATACCAATTGCCCCAACAATCGCAACAATGGCAGTCCAACTTTTTAATGGGAATAAGAACAGTAGTCCGATAACGAAATTGAGCGCAAGTGCACGAGTTGGAACACCAAATCGTTTATTGATCGTTCCAAAGAATGATGGGATGAACCCACTTTTCGCCATTCCAAACACATGTCTTGAAGTTCCAGCTGTATAAGTCAGCGCTGAACCTGTTGGCGAAACCATTGCGTCAGCTGTAATAATCCATGATAACCAAACCATATTTGCCATAAGCGCTAGATTAGCAAATGGAGAATCGAACTTAATTCCGCTCCAACCGTTCGCAAGCATTTCTGGCGGAACTGCTCCGATAAAAACAATTTGCAGTAATGTATATAAGATTGCTGCAGCTACTAGAGACGTGATCAAAGCCAATGGAATATTACGTCTAGGATTTACAACTTCACCACTCATCATGACCACATTCCCAAATCCTGTATAAGCAAAAAATATTCCACTCGTTAATATCGCACTTAATCCAGCCCCATACCCATTCGGGGCAAAGCCTTGACTCGTAAAGTTCTCTGCGTGAAAACCTGTCATAAAGAAAGCGATGATCGTTAGAACTGGTACTAAAAATTTAATAGTCGTAATAACTGTATTCGTAATCGCAAATAATTTTACGCCAAAATAGTTAAAAACAACAAAGAATACCATCAAAAAGGTTGAAGCTAGAATACCTGAAGTAGTCAGTTGCTCTTTTGTCATATCATACAGTCCTGGCCAGAACTGATTAGCATATTGAATAACTCCTGCTGATTCAACAGGTGCAGTTGCACAATAGCCAAACCAGATGGAATAACTAGTCACTGTAGCAAGCATTTTCCCATTAGAATATAGAGGATAACGACCTAAACCACCAGTTTCAGGCTTAACTCTTCCTAACTCAGCATAAATAAGAGCTATGAGTGTAATCGCAATTGCACCGAGTACCCACGACATGATAGCTGCAGGACCAGCCAATTTTGCCGCTGCCCACGGACCAAAAAGCCAACTTGATCCAATAATTCCTCCAAGAGACAGGGCAGTTAGAGACCAAAACCCCATTCTCTTCTTCAAATATTGTTCTTGATTCATAAAATTCCCTCTTTCTTAATATTCTATAAATAATAGCTTCTTATTATAGCATGATAGTATTGTAATAATCTTCACAATATTGATTTATTGTCGAAATTTACAATGCCAATTACTTCATTTCAAAATCGAACATTCAATACTTGTTTAAGTACATGGTATAGACTGATTTATTTAACCTGTGTACAAATAAAGTTCAAACTTCAATCAGTGGAGGTACTATTTTCATAATTTTTAGTGACACTTGATTCATGTTTCGCTACCTATTAATGCGGAAATTCTGCTAGCTTATTAATAGAAGAAGGGTTACAAATCGGAACAACCGAATTTGTAACCCTTCTGATTTTTTATGATTTAACTAGTTGAGTATAATATTCTTACAATGCTTCCATATGGTTCGAAATAGCATTAATAATATAATTCCAATTATCGAAGTGAATTTCTGTAGCAAGTACTAGACCTATCGGAAGCACATTGTCTTCTGCTTAACCGACCAAATTGCTAAACAAAGATCCATTTATTTATTGTACGGCGGTTCCTCCCCTTCACGACCAGATGCGGTTAAAGATCCACGTTCTACCTCATACGAAAAAGACGAGAAACTCTCTACCGCTCCTTTATTCCATCTTTCAGTAAAAGTAATCAGATATTTTTCATTTCCTATTTCTTGCACAGCTGTTTCTCTCTCAACCTGGTAACCATCAATTTGCCCTTCCCATTTGCCAATATACTTAGGGAAAACATCTGTAACGGTCCCATTATCGACGGTGGCAAATTCAACAGCGTCTTCCATTGTAAAGGTTGATAAAGGTTCGGACATGATCTGAAAATATCCCCAAAGCAAACCGCATAGCGCGACTGGAAAAAGAAAAAACATCTTAAAACTCTTTTGAACCCTAGCTCTAACAAATAGCAATCTATCGATTAAAGCATAGAACAAAGCAACGATCATTCCAGATAACGCCAATGTAAATTCCTGAAAAAGCAAACCATTCGCTAAACCAAAAATGCCATGAAGCAAAACGTAAAGCCATATGTGGTTCAAAAACCACTTTTTTTGGAGGTATTCTAAACCAACTGAAACCAGATTTCCATAAATTAAGACAATTATACCTATATACATACTATATATAGATAACCAACCTAAAAAACCCATTCCTAAACCATGAGGATGTGCCGATTTAATCCTATCTGATATATAAAAATACGCTAAGATCATAGAAGGAATCATTGTCGTGACAAATGTGACTGTTAATTTTCTCTTAATCAGACTTTCGACTTCCATTCAACCCCACCCTTAATACGGAATTCATTAAACTAAATCTCACTACATTAACCTATATTACCATTTTCTTACCCTGATAACTTTGATTCGTAGAATAACTGGATGCATAGCAAAGAAGCCAACAATCCATTGCATGTTGACTTCAGTTATTTATAAAGATTGTCTCTTTGTAGTTTTCCATTTAATAAATAGAATAGGGGTATATTGCAAGGCATTGACTACTCCTCATCCTAAATTTTTAACGCTTCTTATTCAACCTTTTTTATAAATTTTAGTACCACATCAACATTGCTCTACCTATAAAGTTAACTCCTTTATGTTGCCCCTCATAAACAAACTTCGTGCGTGGCAGCCAAAAGTAAGGGTAATGACAAACGCATTTCCTAGTACAAAACTAATCGACTTCTGCTTTTTACTAGAGTCATAAAGTGTTATCTGCTCTTATGAAAGTAAATGGCAGTAGATACAACCTATTTCTTAGAAAGTTATTAAGGTCGGTAGGATATAACTCTACATATGAATGAATTATTGAACTACCCTCCCACTAGTTACATATAAAATCATGATTTGTTTAACAGGAATTTTATTGATCCTTTACAAATGATTAAAATTTGTTCTCAATTATCATACTTTATTTAAATTGCATTATCCTTCGGGAATCTCATTGGCGATGTAGCTTCATCAATTTCATCGTCGTCTCTTCTATTTTGTTTTCATTCTGGATTGTCTCAATGACTTCTCCCTGTTTCATAAATAAAATGATGTCCCCCGTCTCAGCTGCTACATCCATCATATGAGTAGAAAAAACAATAATTGTACCCTCTTTTTTAATCTGATTAAGAATTTCAACAAACCGATTTACCCAGTAGGGATCCAATCCGTTTGTCGGCTCATCTAATAACAAAACATTTGGTTTGGCTAATATAGATTGTCCGAATATTAGCCGCTGCCTCATTCCCTTAGATAAGCTTTTTACTAACTCACGTTTTTTGTCAACTAGACCGATCAAATCGATTACTTCGTTTACTCGATCTTTTTTTACTTTCCGGAATGATCCATAAAAATTAAGGAACTCTTCAATCGTCATCATTTCCTGGGCATGGAAATCATCAGGCATAAAGCCAATTTCGGTTAAATAATTCTCACGGTTTAAGGTAATTCCTTTCCCGTTAATAGAGGTTGTGCCACTTGATGGAGAATGGATGCCGGCAATGATTTGTAGTAATGTACTTTTACCGGCGCCATTTCCACCGCATAAAACAACACAAATCCCCTCCGTTGCTTCAAAGGAACATGGATATAACGCTGTTTTTTTCTTATAAACTTTCGAGACATCTTCCACTTTTAAACCTGTCATCGCCTTTTCCTCCATTCCAGCATGAGCATCGAAAACAATAACATAATAGCCAAAAATCCAATAAAATATAAAATATAATTAAGGATGCCATATGGTGGGTCTAAGTAGGGCACAAGAGAATCATATGCTTGCCCAAAAACGGCTCCTCCATCAAGGTTTATGACTAAGGACACCCGAATAAATTCAGCTGGATTAGCAACTAGAGCCAGTTTCATTAACGGAGCAATCCATGGATAAGGGACCAAACCTAAAACACCAATTAACGCAGTCGGCCAAATCATGATTAGGAAAAACCAAATAATGACTGATATTGATAAAGCCTGCCACCTTGTCGATACAATACATCCGAGTGTTATACCAAGGACGAGAAAGAAAAAAATTAGACTCATAGAATAAAAGTAAATCGACAAAAGCCATTCACTCGAAAAACCATTACCACTTACTAGTCCTATTGCCAAGCTAACTCCATAACTAAATGTGAACACGATTGCTTGAGCAGTAAATTGCCCCCCTATTTTCCCTGATATGTACGACATAGAAAATAAAGGATAGGTATTCAACAATCGCCATTGGCCATTTTCCATTTCATTGGCAATAGAAAAAGAACCAATGATCAACATGAAAAGCGGAATGATATATAAGGCAACATTGACCACAGTTCCAGTCATATTTGTATATCCAGATAAGGATGGAGCGCTACTTTGTACTAAAAATAAGAGAGAAAGTACAGCAACCCATAAGACTAAAAAAGAATAAAAAGATCGCTGTCGTATCGTCATGCGCAGTTCAGAGTGCCAAATATTCCACATCTTCATTCCTCTTTTCGAAAATTCTTCCCATAAATATCTTGCCCATGTCCCTCATCCAAAACGAATATGGCGTTATTACACCACCATTTACTATGAAGGATTAATCAAGTAGTACGCTACACTCACCTGATCATAATGGTGGCGGTGCGAAGCCGGAATTTTAGCTGCTTTCTAAGGTGAAATTAGTATACTTAATAAAAAGATTGGCTATATTAATGAGTCGCGCAGCCCCGCCCCATATCCTCATACAAAAAGGACCTTCCGAAAACGGATCCGGCCCTCTATTTTTTAATGAGAATGGCTATGATCATCTTTTTCACCGTCTGAGTGTGAATGTGAATGGTTCGCTTTGTCATCCTTTTGCTTCCAATCATGTTCAGCTAAATCGTTGGCAGTCATTATCGTGCTGCCTTCATTTTCAGCAGCAAACTCTTCTGCAGTAGCTTTATCTTTAAATGATATTACATTATAAGCCATTGGCGTTTTAACTGAGTGATTGTATACATAAGTTGCATCGTCCACTAAAATCCACTCTTCATCATAATAATCACGGACAAATTGAGCATCAATTTTTTCATTTTCATGTTTTGTTACCCATTCGTACATACAACCTACATCATCAAAGACCATAGATTTTCCGTTTTCTAAAATGATCTGGGTAGCATGTTGGTTGTCAATAACAGCCATATTACATGTTTCACATGTGTCCGTTGCTTCATTAATTGCAACTGGTTGTGCTTTATCATTTCCACACGCTGCAAGAATCATTATTAATCCTGCCAATACAATAAAACTAAGCAGTTTTTTCTTCATCTTCTTTTCCTCCCAAATATAAATAAACTAAAACTGGATAAAATCATTACTACACTTATGACCCATAAACTAAAACTCGTTGATTTTTCTTTTTCGACTTCCAGCGTCATGTTCATTAAGGGGGCTGAGTCTGTAAGCAACTGGTCAGCCGGGCTTTTCAATATATTTTGTAACAGGATAAGTCCTGGTGTTTGAAAAAATAGCTGATATTCGGGAACTGCGTTTGTCAAAGTAAGAAAATACGGATCAGCGCTATATACAATTTCACTCTTTCCATCTCCATTTACATCAATCTTGCTCGCTGCATCCCAATAGTTCCCATTAACTTGATTATTTGCACTTTCTATTGCCTGTGCATCATTGACATTTCCAACGAATGTATTACGTATTACCTTATTTTCATTTGATTTTTTAAATTGTACCCCGATAAAATTGTCCATGATTTTATTGGTATCTATTCGGTTGTTTTCAGCTTCCTCAATAAAAATGCCTACACGATTGGAAATAAACTCATTTCCAGTCACTTCAGTGTCAGTAGACAAATAAATTAACAGTCCTTGCGCATTCACACTTTTGTTATTAGACAAAAATTTATTATTACGCACGACTGTCCGCTTTGATTCCATTAACATTGTCCCTGTTATATTTGCTCTAGAGGCATTTTCTTCAAGTACATTTTCATTTGAGAACATAAGATGCAAACCGTAACGAGATCTTTGGATATCATTTCTATGTATAGTATTCCCGTCGCTTTTCTCTAAATAAATTCCATCCAGAACATTGTTAATTTTAAGGTTTTCAAACTTATTCTGATTGGATTTCCATAAATCAATCCCATTGCCTTGCTTCCTTCCAACAATCTCGCTATCTTTGATCGTTACGCCATTCGCATTATCAAGTCTAATACCGAAACGCTTCGTCTCAATAGCAATTCCCTCCAGTTTATGATTGGAACCAGTAACATAAATGGCGGTAGCTTCTTTTTCATCTCCACAGTGTTCCACTTTAATATTTTTTAGAGTAACTGACTCACCGCTAATGGTAACTACCGGCTCCGATAGACAAGATCGAAGAAGAATTTCACCCTTTCCTTTTAGAGTTATTGGCTTGGTAATAACCAATGTCTCCTCATACTCTCCCTCTTCTATTTCAATCACGGCACCCTTTTGTGCCTCGTTGATTTTGGATTGTATAGAGCCTTCTGCTTCAGATACAGCTGGCATGAAAAATGATAAAACGAGGAGAAGCATTATGTAATTCATTATTTTCATAGCTTAGTGGCCTCGCTCTCATCTAGATTCCCTTTAAGATTATTTAAGTTTAGAAGATAAAACAAGTAGATGCACGATAAAATATGTGAAAAGTTGGTGAATTCGGTAATGTTTTTACATAATTGAAAAAAAAGGCAAGATTTTCTCCTGCCAATGTTACCGGATAACCGATAATAATAAGGTAAATATACCGGTGTTGTCATACATCTCTCTATCAAAATCAATCTTTCAATGATGATGACCTTGATGATTGCTTTTCTTAACAGGCTCTTCTATTAAAGCATTTATTTCCTCTTCTGAGACTTCCCCAACCATAAATTGTTTTTTAGGCATGACATGAAGTCCCCGAGCAGTAACATGAGTTTGAACATAATAGATTCCATCTTGACTAAACTGTTTAGAAACAGTATATGTTCCATTACCTATCAACTTAGCTTGAAGCATTTCACTATCTTGAGTGCTGGTAGAATTCCAAATTTCAAATTGAACATCTTGTGCATCATCTACATTGCTCGAACCCTGCGTTACATGAACTTTGAATATACATTCTTGATTCAGCGAAACAACATCAGGAAGTAGGATGTCAGCTTCAATCACTTTCATTTTTTCTTGAGAGGTACTGCTAGTAATATTACATCCACTAATGATACTAATAAGTATAAATGCTGATAGTATGAAAAAACATTTTCTCATGGCACTTGATACCCTCTCTTCTTGTATTAATTCATCCACCCTCTTAACGGCTTAAATTTAGGTATAACGAAACGATCTAATAAAAACACCAAAATGATAGAAATACCAACTAACGGCATGACAATTCCTAATGCTAGCATGATAAAAAATACCGTTCTAGTTAGTTTCTTATCATGAACTTTAGATGGGGCACCTAATTTACCAGAAGGTTTACGTTTTTTCCACATGATATATGAACTAATGACAACCCCGATTAATCCCATACAGACAATGAGGCCAATGATTTGATTGGCTAATCCAAATAATCTTCCTTCATGCAATGCAATGCCGACTGTTATGGCCTTTGCGGTAATCCCATAATCATTAAAGCGAACATCTGTTAATACAGCTCCACTGTATTGATCAATGTTTAATGTCGCATTATCACCTGGTTTTGTATGGGAAGTTGTAATCGTATATACGCCTTTTTCAGACTGTGGCATAGATATGGTATATGGTTTTGCCACCTTGTTATTTCCAGCTATATAAGAAACGTCTTCTAGTGAAATAGTCGAATTACTATTTGTTTTAGATGAAGGCACAGCTAAATTTTCAGTTGCCCATGGTCCATCTTGTGCCACATCTCTCGTTCTAATAATAGACTCTGGTTTTGCATCCCAGCTGTAAGCAAAAGGAGGCGTTCCAGTATTAGTTGCCGTAGCGAAACGGTTTATTTGTTCACCCATTACTCCAGACCAGGGAAGCCCTGTCGCTATTAAAATCAAAACAAAAATAGATAACCAAAAGGCAGGAACAGCATGCATATCCCTCCAGAATATCCGGCCTTTCTTGTTGAATCTAGGTAGAACAGTCCCCCAAATAGATGCCTTATTACGAGGCCACCATATATATAATCCAGTTATAAGCAAGATCACACACCAACATGCCGCAAGTTCCACCAAGCGGTTGGCGAATGTACCACCTATTATTAATTCGCTATGCAGCTTTTTAAATATCTCTGTAAATTTCTTTTCTGATTGTAGTGAACCATTTATGGAACCTGTATATGGATCTACAAAGACCGAAAGTGATTGCCCTTCACTAGAAATACTTATTTCTGATGTTCGTAATGGATCATCATATGTTTTATACGAATTCACAATCCCTTCAGGGTACTCTTCTTTTACCCGATTTATCTGCTCTGAGGGAGGTATCACAGATGAATGACTCTCTTTCACATAGTAGAGATCCTGATATAAAAATGATTCGATTTGTGGCTTGAAT
Source organism: Bacillus cihuensis (assembly GCF_000504145.1). Taxonomy (NCBI): domain Bacteria; kingdom Bacillati; phylum Bacillota; class Bacilli; order Caryophanales; family Bacillaceae; genus Bacillus; species Bacillus cihuensis. The sequence continues at coordinate 225,583 of NZ_AYSD01000010.1, read as the reverse complement.
AAGTATACAGCCCCACTAAAAGCCAAAATAATTAAAAATGGAGAAAATATAAGTCCTGCGTAAAAGTGCCATCTCCAAACAATTCGATAAATAGACGCCTTGTCACTTTTACCTTCCTTTTCTTTATGTTTTTCAGGTACTTCATTAAGTTTTAATGCTTCCATGGCTTTTCTCCTCGTATATTAGTTATAAGAGCTCTTTCTATTTCCCTGTTTACCATCCTGACCTGCCTAATTCATGACTTTATGTAACGATAGACGGTCCATTTTAAAAGCATATTACTTGTTACTTTGTTCTGAAATACGCAAATCTTCTTGTTCGAACTGTGTTAAAATTTGTTATTATTGTTCTCTCGTTATGATTAAACACCTCCAAACTTATTCGATTTATTTCCTAAATTAATCTAAGACATCCGTGAGTGTAATAAACTAGCATTATCAAAGTAGTCTTTGAGATGCGACCTGTTTAAATCCCATATTAATTGATTTCATTTATTAGTGATTGTAAATAACGGTACAATTTGTTAATCCATAACAATAATCAACAATTGATTAACAAATTCACTTAATAGCTAGACATATTAACCTCGGAGTGAGTGTACTAGTCTCTTTTATTTTCATCACACTCAGTTGTTGACATTTCCTTAGACTTTCCAAACCAAAACTAATCAAGTGAAGGTGCCATGCTATGTTCAATATGGCATTGAGTATAGAGGTAAAATAAAAAAACAGACAAAATTTCTTGTCTGCTTGTCTCTTTTCTTATTTTGTTAGGAGTTAAATTTGCGGGATTTAGCTAGTGAATACGCTAGTTTCTAATTCCGCCTCAATTGTCGATTTCAATTCATCTGCCGATAATTCCGTAGGATATTGATATTCTTTATCATTGATAAATACAGTAGGCACCATTTTCACGTTTCTACGAATAGCCTCTGCAGTTACATTCAAGCTAATTTCGGTATTTTGTGGTTCTTCTTTTAATTGATATTTTTCTGCTAAAAGATTTTTGATATCTTGATTGTTCAATTGATCCCACTGTCCTTGTGTTGCAAATAATTCCTTTAATATTTCTTTCACGCGTGAAGGTTTCTCATAATCTAGGAAGAGGTTAATTAAAGTTCCATTTAACAGCATCTCTCTAGGCTTGTCATAATGTTTGACAATAAATTCAACTTGCCCATTATCTAAGTAGTCTTTCAAAACCTCTTCCGCAATCCCAAAAAATGTAGCACAGTAAGGGCATGTTAAATTTAAAAACACTTCAACCTTTACAGGTGCTTCTTTCTGTCCAAAGCTTAATTGTGCATTCTCAATTTGATTCGCCATTTCTCTCACTCGCTTTCCATCAGCATTCAATTCATATTGCCACAATTATATTAATTCATACCCGAATTGTCAACATTAACTTATCGAATATTCCGATTTTATAGTTTTTTGCTCAAACTTTTTTTGACTTTATCTCACTCCCTTTGTGTACAAAAAATCATTCTAATTGTTTCCTTGTTTTGACGTTAAACAAAGTATCTTTTTTAGGCAGTTCGTAAACCATTCGTTCATAAATTAGGTATATAGCACAGGGGGATTACATGTCTAAAATTCAAGTTACTTACCCCGACATACATTGAATCCATCTTAAATAAATATTCGATTGGCTTGTTTTAACAGACTATCCCAACGAAAAGCAGACCTCACACCTACTATATATCGTTTATTTGACGTGTAATTGACACGAAACATGATGTATAGTGTGTGAGGTCCGCCCCTATTACTAGATATGGCAAGATTCATTTATCAAAAAATAAAGTGCTATTCTCGCTCAATTATATATTGACACCTATCTACCTTTAACTCAGTGTGTTCATTTCTTTGAGTACGGTGAGCAAGTATTCCCACGTACGGATTGTGGATGGAATGCTGAGATGCTCATTTGGCGTATGGACATCGAACATATCAGGACCGAAAGAAATGGCGTCTAGGCCTGGAATCTTCTCAGTAAATACGCCGCATTCAATACCGGCATGGATAGCAATGATTTCTGCTTCTTTTCCATATTTCTTTTCATATACTTTTTTACACAGGTCACGAATGGCCGATTCTGAATGATATGCCCACTCAGGATAGTCCCCACTCGTTTCAACCTTGCCACCTATAGTCTGTGTAATGACCTTTACTTGATTTAAAATATGTTCTTTTAAGCTTCTTACCGAACTGCGAATTTCATTAAGAAAATATATTTCCGAATCAGTTGCCGTGATAACACCTAAATTGGTTGAAGCCACAACTAACCCTTTAATATCCATGCTCATACTTTGGATACCAGATGGTGTTAACATAATTGCTTGTACAACTCGTTCGCTCGTTTCTTTCGAAAATACGTTTTCTGCCAAGGCGGATTTTTCAAGCTTTACATATACACCTGGGTCAGCAGCTTGTAATTCATTTTTCAACACTTCATTCCACTCAGCTATTTTCTTTGTTAACTTTTCAATAGCGTCTCGTTCAATTACAAGAGTGGCCTCTGCTTCCCGAGGAATAGCATTGGGCTTCAAACCGCCATCAATTCCACTTAATGTATACGCAACTTCATTGGATATGTCATATAAAATGCGACCCAGCAATTTATTGGCATTTCCTCTTTCCTTATCAATTTCCATGCCAGAGTGTCCGCCGCGCAGTCCCCCAATGGTTAGATGGTATGAATCGCCATCTTTAGGGGCGACTTCCCAGTTGATTGGAAGACTTAGCTTCCCACAAATCCCGCCGGCACTACTAACAAGCAGTTTGCCTTCTTCTTCAGAATCAAGGTTCATGAATACTTTCCCTTTGAAGTGCGTTGGGTCAACAGAAAGTGCCCCTTTCATTGTCGTCTCTTCTTCAGTAGTAATAACTACTTCTAGAGCAGGATATGCAATATGATCGGCATCAAGTAAAGCAAGTGCATAGGCAACCGCAATGCCATTGTCTGCTCCTAATGTTGTCCCGCTCGCATACAACATATCGTTCTCGATTCGTAATTCGATTGGATCCTTTTCAAAATCATGGACAGTTCCTTTATTCAGCTCGCATACCATATCCATATGCCCTTGAATAATGACTATCGGTGCATTTTCATATCCTTTTGATGCTGGTTTTTTTATAATGATATTAAGTGCTTCATCTTGAACAACGTCAAGACCCCGCTCCCGTGCAAAACCAATTAAATAATCGCTAATTTGCTTTTCATTTCCAGAACCTCTCGGAATGTTGGAAATCTCCTTAAAAAAATAAAAGACCGGATTTTCAATTAATTGTTCTAATGTTTGAAACATACTGATCATCCCTTCTACAAAAATCTAATTTATTTTCACATCTTTTTCCTACTATTAGCTATTAATATTGCAGAATAGAATATTTTTAGCAAATTTAAAGAGAGGTCTGAAGGATCTACATGATCTTTTCAATCCTCTCAAAAACATTGGACGATTACGAAGAACCGCCACTATTCGCCGCTGCGCTGTTATTCCGTTTAATTATCGCGTTCACTCCCATCACGACCGCAATCCATTCCAAAGCAGGTATGGATTCCTCGAATGAGCTTAAGCGATACGCCGCTGATGAGAAGAATCCGCTCACTTTCTCAAACTTTGCTATAAGCTTGGATTTACTATCATAGATATCGTATTGACGGGAAAAAGCTTCAGACTTAATCTCATACACTCCCCGTTTACCTGCGTCATATTCATATTTTTTGGAGAGGAAAGCAAATCTTTGGCGTAATTCTCCGAGCTCATTTTGATGATAATCTGTCACGACCCATCTATTTCGAAGTGTTCGAAATTTTCCACTAACAGCGACATCTCCTGTCTGATTCAACACATCTACACTTGAAGAAAATGCGCTCTTTAAATCCAATTCTCCCACTTGGATTTTATTTTCATTATAAATAATGGTTTTTCCTGAAGAGAAAAAATTATCATTAAAGTACAAAGTTTGATTATCCATTCTAGCTCCCCCTTCTATCTATTATTTACGGTTAAATCTAGAAAGGGTTTCTGATTTATCGTGTGAAAGAATCGAATTTTTCAATCCCCCTGTTCCTCACACCAAAATAACCCGGCACTGCCCTTTTGTGTCGGGTCCAATTTATTCTTGCTCTGCCAATAAGATTACAATATCATCTTGTATTTTTGTAATGGAATCCCCATCGACGAAATTATTGAATAGGATTGAGAAAATGAAACGTTCACCGCTTTTCGTTGTCACGTAGCCGGAAAGAGCACTAGTTGCTGTCAGTGTACCCGTTTTTGCCTGAACATTTCCTGATGCAAAAGTACTTTTCATCCGATTCCTCAGTGTACCACCAACAAACCGGTCACTAGCTCCTGCCACAGGCAATGAATGTACAAAAGCAGGATACCATCCTTTGTCTTGAACGGCATATAATAATTTCGTCAGTTCATTGGCCGAAATTAAATTTATTTGTGATATACCCGAGCCGTCGCGAAGTTTGAGAGATGCGGTGTTCATTCCGAGCGATTGAGCGGTGCTTTCTATCACTTTAAGCCCTGTTCCCCAGCTCCCCTCATCATAAATGACTTTGCCCATTTCTTTTACCAAATGTTCAGCATGTGCATTGTTGCTGAGTTTCATAAAAGGGATGAGCAGCTGAGCTAATGGCATTGAATCATGCGTTGCAAGTCGTTTTGCCTGATTTGGTACTTTTCCTGCTTTTACGATACCAACTTGCTGAATTCCTTGAGCTAAAAGAGCATTTTTGAACACATGAGTCGTATAAACAGTTGGTTCCCATAATGCCACCCATTGTCTCATCCGGCTTGATTTAACAGGGATCGTGCCAGTGATTGTAATGGTATTACTACGATGCTCGCGTATGATTTTAAGCTCTTTTTTCCCATCTGCCGATACCGTTTTCGCTAAATTCACGATTTTGAGATAATCTGTGTGCGGCTTGACTTCCACAGTCGTACCCTCGCCAACATTCATTCCTGGAGCTACATCGACAATGACTGTAGCAGAATCATAATCTTGATTCGGCGCAATCGTTAATGCTGAAATGGCTGCACCGTAATATTCGCTTTCATCGCTCCAAATCATATCGGCTGAATATCGTTCATGATCATACCAAGAGTCATCGCCAATCACGTCACCGACAATCGTTTTAATTCCTTTATTTTTGATCATTGTAGCAAGTGTATCTAGATCTGATTGCAGTAACGTTGGATCCCCTTTACCTTTTATGTACAAATTACCAGTCAAAACATCTCCATTGATTACTCCATCTGTATACAGTTCTGTTGTAAATACATAATTTTGACCAAGCGTTTCCAGTGCTGCTGCAGCCGTTAGTAGTTTCATATTCGAAGCAGGGCGCAACCTAATATCTCCACCACGCTCATAAATAACTTCACCAGTCACTGCTTTTCGAATACTAATGCCCGAAATGGCTCCAGATAATTTTTTATTTGCTAGCAGATGAAGAAGTTGCTGATCAAATGAACTACCATTCGTAGCCAACATAGAACCATCAGCCTTCTCAACATATTGAACCAAAGTAAATACGTATAATAACAGAACAAACACGACTATATTTTTCACAATCATCCCCACCACCATATTTTCATCATTTGAAAATCTTCCATAGTTAACTTTCAAGTAGATGTAATCTAATGTAGTATTCCATCATTCAAACTGGATATGTGGAGGGAGTTATTGTAAGTAAATATTGGTAAAGCAAAAAAAACATGGGTGCCCCAATGCAAAAGGTCTGACCTCCCAACAACTAAATACAGTGTTATGCTACGTGTATAAAACACTACATACTGATTTAAAGTGCGAAGTCAGACCCTTATGAGACACCCTCGTGTTTAAGTATAAGATTTACTGATTATATCTCTGAAGTAAGGTTGTTGCTAACCATACATCTTTTCCTTATTTCCTTCTCGCAAAATCGACAAATCGAAATTTATCTGGTCGATGGCGTGATTCAGTATATTGAAACATACTAGCATCATCCAAGTATACATAGTTTTTAACGACTACAATATTATGAAAACCTTCCAAGTCTAAATAGCGGCGATCTTCCATGGACGGTTCTTCAATCGTGATTTCCTTTTTTGCAAAAGAAATGGTGAGTCCTAACTCTCCTTCAAGATACTCGTATATAGAGTCTTGGCAAATTTCTTTCGTAAGTGATGGGACATATCTTTCAATGAGTAAGTCCTTATCTAAGATAATTCGCTCACCATCTATTTCTCTAACACGGCTGATTTTCCAGACTAACTCATCTTTCCCAAGCTTCATTTTGTCGTTATAGTCATAACTTGGTTTGATTTTTTCAAGCTCTTCGACATAGGTTTTTGCACGTTGACCCATTTTTTTCGAAAGTTCTTTAAAGCTGACGAGTCCTGAAATCGGAAAATCAAACTTGGTCACATCGAGAACGATCGAACCTTTTCCCTGTACTTTATGAATGTAGCCGTCTTCAGAAAGCATTTTTAATGCTTTTCGGATGGTTTCTCTTGATGCGGAGTATGAATCAGCTAACTCATTTTCAGAAGGTAGCAATGCCCCCCCTTCAATTCGACCATCTCTAATTTGACTAGCTATATCTTCATAAATTTTCATAAATTTATTATATTTCATCTCTTATCACCATTCTCATTTGATGCCGCTTTAACAAACTGTAATGCTCCGTTCCCCTGAATTACGAGAAAAAGAGATAGGCTTTACATCAGTAACTAATTCAAATATGTTCTAGATAGACAGCTCTACCATTGAATCTTATCATTTCTTTTTCAAATGATAAACAAAAGATTCGTAAGGTCCAATTTCCATATTCACAGCCAGTTCAGGAGCATCCACATTCGAAAGCAAAATCTCATTTTGATAATCACTCAATTGTACCGAAGAGATTGATAGCTCGGCCGCTTCTCCATAAAAATTATTGATCACAAGTAATCGTTCATTTTCTAACACTCGTTCGTATACAAAAAGTTTAGGATGATTTTCCTCTAGTAAACGGTATTCCCCATCCGTAATAATCGGGTATTGTTTACGCAGCGCAATTAGTTTTTGATAATGGTAGAAAATTGAATCCTGATCCTCCATCGCCTTTTCTGCATTAATATCAGAATAATTATCAGCGACAGGTATCCAAGGTGTTCCTGTTGTAAAACCTGCTTGAAGTTGATTGTTCCATTGTACAGGTGTCCGTGAATTATCACGTGATTTTTCTTGAAAGATCGTAAGGATCTCTTCTTCTGTCCGTCCTGCCTCTTTCATGATTCGATAATGATTAAGGGTTTCAACATCACGATATTGCTCAATATGATTAAACTTCGGATTCGTCATACCAAACTCTTCACCTTGATAAATATATGGGGTACCTTGCATCATATGAATCGTTGTTGCAAGCATTTTCGCCGATTGGTTGTGATACTTCCCATCATCGCCATAACGGGAAACGATTCGGGGTTGATCATGATTGCACCAAAACAATGCATTCCAACCTCCCCCGCGCTGCATTTCAGTTTGCCAGGTTGAGAGGATTTTTTTCAATGCAAAAAAGTCAAAATCATCAATTGCCCACTTCTCACCATTCGGATAATCAACTTTTAAATGATGGAAATTAAAGGTCATACTTAACTCTTTACGGTCGGGATTGGAATAATGGATACAGTCTTCAATTGAAGTCGAGGACATTTCACCGACTGTCATACTATCATAACGAGACAATACTTCGAGATTCATTTCCTGTAAAAACTCATGAACCCGAGGTCCATCTGTATAAAATTTCCGACCATCCCCCGGAAGAATGGAGCCGTCATCATCTGTAAAACTTTGATCTTTTGAAATCAAATTAATGACATCAAGTCGGAAACCGTCAATTCCTTTTTCAAACCAAAAATTCATCATTCGATAAACATCTCGACGAAGCTTTGGATTTTCCCAGTTTAAATCTGCTTGTGTCTCATCGAAGAGATGGAGAAAGTATTGGTTCGTTTTTTCATCATACTTCCAAGCCGGTCCACCGAATTTGGACAACCAATTATTGGGCTCACCGTTCTCTTTCGGGTCTTTCCAAATATAATAATCACGATATGGACTATCAAGCGATGCGGCGGCTTCCTTAAACCACTTATGCTCGGTAGACGTATGGTTGACAACAAGATCCATGATTACTTTAATGTCTAGATCATGCGCTTTAGCTAGAAGCTCCTGAAAATCCTCCATCGTTCCGTATTCTTCGTGAATAGAGTAATAATCGCTAATATCATAGCCATTATCACGCTGTGGAGATTGATAAATAGGTGTCAGCCAAATCACATCAATACCAAGCTTTTTAAGGTAATCAAGTTTCTCAATAATTCCTTGAATATCGCCAACTCCACTACCGGTCGTATCATTAAAACTCTTCGGATATATTTGATAAACAGTAGACTTTCTCCACCATTCATTCATCTTGAACACCGCCATTTCTAGGTTAGTCATTATTTCTTTAAACACTAAAAAGATTGTCTCAGAAAGGGTCTGGCCTCACACTCTGTACACAGTTATTGTGTTTTTCGAGCTGGGGGCTGACCCTTATCTAGGACATTCTTATTTTGTTTTTATGCTTTTATGGAACGAGATTTTTTAAAAGATATTTTTCCGGTATTTGTTTTAGCAAAAATGATCGTTAATACAAAAGGAATGACAATTGCAACAACCATTGCTATAGCAAATACTGGCATAAATTTAGCTTGAATCGAAAGAATTCCAGGAATTCCGCCAACCCCGATCGAGTTAGCCATGACATTGCTGCCTACTGAAATAACCCCAGCAACTAAAGAACCGATCATCGCCGCTAAAAACGGAAAACCATATTTCAAGTTAATTCCAAACATCGCTGGTTCCGTTACGCCTAAATAACAGGAAATAGCAGCTGGAATAGATACTTGCTTTTCTTCTTCATCTTTTCGATTAATATAAATCATCGCAAGTACAGCTGATCCTTGCGCAATATTAGATAATGCAATCATCGGCCAAAGGTTTGTTCCGCCGAGTTCACTCATAAGTTGCAGATCGATTGCATTCGTCATATGATGTAAGCCTGTAATAACGAGTGGTGCATAGACAAATCCAAATACAGCAGCAAACAACCAGCCAAACGCTGAAGTTAAACCAGAATAAACAATTTCAGATACAAAAGAGCCGATTTTCCAGCCAATTGGACCAAGAACGATATGAGCTAATAAAACAGTTGGTACTAATGATAAGAATGGGACGACAATCATGGAAATTGCATTTGGAACTACTTTACGTAATTTCAATTCTAAGAATGAAAAAACTAGACCTGCTAAAATAGCTGGAATAACTTGCGCTTGATATCCGATCATCTCGATTTGCGCAAAGCCAAAGTCCCAAAATGGAATTTCTGAAGCCTCTGCCACGCCATATGCATTTAGTAGCTGTGGTGAAACTAACGTTATCCCTAGTACGATACCAAGAATTTGTGAAGCTCCCATTTTTCTTGCAACAGCCCACGTAATACCGACCGGTAAGAAATGAAATATCGCTTCACCAATCAACCAAAGAAAAGCGTGTACCCCCGACCAAAACTGCGATACCTCAACTAACGTTTTGGTCCCCCCTTCTAATAAGTCAATATCCCCAATCACATTTCGAAAGCCAAGAATTAACCCTCCCACAACAAGGGCTGGAATTAATGGAGTAAAAATATCTGCAAGATGCGAAATCAATCTTTGCAAAACATTCATATTTTGCTTGGCAGCGACTTTTGCTTCTTCTTTCGATGTATCACTGACACCTGCCATTTTGATAAATTCATTATAAAATGATGAAACCTCATTGCCGATAATGACTTGAAATTGACCTCCCTGAGTAAATGTTCCTTTTACAAGCTTAATCTCCTCAATCTGATCAATATCTGCTTTTTCCGGATCATTTAACACAAATCTCATTCTTGTCGAGCAATGTGTTACAACAGAAATGTTATCACTACCTCCTATATGGTCCAGAAGTTCTTGTGCTGGATCTTTATATTTGCTCAATTTTTTCTCCCCCTAACATTCTAATATAAACCCACTTATTCTCTCTAACTTGTATATACATATTTTGATTACGCTTTCATCTTAACTTGTATATACATCTTTGTCAACATTTTTAAAACCGTTTTCATTTACTGAAAAATTCGTAGCAAAATTAAAAAAGTAAGATATGATAAAAAGCACTTTGCCATTAGGGATTAAGATTATCACGCGGGAATGATGGGTTTTCAAGCCAGATTTGAAATTTGCGCGCAAGAAAAAGGGTTTTCGAGCTAGAATCGGAATTTGCGTGCCAGAATATGAGGTTTTCGAGCCAGAATCGGAATTTGCGTGCCAGAATAAGGGGGGTTCGAGCTAGAATCGGAATTTGCGTGCCAGTATAAGAGGGTTTCGAGCCAGAATCGATATTTGCGTGCCAGAATAAGAGGGTTTCGAGCCAGAATCGGAATTTGCGTGCCAGAATAAGGGGGTTTCGAGCCAGAATCGAAATTTGCGTGCCAGAATATGAGGGTTTCGAGCCAGAATCGGAATTTGCGTGCCAGAATATGAGGTTTTCGTGCCAGAATCGATATTTGCGTGCCAGAATAAGAGGGTTTCGAGCAAGATTTGAAATTTGCGTGCCAGAATAAGGGTTTTCGTGCCAGAATCGAAATTTGCGTGCCAGAATATGAGGTTTTCGAGCCAGAATCGGAATTTGCGTGCCAGAATAAGAGGGTTTCGTGCCAGAATCGAAATTTGCGTGCCAGAATATGAGGTTTTCGAGCCAGTTTTAAGATTTGTGAGCCAAAATGGACACTATTTGAGCCGGAATTGACAACCAGGAATCAAAACAAGTTTTACTATATTGGAAGGTACATTATTTAGACTGCTATTGATAGAGGTAAGTTAAACAAATCTTGGGATATCTTATTTATTTCTATCAAAGTATAATAATTATTCTAATTTGCGAGTTTATTTATCAGAATTTTTAGTTTATTTTCACAAAAACTTTAATTATTTCCCTCTAAACTCTTATTAATTCGGAAAGATACCTGCTTTATCGCCCTTTTTCTACCTAAATCCATTTCAAAATAACCTGTAATATTACACGGACGCTAAATTTGTCTCCATTTTGTAACATAATTACTATTAGAATGAAATGTAGTTGTCATACTCTCCTGTTATTCTAAATCTATTAAATTATGACAAAGGAGACTATCATTTTGAAAAAATATCTAGTCTATCTAACAGCTACGTTTTTTCTAGTATTTGGGTTTTCCGGCGTTGCATCGGCGAATACATATGAAGTCAAAAAAGGCGATTCACTCTATAGCATAGCTAAAAAACATAAAGTAACAGTTCAGCAAATAACGACTTGGAATAAACTAAAAAGCACTACGATCAAACCAAAACAAGTTTTAAAAGTATCAGCGGTTCAAACACAAGCAAAAAATACTCAAGTAAAAGCAGCCACACAAACAGCCTATAAAACCATTACCATTAAAGCGACTGCCTATAGTGCAGATTGCAAAGGCTGCAGCGGAATTACATCAACTGGATTGAATTTGAAGAAAAACCCATCACTTAAAGTGATTTCCGTTGACCCTAAAATCATTCCACTTGGTACAAAGGTATATGTCGATGGATACGGATACGCCATCGCAGCAGATAAAGGCAGCGCCATTAAAGGGAAAAAAATCGACGTATTTATGCCATCCAAAAAACATGCACTCAATTGGGGTGTAAAAACTGTAAATGTACGTATTTATAATTAATGGAAAGAGGATGACTATACAGGCATCCTCTTTTTTGTATGATGAACATAGGGATGAGGCTTCGTGACAGCCGTTCTACTTTGCTGATGAGGGTGTCTGTTGCTATAGGATTGATCCTTCATAGTAAATGGCGGCGCTTCAACACCATATTCGTTTTGTATATTTGAAAATTAGCTTTTTTTAACAATTTAACACTTTAATAATCTAATAAGTGATAAGATGAAGAAGCTTGGAGCGTTTCAAGCTTGAAATATTAAAAGCGGGGTGCTTATCTTTGAATATCGTAATTATTGGTGCAGGCGCAATAGGAGCTTATTATGGTGCAAGGTGGCAAGAAGCAGGTCAGCATGTACAGTTTCTCGTTCGTGAAAACCGAGCCAGGCTTTTAAATGAAAACGGTTTATATATTACTAGTTCACACGGAAATTATGTGTTTAATGACCTTCATTTTACAGATAACCTGGCTGGTTTGACAGATCCCGACCTCGTTGTCCTTGCTGTTAAAGGCTATCATTTACAAGGAACCATTCCTGCCCTTAAAGCGTTAGTCGATAGGGGCGCTAAGGTAATCCCTCTATTAAACGGACTTGAACATATTGCCATTCTTCAGAAAGAATTGGGTGAAGAAGCTGTAATCGGCGGTAGTGCGTATATTATTACAACACTGGATGAAAAAGGGCATGTTGTCCATACGAGCAGCAGCCATGATTTTTTATTTGGGCCTCTCCATCCCTCTCAGCAAAATATTTGTAGAGAACTTGAAAAAATTTCTGACAATGCCATTATGAATGCACGCTACTCTAAAGACATTATGCTAGAATTATGGAAAAAATATATATTTATTACCGCCTTCTCAGGGGTAACGACAGCAACCAATTTTTCAATTGGAACGATACGGAAATATCCAGATACATTCGAACTGCTACACCAAGTACTTTTAGAAATGAAAGGGCTCGCTAATTTAAACGGAGTAGCTATTACTGAGGAACACGTCGCTCAATTCATGAAACAATTCGAGAGACTTCCAGAGGATTCCACCTCATCCATGCATCAAGATCGTCGAAAAGAGAATACTCTAGAAGTTGAACACCTACAAGGCGGGGCACTCCGGCTTGCGGAAAAAGCGGGAATCCAATTACCCGTAATCGAGCAACTGTATCGGCAAATTAAACCGTTCGAGAATTAATCAACCATTATATACAAGAAGAACGAGGTGCATTAGTTCGAAACATGCACTCCGTTCTTCTTGGTATCTACTCGAATTATTAATCTCTTATTCTTCCTTTAGTCACAAGTTTAATGATTTGTTCTTTTGTAGGCAATGAACCTATGGCTCCTTTTCCCATCGTCGTAAGTGCACCGCAGGCATTTGAATATGTAAGAAGCTTTTCATGATGCTTTCTAGAGAATTCTTCAAGCTGGGATGGATTTATTCCATTTTCTAACAAAAGATGTAGGAATGCTCCTATAAAAGCATCACCTGCTCCAGTCGTATCTTGAACCTTTACAGAATACCCCTTTGATGTATAAGAAAAGTCCCTGCCATAAAGAGTAGCACCCATGGCACCTTTCGTATAGATGACCACTTTCACACGGCCGGTAAAAAGTGAAGAAATAGCTGCTTTTTCATCTTCAAACCCGGTAATGAACAATAATTCTTCATCAGATATTTTGATAATATCAGCCTTGGGGATAAATTCTAGAATAGCTTCTCTGCAAGCTTCTGGACGATCCCATAATGGTAGCCTGACATTCGGATCAAAGCTGATTAGACTTCCTTTTATCTGTGCCTGTTTGATGGCTTTTTTATGAGCATTTTTCATTGGACTTTCTACTAAATCAACAGAGCAAAAATGTAAAATATCTCCTTCAGAGAACCAATCTTCTTCAATTTCATTTTCTGAGAATAATAAATCAGCGGAAGGATTACGATAAAAAGAAAAGTCTCTCTCGCCATCTTCACGTAACGAGACAAATGCTAATGCAGTATGTGCTTCTTTTGTTGTTAGTAATTTGTCTGTTTTAACACCTGCTTCTTCCAACTGATTCCTCAAAAAATCACCAAAGGCATCCTCACCCACTTTACTAATCATATGGGCAACACCGCCAAGCTTCGCTACAGTTGCAGCAACATTAGCAGGAGCACCTCCAGGAGCACGTTCAAATGAAACTACATCCTTTAACCCCAACCCTTTTTGAAGTGGAATGAAATCAATTAATACTTCACCTATTGAATAAAGTGATCCCATTATAACGCCCTCTCTTTCTCCTTATAAAGTGAAACTTCAATCAGTGGGGGGTTCTTCATTCCGACTGATTGTTAGTCCCGTTCTACTGTCGCTAAATCTTCGATAAAGCGACAGTACGAACCCGATTAGTTCAACTAAACCTCTGCTCTCGCATCGGTAAGTTTCACTGTATCTCACCAATCGGGCTTTTACGGGCAGTCATCCCCTACCTACGCTTCTTCGATTCCTCTAAGCCTTGAGGTGGGGGTTTTACTGCCCGTTAAAGCGCGAAATCGCCCATTTTTCCACAGTCATATCCATACTTCCATGATTGGCAAAGAATCGGATGTCTTGACCATCTTCTTCTGGGAAAATCCGAGCTGTAAAGACTTCCTCACCGTCATTGATAAATATTTCTACGGAAGAAACATCAACGAAAAGATGCACAGTTAGTAATTCAGATTCCAATGAACAAGCTCGTATTGTTCCGTAATCTATTCCAACGCTCTCTCCAGAAAGGCTTCTATCTAAGATTAGCCTTTTACGCTTCGCTTCGTACTTCAAAACTGTTTTCTTTGTATTATTTGCGCGAAATTCAATGCCACATTCTACAGCATCAAGATTCTCTATCTTTATTTTCATTTCAAAAGTAGTTCCAGTCAACCCCAGAAAGGTTTTGCTTTCATTCTCAATGCACGCCTGAATCTCTACCTTTTGTTTTCTCAATGCTTCAAGTTCTTTAACCGGCGTTTGAATCAGTTTTCCATTTTGAATCGACAATTCTCTAGGAATCGTCAGACAATGCGCCCAGCCATTTTTATCAGTCGGATAATCAATTTCCGGTAATCCCATCCAACCAATGAGAATTCTTCGGCCATTTGGATCGACCATCGTTTGCGGGGCATAGAAATCAAATCCCCGATCAAGCTCTTTAAATGCTCCATGATGAAACTCCCGACTCAGCAAATTCAATGTTTCACCAATCAGATATCCTGACTGATATATATTTTGGAATTCGTCACCCTTTTCTTCAATTCCTTGTGGGGAGAAGATGAGTACACCAGAATTATCTAGCTCAAAATAATCTGGACACTCCCACATATAACCGAAGTTTGGCAGATTTGTTTTCAGCTCCCCTTCAAGCCTCCAAGTTTTCATATCCGGGCTGCTATACAGAAGGACGGTCCCAGTCAAATCTTCCCGTTGCGCGCCGATAATTGCCCAAAAACCTCCATCTTCCTTCCATACCCTTGGATCACGAAAATGCTCCGTATATCCATTAGGCGGTTCTGGAATTACTGGATCTTGCCACTTTGAAATTTCCCCATTTTGGTTCATCACGGCGATGCACTGCGAAGGATACCGTCGCCAGTTTTCATCACGTTTGTTACCTGTATACATCAGATAAAGCTTGCCATCCTGCTCTAATGCACTCCCAGAGTATGCACCATGAGAATCAAAATCCAGATCCGGACGTATCCCAGGTCCTTCATCAATCCAAGTAATAAGGTCAATAGATTTCATATGATACCAATACTTCACCCCATGAACAGGACCTAGAGGAAACCATTGGTAAAAGACATGATAATATCCGTCAAAATATGCCAAGCCATTTGGATCATTCATTAACCCCATTGGAGGTTGAATGTGGAATGTCTGTCTAAATGGGCAAGCATGAACTGTTTCTAATAGACTAGCTATCTCTTCTGGTGCTGCTTCCTCTAGTCGGCGATAGCGTTGTTCTCTCGTCCACATAATTGTTCTCTCCTTTTTATGAAATAGTGAGAAAACCATGATAGCTCTCCTTATTCCCAGTTTTGTATTACGATGTAGTCCCCCCATTTTTCTTTGCATCACGTTTGCCTAGTATAATTGTTATCGCAAAGGCAACCGCAAAAGTAATGGCCATTCCAATAATATAGAAGGTAATCGTTCCAGGCTTAATCGAAATAATCCCGGGAAGACCAGCTGCTCCTAACGCAATCGCCTTTACTTTAAACAACGCTATAAAGGCAGATCCTACTGCCGCACCAACGATTGCTCCAAAAAAGGGATATCTCAATTTCAAGTTCACCCCGAACATTGCCGGTTCTGTAATTCCTAGTAAAGCCGAAATACCTGCCGCAGATGCAACTCCTTTTAGCTTTGCATTCGTCGTTAGTAGCAATACCGCCAATGTAGCAGCTCCTTGTGCCACATTAGACATGGCAGCAATCGGGAAAATAAACGAGCCGCCTGTTTTAGCGATATCAGCGAGTAACTGTGTTTCAACCGCGATAAAACTGTGATGCATACCAGTAATAACAATTGGGGCGTATAATAGACCGAATAACCCTCCACCAATAAAGCCTGCAGAATCATATAACCATACAAGTCCATCCGTCACTGCATTACCAGCACTTCTTGTTAATGGTCCAACTAAGATAAAGGTAAGAATTCCTGTAATAAAAATCGAGAGCAATGGTGTGACCAAATTATCAACTACCGACGGAACTCGTCTTCTTAGAAACGTTTCAATTTTAGCCAAGATAAAAGATGAAACGAGTACAGGCAATACTGTTCCTTGGTAACCAACCTTCTCAATCTCAAATCCGAATATTTTCCAAATCGGCACTTCACCATTTGCTACAGCGTTCGCATAACCATAACCATTCAGTAAATCTGGATGAACCATTAACATTCCTAAAGTTGCACCTAAATACGGATTTCCCCCAAACCGTTTCGTCGCAGAGAAGCCGATTAATATAGGTAAAAAGACGAAAGCAGCATTTGCAAATGTATTAATAAGTGCAGCAAGGTCCGCCATGTTTGGATATGCTTCGATTAATGATTTTCCTTCAATAAAGAAATCAGGAGCTGTTAATAAATTATTCAACCCCATTAACAAGCC
This sequence comes from Bacillus cihuensis, assembly GCF_000504145.1. Classification (NCBI taxonomy): domain Bacteria; kingdom Bacillati; phylum Bacillota; class Bacilli; order Caryophanales; family Bacillaceae; genus Bacillus; species Bacillus cihuensis. Next base: position 208,663 of record NZ_AYSD01000010.1, on the reverse strand, counting down.
CCCAGCTACGATTGCCGGAATAATAGGTACAAAAATATCTGAAAGCATTTTCACAAATCGTTGTATAGGGTTCATTTTCTTCGATCCCGCACTGCTTACTTCACTAGTTGACATATCAGAAAGCTCTGTTATTTTAGCGAAATCTTTGTAAACTTCATTGACAATTCCAGGACCTAAAATAATCTGATATTGACCACCAGTTGAGAATGTTCCTTTAACAATCTCCATTTCATCTAGCTGCTTTTGATCAATTTGACTTTCATCGTTCACGACTAATCTTAACCTTGTCGCACAATGGGCTGCCGCCGCTACGTTATCTTTTCCACCAAGTGCTTCTAAAATATCCTTTGCGGTACTTTTATAATCCATATTTATCATCACCTTTGCGCGAATTGTGGAACCGGTTCCTAAAATCTTTAAAAAAAATACAAGTATTTAGAACTGGTTCCAAAGAATATCTTTTTTGGAACCGGTTCCGAATAAAGTATAAGTTTAATTATTTTTTTTGTCAACGCTTTCTCTTTTGAGTATTTCATATTTTGAGAATGTCATTTGGTCAATTTCTTCTTTGTTCACCATTTTTACAATACTTTTTGCAGCAAAGTTACCCGCTTCTTTATAGAAAAACTTAACTGTTGTAATGCTAGGATGGATCAAATCCGTTACTTCATACCCCCCAAAGCCAGTAATAGATAGATCTTTTGGAACTTGCAACCCACTCATATAGACAGCTTTTAAAGCGCCAAGGGCAATATTATCAGTCGCACAAACAATAATACTTGGCTTGTACTGCTCAATAATTTCAAGCGTTTTATGGATCGCATCTTCACTCTTAAAGCTTGTCTCAAAATACTTCACTTCAGTATCTACCTGATCCGCTACAGCAGACATAAATCCTTCTCTACGTTTGACCCCTACTGCTATATCTTCCTTTGTAACTCCTAAATATGCGATTCTAGTATGCCTTTGTGCAAGAACGTACTCTCCTAATGAATGAGCAGCTTGATAATCATTATGAATCAAGCTATGAAATTCTTCATTTTCTTGGCCAACTAATAAAATCGGCACCTTTATTTCATTCAATGCTTTAATATGTTTCTCTGTTACCATAGTTGCCAACAAAATAATGCCTGCCACTTTCTGCTGTGCCAATATATAAATATTTTCAATTTCACGCTCTAAACTCTGACTCGTGTTCGAAATAATTAGCTGATATTCCAAATCTCTAAGCTGCTCATCAATGCCAATCAAAGTTTGTGAAGTAGCATACGAATCTAAACGGGGTACTATCGTCCCAATGATATTCGTCTTCTTCGCTTTCAAGCTTTGGGCAAATTTATTGGGCGAATATCCCGTTTCTTGAACGACTTTTTCAATTTTTCTTATCGTTTCTTCACTCACAGATCCTCCGTTTAAATACCGTGAAACTGTACTCTTAGCCACACCCGCCATTTTTGCAATATCAGCAATCGTTACCATTTACCCAACTCCATTTTATACAAATCTTACATTATTATAGCAAATGTCGAATGAAGGATGCACCAATAACTCGAATGATCACATCACCCTATCCTTTTATTAGTATCTTATGCAAAAGGATAACTCATACTGATGTCGAATTATCTATCTACAAAGGTCATTAGATATGAATTCTTAATAAAGATTAAATGATAGAAAGTACACCTTCTCTTTCACCCAAGTAAATCTGAAATTACTGAAGTATTTGTTTCATCAAGCAAGAAACTTAACCATAGACATATTGTTATATATACTTATGAAGAACGATATTTACTTTCGGAATGGAGGTTGTACGTATGAAACATTATGGAATATTTGTGAACGGAGAATGGTCAGATTATGGATTAGCTAAAATTGAAGTAAGGAATCCAGCGACGAATGAAGTAATTGCCACTGTTCCTAATGGAGGCGCAGATGAAGCAAAGAAAGCAACAGATGCAGCATACGACGCCTTTAAAGGATGGGCTGGGCTATCGGTTTATGATAGGTCTGAATTGATCTGGAAATGGCATCGTTTAATCGAAGAAAAAAAAGAAGAACTTGGAAACATCATGACGATGGAACAAGGCAAGCCACTGAAAGAAGCGATTGGAGAAATCTCCTATGCAAATGGTTTTTTATCTTGGTACGCAGAAGAAGGGAAACGAGTGTACGGGGAAACCATCCCGGCAACTCAAGCTAATAAGCGATTATTCGTTTCCAAACAGCCAGTTGGTGTCGTTGCAGTCATCACTCCTTGGAACTTCCCTGCAGCTATGATTACCAGAAAGGTTGCACCAGCACTTGCAGTTGGCTGTACAGTTGTCATTAAACCATCAGAATTAACACCTCTCACCGCTATTAAATTAGTTGAACTAGCTGAGCAAGCTGGAATTCCAAAAGGCGTCATTAATGTTGTAACAGGAGATGCTAAGGCAATTGGAAGTGCCTGGATTGAGGATAATCGGGTTCGTAAGCTGACCTTTACTGGATCAACAAAAGTTGGCAAACTCTTAATGAAAGGCGCAGCTGATACAGTCAAGAAAATCTCCCTTGAACTCGGTGGACATGCTCCAGTTATCGTTGTTGCGGATGCTGATTTGGACAAGGCTGTAGCAGGTGTCTTGAACTCTAAATTCCGAAACGCAGGGCAAACTTGCGTCTGTGCAAACAGAGTCTATGTACATGAATCCATTTATGAAGCTTTTATTGAAAAATTAGTCGCAAAAGTTGGAACTCTTAAAGTTGGTAACGGGCTCGAAGAAGGCACGGATATTGGACCACTTATTAATCAAAGTGCGGTTGATAAAGTATTGGCCCATATTGAAAATGCCATCAGTCAAGGTGCCAAATTAGAATCAGGCGGAATGGTACAAAATGGACTTTTCCTAGAGCCAACCGTTTTAAGTAATATCGATGATTCTATGCTTTGTATGCAAGAAGAAACATTTGGACCGCTTGCACCGATTGCTTCCTTCAAAACTGATGAAGAAGCTATTAAGCGAGCGAACCAATCTATATATGGGCTGGCAGCTTACGTTTTCACCGAAAACATTAGCAGAGGTATTCGAATTACTGAAGCTCTCGAATTTGGCATCGTCGGCTTGAATGACGGGCTGCCGTCAACTCCTCAAGCTCCATTTGGCGGTTTCAAACAAAGTGGATTAGGTCGCGAAGGCGGACATCATGGAATTGAAGAATATTTAGAAGTGAAGTATATTTCGTTAGGGTTATAAGAGATTGGCTCAAGCTAAATTGGTCATAGCTTGAGCTTTGAGCTTTTATTCTAGGGTTTGAGCTAGAACACTTAACATTTTCTATTTTTAAAATTTATCACTAGACGCCAAAGTATCTCGATTTATTTTATTGAGCAATACTTTCTAATGTTTTTTGAAACCCTTCTTTATATGGCGTCATCGGAATCAGCCCTATTTCTCTCTCATATTTTCCGCCGTCTAATACGACCGGATCTTCATTTAAATAAAACATCTCAACCATTTCCCTCATACCAGGATCAAACACTCCGAGTAGTCGAATCATATTTTTAGAAACGGTGGAAACCTTTTTCTCATACCCCGTCAACTCTCTTACAAGTTCAATGATCTCTTTCCCAGTAATCGTACTCGTGCCCGGAATATTCCAATGCCCTCCTTCAAAGCGGTCTTGCATTGCCAATTCACAAATAGCTTTCGCGCCATCCGGTGTATAAATAAATTCTCGAGGCAACATCTGATTGCCGACAAATCGAGCCTTTTTCCCATTAGCTATTGCTTGAAACGTATAATCTAATAACGTGTTTTCGGCATGAGGGCCATAAAAATCTGGAAAATGTGCAATCAACATTGGCACACCAGATTCCTTTACCATCGAATTTAATTCTAGACGAATTTTCCCTTTTTTCGTATGAGGCGACATTCTAGTCGTTTCCGTCACCAAAGTACCAGGGTTTCTTCCGTACGCATATATGTTATCGACAATTGCGAGCTTAGCGCCAGACTTTTGGACCGCATCAAGAATATTTCCCATAAGAATAGGCTGCTGTCCCTCCCACTGCTCATATGGGATATTAATTGAATGAAAAACAACGTCTGCATTTTTCACAGCTCGATTTACTTGTTCCTTGTTAAAAACATCACCTTGAACAAGTCTTACCTTTTGATCTTTGAACAATTTATTTAACTTCTCAATGTTTCTGGCAAAAGCCGTAACTTCCACTCCCCGTACTAACAATTCATATACAATTGCATTACCCATGCCCCCTGTTGCTCCCAATACTAACGCCTTCATACTCATCCCCCTTTTAATTAACCATTGGTCAATTAAATATTAAAAAAATTAGGGCTGCACAATTGCCCGTAAAATGACATCTACATGTGTTTCAGCCATGATTTCCACCTCAGAATAAGATTGCCTATTCCTTAAATAGACCGAAACAAATCCATGAAGTGATAGAAAAACAGACCATGTCTCTTTAATCGGTATGGTCCTATTACTCAATTGATGAAGTGCTTCTGAAAATTGCCGATAGCTTTCACTTGGTTCCTGCTGCAAAAAGCTTTGCACCTCTTCATCTCTCGTTAAAAACATAATTTCATAATGATTAGGATGATCGAGACCAAATTTAATAAACCTTAGAAGTAAATCTCGTATTTTTTGATCGTTATCGGCTTCGCTATTCATCACTTTCACAATCTCGTGATTCAGCGAGGAAAAGTCTAAAGATACAAGACTGTAGAAGATTTCCGCTTTATTTTTAAAATGATAATAAAGAGCCCCATGTGAATATCCGATGCTTTGTGCAATTTTTCTCATCGAAACATGCTGAAACCCCTGCTCTGCAAATAATTCCCTCGCTGTGTCCATAATCATTTCTTTCGTTAATTCATTATCCACTGATTTTCTTGGTGACATAGTTTTCTCCTTTAATTGACCACTGGTTAATTAAAAGTTTATCTAACTCATAATTGATTGTCAATATATTCTAAAAAAAGGCTATGCGACAATTAGACGTTTGACCCAATCCACATTTTTTTGGATTTTACGAGTTGAATTTGAGAATTCCCCTCATTTATGCGAACCACGACTACGCTCTGAAAGGAAAACTCGAATTTGATTAGTAATTTTAAATTGCTATCGATATAAATTTCAGATTTCGAAAATAAAATTGAAAAAACACAAATAAACCGATCAAAAAAACATCCCTATCTATGGATAAGGATGAATAACTAGTTTGACTTAATTATTCTCGGATATTTGGCATACTTACTTTAAATGAAACAAAAAGTCTTCTAAAATTTTTTCAAAGTTAACTAAGAACGGTCAGCAGGTTGATAAACACTTTTCAAAATAAGGGTATTAATGATTTTCCTGTTTCTTGCATTGATGCTTTTAAAAAGCCTTCAAGGTATTCCTTCCTATCTATGCGTTACATCTCATCCGATCTGCTGAATACGTTTCATAGTATGTTTCATCCTGGTTGAACGAAGGGTTAACCTAAATGAAGTTCCCTTTACTGGTTTTATTGCTCATTTTTCAGTGCAGCACGACCTTCTTCACCAGTGCGGATTTTAATTACATTAGCCAGTTCATAGATAAAAATTTTTCCATCTCCCGGTTTACCTGTATTGAAGTATTTTCTTGCAAGATCGATTACTTGCTGTACTGGTACCTCACAGACAACGATTTCAATTTTGATTCGGTCATGGAGGCTGATTTCACGGGTCACACCACGATAGGTTTCCTTATAGCCTTTTTGCAACCCGGTTCCTTTTACTTCTGCGACCGTAATCCCACTGACTCCGATTTTGGCTAACTCCTGTTTGAACACGTCGAATTTCTCTGGTCTTGTGACGATTTCTATCTTCGTTAACACCTCTTCCATAATAAAGCCCCCTTTAAATGGATTCGTGATATGCCTTTTCTCCGTGTAAAGTTATATCAAGTCCGAGCGATTCATCCTCTTCATTCACGCGTAACGGTACTAGGTAACTAATCACTTTTGCAATGATAAATGTAAGAACCGCTACGAAAATATAGGTTGCGACAATCGCAACAAGCTGTTTCCAAAATAAATCGAAGCCCCCATATAGTAATCCGTTCGCCCCTCCTGGATTAACAGAGGTTGTAGCGAATAATCCGGTTGCAATACCACCCCATGTTCCACCTACTCCATGAAGACCAAACGCGTCAAGTGCATCATCGTAGCCAAGCTTTCCTTTCAAATAAGAAACACCCCAGAAACAGACAGCTCCACCAATCAATCCAATAATTATCGCGGCAGGCACAGTAACGAAACCACAGGCAGGTGTAATCGCAACTAATCCGGAGATAGCTCCAGATAATGCACCTAGCATCGTAGGTTTTCTACTACACATATACTCAATGATTAGCCAGCCAAGTATGCCTGCTGCTGCTGCAACTGCCGTGTTTACAAAAACGACCATGGCTACTTCATTAATCATCAACGCGCTTCCAACGTTAAACCCATACCAACCGAACCATATTAATGTCGCACCTAAGAATGTTAACGGAAGATTATGCGGTGTATTTTCACCTGACAATTTACGTTTCCCGAGCATAATCGCTAACACTAGACCTGTCACACCAGAAGAAACATGAACCACATTACCACCTGCAAAATCCAATGTTCCAAGTTGAGCTAACCAGCCACCGCCCCATACCCAGTGAGCTAGTGGAGCGTATACGAATAACGACCATATAATTGTGAACAGTAAGAATGCAGAAAATTTCATACGCTCAGCGACCCCTCCAGCAATGATTGAAACCGTTAAAACAGCGAATGTCATTTGGAACAACATGAACAAACTGTGTGGAATCGTATCACTGTAAGGTCCCGGCTCAAATCCTACCCCATTCAAACCAATCCAATCTAAGCCTCCGAAGAAAGCATTTCCCTCTGAAAAAGATATCGAGTATCCGATCGTAACCCATAAGATTGAAATGACAGCTAACGGCATATAACTATGCATCGCAGTGTTCAAGACGTTTTTGCTTTTTACCATTCCTCCGTAAAAAAGTGCAATCCCTGGAGTCATAATCCAAACAAGCATAGTTGCCACAAACATAAAGACTGAGTCTGCTAATTCCATTTTTTCCTCCCCTTTCAAATAATGTTAGATTATCTAACATATCATGTTATATTTGATATCATATTAAATACCCTTCTAAAAATCAACTGAATTTTATAAAAATTTAAAATTAATGTTAGAAAATCTAACATTAAAGAACTTTAACGTATCAGGTTACGAATACATTACACCCTTTCCCTTTTGTGGTACGATAATAGTAATATTTTCAAACTGATTAACATTTAAGGAGCGTGTAATTGATGGGTGTAACTCTAAGTAAAGGTCAAAAGGTTGACTTAACAAAAACCCATCCAGGTCTGCAGCACGTTGTTGTAGGACTAGGATGGGATGTCGGCAATTTCGGAGCTAGCTATGATTTAGATGCATCAGCCTTTTTAACTGGTGCAAATGGAAAAGTTGCAAGTGATGCAGATTTTGTATTCTACAATAACCCTTCTGGGGGAAATGGATCCATTCTGTATAGCGGAGATAACCGGACAGGATCAGGTCATCAAGATGATGAACAAATTCAAATTGATTTAAACCTTGTACCGCAGGCGATTCATCGGATCGCATTTACAATCACAATCCACGATGCCCATATTAAGCAGCAAAATTTCGGACAAGTTTCCAATGCCTATGTAAGGATTTTTAACACACAGACATTCGAGGAATTAATCAGGTTTGAGCTTGGAAGAGACTTTACAGTCGAAACTGCCATCGTTGCAGCAGAATTATATCGTCATAACGGGGAATGGAAATTCAATGCCATTGCAAGCGGCTTCCAAGGCGGGTTATCAGCTTTATGTAGAAACTTCGGCGTAAATGTAGATGATGCTCCAACACCTACTCCAATTGTTCAACAACCTTATCAACAACAACCGATCCCGCCATCACCACAATATCAACAACAAGGGTTTGGTAATACGAATACATATGGGAATCAACCTCCATACCAACAACAACAAACCTACCAACCTCCTATGCAAAATCAAGCCCAAAGAGGTGGGGCCAACCAGCAATACGGCGGCGAGGAGCTGCAATGTCCACGTTGCTATTCAAACAATGTCAGAACTGGTCAAAAGGGATTTGGACTTGGTAAAGCAGCAGTTGGTGGATTAATCCTCGGACCAATTGGCTTATTGGGAGGATTTATCGGAAAAAACCAATTGAAACTTACTTGTAACAGCTGCGGCAATTCATGGTCTCCAAATCAAACTGACTATTCCGAATGGGCCGTACAACAAAAGCGGAAAGCACAGGATTTATTCGCTCGATATAAAAGTCAGGATGTACTAGACGCCATCGTTGCCGGATGTGCTCTTGTTTCAATGGCAGACGGACACCTAGATCCAGCCGAGCGCCAGCAAATGATTGATTTCGTCAACCAAAGCGAGGAATTACGAGTCTTCGATACAAACAAAGTGATTGCACAATTCAATAACTTTACTCAAAGAATCGAACGTGACATGATTGTCGGTCGTGCCGAAGCCTTCAAAGCACTAGGACGTGTCCGTACAAAACCGGAAATTGCTCGTCTAATCGCAAGATACAGCATAGCGATCGGTTATGCTGACGGTAACTTTGACGCAAATGAGCAGCGAATTGTCAGTGAAATTTGCCGAGAACTAGGTCTTGATCCAGCCGAATTCCTTTCTTAACAGACCCTGATAAGGAACTAGGCTGATTAAGTGAGACACCAAAAAGTGGATGCCCCATAAAAAAGGTCAGACCAACCAACAACTACACACACCTTAAACTGTGTAGAAGTGCTTTAGTCTGACCTTTTTAGGACATCCACTCATTTTCTTCTAATATTTAGATTTCCAACTTTCGAAACTTGCTTGAGTTTTCTTTTCACCAAATACTGCATACATTCCTTCACGAGTGACCACCCATGATGTTCCGAACTTACGAATAGTTCCATTTGGAAAATCATGTATTCTCCTTCTTAATGTTGATGAGTCGATACCCCATTCTTTGCAAGCTTCACTTGAGCTTAATATGTTTCGACTATCTAGATTAGGTTGTTTTTTAAATAGATTGATCATTTGAAAACACCTTCTTGATTGGCATTTTATCCAGGTTTAACGAGCAGCAACCCTCTTTAATAAAATAAGGGGAGTAAAAGCAACTATAGACGTTCTTCATAAATACGCAAGACTTGATTTAATATATCCTCAGCTGCGAGGATTCCTTTTTGATCTGTTCGGTGAATCGTTTTGTTCACTACAGAATTTCCCATTTCACTCAGTTCTCCATGAATGGGGGAGATTGCATAGTCCGCAACTTCGAGCATCGACAGATCAAGCAATGAATCCCCAGCCGCAGCCACAAATTCTCGATTGCTTTTTTCTTTAATATAAGCGACTGCATCCCATTTATTCACCGCTTTGGGTACAAAATAAAGCTTGCGGCCTTGCAGAGACATTTTCCAGCCTTGCTGATCGATCATTTCTTTGAAATGCATTAATTCATCCAACGGAGCCATTTCACGCTCGATCAAACAATAATGAAACAACTCATCTGCCGTATGCTGAGAGTTAACCCAATTATTGTTAGCTAACTCACTGAAATGTTTAAGCATCTCTTCTCCACTCAACGCCTCATTTTCTAACTTTACTTTAATTTTTCTTTGCCACTCTTCATCGATTTTACCGTTCACTAGAATATTTCCACCATTACTAGTTACAGCAAGAGGCGGCACAATTTCGTCTTGGAACAGATTAATATATCGAAACTGCTCTACGGTCCTTGTGGTAACCGGAAGAAACATCATCTTATCAGCAACTTTTTTTAATATTTCAATAGCATGCAAGGTCATATAAGAGATCTCTCGTTCGCCGCGCTTCTCAACAACGCGCATCGCCGGTTTAGGACGATCTTCTCTAAGCCTCATTGATCGAATAGAGTAAATTAACGTTTGATCTAAATCACTTGCAAAAATCATAATTTCTCCTTCATCGACTTAATTAGTCCGCAACACGTATATGACATTTCTTGATACTCTTCAATCGGAACACCACGATCTTCAGCGAGCAGAATAATATGTTTTAATCGCTTATCATTTCGATTTTTTACAAGAATCTTCCATGGAACTCTTCGCAATAAAACACGAGTTGTTTCCCCAACACCAGGTTTTATATGATTCATATCGTCGATTGAAAAGTCAATTTGGATCTTTTTCACACAAGCTAAACCTGACCAATTTGGTGCTGTGTGCTGCGAGCGAATTTGTTCAAGATGCGTTTGAATATTCCGCTCAACTGCCGGAAACTCTTTAACGATTGTTGCAATAAATTCATTTGATACATCTTCTTCTTCAAGGTGACGATAATATTTTGCACCATGAAAATCTTGTTCAGAAATATATGCTTTATTATGAACTGTTCGGCTGACAAGACCTGACACAGTTGAATTTAGGCAAGCACTCGGTATTAAGTAATCCTCTCTTGTCCCGTAAATATCAGAACAATAACCTGGATCCGCTAAAACAGCAAGACTATCGTCAAGATCGTAGCCATATTGATCATTCATTTTTTGACAGGCTTTTGTTAATTCACGACTAATCGCTCCTTTACCCGTCCACCCATCAATAAATTGAATATGACGATCTGGATGATTCTGTTTGATATAGTGAATCGCCTGCTCATCTATTCCTTTGCCACGGATAATAGAAACACTATAATGAGGAACATCCAAGTTATGAGCCAATAACAAATAACGTTTAATTAAGATGCCAATCGGAGTACCCGCTCTCGCTAACGAAACAAGAATCAAATTCTTTCCTTTCTTCAAAAGAATCTCTTGTGCGACAACCCCTATTGCTACCGCCACTTTTTCCGCATATTCTTGCAATGCTTTTTGATACACTGCCATGTATTCAGATGTTGGCTTGTATTCAATCGGCAACATCTCAGAGTAATGAACACCAGATTGAATCGCTTCTTCTCGGTCCTCCGTTCCCTTCTCTTGCATAACTCCACTTAGATCTTTTAACAAAAATGTCACATCTTCAGGTGGATAACTGCCCATTGGCACTATCGTAAAGTTTTGTTTAATAGGCATAGCTATCTCCTTTCTGCATTAGAATTCACTGTGACAACAAAGAGCCTCTGGGCACCAACTTGTTTGATTTTTTCTACTAACGATTCCAGGCGAACCTCTTCTACTTCGCGCTCAAGAAATAGATAGATATCCCAGTAGCTTTTGTAAGGGATATTGTAAAAATAATTTGTAATCGCCATATCATCCGGGTTCGCAAAATCAAACCCACTGGTCACAGCATACCCTGCTTTATCAATACGATGAATCGGACTTCTTGTGGTTGATTGATAGTAGACATCATCGCCCATATATGAAGCGATTTTCATTGGCAGATACATAAATTCAGTTGTTCCTAGACAGAGCACCTTTCCTCCAGAGCGAGTTTGCTTAAGCCCAGTTCCTACACGATAAGCATAATCATCAATACTCAGACGATCACTTGACGAAATTCCGTTAAAACGCCCTGTCATTCCAGAATATGGAACTTCATTCACATATCCTTCACTACTAATAGATGCATACGCAACATCATCAATCCGTTTACAATTCTCATATTCTGATAGATTGATAGCATGGATTTCTGTTTCAACCGCAGCACCAGACTGGGCATATTCATAGTAGCCTTCGGTATCAACAGGCTCGCCGTTCACCTTGATTCTACCTGCCAATAATGTCGCAGTTTGAATACGGATTCCAAGCTTTTCTTCTAGTTTCGCATACGCTTCTTTATTAGCTTCTGAGCGCCAATCTAAAAGAGATAGGACGATATACTCTCTTCGAGGATATACGGCATGAATGGATTCAATAATATTTAACGCTGTTTTCCCCGTCGTAATTTCATCATCAACAAGAACGATCGGACCGTCTTTTTGCAATAATGCTTTATTTCCATAGCACGCTTGCTCAGTCGCATGAGAGTGTTCTTCTTCAAATTCTATGCTCGACTGTAACCCAACAATCCGTTCTCTTGTAGTATGGAGATAATGGGCATTATTAAATAAATCAAACACACTATGTCCAAGTGCTGTCGCAGTCTCAGCAAAACCGATAAAAAGGGTTTCTTCAGGTAAATCAAAAGGATTCTCCATAAGAGAATGGTAGACTTCTTCTTTTCTACTTCCTGAGATCAACGCTTCTATCACGGATTTTCTACCCTCTATTGAATGGTTATGCACCGTTTCTAAATAACGCATCGCTAATAATGCACCACTTAACAAAGATGTAACCGGGTTTACTGGAATATGTTTTCCAAGAATTTTACTAACAAACAGAAACCCACGTTTCTTATTCTTGCGGGCTGCCATTTCGAATAAAAAGTCTAAAGGCAGGTTATAAGGATTTTCTGTCACTTCTACTGATACGACTAAAGAATCTAATATATTAAATACAGATCTGTTCTTGCTCTGTGAGTAAGTCAATGTATGAGCATTGTTCATGATACACCCCGTATATTTTCGCTTTACTAACGATTTTTATTGCCCAATTATAATGAGGCTTCATTTCATTCATTTTATTAGAAAATTGACTTTTCAGTACACCTGATTCTCCACCTATTCCCTCTAATATACTAATGGCGTCCATATATTCTTCGTAGGAAACAACAGAAAACGCATGAACAGGCTTTATATGAGTTGGATGAATAACCGTTTTCCCTGTAAGTCCATTGTTTTTGTCCAACAAAACTTCCTGAATTAAGCCGTCCAAATATTCATTTAAGAATTCTTTACGAAGCGATAAGCCTTCTTTACCTAGACTGTTCATAAAAGGAGTTTGACGAAGCTGCGGCTTAAGCACTCGCTCTTCTCGATAAAAATACTCCCATACAGGACCCGACACTACATACTCCTTTTCACTTCGACCAAATACATTTACGATATCTGCAATACAATCTCTGACGACTGAAATATCATAAATCGTAGAATCACTACTTCTTCTTATGCCATATAATCCACAAAAGTCAGTTGCTCCCATCCGTACATTTAAAATGCAATCAAAATGCTCATCTAACAGTTGCTTTATGCTTAACAATGAAGATATTCTCGATTCCTTATATATCACTTCAGCCGATTCAAGAATTGGCATGCCGTATAAGCGAATGCCATATTGATCATTTAAATCACGAAGAGCCGCAATATAACCCTGCCCATTTTCAGCTGTGAATTTCGGAAAAACAAAGCCAGCTAGTACATGTATGGAGCTACCTAGATGCTCTGCGACATACCTCATTTGTTTTTCACTTCTCACTCGAATAAAAATGATAGGAAGTTCATCTATCATAATGGCTCCCGATTCAAGCTGCATATGAAGCTGCTGAAGCTGAGCAATGACATTCAATTCTGCCTGATATACTTCATTATCACTAACAGCATCTTCAAGACAAAGGACCATGGATACTAAACCATCATGCTTCTGATTCACTATATCAGCGCAAATACTCAGACGAGTGCCTGGCATATACAAGCAAGCTCCAAGCGATAGTGCCAACAATTCTTTTTCACTGTCTTTAGAAAATTCTATCGGCATCCGATAAAAGATTTTCTCCTCACGATCCTTTGTTAGATAATTAAAATGCTTCAAACTGCTACCTCCAATCACGAAAAACTATCACCTGTCCAAATTGGCTACTAGCCAATTTGGACATATAAGTCTAGTAACCCTTTATCGATTTCCCAAAAAGTGCATAAGACCCGAATGCGACAAGACTCTAACCACACAACGTCCGGCTACCAAAGACTAGATATCCCCAAAGTGTATATTTGCTAAATAGACACATCGATAGCGTAAAATAATCATAAAGTGAAACTTTAATTAGTAGTGGTTTCTTCATCCTCTACTGACTCTTCCCGTTCTAAAAATCGCTAATATCTCCGCTCGGCGCAAACTTTACCAACTCTCAGCAAGTTTCACTGAGTTTCACCAATCGGGGCTATACTGCCCGTTAATGTGGGATACAAACAAATACTTTCTTTTTCACTCAGGAAATACAAACCTCTTGCTCAATCTAGGTCTTGCATAAGATAAACAAGAAATATCGAGAGTGGGTTTATAACTTCTCCATATTTCTTGTTTATCTTAAACCGGAAGTTTCTCAAGCAAAACTAAGATTTGCACATCCTTTGGCCTTCATGAACATGACATACTCTTTCAACCAGAGAGAATAGAAGTTGAACCAATCAATCGAGCTATGACGGACAGAGTTGTCCCCACCTACGCTTCTTTGATTCCTCTAAACCTTGAGCTGGGGTCATATTATCCGTTAAGCCAGGATAAAATACTTTGAAAATAACGAAAAGGGAAACACAACTGTGTTCACCCTTTTGCAATTGGAACGATTATAAATGTATTATTTCTTTTGATTACAATTATCTTACAACGTTATCTGTAACTCGATTAAACAGACAACCCGTAGTTTTGACACAACGCAGCCAATCCGCCCGAAAAGCCACTGCCGATTGCATTAAATTTCCAATCAGAACCATGACGATATAACTCACAAATCACGACTGCTGTTTCAATCGAAAAATCTTCGCCAAGGTCATAACGTAAAACTTCAACATTTGTTTCTTCGTTTACAACACGCACAAATGCGTTAGATACTTGACCAAAGTTTTGGCTACGCTGATTCGCATCATGGATTGTAACAGTGATTGCAATTTTATGGATATTTGCAGGAACTTTATTAAAATCTATTTTGATCTGCTCGTCATCCCCATCACCTTCACCAGTTCGGTTATCACCTGTATGCATGACAGAACCACTTGGATCTTGCAAATTATTATAAAAAATAAAATCAAGGTCGTTGGTGCACTTATCATTCTGATCAACTAAAAATGCTGAAGCATCAAGATCAAAATCATAGCCTCCAGAATATTTATTAGTATCCCAGCCTAAACCAATTACAGCACGTGTCAAACCTGGATTTGTTTTAGTTAAATCAATTCGTTGCCCTTTTGATAATGAAATCGACATCTACATCATCCTTTCTATTTCACATAAAGTGAAACTTCACCATTTGGAAGTTCATCCCTACCTATTTTTCCTGATTCTCTATGTAAATATTGAGGTGGAGGATTACAGCCTATTAAACCAGGATAAAGATAATCCCCCTTCAACATAATTGAATACAGTTGAAGGGGTCATCAGAAGAAACTCTATCTTCTCAGATCTTATTTTGAAAGATATTTAAAGATTATACAGATAAACCATAGTCAGTTACAAGTGCAGCCAATCCACCTTGGTAGCCACTGCCAATTGCATTGAACTTCCACTCGCCATTGTGACGGTACAATTCCGCAACCACAACAGCTGTTTCAATGGAGAAATCTTCGCCAAGGTCATAACGAATGAGTTCTGAATTGCCTTGTTCGTTTACAACACGTACAAACGCATTCGATACTTGACCGAAGTTCTGATTACGAGCTTCTGCATCGTGGATTGTAATCGTAAAAGCAATCTTTTCAACCTCTGCTGGCACAAGGCTTAAGTCGATTTTAATTTGCTCATCGTCTCCATCGCCTTCACCTGTCAGGTTATCTCCTGTATGTATAACAGAACCATTCCCACCTTGAAGATTGTTAAAGAACACAAAGTCTTTTTCAGAACCTACTTTTCCTGAAGCGTTTAGTAAAAATACCGATGAATCCAAGTCAAAATCATGTCCACCATCATATTTGTTTGTATCCCAGCCTAAACCAATTACTAAATTTTTAAGACCTGGATTTCCTTTTGTTAAATCTACTTTTTGTCCTTTGCTTAATGAAATAGCCATAATAATTTTCCCTCACTTTATTAGATTTATTTTGTTTGAAGACATGGGGACGGGGCTTCGCAGCTTACTAATATAGCCAATCTACTTTGGAGATATACTTCCTTCATTAAGAAGGTACTCCAAAATCCGTCTCCGCACCGCCACCATTGTGATTAAGCCAGTGTAACGTGCTTAATGATATATCCTTCATGGTAAAAGGTGGCTTTTTAATGCCATATTCGTTTTGTAAAAAAATTACACATACTTATTCGCAATCTCAGAAATAGATGTGTCTTTTGTACCATTGCCGATTGCGTTAAATTTCCACTCACCATTGTGGCGATAGATTTCGCCAACAAATAATGACGTTAATCCTGAGTAGTTATCAGTCAGGTTAAAATGGATTAATTCTTGTCCATTTGAATTATCGACCAAACGGATAAAGGCATTTTGAATCATGCCAAAATCTTGTTTTCGTTGTACACAAGCATAAATATTCACGACGAATACAATCTTTTCTACACTAGGAGAAATACGGTTTAAGTCAACGATGATTTGCTCATCATCACCATCTCCATCACCTGTTACGTTATCACCTGTATGCTTTACACTTCCATCCCCACTTGTCTTATTACCGAAGTAGATCAAGTTGTTTTTACTCGTTAATTTGTCGTTCTTGTCCAAAAGAATGACAGAAGCATCACAGTCTATGTTTGGAGCACTTCCACCACCAAACAATCCTCCTAAAAGGCCTTTTGGCTTGCCTGAGCTTACTGGGTCCCATCCTAAACCTACTGTAATGGATGATAAACCGGCTCTGCCTTTTGTAAGGTCTACCTTTTGCCCTTTTTGTAACGAAATAGCCAACCGAAACACTTCCTTCCCTTTACTCACGCCAGCGTGTTTTATTTAATATAATTCTATCATCATTCTTCCAATCGAACAAATAATAATACTCTTAACTTTTTAATTGTCTTGCTTGAAAGTTTTCCCTAAGTTCAATTAAACGTTTTGTTCCCTCTTCACGCGTCCGTTTGTTTTCATCTTCAATTTTCTTTGTTTCTTCTAATCCATTAATAATAATGTTCCACGATTCTTCAATCGTCTCAATTTTAATGCTTGGTGCTCCAGCAAGTCGTGCAATCTCTGTGCTTTGTGAAGAAATATTTTGTGCATTTCTCACAAGCATTTCATTTGTCCTGCGATCTAGCTCGCTCATTGAATCAGCAACTAGCTTTTGACGTTTTGCAGATACTGCCTGGATTAATCCGTTTTTGAAGATTGGGATGGTTGTAACGAAGGCAGAATTGATTTTCCCAATTAGCTTCGTATTTCCTCTTTGAAGCAATCGGATTTGTGGTGCTGTCTGCAACGCAACCATCTTTGCCATTTCTAAGTCATATACCCGTTGTTCAAGCGTTTCAATACCATTTCGCAGTGTTTCTAATTCCATCGCTGCAATTTGGTCTCCTTGTGCTGCTCTTTCTTCGTATTGCGGCAGTAATGTTGCTTTCAATTCCTCTGCCTTCATCGCACCCGCAACACTGTATTTTTCAAGCGCTAAATAATAATTGAAGTTTTGTTCATACATTTGTTCCAACGTGTTTGTTGATGTCACCATTTCATTTTGATACTTGGAAATTTCAACGTAAATCTTATCAATTTCGCCGCCCATTGTTTGATATTTTCCAAAAATCTTTTCAATCATTTTCTCGCCTTTATTGAACAATTTGCTAAACAGACCTTTTTTCTCTTCGGCAAAATCCTTCCGATCAAACTGATCCATAACCTTACCAAGCTGCTTTAATAGCTCACTGGAATCTTCCATTGAACTAGCCTTCATCGTCCCTAAAATACGGTCTGAGAACTTCGAAATCTCAACAGCCGGCTCTTTCCCAAATTCCAACACTGAAATTTGATTTTTTACATCAATCTGCTGAACCAACTTCTGCACTTCGGGTTCCTGACGAAGCTTGAGCTTAATTTCTTCTGTTTTATTAAGTGACAGCTGATTCGTGTTCTCATCAAGTATTTCTGTACTATTAACTTGCATGCTTTATCCCTCTTTCTTATGTATTTTTTGTGGAAAAGGGGCCGTACTTCGGAAAATCTACTCCGCACCGCCACCCTCATTAGGTGATACAGTTTATAGAATCTGAACCTTATTAACGTTTTAGTTTTAGAGCAGGCGCTTATGGATCTTTTTTAAAAAAACGGCGCCATATCGGTATTTTCGGTTCTTTATATTCGTAATTGAACTCAAACTGGTCCATTAAATGGACATCATAGTGTTGATCATCAATATATAGCTCTATATCTCTAAGTCCTGATGGATTGAGGAGAATAATATCAAACCCCAACTCATTTAACAAAAGCAATAACGCAGCATCGGACCGTGCTAGTCCATTCCCAGAACTACTATTATATAAAACGATTCTCGGAACGAACTGTGGATAATCAAATTTAAGTAACAAATTAACAATTGACTCAGGTAAGACAGTCAGCTGTGTAAATAAATATAATTTGAGATCCTCCGTCGACTCATGGGGCTCACGAAGAAGCTTAGGATTCGCACAAACTCTTGAAATTCCAGCAGCAAGCGCCTCTTGAACACCAAGTGGCAATTGCTTTAATTTCCACCATACACTATTGATCATTTTTTTAGAATCCAATACACCATTATCTAAAAGTGCATGTTGATAATGATAGAGGAAATTGCCGTTGATGCTGTTTGTAAAAGGAAAGTAACGGATAAATAGCGATAAGTCGCCACCCTTTAACTCCTCGACTTTCCCCCAATATTCACTTCTATTCGCTGTCACCCCGGATACCTTCGCAAATAGGGAAGGTATATGCACTTCATTTCCTTCGATTTTAAAATTCGGTCTAATGAACGCTCTTTCCCTGCTCATTAAAAATAATTCATCATACGTTGTTTTAAGTGTGATGGATACAGGGAAATGGGAACGATACTGCCAAGGCTTGAATATAGGTGTCTCTTCAGTGTGTAAAATCCTCTCAATTTCCTTAGAAGCCTGATACGCAACCGTTGCCTTGCGTACCGGCCGCTGTGTCGGAAAAGGTCTTGGCTCTTTTTTTACGGAAAATTCCTGAACAATCATGTGCTTTCGCTCTGGATCTAATTGTTTGAAAATATCAGATCCGAGTGGATGGAATATTAATAAATCAAAGCCTAACTTTTGAATAAATGATAAGAAATAAAGTTCACTTTTCGTTGCGTCGCCATACCATAAAACAACCGGAACCTCTCCTCCATCCAGTTTACTAAGGATTACATCAACATGGTTCCAAAGCCATTTAATTAAATCACTTATTACCCTGCGAAAGTCAGGATGTCGCAACCCAAAATCATGTTGTTCGACAAATTGGGTTAATGTTTTATTAAAGCTTTCACGTATATGTCGATGGATCGAAGTATCTTCATGAGACGGAATAAGCTGTCTCCCTTCAAGAAAAGCGATAAATCGATTAACGGAAAGCTGTTCACTTTGGTTTATTTGTAGCACATCTTGTAGTGCGTGAAATTTATCGGGATCATTTTCTTTGTTTAAACGACCATTCCAGACGTATACATGAGGGTTTTCGGATAATGTAAATAATGTAAGATAATAGTCATCCTCATCTCGGGGAATACCTAAGAAACGAGCCGCTACTTGCCCAAAGCTAATGAAGTGTTCACCGCTTTGGTGATTATCTCTTTCTGAGCGTTTCTTTTCGATTAATTGTTTCCATTCATCCTCTGTAAAATCGATCAATACCGGATTGATCTTTGCGTATTGACCAAATGCACCCACTGACAAATCTCCTTTCAAAGAAAAGCGCTAAGCTCTTTGTTCAACCTACGCATGCCTGTCTATCGGATGGCACGACTTAAGGGGTCTAGGCTGTCAAAAATTCCATAAAAACTCTTGTATCTATTATAACGTATTTGCCAGCAAAAGGTTTCATTGAAGTTTCAGACTTTTGGACATATTTGTATCAACAAAATACCTGTTTCGGGTACAATAAAGTGAAACTTTAATCACCTGGGATCTTACTGCCTGTTAATGCGGGATTAAAATATAGATATTGAAGGATGTGTTTGATTGCTTACTTTAGTTAAAGGTCAGAGGTTGAATTTGAGCAAACAATACCCTCTCACGAAAAAATGGCGCATTACCGTCGCTTGGGATATTTCCGATCCTTATGATCGTAACCAATATGATGTAGATGTATCCGTATTTATGTTAAATGAACAGCGGAAAATCCCGCTCGAAGAATACTTTATCTTTTATAACCAGCTAGAATCTCCGGACAAGTCCCTAATCATGGCCAGCCAGATGCCAAACAATGCCGAACAACAAATTACAATTCATCTTCCCTACATAAAGGATGATATTCATGAAATTCTATTTGTCGTGACCATACATGATGCTGTTGAAAAGAATCAGAGTTTCCAGCAGTTTCGTTCCATCCATATGACTATTGAAGACTTTAACACAAATAAAACACTCTTTACCTTTACTGAAAAGCAGTTTTATGGCGAAACAGCCTTTGAACTAGGAAAAATTTACAAGAAGGATGGAGCATGGCGTTTTAATCCAGTAGGTAGAGGATATAATGCCGGGCTTCAGGAATTCTTAGATCTTTATTATGAAGAAACAGTAGAAGCACCGGAAGCCACTCCCGAACCGGTTCAAATAATCGAACCCATCAAGCTAACAAGTTTCGACCTGCTTAAGAAAAAGGTCGATATTGTGTTAGAGAAAAAGGCACTGCAGAAAGGAATTGCACGTGTAGGGGTAGTCCTTGATATATCAGGGTCTATGCGCAGGCTTTATCAAAGCGGAACCGTTCAAAGTGTTTTAGAGAGGCTGCTTGCACTGGCAACACGCTTTGATGATGACGGCATTTTAGACGTGTGGATATACGACAATGAATTTACACGAATGCCTTCGATTACCGAAATCGACTTCACCGATTATATCGAGCGCGAAATCCTTGGTAATCCATCTGTAAAAAAATTCGGTGCCAACAATGAACCGCCTGTTATGAGAGATGTATTACAAAAATACTTTGTTGAGGAAAAAAGTAAACTACCAGTTTATTTAATTTTCATTAATGACGGTGGCGTGAAAAAGGCAAGTCGTAAACATGACAATGTTCCAAGAGTACTAATCGAATCCGCTCATCAGCCATTGTTCTGGCAATTCGTCGGAATTGGAAACGGAAATTTTGACGTCCTTAAGAAACTTGATGAATTAGAAGGAAGGTTCATCGATAACGCAAACTTCTTTCAAATTGTTGACATCGAAAATGAAAGTGATGAGGAGCTATATAATAAATTACTCAATGAATTCCCGTTTTGGATGAAAGAAGCAAAAAGCAAGCGTGTAATTCATTAAGTGCAATAAAGAGATAGAGGAGTTTAGAGAGAAACACTGGTCTTGATATGTGCTTCAACCACTTTTCAAGCGAGATTTAAGTTTTGGGCGCATGAACCACTTTTGTTGTCTTTCCGATAGGCTGTTTTCACATACTTTGTTGCTTTTCAATCATTTTTACACTAATAACCCGGGTTGATTTCCGTTGCAGGTACTCGCTTTCCGCGGGCGGTCTCAGAAGCCTCCTCAGTGCTTTGCACTTGCGGGGTCTCCCTCAACACGCTTTTCCCGCAGGAGTCTCGCACCTTCCACTACAATCAACATCTGTTCGAATTGGTTTCTTGCTAAAAACAACAATCTTTACGAAAAGAGCCTTACGATAAAAACATATTATATGTAGTAATTACTGGGGATGTTATAGGACATCCCCTTTATTCCTCTCCCCGTCTCACTTTACTCTTCTACATAAGGTATCGTTAATGGACCCAAAGGCAAGACAGCTATCGACATATCCTCACCATAAAGCTGTTTTAATTCCTCTAGCGTTTGTTCAATATTATCCGTGCTTTTTAGCATGGCACCCTTCACTTGCTCATCCGTAAGTTTTGAATAAACATATACATCTGCCCACACTTGTATAACCGCCTGTTTTTGAACTTGCCATTGATCAAACATCTTAAAATCAGGACTACTTATTAAATCTAATAGCTCTTGAGGACTTTTTGCCATGTCAAAAATCTTCGCATAGTTACCATGGCTTGGAAGCCCATCGGAACATTCGGAAGCAATAATAATAGCTCCCCCTTTTTTCACGATTTTTTGCGCGGCGCTCATCCCCTTTACCGCTTGATAAAGATTCTGATCAAGAGGGTAGCCTGAATTTGATGTAATAACTACATCAAATCGCTCAGCACACTGTATCATCGCATGTTCCTTAACAAACGCGCACCCTTTGTCATGCGCTTCATACAATTCACCAGCAAATACAGCTGTTATTTCTTTATCTTTATTTAATGTGACGTTCAACATGAAGTCTGGTTTGCACATTTGATTTATTTCACGCGTCATTTCTTGGACAGGATTGTTCTCCATATTCCCCCATGTAGAAAGGGGATCCCCGATCATCCTTGCATTATGAAATGTCATGATTGTCTCTATCCCAGCAATCCCCGGCATGATGCCTTTAGGCCCCCCAGAAAACCCAGCAAAAAAATGGGGTTCAATAAAACCAGTTACAATCCGAAAATCAGCTTCGACATACTCTTTGTTTAAATAAACATCACACCCAAACTTACTCTGACCCAAATTAACTAAAGTTGCTTTATCATGGCAATTATTATTGATGATGCGAATATTATCTACGACCCATTCGCCAAGCATCGAAACAAACTCTTCCCTCGTTTGATCCCGATGAGTACCAGTGCCGTTTATGATAACAAAATTCTCTAATGGAACATGGTTCAATTCCTCAATCAGCCAAGGAACTAGTTTATGATTAGGTGTAGGTCTTGTAATATCACTGATAACGATTGCAATAGTATCCGTCGCTTTAACAGTTTCCTTAAGGGAACAAGCGCCTATTGGGCTTCTAAGAGCATGTGTAACCGCCTCTTTTTCTTCCTCAATTCCAGGTAGATGGTTTGGCTCAACCAAGAATACATCATCAGGTAAATCAAGTAACAATCCTTCTTTTCCATACAATATATTTGTTTTCATATCCATTTCCTTTCCAATAAAGATTAATAGATACAGAGTGTTAACACTCAACCATTAATAGTTGAAACGCCTAAGCCGAATCGAATAAGGTAGTGTGAGCGTAGCAGAACAGATTCGAATGACGAATGGATCTATGTAATAGGGATTCGAAGTACCCGAACCAAAGAATCAGACCTCACAACTACTATATATCCATATATATCGTGTATAGAATGCGAGGTCTGCCCCTTTTAAATAGCCTCTTAATTGATAGATGAAGGTGTTGCTGGGTCGATGTCATTATTTGGGTTTATATCTTCAATCGTACCATCGATACCACGTTTCTTTTGATATTTATCTACTAAAATAACAGCGATTGGACATAAAATAGCTGTCGTTAAAGTAGCGATTGAGATTTGCGCGGTAGCAACGTTTACTATACTTGCATAGCCAGCAGCCTCCACATCACTCATCATACCAGAACTTGCTGCAACTGCTGATGCAGCAGCTATCGCTGCCGGTGTAGCTGCTGCATTTCCTGCTGTCGATGCTTCAGCAACAGGACCAATAATACTTTTTTCTTTGAATAACTTGAATACAAGAATACCAGTCGCAGCTGTAAGTACAGTGGTTAAAATACCGATTGTAAGACCTGCAGCTACAACGGAAGGGTTGAAGAAATTAGCAAGGTTCATCCCCGCCCCTAAAGCAAAAGCGAAGAATGGAACAGGCAGGATTTCTCCCGGCTTTAAAAAGGCTCGGATTTCAGGATCTAAATTACCAAGTAACATTCCTAAACCAATTGGTAGTAAAACTGCGATAAATGCAATGATTGGGAAACTGGAGCCTAATAAACCTAAAGACATAAGAGTGAGGAATGGACCATCGTTTAAAGATAGAACCGACACTGCGCCAACATCCGAACGATTTCCATACTGACCCGTCAAGGCTACATACATTCCACCGTTTCCATTTGTCATAGCGGCAATAATAGCCAATGTAGACAACCCAAGAATTCCATCCATTGGATCGAAAAAGATTCCAAATAGTAGTCCTATTGCAAGTCCGGTTAAATATTTTGAAGAAGTGAGCAAGACGCCTTTCTTAAGTGCTCGTCCCCCTACTTTCAAGTTCATCTGGCTTCCAGCACAGAAAAGGAAAAGTGCAATTAATACAAGAGAACCATTTTTAAATAATGCCTCCGAAAACCCACCGATTCTTAGAAATTCATAAAACCCCTCTGGTGTTTGAGCAACCCCGAGCTTCTTCAAGAAATTCATGACAAAAGGAATATGCATTTGATCAACTGTGTTTAATAGCGCTCCAAATAATAGAGGAACAACCATTAACCCACCCGGAACTTTTTCTATCGCTTTTTTGATTTTCATATGCCAAACCTCCCTTTAATTCTGTAATTGATGATAAAAAAAGGTGCGAGCAACTTGCTCTGAACAATGTTCTACTAATTCATCTGCACGTTCCATTGCTTCATTTAGCTTCATCGGTTTATTAATAATACTGTTCACACTCACTACTCCAAATTGATATAAAGTTTCAACACCTTGCCCAATAGAACCTGCTAGAATAATAGTGGGAATCCCTAGTCCTTTAGCAGCTTGAGCTACTCCCATTGGTGTCTTTCCTGATGCAGTTTGATAGTCAACTTGACCCTCTCCTGTAATGACAAGATCCGCACCAACAAGAGCTTGCTCTAATTTTGTATATTCAATGACAATGTCAATCCCACGTCTCATTTCAGCAGGGAAAAATGCTTGGAATGCGCCTCCAAGACCTCCAGCTGCACCAGCTCCTTGTAAATCATGCAGATGGATACCTGTCACTTTTTCAACTTCATTTGCCCAATGCGTTAAACATTGATCCAATATTTTCACATCTTCTATAGTCGCACCCTTTTGTGGGCCAAAAACAGAAGAAGCTCCATCTGGTCCGATTAAAGGATTTTGTACATCAGAAGCTATGAGGAATTTCATACCTTTAATTCTTTTATCAAATCCACTAATGTCGATAGAGTTTATCCGGGCTAATTCAGCTCCACCAAAGGAAATCTCCTTCCCTTCTTCATCTAAAAGCTTCAGCCCTAGAGCCTGTAGCATCCCAGCCCCTCCATCATTCGTAGCAGAGCCGCCTATTGCCAAAATGAAAGATTGAAACCCATCATCTAATGCTTGCTTAATTAATTCTCCAGTTCCATAAGTAGTTGCAAGTCTTGGATTAAGCTTGTCAGAGGTGATGTGTGCAAGCCCTGATGCGGACGCCATTTCAATGACACATGTTTCACCATTCCCTAATATTCCGTATTCAGCTTCCACACTTTCACCAAGTGGTCCTGTAACAGATACACTCCTTTTGCTACCGCCTGTAGCTACAACCAATGTCTCCATCGTCCCTTCACCACCATCACCTATAGGTAGCAAAACAGTTTCTGCAGCAGGAAAAGCCCTTTTAATGCCTTTTTTGATAGAGATAGATGCTTCTACTGCACTTAAACTACCTTTAAATGAATCTGGTGCTATAACGATTTTCATAATACCCCTCCTCCCTTAAATGGAAAACGTTTTCATTTTTTTCTAAATAAATTATACCTGAACTTGACTCTTGAAAGCTTCATGTTTAACGTATAAAATACAAGGCTTATTTTCCGAATATTTTGTAAGGAGTAACTAAAAACGGAGGAATTATGTTAACAAGGAGTATAGCTCAGACAATTGTTAAAGAAACTTCAATACGACTTAACCGGAATATTAATATTATGAATGATTCTGGTATTATCATCGCTTCCCGAGATGTTGAAAGAATTGATGATATTCACGAAGGAGCACTTCAGGTTTTAAAAAGCGGCCAGACACTAATAATTCCTACTAATCAAAGTGTCACTTGGAAAGGTTCTCACCCTGGTATCAACCTCCCTATTGTTTTTCACGACAAGATCGTTGGCGTCATCGGTATTACAGGTAATCCCGATGACATGGCTGATTTAGGGGAATTAGTAAAGATGACAACGGAGTTAATGATAAAAGCTGAATACATGGCTTCCCAGATGGAATGGAAGAAACGAACGAAAGAAATGGTAATTGAAGAATTATTGAAACTCAATCCATCCTTTGATCATATTCGTCGTGGACTTAATTTACTCGGCAATACATTTCATCCTCCATATAATACCGTTGTCATTCAAATGGCTGAAGGTACGATTACAAATCATATTGTTGTAGAAAAGATCGAAGAAATACTAGGTGAGAAAAACGGAATTGTTGGTTTTATTAACACCAATCGTATCCTTTTGGCTTTTTCCAACCAAGAACAAACGCAGGTCGATAAAAAGCTGAAGAAAATTTATCACACACTAAAAAAACTGCAGCTAACATTTCGCCTAGCCTTCAGCATCCCGTTTGATTCTCTAAATATGTTTAATCAATCTTATCAAGATTGTGATTTAGCACTTGCGATCAGTCATCCTTCTAAAGATATGATCGCTTTTGCTGACGTTGAGCTCAAAGTTTTAATTCATCATCTTAATCGCTATGATTCTGAACGGTTTTACCAAAGAGTTATGACGAAAACACTCATAAAATATACCGACACACTTGAAAGCTTTTTTAAAAATAACTTTAACATCCAACAAACTGCCGATGAACTATTTATCCATAGAAACACCTTGATTTATCGCTTGAAGAAAATCGAAGAGGAAACCGGTTATAATCCTAAACACTTCAAGGATGCCATCACTTTACAGCTTGCTATTTGGATATCAAATAAACAAAGTGGATAGTATTTAATGACTCCCTACAGTAAATGATGAAACGTCCTCTCTTGTTGAAGCAACATGAAGAGGGTGTCCCTAAAGGTTCTGACCTTTCGTTTTGGGACACCCTCCTCTTCTTAATAAAAGACTGGTTTCGTATACTTTGTTGCTTTTAACTTATATTTACACCACTACCCTGGTTTGCTTTTCGTTACAGGTACTTGCTTTCCGCGGGCGGTGTCAGGGGCCTTGCGTATCAACTACAATAAACATCTGCTCGAATTGGTTTCTGGTAAAAACAACACTCTTTACGAAAGGCTGTTTTCTAAGAGATTGTTGTTTTTAACAATATTGAAAACACAGAGTGGATTGGAGCGTAAGGCACTTGACTCCTGCGGGAGATAGAGGAAAAGTCGAGACCCCGCAGGCGCAAAGCGCCGAGGAGGCTCGACTTCCTCCCCGCGGAAAGCAAGTGCCTGTAGCGGAAAGGAACGGTTCATTGTTTATTCCTAAAACAACAAACTTTACGAAAAGAGCTTAATAATCTTAGATAGCTTTTTTGATCTGCCCCTCTGCCAGAATAACTGCATTCTCAATATGGGTAGCTCTTATATCGAATACCGGCTTCTCTACTTGTACCTCACCTGTTAATAACAATTTCACGGCAAGATAAGGGAAGTTTACACCTGAAAGCGTTGAAATATGTAAACCGCCTGACATACGTGGGTTAATTTCTAAAAGCTTCGGAACTCCTTGATTATATTTTACTTGTACATTGTACACGTACGGAATGTTGTATATATCATGAATCGACTGGGCTAGTTGAAGAAGCTCAGGTACTTCCTCTAACTCGCGTATTCTTCCCCCTGCTTTTTTGCGAGGCACCGCTGCAAGAAGTTCTCCTCCATGAGCCAGACAATCAATACTATATTCAAAATCAGCCAAATACTCCAATACCATTAATGATTGAAAAGAAGGTTCTGATGCCAAAATTTTATATGCTTTAGTAAATGAAATTTTATGTGATAGATTACCAAATAATTCTTTCAATCCATCCTCTTCATTTTTAATTACTCTGAACCCTTCGCCACCCCTACCGTCAACAGGTTTTACGCAGACTGTTTTCCCAATGCTATGTAATTGTTGATACGCTTTTGCAAATTGCTCAGCGGTTGTTACAATATGATAGTCCGGTATAAATTTTGCTAATCCGTTTTTCTTAAAGGATTCATAGAGCTTGCCCTTATCCGACATTGTCTCCATCAACGAATAATCATCAATTACTAAGACACGCGTCCCTACTTCATCGAATCGATTGAGCTGTTTCGAAATTTCCAATGCGTGCTGATACGGTATGAATACATTGATTTGATTCTTTTTACAAAAATCAACACAATATTGAACATACGCTTCACCATCTATTTCAGGCTCCGTTTCTGAATGGTCACACACGTGAAAATACACCGTATTTGGATTAGAATGCGTCCCAAAAATCTCGAACTCCATCCCATCAGGATTATTTTTTATTGCTTCAATAAAATGATACGCTGTCGAAAACCAGCGATTGAACCAAATTCTTTTTTTCATTTAAACATGTCCTCTCTTACACTAATTAGGCATCATTATGTTTTAGTTTTGCCAATTTTACAATAATTCATTCTATAATTTCCTAATAATTCCCCTAACCTCTAGTGATCAGCCTTTTTTCATCATCAATACATTTTTATTAAGCTCCATAACCTATCTGTATTATTATTGAATTCCTCGACACTGGACTTATTTCAAAGAATGATAATAAGTGTGAGGATGAATAAGATGAATAATCAAGTTATAAATTGAATGGTTAAAGTTATCGAGCATTTCTTTGTAATGAGAAATGCTTTTTTATCTTTTTTTAGGGCTATGTTAAAGCTCATTGTTGATTTAAGAACTTTGTAGATTGGAGCTGAAGGTGTGAGACTCCTGCTTAGAAAACCGAGTCAAAGGGAGACCCCCGCAGGCGCACTGCGCCGAGGAGGCACCCGGACCGCCCGCGGAAAGCGAACGCCTGAAGCGGAAATCAACAAGTAAGTTTAACAGAGCCTTTTTTAAAATGAAAAGGATATTTATATAACAATAAGAATACAATATAAAACAGCAATATTTTATTGTAAAACGATAAAACATATGATAAAGTCATATCGATAATAAATAAGTGAGGTGCTTTTTATGAAACGAGGGTCAACACTATTTTTAAAGGTGGCTGTTTTTCTTATTGGAACTCCAGTTCTTGCTTTGTGTATATTTGGGTTGCCTTGGTTAGGTAAGAATCCAGTAAATCCAGATTATACCCATATACTATATCCCATTTTAATAGGTATTTATGTATCAGTGATACCGTTTTTCGTTGCATTGTATCAGGCTTTTAACCTTTTAAGCTATATTGACAAGAACCAATCTTTCTCTGAATTGTCTGTTAAATCTCTAAAGAATATCAAATTCTGTGCACTGACAATCAGTGGTTTATATGTCGTAACTATGCCATTTGTTTATCTCGTAGCAGAGCTAGACGATGCACCAGGTCTCATCATAATCGGAATGGTTCCTATCTTTGCTTCAATGGTGATCGCAGTCTTTGCTGCTGTTCTTCAAAGACTTTTACAAGAAGCGATTGATATAAAATCGGAAAATGACTTAATAGTCTGAGGTGAAAACAATGGCAATTATAATCAATATTGATGTGATGCTGGCTAAAAGGAAAATGAGTGTTACAGAACTTTCTGAGAGGGTTGGAATAACGATGGCTAATCTTTCTATATTGAAAAACGGGAAGGCAAAAGCGATTAGGCTTTCAACTTTAGAGGCAATTTGCAAAGCATTAGAATGTCAACCCGGAGATATTTTAGAATACCGTAGTGATGAAGACGCCAAAGATTAATATAGCCAACATTCAAAGGAAAGGTTTCTTTTTCCATTATTTAAGTAAATCAAATTCATAAAAGGGGAGCTACTCATGTATTTAACCATTCAAAAATGGAGGAACAAATCGTGAGATCACTAAAACAACTCGTTCGTTTTGGATGGGAGCAGGCCCTATCATGTTTGTTTCCTGTCGTTATTTTTGCCTCTTTGGCTTTTACAAAATTCATGCCACTTCCCTTCCTACCACGTTATGACTGGATGCTTATCATCTGCCTTCTGATGCAGTGGTGGATGGTGCGTTCTGGACTTGAAACACGGGATGAACTAAAGGTTATCACATTGTTCCACCTTATTGGACTTGCTCTTGAACTTTTCAAGGTACATATGGGTTCCTGGTCTTATCCAGAGGAAGGATATTTCAAAATTTTTGGAGTGCCTTTATATAGCGGATTCATGTACGCAAGTGTAGCGAGTTATCTTTGCCAGGCGTGGAGGAGGTTGAAGGTTGAACTAGTTAAGTGGCCTCCATTTTTGGTAGTTGTACCTCTTGCAGCTGCGATTTATTTGAATTTTTTCACCCACCATTATTGGATTGACGTCCGATTTTGGTTATCAGGACTTGTAATTATCATCTTTTGGCAATCATGGGCCACATACGAGGTCGATGGAACTCGTTACCGTATGCCACTTGCACTTTCTTTTGTGCTCATCGGATTTTTTATTTGGATAGCCGAAAATATCGCAACGTTCTTTGGGGCTTGGGAATATCCAAACCAAACCGATGCATGGAGTCTCGTTCATCTAGGAAAGGTCAGTTCATGGCTCTTATTAGTGATTGTTAGCTTTCTTATAGTAGCGACGTTAAAGCAGGTTAAGGGAAAAAATTCTACTAGGATAGATACTAGTCAATTTTTATAAATAGGCTGTTTTCACATACTTTGTTGCTTTTCAATCATTTTTCACTAATAACCCGGGTTGATTTCCGTTGTAGAGGCGGTCTCAGAAGCCTCCTCAGTGCTTTGCACTTGCGGGGTCTCCCTCAACACGCTTTTCCCGCAGGAGTCTCGCACCTGTAACGAAGATCAACATCTGTTCGAATTGGTTTCTTGCTAAAACAACAATCTTTACGAAAAGAGCCTATAAATATTAAGAGCCCTCTTAGTATGGAATTCGACCTTTTTTTTAGTTGAGGTTCTCCTAACGTACAAAATTCCGAAGTAGATAAATTATAAAAAGCAACGTTCGAATTGAACTGCCCCGTAAATGTTAGACATTACAACTAACATTTACGGGGTGTTTTTTGGCTAAATTTACAGTGGAAAAGAAATTAGAAGTCGTTCAAAAATATTTAAATAATGGCGGTGGTTATAGAATCCTTGGTGAAATCTATGGAACCACTCAATACAATAAAAAAATGGGTTTTACAGTATCAATATCATGGTGAGGGAGGTCTTATTAAAAAATATACAAATGAGGCAATACCCGTTTAATAAAAGTTGTATTCTTTGCCTATATAGACAAGATGGCAAATCGGAGCTTACCGCTTCTTTTAATTAACTATACAAGTTCATCAAACAAGTAATTAAGGCTTTCGGACATGGATGGATGCGTATAGATTTGATTTTTCAATGTATAATAAGTATCTTTCGTATCCATATTGTATTTGATTAAATTAATGATTTCATACGATTCTGCACAAAAAAGTGCTGCACCCAAAATTTTATCTGAGTCTTTCTCAACAATTACTTGTAACATTCCTTCAGTTTCACCTATTAATTTCGCCCTAGGAATATCAGCCGCTGCCAAAGTAAACAGATCGAAGTTCAAATTTTTCTCTTTTGCTTCTTTTTCAGTCAAACCAATTCTTGATAGAGGCGGGTCAATAAATACCGAATAAGGTAGATGTCCTCTTTTCTCTTTGTCATATTCTTTTCCCCCAGTTAATTGATCTGCTACGATTCGGTAATCATCTAAGGAAACATACGTAAATTGCGGTCCTCCCTTCACATCACCGATCGCAAAGACATGAGGTGTAGATGTTCGCAACTGATGATTGACAACAATTTCTTGTCGTTCACCCGTTTTTACGCCTGCTTTATCTAACTGTAAACCCTCGGTGTATGGTTTTCGACCTGTTGCCAGTAATATAGCATCAGATTGAAAAATTTTTTCAGAGTTTTCATTCGTAAACTCGATAACCAATTGATCTCCTTTTACTTTTTTACTTCGTGCTTGTAGATAGATTTCGATCCCTTTCTTTTCTAAAGCCTCTCGAACAACTTTAGCTACATTTTCATCTTCTTTTGGCAGAAAAGTGTCCCCGCGATCAAAAATACAGACTTTGGAGCCAAAGTCAGCATACATTGATGCAAATTCTAAGCTAATATATCCACCGCCAATAATGGATAAAGTTTTCGGCAATCTTTCTTCATTAAGAAGTGTGTCGCTCGTATATACAACCGGATTATTCTTTATACCAGCAATATCAGGAAGAACTGGCGTTGCACCTGTATTAATAATAATCGTTTCCGCTTTTAGTTGAATCATTCCATTTTCTTGTTCAACAGAAAGAGTATGTTCATCAACAAATGAAGCAAATCCATCGATAACTTCTACCACTTCCGGTTGATTCACTTTTTTAAAGCTACCAAGACGCAATTTATCAATAAACTCCTTCTTTCTTGCCATTACCGAAGCGTATGCCTTTGCTTTTTCGCCCC
Source organism: Bacillus cihuensis (assembly GCF_000504145.1). Lineage (NCBI taxonomy): Bacteria > Bacillati > Bacillota > Bacilli > Caryophanales > Bacillaceae > Bacillus > Bacillus cihuensis. Next base: position 176,321 of record NZ_AYSD01000010.1, on the reverse strand, counting down.
ACTCTTGATTTTTTCGAGATTGTAATTTTTTCGCCTCATGAATCAAATATTTGGTCGGGATACAAGCTACATTAATGCATGTCCCTCCATACATTTTTTTCGATTTTTCAACTACCGCAATTTTCTTCCCTCGTTTACCAAGAAAGGAAGCCAATGTCTTCCCGCCTTTACCGAATCCGATTATAACTACATCATATTGTTTCAATGAAACTCTCTCCTTTCCTCGCACTCTTATTACTATTCCCCGAAAAATCAGAACCAAAAATTCAATTGTGTATTCTAAACTAGGTTTTCTCCCGAACTTTCTACAAGTACTACGTCACCGTGACATCCTTTCAGCCCTCTAATCATTCCTATTCCTCATTACCCACATCCCCCATGAATAAACGATTCATTTACTTAACATGCATGCTTTTTATTGGAGTTAGAAGCATGAAACGTATAAAAAAGGAGTGTCCCAAAGCAAAAAGTCAGACCCCACAACAACTAAATCAGTAAAAAGTGTATTAAACACTTCTTACTGATTTAGTTTGCGAGGTCTGACCTTTCTCGGAAACCCTATTCACAAATTAATTTGCCGTGTCTTCCAGTTGTCGGTTGTAGAGTCCATAGTAAAATCCTTTTTCCAGAAGCAGTGAGCTATGTGAGCCTTTTTCAATAATTGCACCGTCTTTTAATACAAGGATTTGGTTTGCTTTTTGAATCGTATTCAAACGATGCGCAATAACGATACTAGTTCTTCCCTTCATCAATTGTTGCAGGGCTTCTTGGATTTTCACTTCCGTAATCGTATCAATACTGCTAGTAGCTTCGTCTAAGATCAAAATGATGGGATCAGCCAAAATAGCTCGGGCAATAGAAAGGAGCTGCCGTTGTCCTTGGCTGATTCCGCTTCCGTTTTGCAAAAGATGTGTATTATATTGATTCGGGAGCTTCATGATGAACGAATGGGCATTCGCCTGTTTAGCTGCGTTCATCACTTCCTCGTCTGTTGCATCCAGTCTACCGTAGCGGATATTTTCTATGATCGTTCCTTGGAACAAGAAAGAGTCTTGTAAAACAAAACCCATATGCCGGCGTAGGCTCGACCGTGTTACATGTTGAATATCATGTCCATCAACAAGTATGCTGCCATTGTCTGGATCATAGAAGCGCGATAATAATTGAATAAGTGTTGTTTTCCCTGCACCAGTTGGACCTACAAGTGCAATCGTTTCACCTGGGGATACGCGAAAACTAACATTACGTACAGTATTCTCTGACTTTCCATAAGAAAAAGAAACAGACTGAAAGGAAATATGGCCTTCTACATCTTTCAGCTCTTCTGCATCAATCTCGTCCCGTTCTTCTGTCTCTTCATCTAAAATTTCAAATACACGTTCAGCTCCTGCAACAGCAGATAACAACGTATTGAATTGGTTAGCTAAATCATTTAATGGACGGGTAAATTGCCTAGAATACTCGGTAAAAATCACGATAGTCCCAATGGAAATTTGACCTTTTAATGCCAAATACCCGCCAATTCCAGCAACAATTGCGAAGCTTAAGTTATTAAGCATATTCATTAGTTTCGGAATAAACCCTGAATAGGCTTGAGCCAGAAAACCTGATTGCTTCAGTTTTTTACTTCGTTCAATAAAGTTCTCAATCACTTTATCTTCCTGTGAAAAAGTTTTCACGATTCGCTGTCCGGAAATCGTTTCCTCAATAAATCCATTTAAGGAGCCTAGATTTTGTTGTTGTTCTTTAAATAATTTCCCTGTCCGTCCTGTAATCCATCTCATTCCATAAAACATGATGGGAACAATAATGAGCGTTAACAATGTTAATAATGGACTAAGCCACAGCATGACCGCTATTGTCCCACTCAACGTAAGTACACTTGAAAAGATCTGAACGACCGAGCTGTTCAATGTCGAACTGACATTTTCGATATCATTGGTCACTCGACTCATTAGTTCGCCATGCTTACGGCGATCGAAAAATGGAATCGACAGTTTATGCAAGTGCCAGAAAAGCTGTTTTCTCATTTGATAAACGGTTTCTTGGGCAATACCGATCATCCAGTAGTTTTGCAGCCAGATGGATAACGAGTAAAACACGTATACCAATAGTAAACCTACAAGCATCATCGTTAGTCCACTAAACTTTTTCTTTACAATAAATTCGTCAATCGAGAGGCCTACTAAATAAGGACCAAGCAGTCCCAACCCAGAGCTAACTACGACCATAAATAGGACGAGAAACAGCATTGTTTTATTCTTTGCCAGAAAGCCCCAAATTCGTTTAATCGTACCTAGCCAATCTTTCAGCTTTACTTTTGATTTCATATCATTATGATGAGCGGGAGGCACTCTTTTCATAGTTCAGCCCCTCCTTTCCCATTTGAGACAGCACTATCTGCTGATATAATGAATGACTCGCGACAAGTTGTTCGTGTGAGCCTTTTGCAATCAGTTCTCCTTCTTCAAGCAGTAAGATTTGATTTGCTTCCTTAGCGGTACTCACCTTTTGTGTTATGATCAATGTCGTGCATGTATAGGTTTTCAGCGCATTCAAGAGCCTAGCTTCTGTTTTTAAATCCAACGCACTTGTACTATCATCTAAAAGCAGTATTTTGGGCTTTCTAACTAACGCACGGGCAATGGCTAAGCGCTGCTTTTGCCCGCCGGAAAGATTGACCCCTTTTTGACCAAGTGGCGTGTCATATTGATTCGTAAGTTTCGAAACCGTTTCATGAATTTGCGCATCTTTGGCAGCAGCAATGATTTCCGATAAACTCGCATCATCTTTTCCCCATGCGATATTATCTTTAATCGATCCTGAAAAGAGCAGAGCCTCCTGTGGGACAAAGCCGATATTTTTCCGCAATATATCTAGCTTCACGGTTGTAATATCCTCACCATCGATTGTAATTTGTCCTTGGTCAACATCAAATAGCCGTGGAATCAATTGAAATAGCGATGTTTTTCCCGAACCAGTAGCCCCCATAATGGCAATCGTTTCTCCTGCTCTGGCCGTAAAGGTAATATCCCTTAAAGCATCTGTTTCCGCTGTTGGATATCGGAATGAAACACCCTTAAATGTGATCTCTCCGCTATGAATCTCATTTCCTCTGCTTTCTTCTTTTGAATCAAGTAAATCTACTTCTGTGTCCAATACATCGTTAATACGACTTGCGGATGCTTGAGCACGGGAAATGGACATAATCAGCCAGGATAAGACAGATAACGATGCTGTGATTCTTGTCGCATAGTTAACAATAGCAACCACTTCTCCAACTTGAACATTACCAGTGGCAATCATCTTTTGCCCGAACCACAGAATTATGATAAGTCCCAGATTCATGACAAGTAAAAGAATCGGTGTCGATGTTTCGATAAATCGTAGTGAAGATGCTGTTTTCTTTTTTAATGCAAAACTTGCCTCATTAAATCGACTTGCTTCATGTTCTCTACGTAAAAAAGCTTTAATAAGGCGGATTCCGGTTAAATTCTCTTGCATGACACCATTTACGTCATCCAGCTTCTCTTGAACGAATCGAAACATGACAGATGCCCGCTTCATTACCAAGGCTAAGAAAAAGATGAGCACGGGAATTGTAATTAAGAGGACTAGTGCCAATTTCCAGTTAATGAGCAGAGCCATTACGGTGCCGAGAATGATGAGTAACGGGGCACGGAGCATGATTCTCATTGCCATAAACACAGTATTCTGCAATACTGTAACATCATTCGTCATCCTAGTAATCAATGAAGACGTTGGATATTTCGTTAAGTTGGTGAAAGAAAACGCTTGTACTTTCTTAAACAAATGACTTCGAATGTCATAGCCAAAACTTTGGCTCACATGTGACGCAGCAAATGAGTTAATGATTCCACCAATAAAGGAGAAGATAGAAATCCCCACCATTACACTTCCCCATTTGATGACAACGGATAGATTCTCTTTCATAATGCCATCATCAATAATTTTTGCCATTAACAGTGGTTGCAGCAACTCCACACCTAATTCAGCCAGCATAAGGAAAAGAGCGAGCGTCGCCATCATTCGATAAGGCTTTAAATACGAATAAATCTTCATACACTTCACCATGCTTTCCTTTCTTAAAATTTCTATGTAGAAGTATACCAGAGCTATGGAAAAAACTGATCTGAATTGCATTATACAAGCTTGTAGTAAATAACTATTTAGTAAAACGAAAGATAGATTCTTTTATCATACAATTATATTGAATATTTTTAAATAGTCTGAACTATACTTCATCATCCTTCTATTAACTTCAAAAAACGAATAAATTTTCTATAAAACCCTTGACTTATTTAATAAAATAAGAGAAGATTTAATTGATAATGATTTTCAATATCATTATTAACTTCTGAATCTCGAAAAATTATGCATTTAGCATAATAGATTGCTTATATGGTGAGCCTACTTATTAGTAGCCACTATAGATGAGTTGCTGATTCCCATATGTGTTTTCATGCTAAAAATAACTAGAATATTGCCCCCTCTTTATTCCAGATGTTTTTTTACCCCCTACTTATAAGCACATATGGGATCAGCGTTTTTTTTGAATATTTATCAAATTCTATATATACTACAAGTAATATACATATATCATACAAATAGAAGTGCTTTCTAGAGCAATCAAACACAAATTTTCAATCACCATTTAGATGAAGGAGCCTATTAAAAATGAGCTTATCGACCATTATTAAAGAGAGACGTACAGTGAAACGCTATAAAGATACACCGGTTTCTGTGGAATTGATTCAAGATTTGCTAGATACGGCCATTTGGGCGCCAAACCACAAGATGACGCAGCCTTGGCGGTTCATCTTAGTGCAAGGAGACAGCCTCGCCACTTTAGCTGAAGCAGCTCGTGACGCAGCCATTGCTAAGGAAAAAGATCCTGCAAAAAAAGAAGCTGCAGGGCAGCGTGAGTATAATAAAATCAGTACCCCTCCTTCCATTCTGCTTGCAGTTATGAAGGAAGATCCTAACCCTGTTACCCGTGAAGAAGATTTTGCTGCCATAAGTTGTGTGATACATAATTTCACATTATTAGCATGGGAACAAGGACTCGGAACATTTTGGGCAACTTATGCCACGATTTTTGCTAAGCAATTCCGGGAGGCTTGTGGTGTACAGCCTGGAGAGAAAATAGTTGGTAGCATTCACCTTGGCTATCCGGACGTGATTCCAAACCCTCGTGAGCGCAAATCAATTGAAGAGATTTTTACTATTTTATAGTTTAAAAAGGGTAAACGCTAACACGCGCTTACCCTTTTTTGAACGACAAAACACCTCAACGGATTGCCGGGATTTTGATTTTCACCGTAAACTCTTCTTCTTTATATACAAAGTCCAGGAAGCCATGATGTTCCTTAATAACATCATGAATCAATTTAGTTCCTAGCCCTTCATGCTCACCTGTTTTTGTCGTTTTTCCATACGTTTCAAACAGCGAATCTAAAATGGACGTAGGAATCGGATTACTATGATTCTTGCAAATTAAGAGATACAACCCACTTCTTTTATAAAATTGTAGACTAAGCAGAGCTTGTTCGTTATGTTCATTTTGCCATTCTACACAAGCATCAAGACTGTTGGATAAAAGATTGCCAATTAGTGTGACGATCTCTTTATCTGACAATGGCAATGTTGACAACGGCAAATCCAAATCATAGACGACCGAGATTCCAGCCTCCTGTGCCCGTCGATACATTTGATGCAGTATTCCCGCAACCATTCCTTTCTCTCCTTTAATCGACAGATTCGTTTCTTTATATCCATCGACTAAATCATCTAAATAAGCCTTAGCTTCTCGATTCTGTTCTTTCTCCAGCATAAAGTGAATCGCCGAAACATGCTTAAGGAAATCATGCCGTTCACTGCGGACCACACGAAACGTTTCATTAAAGTGAGCACGTTCTTCTTCAAATCGCTTTGCCTCTTCTAACAATTCAGCAACCTTCTTCGTGTGTTCTTGTCTTACTATTTCAATGACGATAAATAATAGAAACGGAATTAGATAAATGAACGAAGGCTTTATAATTATATAAATAGGAAGCAACAACAGCTGCATAACCAGCAACAACCCATTCATACGTATTCCTAAATTTGATACTGGAATGAACGTCTTTTTATAGAAGAAATACATGATGACTATTACGAGTAAACAAGATATATAAATCGGAATTTCCCAAGCAGAAAACTTCAAAAGCGCATGCACATGAACAATCCCAAGCATCGATACGAGTCCCCAATACACCAGAAACGATTTCAAGTCTTCTCCATCCTTTAAAAATAATGATTTTGTAAAAAATCGACCTTTTCCTTCGTAATCATCGCCTGCTCTTCCATACCTTCAAAGATGACAATATAGGAATTTTTCGCATAGAGCGAGAAGTTCTTCACATAGTGAATATTAATGATAAATGATCGGTGGGAGCGAAGGAAATCACGCTCTCTTAATTCACCTTCTAATTCATTAAGAGTTTGATACGTTTTTATCGGACCTGACTTCGTGTGAATCGTCGTGGAACGCCCTGATCTCTCGATAAAGACAATATCTTTCTTTTGAATAATATGTATATCATTTTTTTGCTTTAAGTACAGCCTACCCGCAATTTCAGCAGATTTAGATTTTTCCATTAACCGCTCAATCGATTTGATTAGCCTGTCCTTCGAATAAGGCTTCATAATATAGTCGTGTACATTCAATTCAAAGGCGTGCACTGCATATCCGCTCGTACCTGTAACGAAAATGACCGAGATGTCTAAGGCATGAGAATGAATAATATCCGCCAGCTCATAGCCAGATAAATTTGGCATCTCAATATCCGCAATCAATAAATCAATCGATTCCTTCTTGATCTGTTCATACGCTTCTTCCGCCGAAACAGTTGAGAAAACAACCTCAACACCTGAAATTCCTTGCACAATGGCAAGCAATTTATCTAAATCGATCCTACGATCATCTACAAGACCAATCTTCATACAATCACCCTCATTTGCCTGTTGCTTCTTCTATTTTACCATCTCAACATGGAAAAATAACCTTTTCGCGACAATAAATGGTATTTTCGCGACATAGTTGCAGATTCCTTCCACGATTCTTTGTATGATAAGAACAAGAAAACAAACGAGTCAGGAGGAATGAAAATGATTGAAATTCATGAAGTGACCAAAAAGTTCCAAGATAAAAAAATATACATTACCGCATTAAAGCATGTTTCATTTTCAGTAAAAACAGGCCAGGTCGTAGGTTTACTCGGTGAAAATGGGGCTGGAAAAACGACCTTGCTTCGAACGATTGCAACCCTGCTTACGCCTACAGATGGGCAAGTATCGGTAGCGGGATTTAACACATTAAAACATGCAGATGAGATTAAAAAGAGGATTGGGGTATTGTTCGGTGGCGAAACTGGGCTATACGACCGTCTTACCGCCCGTGAAAACTTAGAGTATTTTGCCATGTTATATGGATTAAGCAAGCATGAAACGAAGGTACGTATTGACGACTTGGCAAAAATGTTTGGGATGAAAGATTACTTAAACAGGAAAGTCGGTAGTTTTTCCAAAGGGATGCGTCAAAAGGTAGCCATCGCAAGAACACTGATTCATAATCCTGATATTATCCTATTTGACGAACCGACAACTGGTCTCGATATTACATCTTCCAATGTCTTTCGCCAACTCGTCCATCAGCTAAAGCGCGATGGAAAGACAATAATCTTCTCAAGCCACATTATGGAAGAAGTTTCTATGCTTTGCGACACCGTTGCGATGATGCATAAAGGAGAACTTGTCTATCACGGTGATTTAGAGGAACTTTACAAATCTGAAGGCAGCCGCGATTTAAACTATATTTTCATGAGTAAACTTGTTAGGGGGAATGAAAACTATGCTTCTTAATATCTATTTAAAAGAAATAAAAGACTGCTTCCGAGATCAAAGGACTTTATTGCTGACTGTTCTTCTGCCAATTGTCATGATGACCCTTTTAACACTATTTTATGAAAAATTAGTCTCCGATAGTGGCGATGATACGTACAAACTTGCCGTTGATACCTCATTCGGTACAGATGAAGCTGATATTTTTCAGGCCTATAAGAATATTGAACTTGTTAAGTCTATAAATCCCGAAAAAACCGTGCAGGATGGCGACGCACAAGCCGCCCTTTTATTAACACCTGGTTTTATTCACAATATTGAACACTCTGAAGAAGCCTCGGTAACACTTATCGGTGATTCTTTCAGCCAAAACTCAGCTAATTTAATGAACATTGTTACGAATGCTTTATCCAACTACGAAATGTCTATTATTTCAGAACGTTTGCATGCCCAAGAAATAGATTCAGCATTAATCGAGCCATTTACGATTCATCAAAAAGAAATGTCAAAAGAAAACCCCAGTATCAATTTAATTGCGATGTTAATTCCAATGATGTTAGCTCTTGCAATTGGCATAGGTGCAGGTCCGGCCGCTTCCGATTTATTCGCTGGTGAAAAAGAAAAGAAAACGATGGAAGCTCTATTAATGACACCAGTAAAACGTTCCACCTTGCTTTTCTCAAAATGGTTAACCATCTCAACCATTGGTGCCTTAACTGGAATCATCACGTTAGTCGTTGTAGCATTAGAAATTACCTTTTTAACAGAAAACCTAAAAAAGGCCGTTTCATTTGGTGATAACGCCTACCTAGTCATTAGTCTAGCTATCTTAGTTTCGATCATCTATGCCATGTTCATTGCGTCCCTTCTTATGGTGACAAGCATTATCGGAAAAACTGTCAAGGAATCACAAAGCTATAGCACACCGATCCTAATGGTTGCAGTCTTCCCAACTTTATTTACTTCAACTATTGGGATCAATGAACTCACATACCAGCACTTTGCTATTCCAATCCTAAACATATTCAGCCTGCTAAAGGAATTAATCTTTGGCATAATCAACTATGAACATATTATGCTTACAATCTGCAGCAACCTAATTTGCATGATCCTCTTCTTTATCATCGGAAGAATTATGTTCATGAAAGATAAATGGGTGATGAATTAAGTAAAAAAAGATGACTCACGATTAAAATCTGTCGTTCGAGTCATCTTTTTCTATTTTAATATAATTTTATTCCCCTCATGGAACAGCCTTGTTGTTATACGTTCACCGCTACATTTGCGAAAAACTCCTGATATAGTGCACGAACGGCTTTCGCTTCATCTCGGGCTTTAATACCAAACATCATGCTTACTTCCGAAGATCCTTGGTTAATCATTTCAATATTTACTTTTGCATCAGCAAGAGCCTTAGAAGCCCGTGCTGTCGTACCTACATTATGCTTCATTCCTTCCCCGACAACCATAAGCAAAGCAAGATCATGCTCTACCTTCACTTCATCGGCATGAAGCTCATCCATTATTCGTTTCACAATATTGGTCTCGATTTCTTTATTCAATCGATACTCTCTTAATATAATCGTCGTATCATCAATTCCGGATGGAATATGTTCATAGGAAACATGAAAGTCTTCTAAAATCTGTAATAACTTACGACCAAAACCGATTTCACGGTTCATTAAGTATTTTCTTACATAAATGCTACAAAACCCTTTGTCACTAGCAATTCCAACAACAGGACCATTCTCATTTTCACGAGTATTGACCACTTTTGTACCTTGTGCAGATGGATTATTCGTATTTTTTATTTGCACCGGGATTCCTGCACGAAAAGCCGGGAAGAGCGCTTCATCATGGAAAACGGAGAATCCCGCATAAGAAAGCTCTCGCATTTCACGATAGGTCAATTCTTTGATTGGCTTCGGATTTTCAACAACAGATGGATTAACTGAATACACAGCATCCACATCCGTGAAATTCTCATACAAATCCGCTTTCGTTCCATTAGCGAGAATCGAACCTGTTATATCTGAACCACTTCTGGAAAAGGTTACAACTTCACCGGCTTCGTTAAACCCAAAGAAGCCTGGAAAGACAAGAATGCCTGAATGGTCACGAAGCTTTGAGAGCTGATCATACGACTCTGGGAGGACTTGCGTATAACCTTCTTCGTCCGTAACAATGAGTCCAGCTGATTGTGGATTAATATAATGGGCATCGATACCCTGTTTACGAAAATAAGCGGCAACCAACTTTGCGTTATTATCTTCTCCACTCGCTTTAAGTGCGTCGATATATCTTGTTGGCTTGCTTTTGTCACCATGAAGCAGACTGATGAAATTTTCACGAATTTCCATCATCACTTCTTCTTCTAACTCTAATTCTTTAGCTATCTCAGCATATCGATTCACGACCATCTCTAATAAATCCATTGCATCCTCGCCAGAAAGCCGAGCCTCTGCACAAGCAATCAACAAATCGGTCACTTTTATATCTTCAAAATTTCGTTTTCCTGGGGCCGATACAACCACAATTTTTCGTTCCGAGTCTGAAATTACGATATCAAATACCTTTTTTAATTGTTCACCCGATGCAAGTGAAGAACCACCAAATTTTACTACTTTCAAATCATACAACCCCTATAGATAGAATTATCAGTTAATATTATCTTATTATTACGCTAATCGACTAAATAAGCAAGGGAATTCTTTCCCCTGTGTACATTTGTGTTTTTATAGAGGATATTCGTTAATTTATATCATTGATTTAGCTATCTAATTATCTTATAATTATGAAAGTTTTTATACATTTATTTAGAAAGCAGGCGCTATTGATGTGGGTATTATTGGCCATTCTCACGAGTTTATGCTTTGGAATTAATAACGCGATTTTTAAGGTTAGTAACGGAAGAGGCATTTCGAAAGTTCATATTCAGTTTTTCTTTTATTTAATCGCATTTATTATGACAGCTAGTTTCGGACTGCTAAATGATCGTTTTCATCCGAATTGGCTTTCGCTCATTCTTGGTTCAGCGATTGGAGTCCTGAATGCAAATGGCAATATCCAAATGTCCAGGGCTTTTGAAAAAGGGCCTGCAAGTCTCACGTCACCTTTAATTGCAGCTAATGCTATTTTTCCTGTAATAGCTGCTGCTTTAATTTTCGGGGAGCAGTTATCCTTTCTTCAAGGAATCGGTGTATGTTGTATGCTTGTTGCTGCTGTCGTGATTCAATATGCCCCCCATGCAAAAACAGATATTCAATATGGTTCTTGGATTTTTCATATTATACTTGCGATTCTTTCATTCGGTATACTAGGGATTTTAATGCAAACAACTTCCAAACTGCATATTCAACCTCTTGATGTGTTGACATCGATGTATTTTGGCGGTTCTGTTTACCTTTTCGTTACCATGTCCGTATTAAAGCAAAAGATTCAACCACTGGAAGTGAAAATTGGTAGCTTAGTTGGTTGTTTAAGTATTGTTGGCTATGCGTCGTATTTTTACGCGTTGAATACCGGAATCGCTAGTATTATCTTTCCGATTGTTAGTCTCAATTGCTTAATCGTCGTATTGGCAGGCTGTTACTTGTATAAAGAAAAGTTGAAATTGTACCAAGTGGCTGGTGTAATGGTAGCTTTTCTCGGTATTATATTAACTAAATTATAACGAAATGAGACTGTGTCAATAAGTTAAGACCTCGTATTATATACAGTAAATTGTGATACATATTCAGTATCTAAACTGTTATAAGAATACATGGTCTGACCTTTAATTGAGACAGTCTCATTTCGTTTGTTCTATTTCTTTTAGAAGACTTCTTCGATTGTTTCCTACTGGCTACTCTCGGGAAATAGGGTCTGACCCCTTTAAATAACGAAAAATCCCTTATATCCAAGGGATGATCCTGTTATATCAAACTTGGGAAATGGGGTCTGACCCTAACAATTCACAGAATTGTCGAAATGTTATTAGATTAAAAGACAGAATTGTTATATTATTAAGATAAGTAATTGTTAATTAGTTATTCCTTTACTCTCCCTTAGAATCGAAATAGAATAGAAAGGAGTATCGTTATTATGAAATTCATTAAGAAATCATTCAAAGAGTTATTACATGAGAATAAACAAGAATTGCTCAATGATAAAAAAGCACTAGAAAAAATTGAGATACGAATTGAAAAACGGCATGAACTAAAAAAGCTAGCTTAATATAGCTAGCTTTTTTAGTTTGTTTATTAAACTCTTTTTGTTAAATTCAAACAATAAAATGTGTTTTCCAATGCACTCAGTTTTACGTTTACCGGTCTCTTTTTACTGATCAATAAGCAGAGCTGGCTTGTTGGCCATTTACTATCGCAATACCGGAGCTCGCACCGATACGAGTTGCTCCCGCTTCAACCAAGGCTTCCACATCAGCGAGGTTACGGATTCCACCTGAAGCTTTAACACCTACATCTGGTCCAACTGTTTTACGCATTAAAGCAATATCAGCTACTGTTGCTCCTCCAGTAGAGAAACCAGTAGATGTTTTTACAAAATCTGCGCCTGCTTTTACAGAAAGCTCACATGCACGTACTTTTTCTTCATCTGTCAATAAGCATGTTTCGATAATGACTTTTGTTACTGCTTTTCCTTGTGCCGCCTCAACCACCGCTTTGATATCTTTCAAAACCAATTCATCGTTTTTATCTTTCAGAGCACCAATGTTAATAACCATATCCACTTCTGTTGCACCTTTTTCAATAGCATCTTTCGTTTCGAACGCTTTTGTTTCAGAAGTAGATGCCCCTAATGGAAAACCAATGACTGTGCACACTTTTACATCCGGTGTATCCTTCAATACTTCGAAGGCAGTTTCAATCTGTACTGGATTCACACACACAGATGCAAAACGATACTCCTTCGCTTCTTTCGCCAATTGAATGACAGCTTCATGGCTAGCATCTGCCTTTAATAATGTATGGTCAATTAAACGAGCAATTTGTTCTTTATTCATATTCGTTCCTCCGTTAATATAAGATTAGAAATAGCCGTTACAGTATGTCCCGCAATGCTTAATATCAATGGATTTCTGCATGTACAAGGACAGGTTCCGCTACTTTTGTAAGGGAGAAGCTGTATGATTCATAAATGCGTTCCATAACATCATCAACATTTTCGCGATTGCTGTAGATGGTAACGATTGTATCGCCTTTTTTCACTTCATCGCCGATTTTCTTATGCAACGTTAATCCAACAGCCAAATCCACAACTGAGTCTTTTGTAGCGCGACCCGCTCCAAGAATCATAGCTGCTGTACCAATACTGTCTGCTTCGATTTTAGCTACATATCCATCTCCTTTTGCCAATACTGGAATTTCATATTTAGCTGCCGCCAATTTTAATGGATCGTCAATAACAGAAGCATCTCCACCTTGTGCAATAACGAACTCCTTGAATTTTTCAAGCGCTTTACCATTCGCAATAACTTCTTCAAGCATTTTACGTGCTTCTTCAACCGTTTTTGCATGCTTTGCCAATACAACCATCTTGCTACCTAATGTTAAGCAAAGTTCTTCCAAATCTTTAGGACCTTCACCACGAAGTGTAGCAATTGCTTCTTTCACTTCAAGAACATTACCAATCGCTAATCCAAGAGGTTGATCCATGTCAGAAATAACAGCCATTGTATCACGACCGACATTTTTACCAATTTCAACCATCGCATAAGCCAGCTTTTTAGCACTATCTACATCTTTCATGAAGGCACCTGCACCCACTTTTACATCAAGCACAATAGCATCTGAACCTGATGCAATTTTCTTACTCATAATAGAGCTTGCCATTAAGGGGATGGAATTAACGGTAGCTGTAACATCACGAAGACCATATATCTTCTTATCAGCTGGAGTCAAATTTCCTGTTGGCCCTGTAACAGCGACTTTCACTTCATTTACTTGATTGATGAACTGGTCGGCTTCTATTTCTGAGCGGAAGCCAGGAATGGATTCGAATTTATCCACTGTTCCGCCAGTATGACCAAGCCCACGCCCAGAAAGTTTCGCAACTGGAACACCAACTGCAGCAACTAGTGGAGCAAGGACAATTGTCGTTGTATCGCCGACACCACCTGTGCTATGCTTGTCGACTTTAACGCCGTCAATAGCTGACAGATCAATTTGGTCACCTGAATGAACCATTGCCATTGTCATATTTGCTGTTTCTTCAGCCGTCATCCCCCTAAAGAATACAGACATTAAGAAAGAAGACATTTGATAATCAGGGATAGAACCACTTGTATAACCTTCAATTATAAAATTGATTTCTTCTTTTGTTAATTCGCCACCATCACGCTTTTTCTCGATTAAATCTACCATTCTCATATATTCCAACTCCTCTTGTAGATGTTATTTCGCTCTTCATAGATTGTTTGATTTATTAAAAAACCTGCCCTTTTGTCTGTTCCGAAAACGTCTTTCGTCCATATGCTGAACATTAATGATTCCGCCTTCAGGAGTGGAAGAAGGTATATTTCGTAAAACTCGCTTTAATATGGGATGATAAAATCCTTTGAACTTTGCTTAATCAGTTTCGAGCAAACGTAAAATCTTACTTGAACTTATGTGAGAATCATCACCACATGACTCTTAGGCATTCCTCTTTGAGAACCTTTCCTTATAAAGAAACTGCTTGTTTTTGCTGAAGTGCTCTAAGATTGACAGCTCCCTTAATGAAATACAGAATGGATGCTGACAAAACTACCAGCCATATACGCTGAATCACCAATTCTTCCCACACTCCGATAAAAGAAAGAAGTGCTGGGAAAGTCAAAGTCACAAAAGACTGAACAAGAGCCACTTTACCAACAAACTCTTCAATCGGTTTCTTTAAAATATTAAGAGCATAGAATAGATACCATAAAAATGCCCACATCAGCCAGGTCAGCGCTGTCACATAATCTTGAAAATGAACAATAGAAACAAGAGCATAGAAGATAGCGATCATTGACACCCAAGCAGAGAACCATCCTAGTCCACTACCGTCTATTCCTTTATAGAATGTGAAGGATACATATAGAAATGTTAGGCCAAATAAGAAGGTAGCCGCAAGTCCATAGATTGTCCAATTACTCTGATCCGAAATCATAATTAGATAGAAAGGGATGACGATTTGCAGAATCCCCACAAAAAAATTTAAGATAGCTACACTCTTAGCTTCTGCCTTTCCTTTTAGCATCAATCCATTAAGGAATAATACAGCGCCTGAAAGCAGTATCCCTACATTTATCATGAACAAGTACCTCCTATTGGTGCATCGTTCTCTTGCAGAGAGACGAATGAAGAAAAAAGTAACGTATACCCATTATTCGGGAGTTACTTTTTTCTATTGTATATTTAGATGATTAATCCGACGATTGTAGCTGTTAAGATACTTACAAGTGTAGCTCCGTAGAGAAGTTTCAATCCGAATCGCGCAACTACATTCCCTTGTTTTTCATTCAAGCTTTTTACCGCACCGGCGATAATACCGATTGAAGAGAAGTTAGCGAACGATACAAGAAATACAGAAATGATTCCAATCGTACGAGCACTTAAGGTGTTAGCAACATCTCCCAGACTTATCATAGCAACAAACTCATTCGTTACAAGCTTCGTCGCCATAACACCGCCAGCAGAAATAGCCTCTGCCCAAGGAACACCCATTAAGAATGCAATCGGCGCAAACAGGTATCCTAAGATTTCCTGGAAAGAAATACCGAAGATCATATCGAACAATGAATTAATCATAGCCATCAATGCAACGAATCCAATGAGCATAGCGCCAACAATAACAGCCACTTTGAACCCATCCAAGATATACTCCCCAAGCATTTGGAAGAAGGACTGCTTCTCTTCATCTTCAATAGTAAGAATATCTTCATTTTCATCTACTTTATACGGGTTGATAATGGACGAAATAATGAAGCCCCCGAATAGATTCAGCACAATCGCTGTTACGACATATTTCGGTTCAATCATGGTCATGTAAGCGCCGACAATAGACATGGAAACAGTCGACATGGCAGATGCACAAAGTGTGTACATCCGTTGAGGCGAAATTTTATCCAATTGTTTCTTGAGTGTGATAAACACTTCAGATTGGCCTACCATTACTGACGCAACAGCGTTATAAGATTCCATTTTTCCCATACCATTGACCTTACTTAACAGCCAGCCTACCCCTTTCATGAATAAAGGCAGGATTTTAAAGTGTTGCAGAATACCAATCAGTACAGAAATAAAGACAATCGGCAAAAGCACATTAAGAAAGAATGAATATTCACTTTTATTAGCCAATCCACCGAATACAAATGAAACCCCGGCACTGGCATATTCCAATAAACGATCGAATACAGTCGATACACCTTTAATTAAGATATAACCGAAGCGTGTATTCAAGAGCAAAGCAGCCATTAAAAACTGAATGACCACCATAAGAATGATGTTCTTATATTTAATTTCTTTTTTATTTTTGCTTACTAAGAAAGCCAAACCGAAAACTAGTAATAACCCACAAAATGATATTAGGTATCCCATAAGTCCCTCCAAATGTTATCGTGTACTGTTAGAAAAACGCAGGTTTCTAGCGATACACTTTATAAGTGCAATCTTTCAATGAATGGTAAAAGCCTTCTAGTAGATCACTTTTCTTGATATTGTGATTAGTTTTTTTGCATATCATTTGATGTAAAATAGCCAGGCAACAACTGTTCAATTGACGTTTCATGAATATCACCATTTAGGTTTGCAAGATAGATTTTTGTATCTTTATTTGCAAACTCTGCGATTACTTGCCGACAGGCTCCGCATGGAGATACTGGCCCATCCGTATCAGCCACAATCGCAATTGCTTTCATTTCTGATTCTTTCTCTGAAACCGCTTTAAAAATAGCCGTACGTTCAGCGCAATTCGTAAGTCCGTACGAAGCGTTTTCAATATTGCATCCAAGAAAAACCTGATCATTTCCTGACAAAACCGCTGCCCCTACATTAAATTTAGAATAGGGTGTATACGCACTTTCTCTAGCTTTAATTGCCATATTCACTAATGCAAATTTGTCCATTTTAATTTCCTCCATTTCTACTTTTATAATTTTCTGCTCCTCAGACAATGACTGGTATCGCAACCATTGTGACTAGGCGAGTGGAGCGCGCTTAAAGATTCAAGATAACTGATGGCGTTTTAACGCCATTCAGGTTTTATAGGAAAGGTTGTAATATTTCAACATCTGCATAAAAATAGCGATTTTTAAGGTCGGAGGTCAGACAACTAAAGTTCAGTGCGAACATCTGTAACCCATGCTTTTTACATTTCACACAGAATTAAATGATTGAAAACATATAGTTAATCTATACTTTTCGTTTCACTTCCTTTACCTTTCTCTCTCGATTAGCTAAACAATTGTAAGAATCTAACTCCTAATGGAGAAAACGCTATCAAATCGAATTAACTAAACCCAGATAAATTAAATTCATTTGATTTCACTATAGCAAATCATTAAACATTTGTAAAACATAAAATTGACTTATGTAAAATTACCATTATGTCCTCATATTTCCTTTTCTGTCTATCAGGCCTAAAATTCTTAGTAGTCTTCCATTTTACATATAAGATGTCACCTAAAAAAACACGGTAACCAAAGGGCTACCGCGTTTTTCCAATCTTATGTTTCTTTATTTAAAAGTATTTTTGCCGTGTTGGCATCTGTAATCAATACATTGCTCATTTTCGACTTAATTGCTCCTCTAATCCCGTCGATCTTCTTTAAACCGCCGGCTACAAGAATAGAGTGTTCTTTGTTCTTCAAATCATCCAATTCAACGCCAATTGTTCTAGCATTTAAATCTGGATTACAAATATGACCATCTTTATCGAAAAAACGGGAAGCAATATCACCGACAGCATGCTCTGAAATGACCTTTTCATCTTCTTCTGAAAAATAACCTAATTGAAAGAGCAGTGAATCGTTTTGCGGTACTCCAACCGTATAAATGGCAATATTCGCTTCTTTTCCAAGCGTAAGCAATTTACGAATATGACGATCCGCGTCTATGGCTTGTTTAACAACGATATGATCAACAATTGCCGGTAAAGGAAGTTGATAGAGCTTGGCATCGAACGCTTTCTCGAATAAATTCAATGCTTCTGAAGCATAGGTTTTATTTTGAGAATGGCTGACCCCACCCTTCAACTGAATAATTTTCACATCCCGTACTGATTTATGCTTAAGATGCAACGCTACTTGGTACATAGTTGTTCCCCAAGTGATACCAATAGTATCACCATCA
Source organism: Bacillus cihuensis (assembly GCF_000504145.1). NCBI lineage: Bacteria > Bacillati > Bacillota > Bacilli > Caryophanales > Bacillaceae > Bacillus > Bacillus cihuensis. The sequence goes on along the minus strand of NZ_AYSD01000010.1, from coordinate 158,106 downwards.
TTGACAATACTACTAACATAGTCGGCAGCACCCTTGCCGATCGCCTGTTTTACAACATTCTCTTCGTATATCGGAACAGATACGACAATTGCCTTTTTCAGACCAAATTTCTCTTCAAGTTCCTCTTCCAACATTCGACAGTTTTCTGATGGATCCATAATCTTAATCTCAACAATTCCCTCTTCTCTCGCCTGTTGCAGAATCTTCGATACAGTTGGTCTGGAGACACCAAGTTTCTTGGCAACTTCCATTTGGCTAAAATCCATTAAATGATAGAGCTTTGCTGCTTCAACCATTTTCTCAATTTTTTCGGAATTCATTATATTCAGCCTTTCATATGCACATTTGTACTTATATTGTTACACATATGTATTTAGCTGCGCAACACTATTCCTCTTTTTGTAAGTCTCTCTCCATCTAAATTTTTGATTTAGGTTCTAATTTGATCTGTACCAAATTCTCATCGTTCTTCACCCTCACTTTCTTGACGATACCAAAAAGTGATTCCACAAAATATATTTAAGTTTGTTTTGGAAAATGTTTTAAACTATTCGCCGGTAAAGTAACCTTAGCTACTTTGAGAAAAGGCTACCTTTTTAACGAGTTTCTTCTATTTTAGTAATTTGTTAACAATGCAGACTTCAAGCCAATTCAATAAGAATGTACGCAATAGCGATTACTGAAATAACACCTAATCCTACATAGATTAGTGTTAAATTCAGTAAATTACCTTTTGTAGCTGCTCTATAATCTTGATCACTTTTACCAGCTAGCTTAATTGTAGATATTGCAGCAAATAGGCTAATAATAATGACTAGAATCATACTAACCTTCATGAGAATCTCCCTCCCAGTACTTCTTCTATTTAGTCCACTCCAGTTTCCCTTATACCAACCACTGAAAAACAATTATCATCACTTGGCCAAAGAAATTAAACAACTACATACTCCCTTTGGAACACGATACTTAATTCCAAAATATAAATAAAAAGGTAACAGCTACCATCTTCTCTCCTTTTCAGCAGAAAAGCAATCCCTCTCTGTTACCCTATAAGATTATTAGAGGATTCCCCAAAGAAGCTGTATATGCGAAAGATTATACAGCTCCGATCCCACTCATTAAAAAAGAACACTCTTCTCTATTTGCTTCATACCGTAAAAGTAACCTCTTCTCTCCATAAGTTCTGTGAATGAGCCAGATTCAACGACCATGCCTTGGTCCATTACGATAATCTGATCCATCTGTTCCAAACCGGTTAAGCGGTGACTTATGAGTACAATCGTATCGTTTTTTGCTTGTTTAAATAAGTGCCTATATACGTTTTGTTCCGTCAACGCATCCATTGACGAAGTCGGTTCATCCAATAACCATAAACGGCTTCTCTTTAATAGAGTACGGGCAATTGCCAACTTTTGTTTTTCTCCCCCGGATAGATTTTCTCCTTTTTCAAAAACAGGCTGGTCTAACGAGTATCCGTCAAGCTCTACTTTTACTAACACTTCTTTTAATTCATCATCTGTCGCATTTTCTTTTGCCAGAAGCAAATTTTCTTTAATGGTTCCGTAAAAAAAATGATTTTCTTGGAGAATCACATTCATGCTTTTCCAAATACTTTCTTCCTCAATCATATCAATAGACGTACCATTAAGTAATATCCTTCCCTCATCAGTATTCTGCATTTTCATAACCAGCTGTAGCAATGTCGATTTCCCTGAACCGGATGGGCCAACGATAGCAGTCTTTGACCCAGCCGACAAGGTTAGCGACACCTGATTCAGTACCAGCCGGGTATGATCAGAAAAAGAGAATGATACCTTGTCTATATCAATGGCGATCGCACCTTGCCCCAAGTTACACATCCCACTATCTAACTCCAATTTCAGAGGAGGATTCTTTTCCACCACTGAAAAGAGGCGGGTTGCAGCTCTTCGACTATCTTCAAAATGAACAGGAAAGGCAGCCATTGGAATCGAGTATTCAAACACATTTAGGGAAATCATCACAAGCATTGCGAGGTATAACCCATCCAATTTACCGGTTACAACTTGGTAAGCCCCCAGTGTAACTATAGCCCAGGACACACAATTCGCGACTAACGTATTTAGCGTTTGACTGAAATTAGTTAAACCTTCTTTTCGCTCTTGCTCTCTTATGTACAGATTGGAAAGCTGTAGCAGCCTTCGTTCTTTTTCTTCCAACTTCTGATAGATTTTCAAATCACGGAATCCATAAAAAAACTCGGTTACCTCCGTAGACAATTCACCGCGTTCACTTTGAATTCCTTGCTCAATATCTCTTTGCCTGATTGCAAATAAAATGGGGATGATAAAACCGGTTAAAATCATGCCAGCTAGTAATGTCAACGCTACATAAACCGAATAAAAAGAAGTAAAGAAAATCGTACTTAAAAACACAAGTACGAAAACAATTGGTGGGTAGAATACACGCAGAAAAAAATTTTGCAAACTCTCCACATCTCCGACAATGCGAGAAAGAAGGTCACCACTTCGATATTTTTGGAAAATGCCTGATGCCAGTGGTTCCAATTTCTCAAAAAATGAAACTCGTACATTTCCTAAAATGGAAAAAGTTGCTCGATGTGAAAAAAACCGCTCTGCATAGCGACTGAGGGTACGTGCAATTGAACACAGTTTCAACAATGCCAGCAAAACTGTCAACGTATACAAAGGCGGTACAAGGGCAGCTTTCGAAATCAAATATCCGCTTGCAGCAAATAAACTAATTGCAACAATTCCACTAAGAAATCCAAACAAAATGGTATACAAAATGTCTTTCATCTCCATCGTAACTAACCGAATCACTTGAAATAAATCCCTCATTTTACGCCCCCTCCTTGTTGCACATGCACCATATTACGATATTCTGTGACTCTTTCGATAAGGTCATCATGTCTTCCAGCCGCAACCAATCTGCCGTTTTTCAAAAATAAAATTTGATCGGCATCTTGAATCGTATAAAGACGGTGAGCGACAGTGATCACGGTTGATTTTTTGCTAAGTTCGCACATCGAAGCTTGCAATATTTGTTCTGTATAAAGATCAAGACCTGTCGTCGGCTCGTCGAAAAGTATAAGCGATGGTTGCTTTAAAAACGCTCTTGCGAGTGCTACTCTTTGCTTCTCACCGCCAGAAAGACCTCTTCCTGCTTCCCCAATTGTAGTATCAATCCCGTGTTCCAGCGACTGAATCATCTTTGATAGTCCCGCTTTTTGGGCAGCTAACTCTACATCCTTCATCGAGGCTTGCGGGTCCCCGCCCAAGCAGATATTTTCTGCAATGGTTCCGGAGAAAAGATAGGGATTTTGCGAGATGTAACTAATTTGATTAAACCAACTCTCCTCCTCATACTCGGTGCGTGACTTATTATTCACTCGGATCACCCCAGCAGTCGGTTCCAACAATCCAGCTATGATATGTAAAAGAGTGGTTTTCCCAGACCCATTAGGTCCGACTATGGCTATCTTTTCAAATGGTGGGATTGTGACATTTAGATTCTTTATGGCAAAATCCCCTTCATCATAAGTAAACGTTAGATTTTGGATTTCTAGAGCAGGCGGGGAACTATCTTTAAGTAAATGTACGGTCCCCCATAGGATGGACGGCTCTTCTTGTGCTAATTCGTCTGCTACCTTCTGAAAAGCCCCTTTACTCCCACGTCCAGAATGAAAGGCATTTCCCAAATCTTTTAAAGATAAATAAAAATCAGGTGCTAGTATTAATATGAAGAAGGCGGAGAAAAAGCTGATATTCTTGAAAACAACAAGGCGGAGACATAACTCAAATGCAATCAAACCAATACTAAGCGTAGAAATGAATTCTAATGTAAGTGACGATATAAAGGCGATTTTGAGGACCTCCATGGTAGCATCGCGAAAATCAAAGCTGCTTTTTCTAATTGTTTCTCTTTGTTGTCTGGCTCGGCCAAAAAGCTTAAGTGTGGTTAGACCTTGTAGAGTATCGAGAAAATGTCCCGAAAAGGCGGCCATCTTTTCCATCTGGTTTTCTGCCTTTTTTTGCGTTTTTATTCCGATTATGGCCATGAAAATCGGGATAAAAGGTGCCGTAATCAGCATAAGAAGACCCGAAAAAGCAGGTTGGGTAAAAACGGCAAGCAAAATAAGAACGGGAACAATTGCCGTTTGGATAATTTGAGGAATGTAACTACTGAAATAGCTGTCAATTTCATCTACCGCATCCATAGCCGTACTTACCTTCCGCCCCGTTTGGCCGCTCAAGGAAGCCTGTATCGGATTTTTGGCATATTTCACAAACAATAATCGTCTTATATCTCCTTTTACCTTTGAAGCAAGCCTAATTCCTGTTCTTCTTGCCGCATACATGAATAGTACTCTGGCGAAAAGTAAAGCTAGTAAAATCCACAACAGATGCTCAATAACGCCAAAGGAAGCGTTCTTAAGAAAGACCAAGTCAACAATTTTCACAAAATAATAAGCTTGGAAAACGATCACTGCACCTGACAAACAAGCGAAAAGAACCAGTAACAACATGGTTCTTCTCTCTGCAAACGCCATTTTTTTCAGTTGATTCATAACATTGTCAATCTCCCAACTTTATCCTGGTTAAACGAACCATCAGTGGTATGGGTCTTTCCCTTTCGCACCCCATACAAATAAAAGAATGATTGCGATTGCAATAATGATCCATGGTGCTACCATAATCAAGAATGTAGTCAAGAATACACCTCCTATTTCTTTCCTTGAACATACTGATTGCTAAACACAAACAAACGCATGAGAAGATAGAGCGATGGAATAAGCAATAATAGACCGGCAACAAAGGTAATAATTAAAGCGATGGCCATGGCTTCATTCGTAAATCCATCATAAATTGAGAGGTATGGGTAAAGCAGATAAGGTAAGTGAGCAGCCCCATATCCATAAAAGGCAAATGCGTATTGAAGCATGACAAATATAAATGAAAGGCCCAACCTCTGCTTTTTCAAAATGAGAAAGACCGCACCGAGGAAGAAAAGACTCGACAGAATGAACATCCAGGAAAGATCAAGCATACCGCTGAAATGTTCCCAATTGTGATGACTGATAGATAAAAATACAAGAAAACTTGCTAGAATGGTCGGTAGACTCCAAGAAAGGGCATACTTTCGCAAAATATGAAAAGCCTCCATATCCCCAGCTTTGTGAGCATAATAGGTTAAAAAACACGCTGAAATATACAGCACACTTACAATCGCCAAGATAATAACCGTCCATGAATAGAAGCTTGTAAATAACTCCCTGTAATCCAAGGACACATTGCCATTACTGACATATATATATTTGCCCTCTGAAATCGTCAGGATAGTGGATAAGGAGGCCGGTATTAGTAGACCAGTTGCTCCGTACAAAAATTGCGTCCATCTTGCCTTTTTTGGACCATAATGATGAAAGGCATAGTATGAGCCGCGAATAACAAGCAAGATCGTCGCAATGCTACCTGGTATAAGTAAGGTTGTCCCATAATAATAGGCAATCGATGGAAAAAAGCCAATTAAGCCTACATAAAAGAAGATCAGGAATACATTTGTCACTTCCCAAACTGGTGAAAGATAACGATCAATAACTTTATGAACAATAGGCCCTTTTCCTGTTATCGTTGTGTAATAGTTAAAAAAACCAGCACCAAAATCAATCGAAGCCACAATGACATAGCCGTATAAAAATGTCCATAGCACCGTAATGCCGAGTAGTTCATAGCTCATATCAACGGTTCCTCCTTATTCGATCCCTTGTTTTTTTAAATCCTTCTCAAGCGGGCTCGCTTTAAACACCCTTTTGAGTACAATAACAATAGAAATGGCCAATATGACATAGAGCAAGATAAACAGTATTAACATCGTGTCAACATGGTTTGATGTTGTCGCTGCCTCGGCGGTGCGCATCACCCCTCTAATAATCCATGGTTGACGACCTTGTTCTGCCATGAACCAACCAGCTTCAATCGCAAGCATGGCAAGTGGCCCTCCCGCTATAATAGCGCTTAATAACGGCTTATTACATTCATTCCATTTTTCCCTGTACTGCATACAAAAATAGACAAAAGAAACAAGAGCGAGAAACATGCCGATAGTAACCATCCAATCAAAGTAATAGTGGACAATCAAAGGAGGCCAATCCTCTTCTGGAAATTCCTCCAAGCCAATTACTTCTGCCCCTGGAATCCCATGCGCCAGTATACTTAATGCATATGGAATTTCTATAGCCTGACTAATTTTATTGTTTTCATCTAAAGAACCAGCAAAAATTAACGTCGCACCTTTCTCCGTTTCAAAGTGCCATTCAGCTGCAGCTAGCTTTTCAGGTTGGTATTGAGCTAAGAATTTTCCTGATAAATCCCCAATCAAAGCGGTACTGATAGCAAAGGCAAGTGCGACTGTCATTGATAATTTCAACGCTTTTTTATGATAAACATGGTTTCTGCCTCTATAAATTGAAAAGGCCGCTATTGACGCCAAAATGAAGGCAGCGGTTAAATAAGAAGATGCCATAACATGCGTTACCTTTGTTGGGGTGGCTGGATTAAACATCGCCATTATGGGATTTACATTCGTTAAAATGCCATTTTCATAATTAAAACCGATAGGTGAATTCATGAAAGCATTCACTGTCGATATGAAAAAGGCTGATGCGCCACCACCTATAAAAACAGGGAGTAATAAGAGAAAATGAGCATACTTGCTCTTAAATCGATTCCATGTATAGAGATAGATCCCTAGGAAAATGGCTTCAAAAAAAAAGGCAAATGTCTCCAAGAATAAAGGAAGGGCAATGGTATGTCCAGCTGCTTCCATAAAATTCGGCCACAATAAGCTGAGTTGTAAGGAAATAGCAGTGCCGGTAACCACCCCAACAGCAACAGAGATGATATACCCCTTAGTCCAACGCCTTGCAAGCACATGATAATGCATGTCATTCCGTTTAATTCCGATCCATTCAGCTAACGCAATCAGAAGCGGAATACCAGCCCCTAGAGTGGCAAAAATCGTATGAAAACCTAACGTGGTACCGGTTAGTATTCGGCTATATAAAACGGGATCATACTCAACCATTGTGAATCCTCCTTTACTTCATAATAAAAATAGCAATTAGAGTAGAAGTATTTTTCTAGTCCTTTCTCATTGCAATTTTTTCACTTCCAAGACTGTACATGTTATTTTTTTCTTTTCTTTGAGATTTATTCATATCCGATAAAAATACTTATTTTGAATGAAGGACATGTTGGGCTTCATGAGTTACTGCTTTAGACAATCTACTTTGCAGATATACGAACTTATTATGTATATGCTTCAAAATCCAGCTCCGCACCGCCACCATTGTGATTAAGCGAGCGTAGCGTGCTACAGGATGGTTTGTTTATCGTAAATACTGCGTTTTAACGCCATATTCGTTTTATTTTCTTAATCCCCTCAAAAATTGTAGATTCTTCCCAGGAGTAAACTCAGGACTAAATAATATGTAATCAAAAAAAAACTGCACCTCCAATTGTTAGTGGTGTCTAACAATTAGGGTGCAGTTCACTCATGGTTCCTGCTTCCAAATAATTATAGTAATATAATTTAATAGAATTTATTCATGAGATCTCATATATTTCGATAAAATAATCCTGAACTCTATCATCATATGTCATCATATTCAATTAATCCAATATATCTCCTCGACTGCCACTTTTTCTCAATATCTTCATGAACTTTTTGTGACATATTTATGTTTTGATTGTATTTTTATAAGGTTAATAATAAGATAGAATCGTCAGTTTGTGAAACAGTTAACACTTTATCTAAATAACTAAGAAATATAAGGGAAAGGGGTACTACTATGAAGTTAAAATGGACTCTATTAGCCATGATTTTCACGGTTGCTGCTGTACTATCTGGTTGTGAGCCACTATTGGTCTTGGACCCTAAAGGGCCGCAAGCTAAAGTGCAAGCCGATGATATTATGTTATCGATCTGGATCATGTCTGGTATTGTTATTGTTGTTTTTGCAATTTTAGTATTCGTGTTAGTTAAATACCGCGCTTCTAAGCAGAGTGCAGATTATGAACCTCCACACATTGAAGGTAATATGTTTGTTGAAGCAATTTGTATTGGTGTTCCAATTATTATTGTTATTTTCCTTTCTGTTATGTCTGTTAAGAGTAACTATGAAGTAGAGGCCACACCGAAAGGATACGAAGGTCAAGAACCATTAGTCATATACGCTTCATCTTCTGACTGGAAATGGCATTTCAGTTATCCTGAAGAAGGTATTGAAACTGTTAACTATGTAAATATTCCAGCAGGTCGCCCACTTGAATTCAAACTTTATTCATACGGGCCAATCACTAGTTTCTGGATTCCACAACTTGGTGGACAAAAATACGCAATGGGTGACATGGTTACAACATTACATTTAGCCGCAGACGAACCTGGTGAATTAATGGGTCGAAACGCAAACTTCAGTGGAGCAGGATTTGCTGAAAATACGTTTGATGTTGAGGCAATGTCCCAAACTGACTTTGATAAATGGGTAAAAGAAGTGCAAGATACAGCTAAACCTCTTACTGAAGAGAAATTTAATGAGTTATTAAAACCTGGACATCTTGGACGATCCACATATACTGGAACGCATTTAGAATTCTCACCAGCTCCAGAACATCATCATGATTCAGCCGATTCTGATAAGGTTTCAGAAGGCGAACACCATCATGAATCAAGTGATTCTGGGAAGGAAGCAGATCACAGTCATCATCAATAATAGGTTACACATATACTAACCACTCGTTTTATATGAAAAGCAATATAATCTTGAAAGGAGTCAAAAAAGTATGGATTTCTTTAATCGCTTTGCCATACCGCATCCAAGCTTTTTGATATACGCATCAATGGTTGCCATTGGTCTTACTGGTATTGCGGTAATCTTAGGTATAACCTATTTTAAAAAATGGGGTTATCTATGGCGTGAATGGTTAACAACAGTAGACCATAAACGGATCGGTATTATGTATCTAATTTCTGCTTTACTTATGCTATTCCGCGGTGGCGTTGATGCTATTATGTTACGTGCTCAACTTGCCATTCCGGATAATAAATTCTTAGAATCTCAACATTATAACGAAGTATTCACAACTCACGGTGTTGTTATGATTCTCTTTATGGCTATGCCATTTATTATGTTCTTTTTCAACTTCGTCGTACCATTACAAATTGGTGCCCGTGACGTAGCCTTTCCACGTCTAAACGCCATAAGCTTCTGGTTATTCTTTATGGGTGCGATGCTATTCAACATCTCATTCGTAATTGGTGGTTCACCTGATGCAGGTTGGACTTCTTATTTTCCACTTGCAGGGAATGATTTTAGTACTTCTGTAGGTTCGAATTATTACATGATTGCAATTCAGATAGCTGGTATCGGTACTTTAATGACGGGTATCAACTTCATCACGACTATTTTTAAGATGAGAGCACCAGGCATGAAATTAATGCAAATGCCAATGTTCACATGGTCTGCTCTAATCTCTAACTTAATCATTGTTTTTGCTTTCCCAGTATTAACCGTATTACTTGCAATGGGTACAATGGATCGTTTATTCGATACAAAATTCTTTACAATTGGTGACGGTGGTTCAGATATGCTTTGGGCCAACCTATTCTGGGTTTGGGGACATCCTGAAGTATATATCTTGATCTTGCCGGCATTCGGTTTATTTAGTGAGATTATTTCGACCTTTGCACGTCGCAATCTTTATGGGTATAAATCCATGGTTGCTTCAATGGTTGTTATCTCTGCCTTTTCATTCTTTGTGTGGGCTCACCATTTCTTTACGATGGGGCAAGGGGCACTTGCAAACAGCTTTTTCTCCATTACAACGATGGCGATTGCTGTTCCAACTGGGGTTAAAATCTTCAACTGGTTGTTCACCCTTTGGAAAGGAAAAATTGAATTTACTACTCCAATGCTTTACGCGATGCATTTCCTTCCGCTGTTCACACTTGGTGGGGTAACAGGGGTTATGCTTGCGATGTCAGCTGCGGATTATCAATATCATAATACAATGTTCTTAGTTGCTCATTTCCATAACGTGATTATCCCTGGTGTTGTATATGCAATGCTTGCTGGTCTTACGTACTACTGGCCAAAAATGTTCGGATTCATGTTAAATGAGAGAATCGGTAAATGGACAGTATGGTTAATGTCTACTGGATTCATTTTAGCATTCATCCCAATGTATATTACTGGTCTAGACGGTCAAGCACGCCGGATGTACACGTACTCTGAATCAACTGGATTTGCTCCATTGAATATGGTTGCATTTATCGGAGCAGGTATTATGGCCATTAGTTTTGCGTTACTTGTCTACAATATCTATTATAGCGTTCGTTACTCACCACGGAATATCGGTAACGATCCATGGAATGCACGTACTCTTGAGTGGGCTACTCATACTCCAGTACCGGAATACAACTTTGCGGTTATGCCGCAAGTTAAATCAACTGAAGCATTCTGGGATGCTAAGAAACATGGCCACGAAATATTTAAAGGTAAAATCGAAAAAATTCATATGCCGAATTCTAGCGGTTTACCATTTATTATGAGTTGTATCTTCTTTGTCTTTGGATTTAGTATGATCTTCAGTATCTGGCCACTTGCCATTATTTCGTTACTCGGTATCTTAGGTTGTCTTGTATACCGTTCGTTCGAAAAAGATCATGGACATTACATCCCTGTAGAAGAAATTGAAGATACAGAAACAAAATTGCGAGGTGCTAAATAATGAAAATTGATCACTCGCTTCCACTTGAATATAGCACGGAAGAAAACCGGTTAAAAATCTTTGGTTTTTGGATCTTCCTAGGTGCCGAAATTATGCTTTTTGCAACGCTCTTCACGTCTTACTTCGTGTATGAGCACCGTTCGGGCAATGGTCCTTCCGGTGCAGAAATCTTTGAACTATCACCAGTATTAATGGAAACAATCTTGCTTTTAGCAAGTAGTTTTACTATTGGTCTTGGTATTCACGCCATGCGCTTAGGCAAACAAAAAGCCATGATGGCCTTCTTTGCGGTAACCCTTGTTCTAGGTTTAGGGTTCTTAGGATTTGAAATTTTCGAATTCACAACGTATATACACGAAGGTGCTGGAATAACCACTAGTGGATTCACATCCATGTTATTAACAACGTTAGGAACACATGGACTGCACGTAACATTTGGTTTCTTCTGGGGATTAGCTATTCTCCTACAAGTGAAAAAACGTGGATTGACACCTGAAACAGCCAATAAATCATTCATTTTCTCTCTTTACTGGCATTTCCTAGATGTAGTTTGGATCTTTATCTTTAGCTTCATCTACTTGAAAGGAATGATGTAATATGAAGGAATTATTCCCAATAAAACAAGTAATGGGCTTTGTATTCTCGTTAATCCTTACAGCAGTGGCTCTATTGGTTTACTTTTTAGATATGTCATTTACAGCAGGCATAACTATACTTCTTCTGACTGCATTCGTACAAGCAGGCCTTCAACTCGTTGTATTCATGCATGCTGGTGAAACAGAAGATAAAGGCGCCATTTATTCAAACGTTTATTTCGGTATATTGGTTGCTTTAGTTACCATTTTTGGGACATTGTTAATCTTTCTCTGGGATATGTAATCCAAAAAGATCCACTTAAAAGAGGGCGTATTACGCTCTCTTTTTTTTAAAAGGCGCAGCCATTTGTTTCATCATAGTCAACTACGCCTATTCAACATCTAGGTGACCATTTATTATTCACGTTCTTATTATTCTTATTAAACCAATCCATTATCAAGGCAGTATCTTTTTCCCCTGCTTACAATTTGTCACCATTTCTTCAGAAGCTACTAGAAACATTCCCATCAAGAAGATAAAAACAGCGCCCATCACTGTACCAATCCCTATCCCCATCACAGGTCTGAAATCGCTTACAAAAGAACCGTATAAAAAAATTGCAATTCCCATTGTAAGTAGGATTGCCCCTACATACTTCGTAGCGTTTAACAATTTCAATCTAGATTCCATTTTAATCATCCTCCTTATATATATTATTCATCCCGTTCACAGAATTGTCAAACTATTTTTATATTTTTGAAACAATTTTATTGACAATTATATGTGAATAGCATTTTTTATTCGCTATGGACCTATTGCAGTATAATAGCAAGTTCTTACTATTAGGCTGTGTTATATAATATGTTGATTTTTAGCTCATTTTAGCCCTAATATCATGAAACGTTGAGAGTAAACGAGCTTTCTCTCTCGTTTCATAGTATTAGGGCTATCTTTCAAGCCTTGTTAAGAGTCGTGTAAAATCTTGGTTTCAAACGATTAAGCCAAAAATCTTTTTAACAATAATATTGTTTATCATTGCCTATTATTATTCGTTCAAACCATTATCCTCATATAAACTTTCATGCTTTTACTTAGGCTGTTTTCACATTCTTTGTTGCTTTTCAATCATTTTTACACTAATAACCCAGGTTGATTTCCGTTGCAGGTCCTCGCTTTCCACGGGCGGTCTCAGAAGCCTCCTCAGTGCTTTGCACTTGCGGGGTCTCCCTCAACACGCTTTTCCCGCAGGAGTCTCGCACCTGTAACGAAGATCAACATCTGTTCGAATTGGTTTCTTGCTAAAAACAACAATCTTTACGAAAAAAGCCTTTACTTAAAACCAGCCATTTATCTGACACATAATCCGTTTATATGCATATCTGATATAAAACTCAACATCTAAATATCTGTTAACCAGTATTACGTTTAAATAATATTAGTCGATAGACGAAAAAACTTCTTTCATTTGCTAAAAAAAGGTTCCTAGCTACGAAATTATAGCTAGGAACCTCTATGCCAACATACTTATTCGGGAACCTGTTTTTGTGATTCTCCTAATGTAACCTGTAATGTTAATTTCTGATTCCCACGATACACTTCCACACTTACTTTTTCATTCACTTTTGCTTCTGTATAGAGATATTTTCTAAGTTCCAAAGCGCTTTTTATCTCTTTTCCATTCATCGCTGTAATGATATCTTCCTGTTGTATGCCGCCCTTTTCTGCAGCAGATCCATTTGCTACATTTGTGACCATGACTCCTGCCTTCACATTTTGAGAAATGTTTTGTACATAGGCTTGTGGAAGTTGCGCTAAGTCAGCAAGACCTACACCTAAATATGGCCGTGTTACTTTCCCTGTTTTAATCATTTCGTCGACAATTGGAATCACATCATTACTTGGAATAGCAAATCCTAGGCCTTCAACCCCATTTACGGATATTTTTAAGCTATTAATTCCGATTACTTCTCCTTTAGAATTAATCAGTGCTCCTCCGCTATTACCTGGATTGATGGCAGCGTCTGTTTGAATGACGTTCAATCCCCATGTCCCGCTTGATGTATCTACATCAATGGTTCTTTCAGCAGCACTAATAATTCCCTCGGTAACGGTTCGAGAAAAATCAAGACCAAGTGGATTCCCAATTGCTACAACCTGCTCACCAGCACGGACCGCACTTGAATCACCAAATTTAATTTCTCCTGGGGCTAATGAAGCATCAATTTTCAAGACAGCCAAATCGGTTAAAGCATCGGAACCAACGATTTCTGCCGTTGTGGTCTTGCCATTATATAACGATATTTCTACTTTTGAGGCTCCTTCAATGACATGGTTATTCGTAACAATATAGGCGTTCTTTCCATCTACTTTATACATGACACCTGAACCGGTTCCACTTTCTACTTCCTGTGAATTTTGTGCAAATCGGTTAGCTGATTGTTGATAATTGACAACTCCGACAATTGCCTTCGAAGCCGATTCTACCATATCTGCAAGGCTTGTTGTGCCTGTATATGAAGTTGGTTGAACGTTTACACCATTATCCTTTGTTAGATCTTTTTCTGCGGCTGTAGAAGCTGGATTTTCAGTGGGGGTGGTAGTGTCTGTGAAAAACTGATCTCCCGCTGTTATAAATATCGTTGCTGTTAAAACGGAACCGATTAATCCGGAAACAATCGTCTGCCCCCAGCCCGCTTTTCCTTTTTTATGCTGTTCTCTTTGTGAAGATGTATTTGTTTCAATTTGATGTTCCTCCATACGGACCATCCTCCTTGTTTCTTTCAATTTATTTGTTACATTCATCATACCCAACAAATATGACAAATTTATTAACAAAGAATGAAACAAGGGTGAAATATTACTCTCTTCAATTCTCTATAATTAAGGCTGTTTTCACATACTTTGTTGCTTTTCAATCATTTTTACACCAATAACCCGGGTTGATTTCCGTTGCAGGTACTCGCTTTCCGCGGGCGGTCTCAGAAGCCTCCTCAGTGCTTTGCACTTGCGGGGTCTCCCTCAACACGCTTTTCCCGCAGGAGTCTCGCACCTTCCACTACAATCAACATCTGTTCGAATTGGTTTCTTGCTAAAAACAACAATCTTTACGAAAAGAGCCATAATTAAAGACATGGTTCCCCCAGTTTAACAGGATGTAAGTAAGAAACTAGTCTTAATTCCTCTAATTAAACTTCATTCCATACTCTGCAGAGAACGTTTCTCCAGCTTCAAGCCTGTTCACTCCAAATTTCTCTTTCAAGTCTCCTGATGCATCATGAGTATCAGCAATACCATACCATGGTTCAACGCAAACAAACGGTGCCATTGTGCGATCTGTTTCGTTATATTTCGACCAAATTCCAACGAATGGAAAATCATTAAATGTTAGTTCTACGCCATGACTTGATGTTTTAGATGTCAATGTCACGTGATCGATATGGCTATATACGAGAGCGTCCTTTGCAAATAATGACGGAGTGATCGGAATTTCTTGAAAATCATGAACCGGTCCTTTCTCATAAATTAAAGAATCTTTTAGCTCATATTCAATGACTTCCTTCGAACCAGGGGTAAGCTTCAATATATAATCCTCAATCTTCTCATTTTCTAAAAGCGGAAGCTTAAACGCTGGGTGTGCCCCAATGGAAAAATACATTGCTTCTTTATTTTCATTCACGATTTCCCAGCGAACAATTAACGAATCTTCTTTAAGAGTATAATGAATATATGCCTTAAATTCATATGGATATACATGTGTGAACTGTCCAGCAGACTCAATTACAAAAGAAACATAGTCTGCTTCCAGTTTGTCCACTTCGAAAACATTATCACGTAAGAAACCATGCTGTGACAGTTTGTATATGTTGCCATCAAGTTGATACTGGTTTTCTTTTAAACTTCCGACAATCGGAAACAAGACTGGAGAAACACGTCCCCAGTAGGCACTATCCCCTGTCCACATATAGTTCAGCCCATTTTTCTTATGCTGTACTTCCCGTACTTCTGCCCCATTTTGTGAAATACTCACCTTTAACCAATTATTTTCAATTTCAACCATCATCTAAAATCCCCATCTCTTTAGAAGTTTCTAAACCAAAGGGTCAACCCCGCATAACTAAACATAGTATTAGATTAGTGTATGAAACACTACGTGTTGAATTAGAGTACGAGGTCAGTCCCTTGTCATAAAATGTCGAGCCTCATAATCAAACGTAAAATATCTCCTAGTTAGTGCTTATCATGTCAGTACAAGCTCTTGAATAGCGTGTGCAACCCCGTTCTCATTGTTAGAGAGAGTTTGAAAATTAGCCGATTTCTTAACCTCCGGAATTGCATTCCCCATAGCCACACCACAGCCTGCGTACTCGATCATTGACAAGTCATTACCATTATCACCTATACACATTACCTCTTGTTGTCTAATTCCCAACTTTTCAGCTAATTGTTTCACAGCATTTCCTTTACTTACTTTTGGATGTAAAATTTCCAAGAAAAAAGGTGTACTCTGAACCATCATGTATTGTTCTTTTAGTGATGCAGGAATTTGTGCAATCACTTTACTTAAACGATCTGGTTCATCAATAAACATTATTTTCGGTAACAATATATTTGCTGGGATTTCTTTAACTTGACGATAATGTAGTGGGATTTGATTAATATATGATTCATACACCGTGTATTTACTTATATTATGATTAGGTGTATAGAGATTATCTGCATCAAAAAAATGCATAGATGTACTTAGCTCAACACTAAGTTCATGAACCAATTTTAAATCCTCATAACCAAGGGATAGTTCAGATACGATCTCATTCGTATGAGTATTTTGAACGAGTGCACCGTTATAGGCAATGACGTAATCTTCTTCCTCATCTAACTTAAGATCTTTTAAATATCTACGCATACCACCTATGGGACGGCCGGAACAGAGTACGATTTTTACACCTTGCTCTTTTGCTTTATGTAGCGCGTTTCGTACTTCTTCTGTTACTTCATGATGGTCATTTAATAAGGTCCCATCCATGTCGATGGCAATTATTTTATACACTATTTTCCACTCCTCTTTCTCATTTGACACTAGCTCTTTGGAGAAGGTCTCCACAGACTCAATTCTAACACCATTCATATTATAGGTCACAGCGCATCGTACTTCCTACTATAAAGGCACTTTAGCTGCTTTCTTTTAGATCCTTCTTCACAAAAAGTATCGATAACTAGTAATAATTCTTCTATGCATCTATTTTTTTTCTGGCAATTGAATCGTAAAGATCGTTCCCTTGCCTTCCTCACTTTCCACTTCGATTTCACCATCATGAAGCTGAACAAGCTTTTTAACGATAGATAAACCGAGACCGAATTCTCCATATGGATTACTAGTTCGGGACAAATCAGCTTTATAAAAGCGATGCCAGATTGCCTCAATATCTGCTGGATTAATTCCAGAACCTGTGTCTTCAATTTCAATGATTGTCCTATCTTTTCCCGCTTTACCACGGAGCCATATCGTTCCATTCTCGGTAAATTGAATACTGTTCTTTGTGATATTAATTAAAATTTGCATCAGTCTGTCGTAATCTGCAAAAACGAGCAAATCTCTAGTAACATCAAGCAGAATCCTGTTATCCTTACCTTCCGCCTGAATCGAGAGCTGGTCTCGAATAACTTCCAGCACTTCTTGAAGCTGGATCGTTTCTTTCGTTAACACAACCTGATTAGATCGAATTTTTTCATAATCTAGATTTTCATTTACTAACCGGATTAATCGCTTCGTCTCCTGATTCATTAGATTAATGCCCTTCATTTTTTCTTCTTCAGGAATTAAGTCATCACGTAGCCCTTCTATCATTCCGCTTATCGTCGTTAATGGCGTTCGCATTTCATGAGATACATCCGCCATGAATTGACGCCTACGGTTTTCAAGACTTTCAATTTCCTCATTGGAGTTCTTTAACTTCCGTGCCATCTCGTTGAAATCATTGCCAAGATCACCGATTTCATCAAAACTGGAGGATGGGACGTGGACATCATAGTTCCCAGAAGAAATCATCGAAGTTGCTTCGCGGATACGTTGAATTCGATTCACATGAAGTTTAGATAAAAACCAGCTTAATAATAAGGAGATCGTTAAAGCGATAACTACGGTAATGAATAGATAATTGTTCACTTCTCTAATCATTTCTTTTGTACCACTTACGGGGGCATAAAGTACAATGACTCCGAGCAAATTCCCACGTTGAATATATGGTAACAACACAACCGACATTTCTTGTACAAATCGTTTGCCTTCATGACGAATAATTACCGTTTCACCGTTTGATAGTCGTGAATACTCTTTAGCAGTCAGCTCGAAACTTTCTAGTGGACCAATATTAGGCGTTAGCAAGTTCAAACGTTGATCAAACACACTAAAGTAAATTTGTCGTGCATCTAACACGTTTGCATATTGATTTAAAGTTGCAATCTGCCCTCTCGGATCGGCTTCAAACTTCGCTAAAATGGTTTGTCCATATTCAATCAATTCATCGGTTTTATTTTTATAAACTAGATTTTCGACATAATTAGCGAATAGTAAACTTAAGATCACAAACGCCAACAGGAAAATGCTAATGTGGCTCACAAGCAATTGATACACATACTTAATTCTCATCAACCATCACCGTTTCATCAAACTTATAGCCGACTCCCCAAACAGTATGAAGCATCGGCTGAGCGTTTAATCCGATTTTGCCCCGCAAACGTTTAATATGCACATCAACCGTTCGCTCATCCCCGTAAAACTGATAGCCCCATACCCTTTCAAGCAGTTGCTCACGTGTGAAGACCTGGCGTGGAGATTGGATAAAATAGAGAAGTAAATCAAATTCTTTTGGTGTTAAGTTCGGGACCAATGCACCATCTAGAAATACTTCCCGTGTATCACGATTTATTGTAAAATGGGTTGTTTCAATAATATGCCCCTCTGATAGCTCTGACTGATTATCCTTCTGCGACCTTCGCATCACTGCCTTAATTCTTGCCATCAATGCCAGTGGACTAAAAGGCTTAGTCACATAATCATCCGCTCCCAGTTCAAGCCCAAGGACTTGATCAGACTCACTATCCTTTGCCGTTAACATAATGATTGGTATTGTACGATCTTCTTCCCTGATTTTCCGACAAATACTGACCCCATCCATCCCTGGAAGCATCCAATCCAAGATTATTATATCCCAATCACCCGTTTTGTAGCGATTGTAGCCATCAAGTCCATTCATCACGAACTCACCGCGCAATCCTTCTTTCGCGAAAAACATTTCTAGCATTGAACAAACCGCTTCATTATCTTCTACGACTAAAATATTCACGTATACACACTCCTTAGTCTATCTACCTTTTACGTTACGTCTAATTCCTCATATTTTCAACTACTATCAACTGCTTCGTTACATTAGTGAAAATAGACGATCATACGGACACTTTAATTTGAACTAGGATGAATCATACATCAAATAAGATCGGATCTTAAATGTATTGCTTCAATCTAATATGGACGCTCGTTTATATTACTTTTCTAAACTCGTCTTCCTTTTCTTTCTATTGAATTACAAGTTATCTTAACCATTTCTCATTTTTCCACTTTATTTTGCAGGATTCAATACAGAGATTTGTCGAATTAGTAATGGGGATAGTCGACATATGTAAAATTCTAAATAAAATCAGTGGGGTTACTGCCCGTTAATGCGGGATAAAAAGTGTCAGAAGAATTATTTGAAAAAGGAGAAAAAGACATGTATAAATCATATTTAGATTTTGCCATTGAACTTGGTAAAGAAGCAGGACAATTCATTGTTCCACACGCAGGGAAAGCTGGTCAACAAACTGTGAAATCAGCAAAAGATTTTGTAACAGAAATGGATATTCAGGTTGAAAACCTTATCATTCGCCGTATCAAAGAACAATATCCTACTCATCAAGTTTTCAGTGAAGAAGCGGGGAATATTGAAGGAACTGAAGATTTTGAATGGGTAATCGACCCAATTGACGGTACGGTGAATTACAGTGTCGGAATTCCGTTGTACGGCGTTTCTATTGCGCTTACGCACAAAGGGGATCCTGTTGTTGCTGTTATTTCACTTCCTGGTTTAGGTGAATTATTTTGGGCAGCAAAAGGAGAAGGTACTTTTTTAAACGGACAACCGATTCAAGTTAGAGATGCTTCTATTGCCGAAGCCTTTATATCCGTAGGAGACTTCGCAAAGGATGGAAACAAAGAAAGCAATAGAGAACGATTGCTATTGTTAGATAATATCGTAAATGATGTATACAGAATTCGGATAATCGGTACTGCTGCTGTTACGCTAGCCTATATCGCAGCTGGTCGATTAGACGCAGCCATTTACTTAAACCCTAACTGGTATGACGTTGCAGCTGGCCAGTTACTAATTACTGAAGCTGGTGGAACACAAAGCCTAGCAGGAAATCACACAATTTATGCCACTAATAAAATAATGGATGAGTTAAAGAATCTTATTCTTGTGCAACAATAACTCTTTGCTATCTTTATAATCTGGTAATCTTTTAAAACAATACATTTTGATAACTCTCGAAACCGTCTGTCATTATAACAGGCGGTTTCGTTTATCACCTCTTTATTTACGTTCATGAATTATGGTTGCTTTGAATAAAGTTTGATTATTTTCTATCCGTGTTGCTCCATAATTCAGCTTGATTGGAAGATCGAAAAATGTAAAAGAGCTTCAAAAATTTATCTTTAATTATTGCTCGATCGCAATCCGTTAGTTTACGTATAATTCTTCACATTTTATAAGCTCAATAGGCAGCATTGCGCCTAATCGAATACATCATCATTCACAAACATTAAATCCAGCGATTCACTTCTCTAACCTGATTTGCTGTATGATCATGTTGTCTGGATCCAATCCTAAAAAAAGTTGGTTCCTACAATTTCTAGAAATCCAACTAAATTCATTTATTGATTGCAATGTATCAAGGAATCTGACCCTGAAAAACCACTAGAGTGTCTTCGTTTCCAGTCGAAATCCTTCGACGACTACATCTTCATCAATCTCAACTAATAGGCACCGTTTTCCATTGTAAGTAATATATTTTACATTTTTCAGGTCTTTCGGGCTGACGGATACATCTGCCACCTTCGTATTGATTTTAATAGTTTTAGGGATAATACTGCTTGCTTTTATTTCATGTTTTTCGTCATCTACGACACTTTTGAAAGCATGTTCCACTTTGGCGGTATCCACATTTTCGACGCCGCTCACCTCTAAGATGCGTTCGATGTCCCGATAATCCAACATAGGAGATTCACTTTCTTCATCTTCTTCATTTTCCTGCACCATTTTATCGATTTCCTCATAGACATTAGAAATGACGTTGGAATCCACTTCGTCTCCCATCACAATTTTTAAGATTTGCTCGAAGCTATCCTTATCTTCCATAGCGGTAATAATCTCTTCACAGTTGAGAACTTCTTCTATAAATGAATCATCTGGTTGATTCACTTTCCCTCCACAATAGAGAATATGATTCACATCTGCTGAATTTTCATTGAAGGCAGGAAACAGAAAACCTGTTAACGGAGTAGTCAAATTAATAATGGGATCAACTGCGTTATTCGATTTGAATTCTTTCTCAATATAATCAAACAGCAAGGCTTTTTTCGGCTGATCGGTTTTATTGAGACTGCAAAGGATAAACTCACTGGAATAAGCCTTATCATTCCCTCCTTCTTCCGATTCCTGATCTCGTTTCCCAGCCGCCTTTAGATATTCTCCTCGGATAAATGTCACCACAGTATCAAAATCATAAGCAGCATGAGCAAACATTTTCCCGACGATTTTGAGCATGTTTTCTTTCCAATTTTCCGTTGATCCTGCTCGTAATCCTTCGTAGAGGATCATTTGCGTGCTGTCTTCCACATCATGTTTAAATTTCAGCTCAAACAGTTTGGCATCAAGATAACCTGTCAACACCTTTTTAAAGTTTGCTAAAAACAATTCTTGTGCTTCCTGTTCTAACATTTCAAACGGTTGACTGACTTGATGGTAAATCTCACCTGATTCTTTCTTTACATAAACAGTAAAGATTTCGCGAATTTTCATAAACTGATTATCTAATTTAAATTGCTTTCGGATATTAGCGATGTCTTTTTTATTCATTTGTCTCATCTCCCATTCCTGATTATATTGGTCAGTCAAGAAAATAGTAATACTTGATATTTATTCAATTTTAATAGCTGAGTGGAATAAAGTGAAACTTCAATCAGCGGGGGAGCATCTCCACTGATGGTAAGTTTCACTGTATCTCACCAATCGGGGATCTACAGGCTGTTTATCCCCCATCTATTTATTCCTTGAATCTTTCGTAAAAATGAGGTGGGGGTCTTACAGCCTGTTAAACCGGGAAAAAGTTCGTATTCTCCTATTTTTATAGAGTAAAATCGCCACTCACTCTAAATGATTTTCAGCGTGTTTCAAACGATCTCTAGATCTTTATTATATAGCAAGCTTTCGCAGTATCATCATTAACAATCTTTATTCTATGCAAAAATTAACTATCAAATATTATTAAGCAATTTTGGCGAAATATAAAAAATAGCAGAAGTATTATACTTCTACTAAAAAATCATCAACTGATTTATAAAATAATTTATTTTATTATATATACAGAATCATAGACATCTTTATTAAGATTCTTTAGATAGCCCCTCAGTTTTATATACCCAGTATTGAAGAGGTTGTTGGTAATGCTTGATCATCCAACCTAATATTTTGCCGATGAAATAGGCGGCGACTAGTGTACCGATTCCGATTGAGCCTAAAGATTGAATAAAAATTAAACATATTGCACCTGCAACACACACATTAATTAAATCGCTCGAAATTTTCGTTTTACTAAATTTCAAATTAAATTTTTCGCTAAATACATGAGTTAACGCATCATATGGCATTAATGGAAGTTTCGCTGTAAAATAACCAATTAAACCGGTAGCTACAACAAATAAACTAACGATTAAAAATACAATTCGAGTAAAGATGGTTTCAGGTGTAGGGAGTAGTTGTACAAAGAGGAGCGTAGCATCC
Organism: Bacillus cihuensis; assembly: GCF_000504145.1. NCBI lineage: Bacteria > Bacillati > Bacillota > Bacilli > Caryophanales > Bacillaceae > Bacillus > Bacillus cihuensis. Next base: position 135,644 of record NZ_AYSD01000010.1, on the reverse strand, counting down.
ATGAAGAAACCGAATAAAAACGAAATAATTAATTGACCTACAAATTCATTTAACGCAATTCGTTTATTTATTAATACTTGAATAACAATAAACAAAACATTTGCAATCACCGTTGTAAAACCAATCGATAAGCCAGTCGTTAGCGCAAATGCATAAGCCAGTGATGACACAGGCGATACCCCAAGTCCTGCTTGAATCGAGAGGCTAACGCCAAGCGACAAGAGAAATAAGCCAAGCACGTAAAAGACGAGTCGCTTCATTATTTTACTCATATGATTCATAACATCCTTCGCTTTCTGTAAATAGTATACGATTAAATATAACATCAAATTTAACATATAAAAAATATATATATTATAATATAATCATAATAAAAAACATATAATGGAGATATGAAATGGATTTTCGACAATTACATTACTTTAGAGAAATAGTAAGACAAGGAAGTATTTCTAAAGCAGCAGAAGTGCTCCATATCGCCCAGCCACCGCTTAGCCAGCTGTTAAAAAAGCTTGAAAATGATCTTGGTACAACTTTAATTCATCGATATCGTAAAAAATGGGAGCTTACAGAAACTGGTGAACTAATATATCAATATGCCGAGCAAATGCTCATGCAAATGCAAGATGTAAAGCAGCGAATTCGAGAGATTGAACAGGGTATAGCAGGAACAGTAAGCATTGGTGTATCCTCTGCATGTTCGAATATGCTCATTGACTTTGTCAGTATGTTTAGAACACAATATCCAAATATTAAAATCAATATTATAAAAGGCAACTCAGAAGAATTATTAAAAAGACTAGAACAAAGAGAAATTGATGTTGCATTACTTTTACGTCCGGGCAATAGTGAACAATATCAGATGAAAATATTAAAAAAACAGCCATTCGTCGTGATTATTCCAACTAATTGGTTACCATTGTTTTCATCGCAGGATGTGACTTTGGAAAAAATAGCCTCATTCCCTTTCATTATGTTGGGGGCGATGGAAGGCCATTTTTTACATGAGAGGATATTGCAAACATTTAATGAACGTAATCTAAAGCCTAATATCATAATCGAGTGCAAAGATGTCACAATGGTTGTAGCACTTGTAAACAGAGGATTAGGTTTATCAATTATTCCGAAAATGGATTATGACTCGCCTTTTTTAGAACATACAACGCTTTTTGAACTGAAACAATTTGATTTTAGTATGGAGCCCGTTTTTTTAAGATTAAGGGATGAACCAAACTCAAAGGCGGCCACCCAATTTTGGGAGATCGTTGATTAGACGAAGTGAACATTTTATAGTAGTCAGGAATTTCATTGCCATGAACAGTGGGGGTTTTTTCATAAGTAAAATGACGGAGTTCCTCACGCATTATTTAGCACCTGACATTGATGTGAATCGTTTAGATGATATGGACGTACAGCCCACGTTGTCAGAAGAAAAGGCAAAATCCCTTTATCGAGGACCTCAATTTTGAATTAACATGGAACAAAAATTACGAAGAAAATCAGCATGAATAATTCGAATTTCTCTATCGTGTTTCGTTTTCGAAGCTTAATGGTGATATTCGCTTTATTGATGCTCGTTCGAGTAAAAAGATTACAGAAAAATTTGAATGATGTGTTTAAAGAAACTTATTAATTGAATGATAAACAGCGGCCAAAGGTGTTATCGTTAAGCCCCAAAAAGTATAGAGAAAAATCTCTATACCTTTTATTGGTTAAAACTTAATTTTTATTATTTGAGAGTCATTTATTTTATTCTCATCTTTATCGAATACATCGCTTGTTGTTAGTTCAATCCATTCAAGGTCTTTTGATGAGTCAATAATAAAACCTAAATTCCCCTTTTTTGTTGAGTTCCCTTCTATTTCACCATTTAATTCTTCTAGATATATATCTTTCCCCCAATCTAACTTCTCACCTGTGCTCGTTTCAATCAGGGCTATTGGTGCAAAGTTTATTTTTTCATTGGAAGTGTTTTCGATTTCTACAAAGACCTTTACAAAATCAAATTCTTCATCATGTGTCAACACATGAAAATAATCAATTAGACTATAATCTGGTCTTAAATGAATGAGTTTCATATCTTTTACATTGAGTCGGATTGGACCAACTTCGTAAGTTTCATTGACGGGATTGATTGCTTTTAAAGTCGCTTCACCTTTTTCATCTGAAACGGATTGACCAACTTCAAGTAATGTTCGGTCATCTGTTACCTGTGGGTTTGAAGAGTAATCACTCAAATACTCACTTGCCGATTGCTTTTCTTTTAGAAGAGGTTCGCTGTTACTTACATCATTCGAACAGCCAAATAAGAAGAGCGTTATAAAGGTTAGAAGACCCAAATATTTTTTCAAAAAAAAACCTCCAATTTATCCCGGTTTCACTTTATCATTCAAAAAAGAAGAGCTGACTTAAAGATACGTGTCAGCCCCCTTTTGTAAAGCCAAATTTATTTATCGTTAATAACCGTTTTCTTATTCCCTTTTTCTAGAATGTCAAAGATGATTTTCGCATTATCTGTGTTATCAATTTGTCCTGCAAATCGTTCAGATGAAGGTCCATAAGCATATACAGGTACATCTTCACCCGTATGTCCACCAGTAGTCCATCCCGTGTTAGAACGCGTGTCAAAGATTTTTTCGATTGCATTATCAATATCGACTTCTTTTTTAGTAGCTGCATCTTTTACAGATTGAATTTCTTTAGCTGTTAAATCAAGATCAATATATTTTTTCAATGTTTCTTCTACACCAGCACCATTTGCGATTTGATTCGCCATGAAATCAGGTGTACGTTTTGCTGCTTTAATTGGTTCACCAAACCAGTTGTAAATGCCATTTGCGCCAATTGAATAACCGCCAGTAGAGTGATCGGCCGTCGCAACAACTAATGTATGCTTATCCTTTTTCGCAAAATCAATCGCTGCTTTAAATGCTTTTTCAAAGTCTTCCATTTCACTCATTGCACCAACGATATCATTATCATGACCAGCCCAATCAATTTGACTTCCTTCAATCATTAAGAAGAAACCATCTTTATCTTGTTTTAAACGGTCTATTGCAGAAGTTGTCATTTTTTCTAAAGAAGGTACGTCTTTCGTACGATCAAGCATTTTTGGTAGTCCTCGTTCTGCAAATAATCCAAGAACCTGTTGATTTTTGTCTTTTGAAAGCTCGTCTGTATTTGTTACATAGCTAAATCCATCTTTTTTGAATTCATCGACAAGATTACGATCTTTGCGGATAAATAAATCTGTTCCTCCACCAAGAAGAACGTCTATCTTATGTTTCCCATTTACTAATTCATCAAAGTAATCATCCGCAATCCCATTCATGTTTTGACGGCTAGGATCATGCGAACCAAATGCTGCTGGAGTAGCATGAGTAATTTCTGATGTAGCAACTAGCCCAGTCGCTTTCCCTCTTTCTTTTGCAGCTTCAAGAACCGTTTTCACCTCAGTTTTATCATTATCTACTGCTATAGCATTGTTATATGTTTTAATACCAGCAGACATAGCTGTTGCAGCAGAAGCAGAGTCCGTTACATTTTGCTCGGGATCTTCTGGATACGTCATTTGCTGGCCAACAAGATATTTATCAAGCTCCGTACGATCAACAAATTTTGATGTAGAACTGTCCTTCAAATAACGATAAGCAGATGTATACGAAACACCCATCCCATCACCAATAAGGAAGATAACATTTTTAATTTCAGCATTGTTCTTCTCTGTTTCTTTTGCTTCAGCGTCAGAAAAGGGTATTCCTAAACTACTAAAAGCAACAGTGGACATAACGGCTAAAGGGAGTAGCTTCTTCTTAAAATTTTTACTAAACAAGGGATCATTCCTCCTGATTTTATGTTATAAGCGTATTGTAAATTAATAACCTTAATTCCTTATCATAGGTTTGTAATGATATTGTAAATCCCACTAATTAAGTAAATAGATCCAAATCAAAGGGAATTTTTTACTGTAACTAATATAGAAACGAGACATTATACCTACAAAAAGCCACTTTATTGATTTAACAACATCTAGTTTTTGAGAAGTGGTAGTACATTATGAATAGATTTTACTTTAAAAGGATTTACATAATTTTACGTAATAGTTATTCTCTTTACAAAAAAGGACAAAAAAAACTGCTCGGGGCACCAAAATCTGTTCATCTTTTATATCTTACTCTACTTTCACTTTATAGAATTAAGAGGCAACTCCATATATTTGACATTTAAACTGGATATATTTAGTTTAACCATGTCTTTCTATTACCTTATAATAGGATATAAGACTACAGCAGATAGACCATTTAGGATCGGGGGGATTAATTGTGAATAAAGAAAGACTCAAGTTACGTGCTCTACAAATAGGGAAGGTTTCAAATGACTTCGAGCTTGAGATTGAGGATTTTAGCGAAGAACATCAAGTGGCACTGTTTGTCTGGAAATCCATTCACGACGCGGAACAAGGAATATGGATTGAATTAGACAGTGAGGGTCATTTACTCCATTACAATCAATACGAGGCAGTGTTACACCATTTACTTCTACAAGAAGAAGAACTTTTAGAAAAGTCCCTTCAGTTTGTCTCCCAGTATTATCCGGATGCTCTAAAAACGTTTGTCCCGGAAAAAAGTAAAACACTTTCCAATGGAATGCGGTTTTCATCTGTTCAAATGGAGCTTGGATTGCCGCTTGAAATGACTGGTTTTTATGTAGATGTGGCTTTTAGCGGAGATATTCTTGCATTCCGTTATTATGGTGAAGCGAAGGATATTAGGCTCCCTGGAGAAATTTTGGACAAGGAATGGGTAAAGCAATCGTTTTTGGCTGAGGTAAAAATGAACCTGCTTATTACAAATCTAAGTTCTGACGTATATGAAAATGTCAGTCCTTCACCTCGCCTTGTCTATCAACCAAATTGTCCCTTCTACACCCATTCTGCAGATCAAATAGCAGAAAGAAACATTGAGAATGAAAACGAAGAAGATTACGAAATTAGCTATCTTCCACTTCCTGAAAAGTTACCGGGTTATCCTGATATTTATAAGGCTATTGGATTCGATAAACATGCATTAACGAAGCTCCGAGAAGTAGATATAGGGGATGAAATTGTGACCGTATGGCATCCAGCCCCCCCTCTTTCTGTAAACAATGACCTTAGCCTTGACAGCTATTTTCAAAAAAAAACAGAAAATACGTTGAAAATTAGAACCGAGAAACAAACGGGCAAAATATCGGGTTTGTTTAATTTTAGGGATAATAAAGGTCTACTGTCATTATCGGTCGAAGAATGCAGAACAATCGCTCTAAAATTTCTATACACATTGTATCCAAACGCAGATCAGTACTTCCGTATTTCTAGCTCCAATGAAGATGAGGAGGAAGAAACGACTCAGTACGGGTTCCATTTTTCCATCTTTCATAGAGGGATTTCAACACATTTTGGTCTCTGTCACATCACTGTCAATAAAACGACAGGGTTCATCACGCATTATTCAGCCCCTGACATTGATGTGGATCGTTTAGAAAATATCGACGTACAGCCCACGTTGTCTGAAAAAGAGGCAAAGTCCCTTTATCTTGAGGACCTCGATTTTGAATTAATATGGAATAAAAATTACGAAGAAAATCAGCATGAATATCACGAACTCATCTATCGTGTTTCATTTCCAAAACTTAATGGTGATATTCACTTTATTAATGCTCATTCGGGTGGAAAGATTACAGCAAAGATGTAAAACGTGTACATAGAGAAAGTATTTCGCTGTTCCTTTTTCTCATGTTCAAATTGAATGATAAACAGAGGCAGACTAAGTATGTTGATTTTACTTATCTAGCCTCTGTATTTGTGTAGATGTATAATTTCTAATTCGAAGCATATTTTTCTGCTTTGACGCATAAAACCTAGATTCGACGCGTAGATCCATGTTGCTACTTGAGTTCGAAGACAACAAAACGATTGAAAATACTTTTACTTTATCATTTAAGAAAGCCTGCAGGTTCTCCTGCAGGCTTCTTGTCTTATCTACTCGCTTTCTGCATCCATTCATACTGACGTAGTCGGATTTCAAAAAGCGTAATTGGATCACGGTATTGCTCTGGACGTTCTCGCATTTTATCAAGTGCTGCTTGATTTTCTTTAATTTCATATTCTGATTGTTCAACCGCTGCATGAAGATTTCCTTTTGCGCCGCGGAAAAACATCGTAATGTCGCGATCTAATGATTTCTCGAACAATTCGAATTGGGATAGGAATTTTCGAGCAATCATTTCAGCTACATCATCATAATCCATCGTTTCCAGGAATTTTTTGTAGCGCGCATACATCCCTGCTTTGTTTTGCCCAATTGAACCGAATAGTTTACCTGCTCCCTTTAGCAACAATTGAGAAGGTGTATGACGGAGTAGAATATTCACATGTTCGATACGAACTCCACTTGTCATCCGATCTGCATCGCGACCCCAATCATCCAGTACTTTAAAGTCACATTGTAAATCCATGCGATTATCCCGATACAAGGCATTAAATCCATCAGCCATTTCGTTCAACTCATACTGACATTGAGTAAAATCTAGTTTAGATTCCATTATCCAATGTTGAAGTGAATTATAAAATCTTGGCAGTACTCGGCGATTTATATAATCTTGAATTCGGACATTCATTTCGTCATTCAAAGTGAGATGAATTTGACTGAAATCACTATCTTCCTTCACCAACTCTGAGCATTCACGGAGAAGTTTAGGGATCGTCACTTTCAAATCATTTTTCACTTCTTCTTTAATCAAGCGATAACTCTTAGAAATGGTATTTATTTTATCTTTTTCCAGATCCATCAGCTGGTTGATAGCACCGTTTACCTTCACGACCATCTCTTCATTCCAAGCAATGGAATCTACTCTTTCGCTTTCCATTTCAACCCTTTTATTTAAAAGAGATGTTAATGTTTGGCGGATAAAATATAGAAGAGTATCCGTTCTTAGCTGTTCAATAAATAATCCTGTCTGACTTGCCGCGACGAATTCAGAAGCTTCCTCCATTTGTTTACGACTATTATAATCAGAAGAATAAGCAAAAACATTAGCTGAAGGGAAATCCGTTGCAATACGCTCAGCCGTTTCATCAAGGATCCGCATGGCATCACTTTCACTAGAAATCTTATCCATTCTATTCATCACAAAATGAATAGACAGATGTGATGCCCGTTTCTTCACCTGTAGCAACATATCACGCTCATAATCCGTGAATGGCGACACCGCATCCAATACAAATACCATGGTGTCGGCCGCATGACTAATGCTTAGAAATTCGGGACTCATCACTGTATGTCGATCCATAGGAGGTGTATCAATAAGAGTGAGTGAATGATCTTGCAAAAAAGGCGATGGATAGTTCATCTCTATGAACGAATTCGGTGAAATATCACCTAAATCCAACAATGAAATACGCTCTGTTCCAGTAACCTCAAGGATATTAGGTTCTTCACTATCCCGAATGATTAAATACGCAGGTGTTTCTTCTTCGCTAAGTTCAGCGCCAAGTAAGCTGTTAATAAACGAAGACTTCTCTGACTTATCAGTTCCTGTAATTAATAGATGTTGAGTTTCCAAATCCATTAACACTTCAACGAGCCATTTTGTTTTTTCTCCTGAATCAACATCATGCTTGTTGGACCATTGAATCACATCTTCATAAAGTTCAGAACTTGCTTGGAATGATGATTCACTTACATGGCTTTGTGCTAAAAGATTTTCTGCATCCCCAACGACTAGTGGATTCATTTGTTCATTAAAGATTTCATTCCATGACAATACAGCTGCTGCGGCAAACATGACTTGAGAGGAATCCGCTAGTCTTAACCAATTACTGAGGAGTTCTGGAACAATAGGTTGTAGTTCATGAACTAAGTATTGTCCATCTATTAATTCTAAGTAGGTATCTTTAAAAGTATTCGCTAAATCATGCCATGAATGGGCCCCGTCAACTTCAAACGTGTAAAAGAAAGTATTGATCGTAGTTAGCCACTCGAAATACACCTCTTGCTTGCGATATTCCTGCCAAAGTGAGGTTACTAACTTCTCGAACCGTTTCTGATCGGTTAGCGATAACAATTCCAACACTTGTGTGAAATACACAGGTAATAAGTTTTTCGTATACCCAAGGTCTACATATCCTTGAAGAACATCAAACCATTTTATTACACCTGTTCTGAGACTTTCATTTACAACAAGTTCAATTGCACTCTCCCAATCTTTTTGACTATCAAAAAATGATCGGGCAAGTTCCGTAACATTCGGATAATCCGGATGAAAGGATACTAAATTTTTAATTGTTGCGGACGCAAGATCAAACCGCTCTTCTTCTATGTATAGTGTAAACAATTGCAACGCTACTTCAGCTCTTAGTACTAGATTCTCAGAAGCAATTGATTTATATAGTTCTTCAGCTGTAGAAAGCATCCCAAGCTCATAATAGGCATCAGCAACATTCTTCTTTGCCCAAGGTTCAAGTTCTGACCCGATGTTCTCCCATTTAAAGATCGCTGCTTCAAAGTCCTTATAATGAAAATATAATTCTCCTTGCGCATAGCGGATCGTTGACAGCTCAGGAACCTCTTTCTTTTGTTCTTCTAAATACGCCTCTCCAAGCAGTTGAATCGGTTCTCCATCTTGAACATCGTTCACGAATGTCTCATAAAATTTTTTGTGAATTAAAAGAGTATCCGAAACCATTTTAGTCCCCCGTTACCTCATATTTTATCAAACTCAAATGAGAATTTTTTTATCCCGGTTTAACAGGCTGTAAGACCCCCACCTCAACTTTTGTTTAGAGAATCAAGGAAAAAATAGGCGGGGGATAAACAGCCTGTAAATCCCCGATTGGTTCAACTAACCATCAGTGGGGATGAAAAAAATCCCCACTGATGGTTAGTTGAACTTTATAACTACTAACATACTATTTTAACAAAAATCTACGTATGATAAATTTCTTTCTACTTACAATTGTAGAACAATATTATCCATGCGTGTAAAAATTTTAATAAAACATCCATTTAACTGGTTATTTTAACATTTTATAGGGCTTTTGCCAACGGAAATGATGGATAAGTCTCCCATTCGGCACTTATTTCCAATCTAGAATTAGGGATTGCATGCCAGAAGCTCTTTTCGTAAAGATTGTTGTTATTAGCAAGAAACCAATTCGAGCAGATGTTAATTGGAGCGGAGATGAGGGACTCCCGCTTAGAGAAGCGTGTTGAGCGAGACTCCGTCTGAGGAGGCTTCTAAAACCGCTCACGGTAATCACCCAAGGTTGTTCGTGTAGATATAATTGAAAAGCAACAAAGTATGTGAAAACAGCCTTCTTGTATAATGATTACCATGCTCCAAGTCCGAACTTTTTTAAGAATAATCTGATTTTAATTCATTCCATTTTATGTATGAATCCAATTTTTGCTATGATATACATGTGTAAAAAAAGGAGATGAGTCGTATTGGTAAAGCAAGTGAGAATAGGAAAAACAGATTTATATGTCAACCCAATTGGACTTGGAACGAATGCAGTTGGCGGTCACAATATTTACCCTAATTTAAATGACGAAACAGGAAAAGATGTAGTCAGAGCTGCTTTTGAAAGCGGGATTAATTTTCTAGATACTGCTTATATTTATGGACCAAAACGTTCTGAAGAATTGATTGGTGAAGTGATTAAAGAAAGAGGAAATCGTTCAGATATCGTGATTGCCACAAAGGGTGCACATAAATTTGTCGATGGGAAAGTGGTTTTCGATAATTCCCCCGCTTTCTTAAGGGACTCAGTGGATAGTAGCTTAGAACGGTTGCAAACGGATTATATTGATTTGTTCTATATTCATTTTCCCGATGAAGCTACTCCGAAAGATGAAGCAGTAGGCGCATTAAAAGAGTTAAGAGATCAAGGGAAAATTCGTGCCATCGGCGTTTCTAACTTTTCATCGGAGCAATTAATCGAGGCGAATAAAGACGGTTATGTGGATGTATATCAGGGATGGTATAATCTTTTCAAACGCGAAGCAGAAAGAGACTTACTTCCGTTTGCAGAAGAGAACAATATTTCCTTTATTCCTTATTTCCCTCTTGCATCCGGTTTACTCGGTGGTAAATATAATAGTAACAGCACCTTTAACGACGGACGGGCTCAAAACCCCCTTTTCCAAGGTGACACATTTATCAGTAATCTAGAAAAGGTCGAACAAGTCCGGGAAATCGCGAACAATAAAGGAGTAGAAGTGGCCGATATTGTCCTTGCATGGTATTTACAGCAACCAGCGATTGATGTGTTGATTCCAGGTGCGAAGAAACCAGAGCAAGTAAGTCGAAATCTCAACGCTTTAATAGTTGTTCTTACAAAAGATGAAATAGAGAAAATCGGGCAAATTTTTAAGTGATCATAGATACTCCATGCCATAACGCATGAATAAAACCATAAAAGGATACCACTCGAAAACGTGGTATCCTTCTATCATTTCGGAATTAATTTCTGACCCAAATGCATCATAATAAGGTAGCCATTAGATTGACTACCTACTATTGGAATATCTTTAAAAATTTATGCCCACCACATGTCTGTTTGAGTTTCTTTAATTAGGACGGAGTCGAGGTTTTTAACTGCGCGAGCGAAACCTTCTTCGATGGACATAAGCGGGTCTTCGTGTTCAATACTAACGACATAGTCATAGCCATAAGTACGAAGTGCACTCATCATATCCGACCATTCCTGAATGCTATGTCCACAGCCGACTGAACGAAAATTCCACGCGCGTGATTGAATGTTTCCATAAGGCTGCATATCAGTTAGGCCGTACATATTAATATTGTCCTGATCGAGATACGTATCTTTTGCATGAAAATGGTGAATCGCGCCGGCTTTACCTAGAATCTTAATTGCGCCAACTGGATCAATGCCCTGCCACCATAAATGGCTCGGATCCAAGTTTGCTCCGATTGCATTGCATGTTGCCTCGCGAAGCTTTAATAATGTGTAAGGTGTATGGACAAGGAATCCCCCATGAAGCTCAAGACCAATCTTTACATTCGATTCCTCTGCAAGCTTGCCGATTTCTTTCCAATAAGGAATTAATTTCTTCTCCCACTGCCATGCAAGCACGTCACTATACTCCATCGGCCAAGGTGCAACGGGCCAGTTCGGATATTTAGCTCCTTCATGATCACCGGCAGTTCCCGAGAATGCATTCACGACAGGTACCTGCAGCAGGGAAGCTAATTTAATTGTCTTCACTAACGTTTCATGACTTTCCTTTGCTAAACTCTGATCTGGTGAAATTGGGTTTCCATGACAGCTGAAAGCACTGATCATTAAACCTCGTGATTGTACAGCTTCTAAATATTGCTGGCGCTTTTCTCCATTTTCTAAAAGCTCATCCAACGGACAATGAGCATTACCTGGATAGCCACCTGTTCCAATTTCAACCGCTTTCAGTCCAGCCTCTGCCACATAATCCAGCATCTCTTCGAACGTTTTTTGTGAAAATAATACAGCGAACACACCTAGTTTCATTTTATCCACCCTCTATTCATATTGTCGCCTCAACACTATTAAATACTGATCAATTTACCACTGGCAGAACTTTGATATATCGCTTCAATAATTTTTGTAACCTTCATCGCCTCTCCCATTTTCACTAATGGTTCTGCCAATCCTAAGCAGCTATCAACAAAATTCTCTGCCTGTTCTACATCAGGAGTATCCTGACCTGGCATCCAGACGGCTTCATTATTCATTAGCATTCCGAATTTCGCTTGATTTACTATCAATGGAAACACTTCCAAACCGCCTCTAGTTCCTGATAAACTTAATGTATTTGCCTCTTCACGAATATTCGCAGCCCATGATGTTTCAAAAATTAAAGACGCCCCATTGGCAAACTTAATATATGCCGTCGCATGATCATCCACCTCAAAAGCTGATGCATCGAAGTTCCCCCAGAGATTAACCTGATCCATCCCTTTACTTACATAGTTATAAGTGGAACCAATTACCTCCGTCGGTTCGGGATCATTCATCAGCCATAAGCTTAAATCGAGCAAATGACACCCATAATCGATCAAACTGCCTCCGCCCTGCAGATCCTGATTTGTAAAAACACCCCAACCAGGCACCTTACGCCGACGTAATGCTTGAACACGCGCAACATACGGCTCGCCAATTTCACCGGCTTCGATTATTTTTTTTGCGGCCTGCGCTTCCTTCATGAACCGATAATGATAGGCTGTCGCTAAAATCTTCCCAGAACGATTCGCTGCCTCTACCATCGCTCTACAATCAGCCACAGAAATCGCCATGGGTTTCTCACATAAAACATGAACACCTGCATCCAATGCTGCAATCGCGATTTCCGCATGAAATTTGTTCGGAGTAGCGATCGTCACCGCATCTACCTCCGCAAACATGTCTTGATAGTTCGGAAATACTTTTTCAATATGATAAGTACGTGCTACATCATGAGCTTTCAACTCATCTAGATCTTGAACTGCATATATTTGAACTTTATCTTGCAGCTTTTGAAAAGAAGGAATATGTCTGCTCTGGGTAATTCCACCTACTCCAATAATCCCCATCTTCAATCTATTCATATTGTTTTTAGCTCCTTCAAATTTGTGTTCAAAAATGCCATTACGTCCAATCGAAAAAACCTGTCAATCTTGCAATAAAAAGGAGCCAAGTAAACCTCTCCTCATTTCCCTTGAATCCATCTAGACCGCTCGCCTATAATCGGACTATTTTCTTCGATTCATTCGATTCCAAAGCGCCAAGGATGACGTTTAACGATTTCATCCCTTCCAGTCCATTAATGAGTGGTTCCTTATCTTCATTAATACTGATGATAAATTGGCTAATCACCTGTGTATCATGCTGACCACCTGATTCATTCGATTGAATTTTCCCTAATCTGAGATTTTCAACTTGCCCATTAGCCCGTTGAATAACCAACGAAAACTCTGGGTCATCCTCTAGCCTCAATATTGCTTTTTCACCATAAATAATTGTCGAGTTATCTTCTTTTACATAAGCCCAACTCGCCGCTAGTGTTCCAATAATTCCGCTTTCTGTTTGCAAAATAAAGGTAGCATTATCGTCTACATCGCTATTTTCCTTCGAACTACTTTTAACAAATGCTGCCACTTCTACGAATTCTTCACCCAATAAATAGCGAAGCAAATCTGTTTTATGAACCCCTAAATCACCCATTGCCCCGATAAATGCTTGTTCTTTCTTAAAAAACCAGCTGTCTTTACCGTCAGCACTCCATGACTCTGGACCAGCATGACCAAATGCTGAACGAAAGCTATAGACTTTCCCTATCTCCCCACTTGCGATGAGCTCCTTCGCTATTTGATGGGAATCTACAAAACGCTGATTATGGGCAATCATTAATTTCTTACCGGCTTTGTTCGCTGCAGCAATCATCTTCTCTGCTTCTTCACGTGATGTCGCCATCGGTTTTTCACAAAGAACATGCTTCCCAGCTTCTAAAGCAGCAATGGTCAATGGAGCATGAAGATAATTTGGCGTACAAATACTAACAGCATCAATAGTAGGATTATTCAGTAGTTCCATATAATCAGTATATGCCTTTGCTCCATACAATTCCGCTAACTCCAGAGCCCGTTCCTCTACAATGTCGCAAACTGCTATGATTTCTGCAGATTTATTCATTTTATATTCCGGAAGATGGCGGTTCTTTGCAATACTCCCACAACCGATTACACCGATATTTAATAGACTCATCATTCTATCTCCCTTTCAATCTGTCTTCTCTTATTTTTTTCCTGATATGGCTTCCAACGCTTGTGCATTTCCATAAACAGGTCTAGCGTTTTCTACCGGCTTAACCCACTCAACAGCATTCGAAATCACTCGTTGAATATCAGGGTGATGATAGGTAGGATATGTTTCATGACCAGGTCGGAAGTAAAAAATCTTCCCGTTTCCACGACGGTATGTACATCCACTTCGGAATACTTCTCCACCTTCGAACCAGCTCATAAACAGCAGTTCATCTGGTGCGGGAATATCGAAATGCTCCCCATACATCTCTTCTTTTTCAAGCTCAATATACTCTCCGATACCTTGTGTAATTGGGTGGCTTGGATCAAGGACCCATAAACGTTCCTTCTCATCCGCCACACGCCATTTTAAATCGCACGAGGTCCCCATAAGTTTTTTAAATACTTTCGAAAAATGTCCAGAATGTAATACGATTAATCCCATTCCATTAAGTACGCGCTCGTACACCTTTTCTACGATATCATCGGATACCTCATCATGCGCTATATGCCCCCACCAAATTAATACATCCGTTTCCTGAAGAACGTGTTCGGGTAATCCATGTTCCTCTTCATCAAGTGTTGCGGTCGTGATATGCCGAGTCTCGCTCTCTAAAAAAGATGCAATAGCTTGATGGATCCCATCAGGATACACATCAGCAACGTTCGGGTTGGTTTTTTCGTGACGATATTCGTTCCAAACAACTACTTTCATTTTCATCTACTCCTTCCATTAAGAATAAATAGAGAACTGCAATTATTTCACAGCTCCATCAGCAATTCCTTTAATGATTTGCTTTTGAGCAAAGAAATACCCAATGATGACAGGTAGTATCGAAATTGATAATCCTGCCAGCGCAAGATGCCACTGTTTCGTATATTGCCCAAAGAAGAAGAATAATTGAAGCGGAATCGTTTCCGTCCCATTTCCTCCAATGACGAGGGATGGTAATAGATAATCATTCCAAATCCAGATTACATTCAATACTCCGACCGTTACCGACATCGGTTTTAATAGTGGAAAAATAATGTACCAAAATGTTTGAAATTTATTACAACCATCAATTTTGGCTGCATCATCTAACGATTCCGGAATCCCTTTTAATGCCCCATGATAAAGAAAAATGGATAAACTCGCCCCAAATCCTAAATACATGAAAATCAAGCTACTGCGGTTCAGCATATCAAGTTGACCAAACTGTGATACGAGCGGAATCATAACCGCTTGGAATGGAATCAGCATTGCAGCTACAAACATAAAGAAAATTACCGTGCTAAGCTTGCTCTTATTTCTTGATAATGCATATGCTGCCATCGCTGAACAAATGATGATGATTAATGTGCTAATAGCCGTAATGAACAATGAATTACCGAAAGCCTTAATAAATCCAAGTTGTACAAACGCTTGCACAAAGTTATCCCATGTCCATTCTTCAGGTAGACCAAGCGTATCTGCGAAGATATCACGCTTTGTTTTAAATGCATTGACTACCATTAAATAAAATGGCACAAGCCATACAATTGCTAAAAGGATTCCGATGATTTCCAGAAGGAGGGATTTTTGGTTTTTGAACATTATAATTCAACCTCCTTTTTCTTGTTGTAGTACACTTGCAATAAGGATATGGCAGCGACTGTGACAAAGAAGATCATCGCTTTAGACTGTGCATACGCCATTGAATTTTCTGTAAAGGCCGTTTTTACAATATCCATCGCAACCATTTGCGTTGAATTAAATGGCCCACCGTTTGTTAATGACAAGTTTTGGTCATACATTTTAAACGAGTTTGACAATGTAAGAAATAAGCTTACCGTGAATGCCGGCGCAATCATAGGAACCGTAATGTTTCGAAAGCGCTGGAGCCTGTTCGCTCCATCAATTTGTGCTGCCTCAATCAATTCTTCTGGTACCGATTGCAGATAAGCAATGTAAATAATCATGACATATCCAGCCATTTGCCAGGATGTCAAAATGACCAATCCCCAAAAACCAGTTTCCGTTGTTGAAAGCCAGCCTTGCAAACCTTCAATCCCCATTGACTCGCCTATT
This sequence comes from Bacillus cihuensis, assembly GCF_000504145.1. Lineage (NCBI taxonomy): Bacteria > Bacillati > Bacillota > Bacilli > Caryophanales > Bacillaceae > Bacillus > Bacillus cihuensis. The sequence continues at coordinate 119,776 of NZ_AYSD01000010.1, read as the reverse complement.
GAAGCAAATGCCTTTGTAAAAATGAACTGCCAGATGAATCCTAAAATCAAGCCGCCTATTAAGTTTGGCATAAAGAAAACTGTTCGCAGAAAGCTGCTTGACTTAATATGCTGAGTCACAATTAACGCAAGCCCTAACCCAATAATGTTGATAACAATAATGGCCGCAATGGAAAATTTAATAGTAAACCAGAATGCATCCCCAAACTCTTTATCGTGAAATAATTTGATATAATTATCGAATCCAACAAACTTTGAGATCCGGAGACCGTCCCAATTCGTAAATGAATAATATAGACCGGTAAGTAATGGGTAAATCACGACAATGAAGATGGCGACGAGCACAGGCGCTAAAAATAGCCAAAATGATAAATCTCGGTTTTTCATTTGAGACGCCTCCTTTTTGAAAAGCGCAAGCCGAGATACACAGAAAAATTCCCCTGTAATTCTCTTGCCCCGGATTACTTGTGACCTCAAGGAAGCTAGGCTGCTTACGCTAGATACAAAAGCTGATAAAAAACATATAATATTAGATTTTTTTATGATGGAGCAGCTCATCCGTATATAACAAGTCAGATGCCCACTCCACCACTGAATGATTTACTAGCAAACTGCTTAATCAGTTACCACTTCGAATATCTTCCCAAGCTTTGATATTCTTTTGAATCAATTCGTCCCACGTCATTTCTCCCAATACATAAGCTTGTACGCTTGCTCCGAATTGGTCCTCATTCCAACCAACCGGTGAACCTTGAAATGTCCAGCCAATTGTCTTTCCTTCTGCAGAATACTCATAGATTTCTTTTGATAACGGGTCTGCGATTTTCGAAGAATCATATCCTTCATAAGCAGGAATAAATTTAAAGTCTTTTAACACTGCTTCTTTACCAGTATCAGAAGTGTACATCCAATCAAGGAATTTCTTGGCTTCTTTAGCTACCTCATCATCTACCTTATTGTTAACCGCCCAATAATTCGGTACGCCAACCGGCATTTTTGCTTCACCATCTACTGGAATTGGAATGATCCCAATATTCTTTTCTGCTAGCTCTGGATCCATATCATTGACGGTGTTATACACCCAGTTACCTTGCTGTATGATGGCAACTTGCTCAAGGGAGAAAAGTTCCTCCACTTGTTGGGAATAATCAAGGCTTGTTGTCGGTTGTACAGAAAACTCATTTTGTAGATCAATCATTTGTTTCAACTGATCTCCTTTTGTAAAGGCAACAGTTGGAGATTCATAGGCAGTCATTACGTTTCCATCAAATTCAGAAGCTAAGAAAACATTGGAAAGATGGTTACCTGTTACCCACTTTTCCTTAACAGGGAATGCAAATACTGCTTTGATTTTCAAATCTTTCTTTTTAGCATCCAATTTTTCAACCGCTTCTTTCAACGCTTCATAAGAGGTAAGCTCTTCAGCGTTAATGCCAGCTTCTTTAAAAATACGTTTGTTATAAATAAATCCGTACCCCTCTTGGTTAAATGGTAAGCCAAGTACTTTACCGTCTATAGTAACGCCATCAAGTGTGCCATCCAAAGCCGCTTTTGCTGCCTTTGTGTCACTTAAATCTGTCAAACGATCACCAAACTGTTCAACATCTGTAGGTCCACCGACATTGAAGATGGCCGGCTCTTCTTTAGATGTAAACTTCGTAATTAAAGATTGCTTATAATCATTTCCGCCCCCAACTGTAGATATTTTTATCTTCACATCAGGGTTCTCTTCTTCGTAAGCTTTCGCCAATTCTTCAAATTGATTCTTGAATTCTACTTTAAATTGGAAAACGTCTAATGTAATCTGATCCCCAGAGGCTTTATCGGATGAAGAGCATCCTGCTAAGAATAACGATGATGCTAATACTGCTGAGGCAATACCTGATACTTTTTTCAATTTCAATGAACCCATCCCCTTTTTTATTATTTCTCACAAGAAGCATTTTGTGAAATCGTTTGCACAAATGAATAAATATGTAGATTCGTTTCTCTTAAACGACTCCCCTATCAATCTATCTATTCACATTGCATTTTATTCTCCACCATTCTACACTTTATTATCTGGAAATAAAAGCGTTTTCACTTTTGTTTTTAAGATATTTTTTCCAATCAATGACGTAAAATAGCAAAGTGGCTTGTTTTTTTGCACTTTTCCCAGTTGGAAGGAGGAATATTTATTTTTGAACAATCCCCCAATTACTAATCGATATCATCATTTAGAGTTAGCCAAAACCCAGAAGTTGTGTCATATATTCAAAGTTTAAACATATTATTCACCGCGGCCAACTTTTGTTTTGCACAAAATATTAAATGAATAATCCATTTCACAACACAGCCCCTCTTCAAACATTATTTCTACCGCTTTGATATCATTCTTTTAAATCAAGGAAAATTAGTTCTATACTAAATTATTCTAGGTAATAGGAACTGAAGCCAATAAGCTGCGCATCCTGTTCCTCGGATCGGTGGTCACGGAAAAATTCACTTACTTGTTTCCCTTGATGATATCTAGAACTCTTCGCCCCATTACTCTGCCCTAACATTCACTTACAGTTCGAATAGAAGAACTAATCAAAAGTGTGTTATTTAAAACTTGCAAAAAAGTAAAAAGCTAAACCATTTAGTAATGTGTTCAGCTTTTATCGTTCAGTCATTTACTATATTTTTAATTTTTCGCATCCTAGACTGCAATTATCTTGATTCATTTGAGGCAATTTCAGCTACACGAGTTGTCCCATTTAATTTAGAAACCCTTCTTTCCATGCTGACAAATGCAGTGTTAGCGAGCCACATAAGGGAATAGGCCAACAAGCTGAAACTAAAGAATGGAAAGAGTCCTGGAAACTGGATCATGATCATACTGAAGATAGCGATGACAGCAGCCATACTGATGACTTGAATTGGATTGGAAATGGCAGTAATGACGGCATACTTCATGACATTAGCTAGTTTAATATCAAAGTGGACAAATACCGGAATAACAAACATGATTGTCATCAAATATACGATAGACATTGCTGAAACGACAAAAAATAATACCAGTTGGATTGTATCATTTGCTCCTCTAAATAATTGAAAATAATAAAAAAGACTAAAGCCTGTCGCAACCATAACCCATCCCAATATATTTGCCTTAAAAAAAGAAGCACGGTACAATTTCCAAAACGTACGAAATAGAGGAAATTCCGTTTGCTTATTAATCCATTTCCTGCAAATCGCAAACATCGTAAAAGTGGCAGGGAAAATTCCTCCTACAAATAACCCTATAATACAAAAAAGGATCCATATTAATTGAACAATAAAGAACCTAGCAATCCATTCCATGACCGTATTTAATTTACCCATATAGCCACCTGTTAAGAACATCATCCCACCCTCTTTTCTTGGTACCTATCATTATATGAATATTTTAATGATTACTTTTTCATTTTTTCTTTGCCCTGGACCGGCACATTTGCTTCGACCATTTGTTGAAAGCGAGCAGCCATTATTTTGTCGCCTTCAGCATTAGGATGAAGTCCGTCAGGCATATACATCTCAAAATCTTCACCAAACAATTCCAGCCCATCAAAATAATATAAATGTTGATCGCCAGCATTCTTCAAGATTTCAATCACTTGAAGTATTTCCTTCCTTGTCTTCTCTATCGATAAACCGACTTTATTTTCTACTTTTTCAAATTCTCGATTAAAGATTGGCGAAATAATAGCAATCGGCACATCTTTTTGTTTATCTCGAATAATTTGAATAAAACCTAGTAAGGCAGCTTGAAACGTTCGATCTGAGAGTGCATTACCTCTTATTATATTAATTCCTGCACAAATAGAAATGAAATCTGCCGGCATATCACGAATCATTCGAGCTACCATCGGTTCTAAAAAGCAATTTCCGCTATAGCCAAGACAAGTTAAATTAAAATCTAGTTTATTAGAAACTAATGCTGGCCAAGTTTTTGATGGACTTTCAGAGTAATAACAATGCGTTATAGAACTGCCGTACGTAATCCAATGCAATCGTGAATCTTCTACAAGTTCCCACTCTGCACCTTCATCGATCCAAATGTCTGTAATCGAGACAGCTGTTTTTTGCGATAAATAAATTTCAATTAGCTTTGATCCATCTGAAAGATCATTAAAATTGGCATAGGTTTCTCCTGAATGAATAAGCAAAGCTTTGTTCAAGATACCATTGACTAAACAATCCATTTGCATCATTTCAGATACAGCTAGTAGTCCAATTCTTATCTGCCTTGTATTACTGCGCAATACAATTCTTACACCGGCTGGCAATTCAGCCTGACCACCAATACCATTCGGTAAAAATAATTCAGTTTGACTATACGGTAACCGCCACGGTTTCACATATGTTTCTGTTTTTTCAATGGATACAGCACCATGAATCATCTTTTCAATTAACGGAAGCTGTTGCACGGTTATCACTCCATACTTTTTTAAGTAGAACTTCAATCAGTAGGAGGTACTTTATCCCCTACTGATTATTAGTTCTGTTTTTCGGAAAATATCTAAACTTCTCCAGAAACCTTTACATGGTGAACTTAATTCTTCGTTCATATAGATAAAAAATTATGACTTCAGCCATTCTAAAGAAAATTTACTAAATTGTATATCCATTTTATTCCAATCGTTATAATCGTGAACTCGTTCGTATAGGACTCCAATCTCCCCATTTTGAAGGACAGTTAAGCAAGAATATCCATAAAATCCTTCTTCAATTACTTTACTGTACGGCCATGTTTTCCCACCATCTTCACTTAAGCGAACGGTTCCTTTGATCCTTGTCTCCTCATCATTTGGATTTGAGAATAATACCCTTACTTTTCCATCTCCTAGATCAGGATAAAGCATTACACTTGACTGACAAATTGGATCAACCAAAGCCATGTTAAAGGTTACTTCTCCCCATGTTTCCCCACCATCTTTACTAGTTGTTACGGCAGTCCTTTTAATTTCATAATGATTACGTAAATAATATTTCAATTCACCCGTAGGCAATTCAATTACTTGCGATTCTGTCAAATATTGTTTAGCTTCTGAGATTGTTTTTGCGGAAAGAATTTCACCGTCCAACTCTCTACCATCATTTGGTGATTCCCCGCGTTTCCATGTTAATCCATGATCATCACTATACATACAAGCACAGGACAGGTGACCTGCTTCATTAGAGAAGTAAATCGGAAAAACTAATCTGCCTGCATGTTTCCCTTGCTTTAATTGAATCCCACGCCCTGGACCTGAGCCAATAAACCTCATCCATTCTTCTTTCACCATGACATTCAACTCTCTTGGTTTCGACCAAGTAAGGCCATCATCATCACTCTGAATGATTTGTAAAAAGCAAGTCCTCGCTTCTAGTAAACTTTCATTTGCATCGATTCCTTTTTTCAAATAGATATTTCCATGTAGCTGATTCTCTTTATTAACATTTCCTTGATCGTCTACTGTATAGTCTGTTAAATTGTTGTCTGAATCATAGACTTGCCCATCTTTTGCAAGGAAATAAATATGACCGTTTTGATCATACAATTTCCGACGCCCATCTGAATCAAAGCCAATTCCTGATTCACTATTCCAAAGACCAACTCCGCCTGGACTATGGCAGAAAATCATAAATATCGTGCCAGTTTCTTCATCTTCTAAAAGTGATGTATCAATTGCCGCTGCTCCATCTAACCCTTCCCCTGGATAGGCAACTAATTTTTGCGCAGATCCCCATGTTTCTCCGTTATCCACACTACGGCGAATCGTCACGTCAATTTTATTAGGGTTGTCTCTTTGATCAACAAGCCTTGCATCAATTCCTGCAATGACAGTTCCTTTCGATGTTGTAATCATAGATGGTATTCGATATGATTTAGAATCTGCAAAACCTGGATAAAAGATCGCTTCTGAATGGATATTAGACATGTGAATAGCTCCTTTTATTTTAATAATAGATACTCTAATTTCATTATGTTCTACATTCAAGCTGGAATATGTAATAAAAAAAGAATGCTTAATACCCTTTTCTACGCTATTTTCCTGATAATGGACATATCTTTATCAACCATATCAGGTTATCTTTAACAAAATGACAAATCCCAAGAAGACTGCTTATTATGAAAGGGTCGTACCTAGTCATCTACTATAAAGCGTGTACAGGTAGACCCTTCCATAGAAAACTGCTTATTTCCTTATTACTTCATTAAATCTGATACTTTGTCTGCTTTATCCATCTCAGCAAGAACATCTTTTCCGCCATTATTCAACCAGTTTTCAACATATTTATCCCATTCTTTATCGATGTCAATCTCCCCTACAATCGCTTTCATTCTAAATTCATCGACGATTGTTTTTAGGTTTCCTTTGTAGCGCAACTGCATTTCTTTCATTTTTGTTTTATTTAAAACATCCCATTTATATGGACGAATTAACATATTTTCTTTTACATCATCACGAGCAAAGAATTCTTTTCTCAGATTCATCGTATATTCTGATGTAAACCACTGTACTCTTTCTTTATCATACGTACGGAAGTTATAAGCCCAGAAGCCAGAATTTCCTTCTTCAGCTGCATATTCAGGGCGAACTATTAAGGCAGATTTTTCAGGCTCTCCTTCCCAATCTGAATGTACGCCAACTTCGCCATAAAGCGTCCATCTTGCATCATTATCTAAGTTGATATAATCAAAGATTTGGAGAATTCTTGCTAATTCCTCATCTGTTACATCTTTAGAAACATAGAATGCATCTGCTAAATTACCAACTGGTATAAATGAGGCAACACCCTGCTTTCCATCTTTACCAATTTCCGGAGCAGTAGCTAAAATTTTTGCAGTAGAATTTGGATTTTCCACAAGGTTTTGTGGAGCTCGTCCTTTAGTCCAGTCATCATTTGCAAGATATGAAGATTGTGCAGTATAGTAACCGATTTTACCTTGTTTGTATTTTTCCCAGCTCTTTTTAATATCAAGTGTTGTAAATTCAGGGTCAATTAAGCCCATATCATACCATTTAGCTAATAACTTCAAATACTCTTTATATTTCTTAGAAATCTCTGTAACGACTAATTGATCATCTTCGATAAAGTTATAATCCGGAGCTAATCCAAATGCCCCCATTAATGAAACTGCCCAGTGCATTTGATCATTATATGGAGAAATCGCATACGTATCATTTTTGCCGTTTCCATCTGGATCATCAAATGTAAACGCTTTAAAAATTTCTTCTACTTCTTCAAGTGTATAAGCTTTATCCGTATAGTAAATTTTCTCACGTGCACCGCTTGGGCCAACTTGTTTAATTTCCCCTGGTGGGTCAATCCCTAGTTTTTCTAACCAGTCTAGACGGAATGTTGGTGTCCAAGTTAATCCATCAACATGTGAATATAAACCTATTAAACTCAAATATTCATTATCGGAGCCTGCTGATTTGTTCATATCAAGTCCAGGTGGATTTTCCTCTAACATTTTCATATAACGTGGTGCATACTTTTCAAGCATTTCTTTCGGGATTGTTCGAATTAGACCTGCATCAAACAACTCTTTCGCTGTCTTTGGTTCTCCATTAAAAGCAAATGTATCAGGTAAATCACCAGAAGCAACCATTAAGTTCACTTGGTCTTTATTCCAAGTATCTACTTTTGTGTTGATAATTTTAACGTTAAATTGCTCTTCTAATCTCTTTTGCACATAGTTACCATCTTCCGCTTTTCCTTTTGTCACTGATCCAGATAAGTTTAATTCAAGGTTATCTGAATAATCCCCAGCATCCGGCAAACTAGCAATATCAACCTTTTTCCCTGAAGTTGCTTCATTATTGGAGCAAGCTGTTAAAAATAAAGCACTTGCTAAAGCTGCAGTTGAAAGAACCTTTGCATATTTCTTCATTGTATATTCCCCCATTATCCTTTTAATGAACCAATCATAATGCCTTTAACAAAGTATTTCTGTACAAATGGATAGATTAAAACGATTGGACCGATAGAGATGATTACAGTAGCAGCTCTCACATTACTCAACATCAGATCAGCATTAGACATGCCACCTCCACCCATTTGGCTGCCCGCTTGTGTAAGATCCATCGCAACGAGCATATCCCTTACGACGGTTTGTAAAACATCTAATGCATCGTCTTGGATATAAATTAAAGCATGGAACCACTCATTCCAATGATATACCGCTGCCCATAATGCTACAGTTGCGATAACAGGTTTCGATATTGGAATAATGATTTTTATTAAGATTTGAAAATAATTGGCACCATCAACAATCGCTGATTCTTCAAGCCCTTTATCAATCGTCATAAAATAGTTTCGCATGATGATGATAAAGAATACATTAACTGCCGAAGGCAAAATTAATGCGAAGCGGCTGTCAATTAAACCAAGATTTTTAATAAGCAAATAATCAGGAATCATCCCACCTGAAAAGAACATTGCAATCAAGAAAAAGATTGTAAAAAAGTTTCGGTATGGTAAATCTTTTTTTGAAAGCGGATACGCAGCTAATACTGTAAATGAAACAATTAATACCGTTCCTAAAACGGTCCTAATAATTGTATTTAAATACGCGATCATAATATTTTGGTATGAAAATACAAATGCATATGCGTCTGGTATCCACCTGTCCGGCCATAAATTGACTCCGAGACTAGATGCTGCTTCGGCATCTGAGAAGGATAAAACAACTGTCTGCCAAAAAGGGTATAGTACAATAAGTGAAAATAAGGTAAACCCAGTTACATTTAGAATATCAAATAAAGATATTTTACGTTTTTTTACCGCCATCTTTATATCCTCCTTCCTACCAAATTCCGTGTTCGCTCTTTCTTCGAATAATCGCATTCGCAGTAAGGATTAACGCTATACCTACAACGTTTTTAAATAAGCCTACAGCTGTTGCATAATCAAATTGGAATTGCTCTAATCCACTTCGATACACATACGTATCGATAATGTCGGCAACCTCATATACTAGCGGGTTGTACAAGTTAAGGATTTGATCAAAACCAGCATTTAAAACAGCCCCTAGTCGAAGAATAAACATAATGATAACCATTGGCATAATCGATGGAAGTGTAACATGAATCATTTTACGGAATCTTCCTGCTCCATCGATTTCTGCTGCTTCATATAGCTGAGGATCAATTGATGTAATCGTCGCTAAGTAAATAATCGCTCCCCACCCAAGCTCTTTCCACATATCAGTAAGGATTAAAATCGGGATAAAAGAAGCTTTATCAGACATAAAGTTAATAGCATCGCCACCGAAGAATGTAATAATATAGTTGATAATGCCTCGTTGTGGAGAAAATACTTCGATTACCATCGCTGATAAAATAACCCATGACATAAAATGTGGTAAGTACGAAATTGATTGACTCACCTTTTTAAATTTTTCGCTTTTAATTTCATTTAATAAAATCGCAAAAATAATCGGTGCTGGAAACACAATTAATAACTTTAACAAACTAATAACGATTGTATTTTGCAACGCCCTAATAAATAAGAAATCAGAAAATAATCTTTTAAAATGTTCAAAGTTATTCCATGGACTCTCCCAAATACCTAATCCAGGAGAAAAGTTTTTAAATGCGATCAAAATTCCATACATTGGAATGTAATGAAAGATAAATAACATGACCATTGGAATCGCCATCATAAAATAAAGCATCTTCATCTTCTTCATTCGAATCCAATTAATATTTTCTTTGCGCTTGGGCTTTGCTTCAACCGCCCTCTCAATTGCTGTTTGCATTATATTTCCTCCTCCCTCTTTTTTTGAAAGCGTTTACTGTTTTCAGAATAATATAAAACCACTTAAAATAGTTCTACTATATTTAGAAAAAATATCACTATTTTAAGCATTAGTAAAAATAGTGTAAAGAATATTTCGTTTTACCTAAAAAAATAAGCTGCCAGATGAAATCTCCTACTTCTATTTAAAAAATATTATTTATTATTCAAAAAAGTGTCCCATTTGAAGTTCTAGCTCGCACTCACATTACTATATCCAGATAATTTAATACACAAATTAAACTAAGATAGTATTGTGGGGAGAGCTGACTCCATGACTTTTGGGACACCTTTTACGTAAAACTTATTTAACAATTGGAATAACGATTGAAACTTGTGTACCTTCTCCGAACTTACTTTCTATATCAAGGCCATATGTACTACCGAAATGAAGCTTGATCCTTCCATTAACATTGTAAATACCTGATTTATTCAACACCTCTGAGATGAGTTGTTTTTTTACTATAGAAAGTTCCTCTTCCTTGATACCAAGAGCATTATCTTTTACGACAATACACACAGTATCACCTATGCGTTTGCAGGAAATATGAATCGTTACCATATTCTTTGTTTTTCTAGCACCATGGTGTATCGAGTTTTCAATAACCGGTTGTATAATTAACTTAACGGTCTTATACTCCAATATTTCTTCATCAATATCCCAAATACACTCAAAATTATCAAAACGGTATGACATAATTTTAATATACGACTTTGTATAGGCTAGCTCATCTCGAATAGCAATCATTACCTGTTCTTTATTCGTAATATAGCGGAACAATCTACTTAATGAAATGATCATATCTACCGATTTATCCGTTTCATTCGCCTCAACGAGATAAATCAAATTATCCAAAGTATTGTAGAGAAAATGAGGGTTAATCTGTGACTGTAGAGCATTAATTTGAATCTCTCGCTTCTCATATTTCAGTTGAATTCGTTCTTTATTCGCCTCTAGCGATTCATGCAATAACCCTTCCATCCTCTGAATCATAGTATTGAAGTTTCTAGTTAGTGTATCTACCTCATCAATTCCAGAAAATTGTTCAGCAATTACATGATGCGACCCTTTTAAATCGAACGTATTGAATAACTTGTTCAACTGGCTAAACGGTCTCAATATTCGTTTAGAAATCCAGTAGGAAAAAACGAGTAACAATAGAATTATCATGAATAACAAATAAAGATTACTAATAAACAGTTGATTGACCTGCTTTTGAATATCAGTATAATTATATTTCGAAATAAATTTCCAACCTTGTTCTGTTATTCTTGTACTATAAATATGGTCATTTTCCGATAAATCTTCCTTCTGTTTTAAACCCCCACCAATTTTGATTGGATTTTGATGAGAGATAATTTTATTATTTTGATCTACTAACTGCAATTCCAGCCCTGATTTTCGCCAGTTTGAATAAAAGTTTGCTAGTTGATTACTATCAATATCAGCCGTAATATAACCTATCGCTTTTGAATAATTGTCAGGTGAAAATATTGGCATCCCTATTATAATTGTCACATTATTAAAATGGTTTCTTTCCAATGTATAGCTTATTTTTCGGTCAGAATTTAATAAAGTTTGATAAAATTCATCATTTAATCGTTTCGGATGACTATAGTTGTTCGTATACAAAAATTCACCATTTTGATTATAAATCCAAATATTCTGTTTCATTAATTCAGAATATTTCTTTTTATCTAATAGTTCCTGTCCTATTTCATCCTTTTTCTTCTTCTGTATTTTATACTGGAGCGTATTATTAAGTGCGATCCGCGCCATAATGAGTTCTCGCTGTTTAATCTCGTTACTCATAATCCGTGCCATCTTTTCATGTACCGTGTGATAACTTTCCTGTAAATCCTCCGTAACGATTTTAGATGTTTGCCAATAAAAGATCACCATAAATATAACAAGAGGCAGCAAAATGGTCATTAAAAAATAAAAAAAGAAACGTTCACGTAAACTCATTGTAATACGCCTATTATGATGATTTTGAAAAAGACTGCGATAATTTCTGCTTTCCTCATATTCTTTTAATGATGATAACAATTGATACAAAGGTTGAAGTACTTTTCTACCCACTATTCTTGAAAATATAAAAGCAATTAATACTGTAAAAATAAAAATAAGAGCAATCACTATCAATGTTGTTTGAATTTGTTTTGAATAATAGCCTAATTGTTCCGCATAAATGAGTTGGAATTTATAAAAAGGGATGCTGGTATAATGAAGTTCCACATCATCTCGCTTTAATGGCAATCCTTTTTTACGATGTTCCAATCGATCTATCTCGTTAGGTATATTTCCATCTACTTGACTTCCTTTGAAAAGCTGCTCTCCTTTTCTGTCAAATAAAGCAATTTGATCTGCATAAAAAATATGGTCATCTAAACTACTCATATTAATAAAAAGTAATATGACCCCTTTATGTTGACCGTCTGCCGAGACAATATTAGCTCCAAAATACATTTGATTATTCAAGTTATTCGAGTAAGTTCCCTCTTTCCAGTTCTCATCACTTGATGAAGGATGCACAATCATTTTGTCTGTCTCACCGATCGATACAAAATGATAATTACTTTCTACTTCATTTATTAATTTCATTCCATTAAACTTGTAATCTACATATTTGCTGTCTGAGCTAAATTGAGATTCAGGTGTAATGATCAGAATATTATCAACAAGTTCGTTGCTCTTTCTAATGGAATACAAATATTCTTCAAGACTTTTCAACTGATAATATTTTTCGGAAGGACTGAGGTCGGAATTAGTCAATTCGTCGATATATCGAATCACAATTTCATTTGCCTTTAAATTGTTCATTGTCTCGTATATATTATTAAACTTAATTTGAATTTCGTTAGATATTTGGTCGATTCTTAATTGAGTAGTCTCTTCTTTTTTTTCTTCAATAAAATCCTTTATTTTCACATAATAAATAGAACTTATTAGCAAAAGGAAAATCGACACTGCAATCAATGAAAACATTAGTAAAAAGTTTTGAAAAGGGTACTTTCCCACTATCCCTATTTTTTTCCTCATGCTTGACCTCCAACAGAGTTACCTTTTTTGCTGTCTTCTGAACGTAACTGGCGTGACACCCTTTTCATTTTTAAATACTTTAATAAAATATGAATGACTATGAAATCCAACCATATCAGAGATTAGTTTCACTTTATGATCCGTCTCTCTTAGTAGCTGCACCGCTCTCTCAATTCTTACCTCATTTACATAATCGATAAAATTTTGACCTGTCTCTTTTTTAAAAATCCCACTAAAGTATGCTTGATGAAGGAAGAGGATATTCGACATTTCTATTAGTGTAATCTTCTCCTGATAATTTGATTTCACATATTCTTTCGCAATTAGCACATAGCGATTAACATTCTGATCATCATTTTGCGTTAAATCGAAAGAAATATTTCCTAAAATTTGTTGAAGCCATCTCTTTAATTCCTTTAAAGAATCAATTTCATAGATTTTTCCAAGTACTTGCTGATTATCGATAGATGGGAGTGTGAATCCCTTCTCTTTAAACTTGAAGATTAGCATTATGACAAACTCGGAACAGGAAGCACGGACTTCTGAAATATTCTGTCCCTTTGATCGTTCTAATGCTCCAAAGAAATATTGGACATCCATTGAAATTTCCGCCATCTCTCCCTTAAGGACAGAATCCATCAATTTCCCCTCAAAATCGTTCACATAGTCTAGTATATTAGACTGGATTACCTTGTCATTGTTGAATCCTTCGTTAAGAGCTAAATCTTCAAGAAAGATGACCGTCTCATATTCACTAAAATATTTATAACTACTAGCATGAACCGCTTCATGATAAGAGCGGCTAATCTCTTGAAGCGATTGAGCTTCATTGCCAACACCGACAACAATATTTGATTCCCCTTTAAAAATTTCACCTAGATTATGTTGCAATGAGTCTGCAAACATTAAAATTTTCGGTTTTAGAACATTTCTTGTCATCAGCTTTTGGTCGGTAATTATTAAAATTAAACTATTGCCGTAAAATAATACCGGAACACGATATCGCTCCCAAAAATCAACCGCCAATTCTTTAATTTTCTGTCTAATTGAGAAAGTAGATGTCTCTTTAAATACTTTTTCAAATGAAAAAATTGCTACCCTAAAATTTTGGTTCTGTTCATGCCATTCTTCAGAATACTTTTGTAAATTTTCACCTTTTATTAAATCCAAAAGCATTAATTCTTGCGCATCCCATTTCTCATTTGTTTCATTTTCTTTTCTCAATTCTGTATCTTCATCTAATTCACCCGCAAGTTGGTTAAAAACAGTGTAAAAATCCCCTTTTGTTAACGGTTTCAACATATAGCCTTTCACACCATGCTGAATGGCATCTTGTGCATATTTAAAGTCATCATAAGCACTAAGAATGATCACTTTTATTTCGGGATATAATAATTTTATTTCTTTAGCAAGCTCTAAGCCTGTCATTTCAGGCATAAGCACGTCAGTCAATACAACATTGGGAAGTTCCTGTTTAATAAGTTCAAGTGCTTCACACCCATTTTCTGCTGAGCCAACTACTTCAAATCCAACATCAGACCATGGAAAAAAATGAGTTAATCTCTCTCTTATGCTTTTTTCATCATCGACTACTATTGCTTTATACAAAAACATTCAACTCCTTTTAGAAGAACCCCTATTTGTATCACTAAATTAGTTTATTAGCTGAAGTATGTTAATAATTGATGATCTATAACGACTTTCTGCCCTACCCTTTCTGACAATTGGTACTTTTCCTATTGTATAAGAAAACGGTTAAGTATAGGGGGAAAATTGTTGAGAAAGAGCGAATTATGGTAAAGGAGGGGCCTATTGGCTGTTATTTTTGTTTCTATTTCACAATCTCATCTATATACATGAATATACAGTTTTCTTGTTCAATTATTTGGCCCTAAAATAAAATTAACGCTGATCCTTTGTTATAGGATAGCGCCATTTCTAATTATTAGGTCACTCTGTTCAGTTTATAAATCTTGAGATAAGCGAATCATATCTCTACACTGTATACCGTTCTCAAAAATCTCTTCTGGATAATGCTTAATAAAAAAGTCCATATCAACACCAATAATTCTAAAACCACATTTTTGATAAAGAGCTAATTGTTCTATACTTGAATTTCCAGTACCAATTTCCATCGTTTTATAACCTTTTATCTTGGCTACCTGTATTGCATCCATTACTAACTGTTTCCCCATACCTCTACCATGTTGTTCTTTTACAACTGCAACATTCACCAACTCTACTGTCTCAGGTCTTGTTGGAAGTAATACATAAACTCCAACAATTTGCTGTTCACTTTCAGCTATAAAACAATCGCCTCTATTGACATATTCTTCAACAATATCTTTTGAAGGATCAGCCAATAACAACAATTCCATTGGAAATTTTTCACCTATATTCAGTTTCCTAATATTCATTATTAATCTCCCTTAATTAACTTGTAATTACTTTTATTTTACTACCTCCAGTTCGCTCATTTTACCTTATTCCATTTAATCGTCCTGTAACGGAGTAACATAACAGTTTTTTTCCAATCATAACACATGCTAAAGCGAAAAAGATCAAACTATATAATTATCAATCTTTATCCGAAAATGAAACTGAGCCCACTCCCCATAACATAATGGAAACCCTGAAACATAAACAGCCCGCAATAGCTTATTATGGCTTTGCAAGCTGATTATACAGATAAATTCAATGCTATCTCTTTTAAAATCCACAATGTTCACATAAAAAACTATTCTGGACTGTTTATAATTCTTCCCAAAGACGGCGTAAATTGTCCATTCCTATTCTTGATCCTTGTTTACATTCTTCCAGCCCTTCAAATTCGACCGAAATATACCCATCATAGCCTGATTGTTTAATAGTCTTCACAATTTCTCGCATATCAACATCTCCATGACCAACGATTGCACCTCGTAAATAATTACCTGAAGCAGTCGGAAACCAACCTTCCCCAGGATTTTTATAGGATGGTCTATGATAGAAATCTTTAATATGAATCATGGATGCTATTGAAATATTCTTTTTCACAGCTGAAACAGGATCCTCGTCAACGCACATAAAATTGCCAATGTCTAGAGTCGTTTTAAAATTTGCCCTATTTACATGGTTGATCACGGTTTGCACGCGATCACTTGCTTGAATAAAATAGCCATGGTTTTCTATACTTGTTGTTATTCCAAACATTGCAGCATAATCGGCAACTTGTCTACACGCATGTACGATCTTAGGCAAATCTGCCTCAAACTGAGCAATCGAAGCCTCATGAATCGGCCGGAATGCGACATCATGACGCATGAGTTTCACACCAAGAAGATTAGTGATATCAACTTGTTTTTTGACCCGTTCAATTTCCTGCTCATATTCTTCATTAGTCGCTGCAATGAAATTAGCGCTAATCGCATAATTCGATATCTCAATTCCTACATCTTCTGCACGTTGACGAATTGACTGAATCAATTGCGGGTTATCATCCAAACTAAACCCCAGTGGTACAATTTCAATATGTTCGCCACCATGGTCTTTGATCCATTGAATCACTTGCAAAATATCCATCTCTTTCGACTGTAAGGCCGCTAATAAACTATAAGAGCTTAAACCGAGTTTCATGCCTGTTCACCCCAGTACTTAGTTTCGGTACATGAATAAAAACACGCGAGATTGTAACCTGCAAACGGACACTTATATTCTAGTAAGAGTAACAGCTTGTTTTAATTTGTTTGATTCATAAGCGGCCTGCACTACTTCCAATGTACGAAGTCCATCTTCTCCTGTAATTGATGGCTCACGCTTATGTTTGACACAATCAACGAAGTCATTAATGAGCCCCAGATCCATATCATCGCCCCAACCAATATGCTGCACTCGCTTTTGCTGATCATTAAATAAGACGAGATGCTGTTTAAAAGCATCTAGCGAGATCGTACCGTTAGTCCCCACTATCTCCATTTTTACATCCCCCCATGTCGGAAATGTACTCGGTCTGGACCAACTAGGATCAATCGTTACGATCGTACCTGACTCTAGTTCCAAAGTGACAATCCCACAATCTTCAACAGCGATATCATAAAATCTTGTATCCAGCTCTGCATACACTTGTTTCACTTCATCCTCTTTGATCCAACGGATTAAATCCATCACATGAACAATATGATCAACTGCAGCTCCTCCACCAGATTTTTCTTTCTCTATAAACCAACCTCCAGGCATTTGACCATGATTGGTTGCCTGAATTGCAACAATTTCTCCCAATGCACCTGATTGAACCACTTCTCTTACCTTTTCTACCGCTGGAACAAATCTGACAGGAAAAGCTACTTGCAATATGACTCCTTCTTCTTCGCAAACTCGAATCATTTCCTTAGCATCATTTACTTCAGTTGAAATCGGTTTTTCACATAAAATATGTTTTTTCATCTTTGCCGCTTCGATAACATGCTGCTTATGGTTTACGTTTTCAGAACAAATAACAACGGCATCAATATTTGTTTCGAGAAAGCTAGTCAGATTAGAATAATACTTACAATGAAAACGCTCGGCCATTTTACTCCCTCTCTCAATATCTTCATCCCAAATAGCCGTTAGCTCTACATCGGGATGATGAGATAAATGCTCGGCATAACTCACTGCATGCATATGGGCAAAACTAATAATCCCAATCTTCAATTTAAGATACCCCCTTTGTAAAATTCCACAGGCTTGCCCGACTTCATCGATTCGATGATACATTCTGCTACATAAATAGCTGAAACCGCATCCATAGCTGTGACAATAGGGGATTCATTATTTTCAATACAGTCCATAAAATGTTGCAGTTGTCTTTTTAGCGGCGTATCCCGTACGATATAGCTTGGGACTGCAACTCTTTCCTGGTCTTCCCTTTCCTCGTTGAACATTTCTATCACAATCGGTACATGATCATTGCTTTGGTATGTAATCATTCCGTTGCTCCCTGCTAGTTCGAAGGAACTTACGAAGCTTTTAGCCCCCCATGATACGTCTAGATGACAAATAACACCTGATTGGAAACGTAACGTAATGAGGGCATAATCAAGATTCTCTCGTTTGATTTGTTTTGCCATTACACGCTCCACTTCACCAAAAGTCCAACGAAGCCAATCAATATCATGGATTGCTAAATCTAATACGACGCCACCGCTTTTCGCCTCATCTTTATACCAATCATCCCGCCCTTTAGGATATGGCCCCTTTCTCGACAACCTCATAATACCTGGTTTACCAATTGCACCACTTAATACTTGCTCTCTTGCTTCAACATATTCAGGAGAAAATCGCAATACATGCCCAACATAAAGTGGAACTTGATATTCGGCACATTGTTCAACCATTTTTTTTGCCAAAGCTGAGCTAATTGCTAATGGTTTTTCACAGATGATTGCTTTTTTCGCCATACAAGCGATCCCAACTACTTCTTCATGAAGATGCGTCGGAACACAAATGTCCACAACATCAATCTCTACTTGTCTAAGAGCTTCTTCTAAATCAAAGAAGCCCTTCACATGATATTTTGCTGCTAGATTGCTCAAATGTTGTTCCGTTCGACCAACTAAAGCGACTACTTCGCATCCTTTTACATGCAGCCATTCTTCTACATGTAAAGCTGCCATTGTACCTGTACCGACAACAGCAATCCTCGTCATCTTCCCCACCCCACTTTTCCTTTTATTAACATTACCTAACGGCAGAAGCTGAGATAAAGTGAAACTTCAATCAGTGGGGGTTTTTCTTCATCCCCCACTGATTGTTAGTTGAACCAATCGGGCTTTTACGGGCAGTTGTCCCCCACCTCCTCTTCTTCGATTCCTCTAAGCCTTGAGGTGGGGGGCTTACTGCCCGTTAATGCGGGGTAAATTGGGACATCTGAATCGCTTGACCTGTCTCACTTGAAGTATTCGCTGCTAATGTTGCGGCTAAAGTCTTCACTGCTTCTTCATAAGGAGCTAGCAGAAGGTCCCTTCTATTAAGACGTACTGCTTCAATAAACGCATCATCTTGCTCTTTATAAAAATCTACTTTCGATTTAAAGGTAGTCGTACGCTCTTTTTCAATGATGTGTAACGTCGTATTTTCAAGTAGTAATCTAAAATCCCGGCCTAAAATTTCAATACCTGAATAATGGTCTGCTTGTGTGAAAGATGAAGCAAGATGGCCAATCGCACCTGATGCTAATTTGAGGTTTACAGAAGTAACATCTGGTATATCAATACTAGGAATATCCTCCATCACCTGTAATGCCATATTCGCATATACAGTATCCACATCTCCTGCTAAATAACGAATTAAATCAAGCGTATGGGTTGATTGTTCCACTAATTGCCCACCAGACTTATCCATTTCCCGATACCAAGGTGTTTGAACAAACGATGTAATATAATGGCCGCGTATCATCGCGATTTGCTTATCTTGTAAATAGTCTTTTGCTTTTTTTACCGTATCTAAATAGCGCAAGCAATAGCCTGAGCCACAGATAATGCCCGCAGCCTCGATTGCCTTCTGTTTTGCTAGGACTTTTTCCATTTCAAGTCCCAATGGTTTTTCCACAAGTAAATGAATACCACGCTGCGCCGCTTTTTCTTCTATTTCACCATGCGCAAAAGGTGGCACACAAACGAATAATGCATCGATTATTTCGTTTCCGAGCATTTCATCTACATCCGTATAACTTTTGGCACCATACTGCTCGCCCACTTGTTTCACTCTATCTGCTGAAATATCACACACCGCTACGATCTTTGCATGTTCATTTTGATTAATATGTTTTAAGTGTTCCGCAGCAATCCCACCAACTCCGATAAATGCCACATTTACATTTGCCATATTCACAACTCCCCTAGATTGTTTATGTCTTTCTAATCTTTCTAGTAAAATAAAAACAATCATTGCTTAAATCGATATGTTATATAGGTCATATATACAGTAATCCAAGCAATCGCAATCTAATGACTTTTAAACTAACAAAATATTCATTTTTCCGATAACTCGACATGCCAAACTACTCGCGAATCGTGAAAGCTATGTCAATGATAGTGCTAGATCGCTGTTGTCGCCTTTTTAGATACCTCAACAAGTTCACCATGATGGTCAGCCGAACGTATTTCAGCTTCAATGATTTCAAGAGAACCTAAAGTACTTTCAGGTGGTGCCACTGTAATTTGTGTATTATTAATAATCGCATCAATAAAATAAGAAAGTTCTCGATAATACCCTCGATCTGCTGATAGCTCAGCGATAAATCCTGGTGCATCATTTGGATTAACTTTCACTTGATCGTTTTCAAAAATGATATTTCCACGTTCAAAATTGACACGATATGTCATCGAAAATCCAAAATCTCCTTGTAATGTCCAATCCGACTGAGCGTTTAATACTTTATCTCCATATATATAATTCGTCGAAACGATATCATAACCGCTCCCCTGTATAACGTTGCTTCCTAGTGAAGATACTTTTTCTGGTTTACCGAATAGCCAATGAATCATATCCGTATCATGAATATGCATATCAACTAAACAGCCGCCGCTCTTTTCTTTTTCTCTAAACCAGCCATTTGGAGTCGCACCGCCTCTAAAAAAATATCCCCCTGTTACTTTTCCATAACGTTCATCGTCTACACAGCTTTTCAAATATTCATATGCTGGCCAAAAACGGAGACAATGACCAATCATTAGTTTTTTCCCTGCTTTCTTTGCTGTTTCAACCATGCGAGTTGCCTCAATCGAGTTTAATGCCATTGGTTTTTCACAAAATACATGATAGCCGCGTTCCAATAAATCACATGAAACATCTGCATGTAAATAAGTTGGCAAGGCAATATCGACAATATCCAACTGTTCATTTTTGAGCATTTCTTCTATATCCGAATATAAGTTAAATGACGATAAATCATATGATGATTGATCTGTTGAAATATTGCCGGCCACTTGTTCATTTTTCAACTCTTCAATCCGAATATCACAGATTGCGGTTAACTGTACAGGAACTCCTTCTTTTGCCAAACGGAGATAGTTTTCAAAATGCATATGCCCCATAAATCCGAAACCGATAATCCCTACTTTTAACATACGATCTACCCCTTTCCTTTACTTACTCCACAGAACCTTTTAAAATAGCATCCATCGATTTAGAAGTATTATAGATAATTTGTGTAGAATGATGTGTATAACTCGGAATCATTTCAGCAATCACATAATTGTTATAGCCAATCTCATGAAGCGCTTTAACGACTGCTGGATAATTCACATCCCCCGCAAGTAAATCTACGAAACCAGCAAGTCCACCTACTTCACGGCGATAATCTTTAAAATGTACCTTTTTGATGCGCTCTCCTAAAATTTGAATCCAATGTTCTGGATAGCCTGAGTACACAACATTGCCCACATCGAAATACGAACCAACAAATGGCGAATCAATCGTGTCGATAAAACTTCTCATTTCTAATGGTGACAATAAAAACTTATTCCAAACATTCTCAATCCCAATATTGACACCAGCTGCTTTAGCAGATTGTGACAATTCCTGCATGGCATTAAGTGCATACTCATAAGCTCTTTCATAATTGACAGTTGGGAAATTCGGTTGGAAATCTACGCCGACACCGCCTGGGATCACTAAAATCGTATCGACTTCAAAAGCCGCTGCAAGCTCTAACTGCCTTTTACAAATATCGATCGCCTTTTGACGAATTGCCACATCTCCACTTGTCATCGAATAAGACCAATATAACCCAGTCGCAAGTCCGCTAATTTCAATACCATGCTCATCCGCCATAGATCGAATTTCTTTTATTTTTCCATCTTGAATTTCCAGACCTAATTCCCCTGTTTCTGTTAAAGCCAGTTCGATTCCATCAAAGCCTGCATCTTTCGCAATGCGCATACATTCCGCGATTGCCATCTGTTCTGGAAAAGACCAAATATTTATCCCTTTTTTCATTTGAAATGCCTCCCTTTTTATCGTACTTACCATACATAAACGAAATATCCCGATTCGGTCCGCGTTTGATTACGCTTACATTTCTAGTTGCACTTTCCAAGATTAAGATATAGCTGTACCACCTATTTTTTGTACAATACCTACTTGATTGTTATTAGGGTTTAATTATGCTAATAATTAAATAACTACAACAATTATAACAATTTTTCACAGAAAGAATTTAGAGGAAGGAGAGTCCTTTTTGCATAATCCCGAGTTTTTTCCACCTAAAAAAAAGCAAGCGGCATTCAGTGAGTGGTCGCCAAACATTCATTATGCACAATCTCAAAAACTGCCTCCTTGCAAATTACCTAAAAGGCGGATTTACGATTTCGAATTACTATATGTCCAACAAGGCGAAGCAGCAACGATACTGGATGGCAAACACTATAGTTTATCTGCTGGACAAATGATATTCATCCCTGCTGGCATCTATCATCAAAATGAAGTCGTTTCATCTCCATTTGCTCAATTCATCGGAATTCATTTTGACTTCTTTGGAGATTTAGATATTCAGACAGAAGCGGATATAGTGGTGAATGAGTCAGCTGTACAGTTTGATAAGTTCGGGGTTGAAGCGATTGCTGAATCATTTGCTCCCCTTTCAATGAATCCGTTATACACGCCCTCATTATCTTGTGTTCAATTGATGAAACAGCTAGTCCATGAATTTACGATGCGCCCTCTCGGGTATACTTTAATTTGCAAAGCACTTTTATTAAATATCCTTGGTCTTTTGCTGCGTACACAAACCGAATATAATCCAGCTCATTTTCCAATGCACGGTGATCGAATCCTTGAATTAATGGTACTCATTGAAGAAAAACCTGCCGAAATGTGGACCAATCAAAAACTCGCTAAACACTTAAATATGAATGATGACCATATGAGTAAAATTTTTAAAAGAATTGCGGGCATGCCTCCTGGTGAATATGTTCAAATGATTCGGCTTCGTAAAGCAAGATTACTATTGCGTGAAACGAATCTTTCAATTGAAGAAGTTGGGAGAGAAATCGGTTATGCCGACATTCATTACTTTAGTCGCCTCTTCCGAAAATATGAAGGCATATCGCCAAGTAAATATCGCAATCTATCACGGATTTTATAGATTCATGTGAAGTGATGAAAGAACCTTATATTTATCTAGCTTTTTATTTGTTAAAACCATTACGAGCCAGAAATCGAATTTGCGTGCCAAATTTGGATATTTCCGTGCCAGTATGAAGAAGGGGGTTCGTGCGGGAATCTACACTTTTTGAGCGAGATTTGAGATGCGTGCCAGATTAATATTTTTTCCTTCCCTTTACCTAGCTTCTAATTATTATCAAAAACAAGCAATGCCCTTCAGCTCACTTGGGCCAAAGGGCATTGCTTGATCTTAGATGTCGTATAAGTAATGGAAACTGGCAGCTCAGATTAAGAACCATAAGTAATTTATCTTCTACTCCTATTAAAGGCTACCTCCCCGTATTATAACAGGCAAACTCCAATATTTTAGGCGTTTTTATTGATTCTACTACTATTAACCTTAAAGCATTCGTACGAATCGAGTCTAATTTATCAATTTTTTTATGCCCAATTGCTGTTCCATTAGCCACGTTATGCCAAGTGCCACTTTGCCAAGCTTGGACCTCATACTTTCTTATTCTTTCACCAAATTGGATATCTTCCTTTAAGATAACATGATCTATATCCATTTCAGATGGTAATTCCAAAATCAG
Organism: Bacillus cihuensis; assembly: GCF_000504145.1. Classification (NCBI taxonomy): domain Bacteria; kingdom Bacillati; phylum Bacillota; class Bacilli; order Caryophanales; family Bacillaceae; genus Bacillus; species Bacillus cihuensis. The sequence continues at coordinate 96,224 of NZ_AYSD01000010.1, read as the reverse complement.
TTCAGTTCCTTCTCCAGAACAAATGGCAAGCGGATTTGAAAATCTATTTTTTACTTCATTACCGAATTCCAGTAATCTATCTACATCAAGTTTAGGAATTAATCCTCTAGTATCAGGCGCAGCATTTAATAATAAATTTGTCCCATGTCCAACTGAATTATAGTAGATATTAAGTATTTCGTCGATGGAGAGAAGACTATCTTCGTCGTTAGGATGCCAAAACCAATGATTTTTCCTGATAGGAACATCACACTCAGCCGGTAGCCATTCAGGTGTTCCAGGTAGCCAATTTACTTCTTCATTTGTAAACATACTGGTTCTCGCTTTTCCTTTTGAATTCCAACATGGATAAGGTGCCACACCATCTTCATTCCCTACCCATCGAATAGTCGGCTGCCCCATGTTAAATATCATCGCATCTGGTTGATATTTTTTCACAACTCCTGTAATTCGCGCCCAATCGTACTCTCTCCCTTCAGAGCCAGCACCATCGAACCAGACCTCAACAATAGGTCCATACCCTGTCAATAGTTCAGTTAATTGAGTACAATAAAAATCATCATACGCTTTCTTGTCCGAATAACATGGTTCATGACGATCCCAAAGTGACAAATAGATTCCAAAAAGGATGCCTTCTTCCTGACACGCTTCTGCACACTCTCGAACAATGTCACCCTGACCATTTTCCCATGGACTATACTTCACTGAATAGTCCGTCGTTTCAGTTGGCCAAAGGCAAAATCCATCATGATGCTTAGCAGTGAGAATAAAGTATTTCAATCCTGTCTTTTTGGCAATCCTTACCCATTGTTTTGCATCCAGTTCTGTCGGATTAAATACGTCTGGTGAATCCGTCCCTTCTCCCCATTCTTGATCGCAAAAAGTATTAATTCCGAAATGAACAAACATCCCCATTTCAAGGTTTTGCCATGCAATTTGCTGCTTTGTCGGTACGGCAATCTTTTCTTCAACCATTTAGTAACCCCACCTAACGCTTCATATTGTCTGCATACTTCATCCTTGAACTGAAATCTTGTTGGAATAACAAGCAAAATATAAAACAAGCATTATATCATTTCTCTTACAGTGCACTCAGAACGATTACCCTAAAATAGGCGTATCAACAAATGTTACTCCTTGTTTATGTTTGTGTAATTCTAATAAAATTATCTCATTTTCTCCTTCACGCAAGAAAGGCGCTGGTACATAAAGTGTTTGTTGCGGTCCAATCTCCCAATATCGACCAAGATTATGACCATTTACAAACACGACTCCTTTTGTCCAGTTCGACACATCTATGAAAGTATCTGCCACCTCATTTATTGTCAAGATTCCACGGTGAAAATAAGGATGGTTTTCTTTCGTTTCACAATTGGAAAACTGTAAATGATTGATTTCATTTAATGGGATTGGGTAAACTGTCCAATCAAATAAAAATTGGTTCCCCATTCTTACCCCTTCTGTTATCCCTTTAAAATCGACAAGGAATGGACCATAATTGATGCGTCCCATATTCTCCACAATAATTTGCAACGTTGTCTCTTCCTCAGTGATATCAACATCTATCCGGGAATCACCACTAATTCGGTCGACTAAGCCAACATACTTGCCATTCAAATAGACTTGCCCACGATCATGGACATTTTGAACGGTCATCGTTTGTTTGCCGTAAGCTCCTTTTATGACTGTTTCATACACAATAAATCCATAGTCCTGACCATAATACTCCATCGTTAAAGGAGCTTGGCTATGCTGTGGAGTAGAAAGGTGATTCAATGAATCTAACAATGCAACACGCTCCATAAATTGGACTTCACCGTATTGTTTCTTCGGTATGATTATCGGTAATTTCATCTCTGGCAGTTCAACATATTTTTCAAAAACCTTCCGTACAGCAAAGAATTTGTCGGTAACATCTCCTGATTCCGTCAATAAACCATCATAATCATAGCTAGTTATCGTAGGCTGATAGATTTCCTCATTATGGTTTGCTCCATTATAAAAGCCAAAATTCGTCCCACCATGTGCCATATAGAAATTAACAGAGCCATTTTGTTGCAATATTTCCTCTAACGCCTCCACAACATTATCCGAGGACCTTGTATGGTGCTCCTCCCCCCAATGATCAAACCAGCCATGCCAGAATTCCATACACATTAAAGGAGCTTTCGGCTGATAAAGCTTTAATTGTTCAAATGCCGATTCCGCTCTCGATCCAAAATTCACTGTTTCGAGCACATCTTCAATCATTCCGCCATTTAACATACTGTGGTCAGGACCATCAGATGTGAAGATCAGTTCATCACCTATTCTTTTTTTGATCTCGTCTTGCATATGCTGTAAATATTTTTGATCATTACCAAAGCTCCCATACTCATTTTCAACCTGTATAGCAATAATTGGTCCGCCATTTGAACGTAGGAGTGGCTGCAAGCGCTTAAATAACTCATCGAAGTATGCCCCTACTTTTTCTAAATATGGCTCATTGTAGCACCGTAATTTTATGTTCGGAACAGTCATGAGCCAGTATGGAAAACCACCAAATTCCCACTCTGCACATATATAAGGACCAGGTCTTACGATAACATGGAGGCCAACCTTCTCGGCCGTTTTAATAAAACGCTCAATGTCTGCAATGCCTTCAAAAACAAATTTCCCTTCCTCTGGTTCATGTAAATTCCATGCAACATACGTTTCTACTGTATTAAATCCACACTCTCTCAATTTGATAAGCCGATCTTCCCAATATTCAGGTACTGTTCTAAAATAATGCATCGCACCACTTAATAATAAAATTTCTTTTCCATCCATTAAAAATGATTTTTCATTGAACGTTAACATTGGCAATTTCTCCTTCTTCCAAAAGCAGACCATTCGTATAGCGACGGAGAATTCTGTTTAATAAAGGTGTGATATATTTTCATTTACCTTCACAACTAGGTTTGCTTTATCGTTTTTTTGTAGTATTGAACGGTGGATTGAGCATATGTAACGGCCATTTTTAATTGATCTCATTCAATTATCATAGCTTTGTTCAATTTAGAAATGGCTCTTTAATAAGATGACTCTGTAGATACATCTGTAGTATCTATATGTAGAACATTTTCTTTCACCCTATAATTGAAGGAATATTCCGTAATTATAATCTACACTTCTTTATTAAATGCTTCTTCTTTTCACTCAGTAAGAAGATGAACGAAATTCTCTACACCATCCATTCGTTCTGTATTTGCCATAACAACAAATATAAGCGGTTCGCCTTTTGTAACTATTGAGGATAGAATAGGGACTTCTGAAACATCAATACCGGTTATTGTGGTAGAATCGTTATCTGTAGGATACTTTATTGTTTCCCAATTATCGAACGCATGAAAGTTATTCAAATTATATAAATTACCCTCTTTATTAAATTGATGAAACACATCTTTATCTACCAAAAGAACGTCCACCTCTTTTGCTGTTATTTCAGCGCCTAGCTTTTGGAGTTTTATAAGTGCTTCTGAATTCTCTCTAATATCCTTCATATTTATAGTCTGGACAGAAAGAATCTCTTTTTTATTATCAATAAATACTTTTTCTAGACTTCTGTGTAACTCCTTTGCTTGTTTATCGCTAATATCATTTTTAACAATACGAATAGATAACAATTCATTTGGTTGATTAGTAAAGTTATTGAATCCCATCACTAAGACAGAAAGGACAACAATTACACCAATTATATGAAATGAATAATACTCAATTAAATACTCGACTTTTTCTTTCATCGTTAAAGATCGCAATTGTTCTATTAACTTTTTCAAAAAACTCCCTCCTTTTTTGGCTTGATTATATCATACGTATAGATCATATAATAAAACGCTTTCATTATTAAATAATTATATAGCAAAAATTTCTCTCTATTAAATTCCTAACACATCCATAGTTCTTTTCTATCCGATAGAAACTACTGATAATATACAATAATCTCCTTATTCTATCCCAAATGATTTCACCATACAAAATTATTATTTAAGTTGTTACTACATTTATCAGTTTTTTGTCTGTCCTATCCGTGCTTCTCATTTTTAAGGCTTCTGAAAAGTAGCAGGATAAATAAAGCGATCCAAAAGAGTCTGAACACTTATACACAGTTCATTAAACAAGTAATTTGAGTATATTGTGGTACGGGCTCTGACTCTTTTGTTATGGTCCTCCTTTTAACAACTGATGGCGAATTTCATATAATCACAATAAAAGATCAATGGCTCATTAATTATGTCTTTTCTATTTTTGCAATGGCTTATTCAATGTGAATAAACCTATCAACTTATCCTTCCCCCCACCCTTTACAAACATCAACCCACTCCAATGCATTTGAATATTGAAATAATTCATCACATGTAAGTTCGATTGCTGAATTTGTGCTTCCACAAGCCGGGAACACCGTGTCAAATCGTTGCATCGAGATATCAAGAAAAACGTCTAGGTCACGCACTAGTCCAAAAGGACAGACACCACCGATTTCGTGACCAGTTTGCAAATATACTTCTTCTGGAGGGAGCATTCTTGCTTTGAATCCAAATAGGTTCTTGAATTTCTTATTATCAATCTTTGCATCACCTGCCGCTACAATTAAAAGCGCATTTTCCCCTTCTCCTCTAAACGATATCGTTTTAGCAATGCGAGCCGGAATAACCTGAATCGTTGCCGCTGCCTCATCTACTGTTGCGCTTGAAGTTGCGAATTCCATCACATCATCTTCACGATCATACTTTTTAAAATGAGCTCTTACCTTTTCAATTGCCAACCAAAATCATCCTTTCTGCTTCTAATTTATCATTTTAGGCGCGAAGACCCTCACTTCAATTTTGTGCAGGCCATAACAAAAAAATAAGTGGGAGATGTTCGCCTTTTTGTGTAGCGAAACATTTGCTCTTATGATAGAACGTTCCTGTAAGTTGTTCTTTGAAAGCTGAAGATATAAGGTTGTGACAAAAAAACATCTCTCATATAAAAATCTTCAACGTTCTAAGCGTCCCACGTCTTTCGAAATAGCGATAACCAGGCAAAGTAGAATGTCTGGGGGGAATTCAATTATTAGGATACACTCCTTACCCTAGTATAGCAACATGAATGAATGGCATTCTATACCTATCGTATTATTCCTAATACTCCTATTAGCGTATCCAACTATTATATAAATGAGTGCAAAACCCGAGCTACGTGGTTCGAAATCATCCCGAGATTAATATTGAGAAAGATTGAACAACTTTAATTTTTCTATTAAACTCTTGTTTAAGCCTGCACCATTTATGTATCCAGCCTTCAGTTGAATTAAATTCTACTTCACCATGGAAATACTCGTCTAAACTTCAATTTCATCACGAAGTTTTTCAGTTCGCAACTAAGCATGGAAAGATGCGCATCAAAAATTGTCCCTCCGATACTTTCAGATATGCAACTATACTTTTAATCATCCACTTTTTCCAATAAAAATAGAAGTGGATGAGTGAAAAAACCAATCGAGTGGATGGTCAAAAAGTTCAAAATTATATTATGATGGAAGAGTAGATCAACTTCCTCAATAATTTATCGAGAATCAAGCGTCCTGGTCCTCCCATTCAGATGTATATTTTTCATATACTTTTTTCAAAAGTAAGAATAAAGCCATAAAATAGTTGGCCCCAAAATCTACTTATCTTTTACTTTAGGAGTGAATATTAATGATTACATTCATGATCATCACTGTTATTTTGGTAGGTATCTTAGCACTTGTTGGAACGTTATTAATCGGGAAAGGTATTAGTACTCAACTAAAAGATTATGAAGAAAAAGAGGATACTATTAAAAACGAACTAAAGAGATCTCATGAATATGAAACTAGTTCACTGCGTGTAAACATTAAATCATTAACATGGATTTATGTAGGTTTGGCTCTAGTCTCATTTGTTGTTTGTCTTGGAATTTACTTTTACTAAATCATCGAAAACAAGTATGTTGGGTGGAGGAACCTTATCGTTTTTCCACCTTTTTTGTTTAAAGTAAAAGTGTTACTCCCCGCATAATTAAAATGCAATCTTTCAATCCATCCCGATTGTTCATTTCAAAACTAAAAGAATATAATCGATATATAATTGTGAAAATTCATCATAATTGAATTCATTTTTTTAACATATACGAAAGTATTTCACTATGGTACACTTATTAGACTTTCGTTATACGTGGTTCGCAACCATCCCACGATAAAAAACTAGGGAGAGATATGTATGAAAACAAAAACATTAGTAGTTAATGCGATTTTAGCTGCTTTGTATATTGCAGTGTCTTTTTTGATTCAACCATTTGGATTTACCAATATTCAATTTCGGGTTTCAGAAATGTTTAATCATCTAATCGTATTCAATAAGAAGTATTTTTACGGAATTGTACTAGGAGTCTTTTTAACGAATTTACTGTTTTCACCGATGGTGCCGTATGATTTAGTTTTCGGAGTCGGACAATCAGTGCTTTCGTTATTGATTACCATATTTGCTGGACGTTATATCAAAAACAAACTGGCGTTAATGATGGTGAATTCACTTGTGTTTACGTTCACAATGTTCATGATTGCTCTTGAGCTAAATCTTGCATTAGACTTCCCATTCCTATTCACATGGTTCACAACAGCTGTAGGTGAATTCGCAGTCATGCTCGTTGGAATTCCTGTGATTTATGCGATTCACAAACGTGTGCATTTTAATAAGTTGTTATAATTCTAAAAGGCCTCCAATCAACTGGGTGGCCCTTTTTACTTTTATCTCCCTTCTTTGGTAATATTATCATTTTTATTTCTTTCTTTTCCCCATCTCAATTCTCATATGGTAAAATTTATAGTTAAGAACACCCTTCCTAAGCTGAGCACCTAAAAAAAGGAGTGCGCCCATGCCAAAATTATTTGTATACATATACGTTATCTGCTGTTTATCCATTCTGCTTTTGATAGAGTGGTATCTTACGATTACTAATTTACCTTTTCATAAGTTGATGATCATCCAAAGAATCGAAGGGATTCTTTTCATTATTATTACAACTGTTATTCTCTATTTTTTTCTAAAAAAGAGAAAAAGCTATACATTGTTAAAAGAAGAGCAAGAACGGCTGCAAACCTTGATTCATTCCATGGCAGACTTCGTTAATTTCAAAGATGGCCAAGGTCGTTGGACCGAAGTTAATAAATTTGGCCTTGAACTATTTCAGCTGGAGCAAGTAAATTATAAAGGGAAAAAGGATAGTGAACTAGCTCAATATACTGATTTTTATAAAGAAGCACTAGAGTATTGCGAGACTTCAGATGAAGAAACATGGGTAAGTCGGCAAGTTACTCGGTGTGAAGAAATTATTCCAATGCCTGATGGGGATCACAAAACATTTGATACGATAAAAGTTCCTCTTTTTCATGAAGATGGTTCCAGAAGAGCATTTGTTGTAATTGGGAGAGATATAACAGAACGAGTGAAAGCTGAGCAGCATTTATTACAAAGCCAGCAACAATATAAATCGCTCTTCGATTATAATCCAGATCCTTTGCTTATGATGGATATTCATGGGATCATTTCAAATACTAATCCGCGCTTTAAGGGCATAACTTGTTGGGGCTTTGACGATATTATCGGTGTTTCAATCATGGATATATTAGCAAATTCGAATGATAAAGAATCATTTCAAAAGTCATTCACTGATGTCATTGAGACTAGAACAGGTATTACACATGGAGACATTAGCATTCTCACCAAACATGAAGAGGCCGTAATTCTTTATTTCACACTCGTTCCAATGCTAATAAATGACCAGATAGTCGGAGTCATTGGCTATGCACAAGACGTTACACTTATGCGTGAAACTGAAGAAATGCTGCGAAAAACAGAAAAATTATCGGTTGTTGGGGAGTTGGCTGCAAGTGTAGCTCACGAAGTCAGAAATCCACTTACTTCTTTAACAGGATTCGTACAACTCCTGAAATCCAATGAGATAGAATATCAGCATTACTACTCCATTATGTTAAGTGAGTTGGATCGAATTAACTTAATTGTCAGTGAACTGCTCGTCCTTGCCAAGCCACAGAAAATAAATTTTAGCGATCACAATATCGTGATGCTGATGAATGATGTCGTGACGTTACTTAAGCCTGAAGCGAACTTGAACGGAGCTTCCATTTCGATAAAAGAACATGAACCCATTCCGGCAATACGTTGCGAAGCAAACCAATTAAAGCAAGTATTCATTAATATTATTAAGAACTCAATTGAAGCGACTGCAACGTCAGTTTCCATCGAATTTTCTACGAAAAGTGATCAAGTTACTGTGAAAATCAAGGATAATGGACACGGGGTAGGAAAAGCAAGAATCCAACATCTTGGAGAGCCGTTTTATTCTTCGAAGGAAAAAGGAACGGGACTCGGATTGACAGTTAGTTCGAGGATCATCGAAACCCATCGTGGAAATATTTCCTTTGATAGTACGCTTGGTAGAGGTACTGAAGTGCTCCTAAGTTTACCAATCAATTGTCATTCACAACAAAGCACTGGCTAATGGGCCGGTGCTTTGCTTACCAAAATGCATTTTCCAGATACAACTAACTTCCACCTCTACATAATTCCTCGTCACATTCATGTCGAAATCCTTAATTACTTGTAGGGAAATCCCTTACAATATTTTCACGTCATAATACTGCCTTTTTCATAATCAGACGGTGATTTAAGAGGCATTTAATTAATCGATTAATTAATTCTATTTTGGCAGTACTTGTCGTTTAAAACAAGTTCTGAAGGTACAGCTCTTAAGTCAATTCGTACTGTTAAGTAATAGACGACTCGATTTGGTAAAAGGACAAGATTGGTTCTTTGAATACTTCTCACTTAGTAAGTAAACCAAACACTCATTCATGTAAAGGACCGATAGAGTAGTAACGCCTCATTTTTAATTCAACACCAAAGCCCATCACAATTTCACTTAATCCCCGCATATCCATTCCACTTTTGCTTTAGCTAATATTCCTTGTATGTTCAAGGATACAATACCCATTTTTTCAAATGAAAGGACCTAATTCTACAAACCATCATAGGCTATATGAAGTGAGGTGAGAGGAAATGATAAGGAAACGATTGGACAAAACAGAAACACAGGTTGAAGAGGCAGTGGACCAAAAAGATGCATCCTCGTCCAAAGATGACCATAACCAACTAGTTGACTTTTTAAAGGCTAACCCATATTTAAAACCACTCGTTCAGCAGATTAAAGAGAAAAGACAAACACTTCATTTCAAAAACAAACCTGCTGACAATCAAGAACACGACGAATAGCACACTTCAAAAAAGGGGGGCCTAAAGCAAAGATCAGCCCCCCACAACTAATACAGTATAAGATAGGTGTATGAAACACTACATACGGATTTTGAGTGCGAGGTCAGACCCTTTTGTGACAACTTCTTATTTGTATTTATTAAGAAAGCTTAAATCGCCATCAACTTGAAAAGGATTAATAAGCATGATAAATTCTTCTGAGAGATAGATTCTTAGCATGTCTATCATTTGAAGAATCTTCTACCTATGCAACTCCACAGCATTTTTTATATTTCTTTCCACTACCACAAGTACATGGATCGTTTCTTCCAATTACATTCTCATTTACAATTGGTTTTTTCGACTCTTTTGCTAAAATATTATGCCCTTCCAACTTCATTTGCGCATATCGTTGTTTAAATAGCTCGATAACTTCTGGACTATAGTTTAGAGCATCAGCTGCAACCTCATTTGCCTTCTGTTCTGGAAGATTTCGATCTTCAATAACTATTTCATCATTTTTAAATGATTTTCTCACACCAAAGTGTCGTCCCGTAGTCTCCGAATTTTCATCTTCTTCAACAAATTTCAAGTAAACATCGTCACAATGGCAAGCTGCATGCATGCAATAATAGTCATAAATCCAATATGTCTTCCCTTCGTAACTACTTTTCAACGCAATATTATCCTGTACCCCGAACACATCTATATACTTAATCGCTTTGCCATCTATTATCTCTGATGTATTAATTGTTCTCATGATTCACACATCCTCAAAAAGTATTTCATTGCCTTAGTATTGTATCGCCTATTTAACAATCAGTCACTTATTTATCTTCTAGCTATGGTGGATTTCATTAGTATTTCAAACTATATAAACAAGGAATCAACAATCTACGAACATTCTATAGTAAGCTTGTCGCTATAGAATTTATGTAAAGGCTGTTTTCACATACTTTGTTGCTTTTCAATCATTTTTACACTAATAACCCGGGTTGATTTCCGTTGCAGGTACTCGCTTTCCGCGGGCGGTCTCAGAAGCCTCCTCAGTGCTTTGCACTTGCGGGGTCTCCCTCAACACGCTTTTCTAAGCAGGAGTCTCGCACCTTCCACTACAATCAACATCTGTTCGAATTGGTTTCTTGCTAAAAACAACAATCTCTACGAAAAGAGCCTATGTAAAAAAGAGAAAGGCATTCGTGCACCTTTCCCTTACTCACATTATAAATCTCGACTTGTTTAAGTTTCACTTTATCTTTCCATCAGCTTTTGTTTTAACTCTGTTTCATTCGAACGAATCTTTTGCTCTACATGTTGGCGATTCGTACTGCCTTCAGCTTGAATTTCCAATGTTTCAGTAATTGTAGATTTTAAACTTTCTTGCGCATGCACAAGTTGCTCCAATTCTTTGTTTGCCACAAGTAAATTATCCGTTTTTTCAGCAACTCGCTTATGAGCATTTACCGCATAGTTTTGCCTCAAAACTGAGAGAGCAATCGACATTTGATTTTTCCAAAGCGGAATCGCCGTCATAATTGATGTTTGGATCTTTTCGACTAGTAATTGGTTTGTATGCTGGATAAGACGTATTTGCGGAGCACTTTGTAAAGTAATTTCTCTACTTATTTTTAAGTCATATACACGCTTTTCCAGTAAATCTGTAAAAGATAAGAGATCATCTAATTCCTGTTTTTTTAACGGATCCATTTCCATTTTTGCGATATGTTCCGCTTTTGGAATTGAATGGGCATGTAATTCTTCAAGCCTTGATTCTCCTGCAGCGATATAAATATTGAGCATATGAAAATATTCTTCATTACGCTCATATAATCGGTCAAGCATGACGATATCAGCCAGTAGAATGTTCTTGCTTCGATTCAATTTCACATGAATTCGATCAATTTGAGCACTTGCCTTTTGAAATCGAGACACCGTTTCTTGTGAAGATTTTGTTTTTTTTCTAAACCACCGTGCAAAGATAGAGCGGCGAACGGGCGCCAATTGATCAGGGTTCACTTCATTCAGCTTTCCAATTAGATCAGCTAATATTTCACCGACTTCTAAAATATCCTGCTTCTTTACTTGATCAAGCATTGTATTCGAGAAGGTAAGCAATTTAGATTGCGCCGGCATCCCAAAAGTGACTAGCGCCTGACGGTTATGCAATTGCAATTGCTCGGCAAGCTGTCTCGCCTTTTGTCTACTTTCTGCTGAAATTGTATCGATTAACTTCTTACCCTCACTCGGAAGTTCTGTAGTGAAAGGATGTTCGTCTATTTCTTGTCCGAGTGTTTTCTCATCTGCACTCATTTCCATTTCCTGCTTCCATTAATCAAACTCGATTCTTTTGTGTTCTTTAACGTCTGCTTTGCAACATCAATTTCATAATCAAGTTCTTGAATATCATTCGAAATTACTTCGTACAGATCTTCTTCAACTAATTTCGTTAGCTGTTCTAAAGTTCTTCTAGTTTCAATTAACGAAAGATCCAATTCTTTATTTTTCTTCGGTTGAGCCGCTAAAAATACATATTTCTCCGCTAATTCCAAAGTAGAATCCAAATGGGAGAAGTAAAATTTTTCTGCCTGATAAAAGCGTTTCGGCTCTTTTTTTGTTAAGCTGTAAATCTTTCTAATCATCCTTACAAGTTCAATTCTTTCCTTTAAAGATGGCAGATGTCGAATGGATAATAGCGCTTTGCACGCACGAAAAATTTTAGATTTTGCTTCTTTTATATTTCCTTTGATATATTGATACTCTTTTCTACTCAATCCATGTTTCTTCAAAAAACGAGCAGACATGAAGAGGGAACTTGCAAAAAAAACAAGAACGCCACCTGATATAGACCAAAGAGTAGACATAATCGCGGATTGACCAAAACCATAAAAACACACCGGCCATATGATTACAGCAATAGGACCTGATATAACGATTCCAACAATGGAGGTTACTAATCGGTTCATGTATCGACACCCCTAATATAATCTCTATCTATTTATACGTTTCATTCACAATTAAGTTTCATTTCCTTATATCGTAAACGATATAGGATTTATGTCATTCCTGCAAATATTTATATAAAGTGAAACTTCAATCAGTGGGGATTTTCTTCATCCCCCGCCTATCTTCTTTTAGCTTGCTCAGAATCTCGAGGTGAGGGTCTTACTGCCCGTTAAGAGTGGGACAAAATTTTTAGGCTTTGACTTATAAAGTTTACATAATTTCATATATAAATGTCCTGAATCACTTATTAATAAGTTCTTTAAATTATTAGCCCTTATATTTAAGCGGGCAGTTTCAGGAGCTTCGCATATCAACTACAATCAACATCTACTCAAATTTGTTACTTGCTAAAAACAACAATCTTTACGAAAAGAGCCTTATATTTTTATCATCAGTAATAATCCAGATGCAACATTGTCGAAACAGAGAATTATTTCTCAGGCAATACTTCCCCTAAATCAACATATTTCTCAAAAATATTTTTTACTTTCCCTTTATTCACAAGCTTTCTAATCAAATAATAGCCGTTTTAATTAATCGATTAATTAAAACGACTTTTTGTAAATCCAGCTAGAAATTTGCAATTATTTCCCTACTTGCGATTGCCTTTCTACAGGCAGGAAACCTTAGACCACTTAAACAAAGTAAAAAAAGATACAAGGCACCATCCAAATTTCGAATCGCGCCTTGCCTCTTCATCTTCGCCATGTAGTATTCACTTTTGAAACCAGTCCGCATTTTCATCCATGTGCAGAAACGGAATGTCTGTATCAATCTCACCTATTATTCGGTCAACCACTACATCATGTCCATCGAGCCATTTCGCAAAATCAAAGTGAATCGGCTCTTGATCTCCACCTAAAGCAATCCATACTTTCATATCTTTTGGCAAATAAGCAGACGTATGAATCGTTCCAGCCCAACTACTGTATAAATCAGAAAAGATCCCTTTATCCTTTGCATTTAATAACCGAAATGCATCCTTGACATTCATGTTCTCTTGTTGTTCAGCCAAGATTTCAAATCTTCGTTTAGAATCGATAAGATGATTACGATTTTCATGCTTCATGATCTCAAAGTGATTTGTGCAGGCACTTGATTGACGTACCTCCACTCCACGGGGAGACGTTTCTATAATATACGACTCACCCAATTGATCATAGACAACGTAACTAAATGAATGTCGATGTGGGATTTCCTTAAGCATCGCTACTGCTTCTACAGCATTGGCACACGACTCTAAAATCAACCTGCCGATCATGCAGCAAATGAATCCATCGCCTGGTTTTTTCCGATGCATAAAGTTATAGCCAAGTGCGAGACCTTTTTCATTCATGCCATCCATTCTTCCCGTAACCCGTTGACTTGGACCTGCTGTCGCATACCCTTGATCTGTTGGTTGAAAGAAAACATAGCGTCCTTCATAAGTCTTCGGATGATAATCATAATTACGGATTAAATAATGTTCACCTGTCAATATCGAGCAGCCAGATTTCACGTAATTCAAACGGTAGCCACCATATTCCTGCAACACATGTTCCATTGGCCATTCAAGCGCAGCTTGCAGTCCAAGCAACTCCTCCCACAAGCCAGGGGCGAACGGAGTGATTGCACGCTTGACCTCTTCAGCCTTTACGGTAAACCGTGGCAGCCTTACTTTCCATTGATTTTCACGATTTTTAACAGTAAGCGAATCCTTTATTTTCTCACCTTGCATAAATCCAAACTCAAAATGTGTACCACGAAATTGAATAACATCACTGTATATTTGCTTCATGTTCTATCCCTCTTTTGCATGATTCATTCAAGTGAGTTGATCATTTAGATTTAGCTTGAACGATTCCGTTTAGGGAAGGAGGTCCTGCAATAAGCATTACATTAGTTTGATTCTATATTTTGCTTCGCTTGAGGTTTCATAACACCAAATCAATGCTTGATACAGTAATTTAGTAATTTCTTCCTCAAAATAGGTGATCGTTCAAATCCCGTTTAACAGGTTGCAATTAATTCGTTTCTGTTTTACCGCTCCCACTACCATCTTCCATATTAAACCAAAGTGGTTCGTTATCATCAACTTCGCCATTATAGTTGATTAGTATCTCTTCACCGGCTTTTATATCTTTGTATGCATAGAAGTCAAACGTGTGGTTCTTAAAATTAATATCGTATGTTGCATTCGGAGTGTATGAGTGGTTAAACAGCATTCCATACCCTAAGAGGATTGCGGTGTGGTTCACACCGTACTCAAACGCGTAATCTGCAAGGATTGTCTTCTCTATATGTTCATGCTCCTTATTCGGGTAAGAAATGACCGGTGCCTCATGTACAAGCTCCCCTTTTGCTATATCACGTGTTGCGAATACCCCTCTATTGAACTCCCCATCGCTGAGTGTGGAAGTCTTTATCTCAATCATGTAAGTCACCTTCGCCTTCTTTTCTATGGAGTTCATTATCTACTTAAGTTTGCCAATTGAATAGAAAATAAGCAACTGTTTTATTCTATTCCTTTTTAACCACTGTTCAGTGAACTCCTATATCTAATTAAATATGTCCTAGATATGTGGTCATTGCAAACACATACAAAATCATGCACCATGAAGGATAAATTATTTTTGTAGCACGCAACACGCACCTAATCACAGTGCAAAGCTGAAATTTTGGGTACTTTTGGATAGCTACAAAGATGGCTCATTAATAAGTCACATCACCCGTCCCTATATCCATCACACAAAAAAGAAGTATTGGCAAGTAGCCTCAACTTCTTTCTCATTCAAACATTAATATTTTCTTAGAAAACTTGGCCTTGTTCCAAACCATTCTTCACAAATCATTTGATGACAATCCGCAAATATTCGTTCAATTATTTGGGTTGAGTTTGCTAACACTCTTAGGGTAAACCCTTCAACAGGCAGTAAAGAAAAACCAACATCATATGCATCTGTTTTCGGATTAAGGGCATAATATAATCGATCCAGAAGCTCTGGAGTCATTTGCTCCCCAACGACCATCATGGAACCTAAATGTGAATACCCTTCCATGAAACCTAGTGCTTCCATATGTTGCTTTGCTGGATGCAATTTAATATGATCCAACGACACTAGTTCATCATCCAGATAAATTTCATTGATTAATTGAACTTTATCATAACTGAACCTTTTACCATTAGGTGACCAGCCTGGGGTAATAATGTCCGAATAAAGTAATGTAGCACCTTTCTCCATCCGAATTATATTTTTTTGTTTATAGCGAGCATCCTGATACGCGATTAACGGATCAGGAAAATACTCTAGATAACTACCTGCTTTAAGAAAGATTTCTGTTTCCTGGTAAGCATATGAATAGGGTGTTTTATAAACTTTTGTCGCAGATTGTGTGGTTAAAGTTAGCCTAGCTTGTTTCTCCAATGAAATCTGCAGGTGATAGCGATCTCCGTCTAAATAGCCGCCACCTGGATTTAAAATATAATAACAAACTTGTCCAGAATCGTCGTGGTAAACTGGACGCATGACTTTCAATGCGCCCTGAAAATAAACATTCTTTGCCACGGTTTTTCCAAGTCGTTCTTCAAGGTCTAAACGTAAAACGCCTGTCCAGTCTCCCATTTTAATCTAGCCCTTTTAAAAGAGCATTTTTCTTAAGCCAATCAATGACTTGGTCAAGCCCCGTATTATCCTTTAAATTAGTAAAAACAAACGGTTTATTTCCACGAAAAACCTTCGTGTCTGACTCCATTACTTCTAAACTTGCACCAACATAAGGAGCTAAATCCGTTTTATTAATAATAAATAAGTCAGATTTAATCATCCCTTGTCCGCCTTTGCGTGGGATCTTTTCACCTTGAGCAACATCAATAATATAAATCGAGAAATCAACAAGCTCTGGGCTGAATGTTGCCGCAAGATTATCGCCGCCACTTTCAACAAAAATAAGCTCAACATCTGGATGTTTCTCGATTAATTCATCGATGGCAGCAAAATTCATCGAAGCATCTTCACGAATCGCTGTATGAGGGCATCCGCCTGTTTCAACCCCAATAATACGGTCATCAGGCAGCACCCCATTTTGCATTAAAAATTTTGCATCTTCTTTGGTGTAAATATCATTCGTCACAACCGCCATGCTAATCTCATCTTCTAATTGCCGGGTCAACTTTTCAACGAGCATTGTTTTGCCTGCTCCAACAGGTCCTCCTACCCCAATCTTTATAGGTTCCATATAAAGCACTTCCTTTCTTTTATGTTAAGACATGAATATACGAATATTCACACGCTCATGTTTCATTTGAGATAACTCCAGTCCAGGCGAAATGATGCCAAAATCTTCATCATCCAAGCTTTGAATTTTTTCTGTTGCATCTACTAATTCCCCTTGAAATTCCTGAATTATTTTCTGTCCAGCTGTCTGGCCTAAGGGAATCGCTCGGACTGCATTTTGGACAAGGCTCGATACAGTAGAATACAAATAATAGAGGGTGGTTGTTGATTTTGGAACGCAAAGATGATGTCCAATCATTGTAAAAATAATCGCCGGATGTCCAAATGATTGCTTCTCTTTTATTCGTTTTTTATACTGTGAAAGAATAGGCACCTCGTATAATGTTTCTACGAGGTTTAACATTCGCTCGCCCATTCTTTGTGTGCCTTCTCGCGTTTCACGTGGCAAATTTTGTACAGTCAACATCCGATCTACCTTCCACACTTTTTGGAGGTCTTGATTCTCTAATGCCTCATATACAAGAAAAGAAGCAAGCCCATCCGAATAGACGAGCTGTTCATTCAAATAAACGTGAAGCCATTCTGAGAAAGTAGCTTGATCATGCACTTGATCCTCTTGAATATAACTCTCTAAGCCATATGAATGACTAAAGGCACCAGTCGGAAAATTAGAATCACAAAGTTGAAATAGAGAAAGTGTGTGATCAGTCATGGCTATGTCCAATATGCCGAAATGCCTGTTTCACTTTCCGTTCTTCTCTTTTGAAAGGTATTTGAAGCTCTTGAAGCAATTCTTCTACAAGATAATCATATTGAACAAGCATTTCGTTTTCTTCAAATTGTGCAGGTAAGTGACGATTCCCTAATTGATGAGCAATCGTTCCCATTTCTTGCAACGATCGTGGGCTAATAATCAATAAATCATCAGATAAGACATCAATGATAATCATGTCATGATCATCCATATATAATACATCACCTGCGACAAGGTCACGGGGATCCTTCAAACGGATCCCTATTTCCTTGCCGTGATCGGTTGTCACCCTTTGAATACGCTTCATTAGATGAGCGCTTTCTAGATAGACTTTTTCTATATGGCGTTTATCCAGTTCCTCTTTTGCCATTTGATCAATATTCGTTACAATTTTCTCAACGATCAATACATTCACCTCAAAATAAGAAATATCGTTGTGCCATCGGCAATTTTTCAGATGGGGTACCCGTAATTAATTCTCCGTTTACCCTTACCTCATACGTTTGTGGATCAACTGTTATTTCAGGCGTTTCGGAATTAAGCTTCATATCCTTTTTCGTTAACTTTCGAATGCCGCGAACGGGTAAAATCAATTTTTCTAATCCTAATTTTTCATGCACTTTCTCGTCAAAAGCAGCTTGGGATATAAACGTAATTGAACTTTTGGACAATGCTTTCCCTACCTGCGCGTACATCGGACGATAAATCATCGGTTGCGGAGTAGGAATGGAGGCATTGGCATCTCCCATTAAACTCTCGACTGCAAAGCCATTTTTCAAAACCATTTCAGGCTTTACTCCGAAAAATGCCGGTGACCAAAGTACAAGATCGGCAATTTTTCCTACTTCAACAGACCCTACATATTCAGAAATCCCATGTGCAATCGCTGGATTAATCGTATATTTAGCAACATACCGCTTCGCACGATTGTTATCAGCATGCTGGGTATCACCTTGCAACAAGCCCCGATCTTTTTTCATTTTGTCCGCTACTTGCCATGTTCGTAGAACTACTTCACCAACTCTTCCCATCGCTTGAGCATCCGAACTAGTGATACTAAATATCCCCATGTCTTGGAAAACATCCTCAGCTGCAATGGTTTCTTTTCTAATTCGTGAATCAGCAAAAGCAAGATCTTCTGGAATCTTCGGATTTAAATGGTGACACACCATTAGCATATCTAAATGCTCATCAACCGTATTAACGGTATATGGCAATGTTGGATTTGTTGAGGCTGGCAGTACATTCATATAGCTTGCTGCTTTTATTAAATCTGGAGCATGCCCTCCACCTGCACCTTCAGTATGATACATATGGATGACTCGGTTTCTGATAGCAGCCATCGTATTTTCCATAAAGCCGCCTTCATTTAATGTATCCGCATGAACGGCAATTTGAATATCATATTTATCAGCTACACGTAATGCATAATCAAGTGCAGAAGCTGTAGCTCCCCAATCTTCATGAACTTTCAATGCAATGGCACCTGCTCGTATTTGTTCAGCAAGCGGCTCTTCAGCTGCTGCTTGTCCTTTTCCTGAGAAGCCTACGTTGATTGGTAAGCCTTCTGATGCCTGGAGCATTCTATGGATATTCCATTCTCCTGGCGTAACTGTGGTCGCTTTAGATCCAGCAGCTGGGCCTGTTCCTCCACCAATTAAAGTTGTTGTACCGCTAGTTAATGCCGTTCTAACTTGTTCCGGATTAATAAAATGCACATGGGTATCGATGGCACCAGCCGTCACAATCAATCCTTCTCCAGCAATGATTTCTGTCGATGCACCAATGACAATATCCACATTATCTTGTACTAAAGGATTCCCCGCTTTCCCGATTGCGGCAATTTTTCCGTCACGGATTGCAATATCTGCTTTAATAATACCTGTGTAATCCAAAATCACCGCATTGGTAATGACGACATCCGGCACCCCATCCCCCCGGGTCACAAGCGGATGTTGCCCCATTCCATCACGAATCACTTTTCCGCCACCAAACACGACTTCTTCCCCATATGTTGTATGGTCTTTTTCAATTTGGATAAATAAATCTGTATCCGCTAAGCGTATGGCATCCCCTGTCGTTGGACCATACATTTGCGAGTATTGTTGTCTTGACATTTTAAAACTCATGAGTTAAATCCTCCTTGAATAGACCCATCTACCTTATTGTTAAATCCATACACACGTTGTTCTCCAGCAAAGCAAACTAATTCTACTTCTTTTTCATCGCCGGGTTCAAAACGTACTGCTGCACCTGCTGGGACGTTCAATCGTTTCCCGTACGCATCATCTCGATTAAACTGTAAAGCTTCATTTACTTCAAAAAAATGAAAATGGGATCCAACTTGAATAGGACGATCCCCCGTATTAGTGACAGTAACCTTAAATATGTCACGTCCTTCATTACAAATAATATCTTCATCTTTTAAAAAATATTGTCCTGGTATCATTAAGATTCCTCCTGTCATCCCTTACCTGATTGGGCTATGAACCGTTACCAATTTCGTTCCATCTGGAAAAGTTGCTTCTACTTGAATATCGTCAATCATCTCCGGAATACCATCCATCACATCCTCGCGAGTCAAAATAGTAGCTCCATATTCCATTAACTGAGCTACCGTTTTGCCATCCCTTGCACCTTCTAATACTTCATATGTAATAAGTGCTATCGATTCTGGATGATTTAATTTCAGTCCTCTATCTTTTCGCTTCTTAGCTAGATCTCCTGCCACAACGATCATCAGTTTATCGATTTCACGCGGTAAAAGCTGCATCGTACTCCTCCTCATTTTCATGTAATTACCAACAGAATCTTTTCTAAAGATGAAAATACTAAGATGTAGATATTTGTTTGAATAAAAAAACAGACATATTTAGCATTTCCAATTCATTTGTATTTAAACAACTATTTCCTTTTACAATTGAGTTTTTATTTTATTTATGAGGATTCATTAAAATATGAGTGAAAATTGAGGGGGGATTTACATGGAAAAAAGAAAAAGCAATTTATCATATGAGCATTCATTTTTTTCTTTCATCATAGCCACTTTAAATGGCATCTCTCAAGTTATATTGATTGAAAATCCATTGACTGGAGTTTTAATTTTACTTGCGATTACGATTTCGGATTATTTCTTAGGAATGATAACCCTTGTATCAGCTATAATTGGTACACTTATCGGAACAATAGGAGGGGCAGATAAAAAAATTGTGAATCAAGGTTTATTCGGATATAATTCCGTATTGACAGGAATTGCACTCACCGAATATTTAAATGGACCTTATCAGTGGATCATTGCATTAATCGCATCTGCTATTGCTGCACTTTTTACAGCTGCCTTGATGCACATTATGCGAAAAACAGAAATCCCCATTCTTACTTTCCCATATTTTGTCTTGACGTGGTTTATATTGCTCGCTTCATATCGATTAGAAACTTTCCATTTAAGTGCAGATTTGGAGCCTCAATCATTAGCCAATTGGACGTTAAACATAGCCGGAAAAGGTAATTGGATAGAAGGAAGCTTTAAAGGAATTGGACAAATTTTTTTCCTTGATAATACTTTATCTGGGGTACTCCTCTTTATCGCTATTTTTTTTGCTGGTTGGAAATTTGGTCTTTATGCCATTATCGGAAATATTACTGCCTTACTGGTCTCCTATCAATTAGAAGGAGAACACGGACTAATTTTCATGGGACTTTATGGATACAATGCAATCTTAGCCATTTTAGCAGTTTCAATTGTTTTCAATACAGAAAGGACAAAATTTTCATTTATCACAGGGATCATTGCAGCTTGTTTAACCGTGCCCATCATGGCTGGCTTAAGCACTTTGCTTTTACCCTACGGTCTACCAGCGCTAACAATGCCATTCGTTCTCAGTACCTGGCTTTTACTAGGAGCGAAGAAAGTCCTGCCTAAAATTTGACAAATTAGTACTCAACATAAACGTATGAACCGGGGAGACACTACGTATACGTAACGACCAGATATAGGAATGGGAACACTCTTCAAAAAAACAGACCCATCTTACTGGATCTGTACTAAAATTCTTTCTCTTTGGTTAAAGGTTGCTACTTGTGAAACACCTAATCTTTGCAATAACTTCTTGTTCTCTGCTACATATTTGCCAAGATCATCTGGATAATGAGAATCGGAAGAAAGGGTTATGGGTACATCTTTTGCAACAATCGTTGTTAAAAAATCAACAGATGGGCACATTTCTTGAACTGGATAGCGATAGTATAAACCGGCATTCACTTCAGTAGCGGTATTCGTTTCTTGTAATGCTTTAGCAATTCGTTCATACCATTTATGATTAAAGGATTCATTTTCCACTTTAAAATTAAATACTTTTAAGTTATCTAAATGGGCAACAAAATCAAACATGTTGGAACGAATCATCTTTTCAACCGTTTCATAAAAACGTGTATATAGGACTTCTAGGTCCATTTTTTCAAAGCGAGTTGCTGTTTGTGGATTATCGAATCCCCATCCATCCACAAAATGAACAGAACCGATCACATAATCCCATGGTTTTCCGGTTAAAAGTGCTGCAAGTTCCTGCTCTTGTCCGACAAAATAATCCGCTTCAATCCCTAGCTTTAATGAGACTCCTTCTTTTTCCCAGCGTTTTTTTGCGGCTGAAATTGCGGAAGTGAAATCATCCATCTTTTCCGTCATGACATTTCTTAACCAATACGCTTGCAATTCCCCAATTGAATCGTTTGGATCCAAATTCAACGCTTTTTCAAAATAATTTTTTGTTTCTTTAAAACGATATAGATGATCGACAATCCCGACTTCTTTCAAACCGATTTGCTTGGCCTTTTTCAAATATAAATCCAACCACTCTTCACTATAGCATCCGGCATTTAGTCGCTTTTGAAGCTGACTAATTTGTTTTTCAATCTTATCTCTGGAACCATGCTCCAATACTTCATTATCTCGGAAATGCTCCATTGCTTTCGACGTACGTTCGAGCCAAGCAAATGAATAAGGTCCTTCTTCTAGATGTACGTGATAATCGATTAACATTCTACTCGACTCCTCTTTGTTATAGTCCAATGTTTATACCATTCTTGCCAATCTTTCGGACAAGGTTGATCACTTATTACCTCATCAAATTGGCTAGCTTGTCCGAATGAAAAGAAAGACGGGACGCCTATTTTCGATGCATCCGCAAGCAAAATATTCTTCTTGCTGATTGCCATCATTTTCGCGGAAACGAGCGACTCATCTAAATCATAATCATAGATTGTATCCGCCACGATTCCCCCACAAGAAATAAAGGCTTGGTCCACATGCATATGACTTAGCCACTCAAGTGTCATAGCACCCGAGACAGAAGATTGTGCAGGGTTCGTTAAGCCACCTAACATAATGACCTTTCCTGTCATTCGTTTCTCTTCAATCGCTTGATTAAAACGATCGGCAGCTGCAATCGAATTCGTCACCACTGTTAAGTTTTGTACGTTTTGAATAAAATCAGCTATATGAACGGTCGTCGTTCCAACATCAATGGCGATTGAATCGCCATCCTTAATACGCGATGTCGCCATTAAAGCAATTTGTTCTTTTTCTGCTCGATTCATATCAAGTTTTCGTAAAAAAACCTGTTCTTCCTCTAGTTTTGTATATAAAACAGCTCCACCATGTACTCTCGTTAATTGTCCCTGTTCTTCTAACTCGGTCAGGTCGCGGCGAATCGTTTCTGGTGTGACCGAAAACATTGTCGCCAGTTTTGCGACAGATACACGTTTCTCCTCATTTACCCATTGAATAATTAAACGCTGACGTTCTTCCTTTAATTCATTCATGATAAAGCAATAACATCCTTTGGTTCTACGAATAATTGATATTCCGTGCCTTTTTCAAATGCAGAGGATTGATGATGCAATTGTTCCATCGTAAATTGCTTATTGTCGGCATGAAAAGTTGTACGAATTACATTTCCATTCATTATAGAATCGCCAGCAATTGCACGTATTGGATAAGAGGATGTTTGAGGCCGAAATTGAATCGATTCAGGACGAATTGCATACTTCGCTGCTAAGATCGTCATCTTTCCTCCAAGTAAATTCTCTATCTGTTCTTTTGTAAAAACATTATATCGCCCAATAAAATTGGCAACGAATTCAGTTTTAGGTTGTGTATAAATTTCAAAAGGTGTTCCTTCTTGTGCAATTTTCCCTTGATTCATGACGAAAATACGATCAGAAACGGTCATCGCTTCTTCTTGGTCGTGTGTCACAAGAATCATGGTCATTTTCAGCTCACGTTGTATTGTTCGAAGTTCAACTTGTAGGTGTTTCCGAATTTGGGCATCCAGCGCACTTAATGGTTCATCGAGCAACAGTACTTTCGGACGAACAACTAGTGAACGAGCAAGTGCAACCCGCTGTTGCTGACCACCTGAAAGCTCATGTGGAAATGCCTCTTTCTTCTCTTTTAAACCAACGAGATTGATCATTTTCTCTACATGTTCTGCAATTTCATTTACTGGTTGTTTACGCATTTTTAAGCCGAACGCTACATTTTCATACACGGTCATATTCGGAAATAAGGCGTAGGATTGAAACACCATACCTACTTGCCGATTTTTCGGAGGGACTTTCTTCATGTCTTTCCCATCAATCATCACATTGCCGCCCGTTGCCTCTGTCAGTCCGGATAAAATACGTAGGATCGTACTTTTTCCGCAGCCACTCGGGCCAAGTAACGTGACAAATTCCCCGTCTTCAATGTTCATGTCAATCCCAGAAAGAACATGTGCATCTTTATATTGTTTATGAACGTCTTTTAATACAACTTTACTCATGCGTGTCTCATTCCCTTCGCCTTTTTCGTTAATGTCGCCATCACTAGCGTCAGAATGCCCATCAATACGATGTATACGAACACAATCGCACTCGCAATATGACCACTTGTACTTAATTTTTCCATTAAATAAATTTGAACTGTTTCAAATCGAGAACCAACAACAAGGTTAATCAAAACAAATTCACCAAATAAAACAGAAAAGGATAAAAGTGATGCGACAAATAATCCTGGATAAACCGATGGAAGTAACACTTTACGGAAAGCATCCATTTTTGAGGCGCCTAATAGCTCCGCCGCATCCATCAATTGCCGCCCTTGCACATTACGTAAGCTATTTCGTGTTCCTTGGTACATAAACGGAAGTACACTAATGACATACACTCCTGTCACAGCGAGGATCATTGGTAGACTCGTCCCCGAATAAAACCGAATGATTCCGACTGATAAGATAATCCCTGGGAAGGCATATACCATCACAACACTTGCCTGAAACCACTTTTCCAATGCTGGAAAGTATAGAACAATTACAAAAATGGCTGGCACAATAAACAAAATCGAGATGAAAACAGCACTACCTGAAAGAAGTACAGACCTGCCGAATGCTTCAATAAAGCGAGCATCTTGAAATAGTGTACGAATCCATTCAAACGTTAATCCTTCTGGTAAAATGGTTTTATTCCATTCCGTTGAAAATGCATACAACGCTGTCGCAAAAATCGGTAAAGCTAAATAGATACCGATTAGGATTAGCATGACGATTGTAAATTTCTTCATCGTTTCGACAAATCCTTTCTCGTTTTCTTGATAAGCCATTCACTCAGTAACATCCCGATAATCATAATTACCCCAAGTAAGACGGCGATGGCACTCGCTAATTCTGGTTGAGCAAAGATATCCCCTGAAATAAGTGACCCAATACGAATGGCTGCTAAGTTAAAATTACTTCCTGTTAATGCATAAGCAGAAGCATACGCACCCATCGCGTTGGCGAACAATATCGTGAATGTACCTGCAATACCTGGAAGTATAATGGGCAGGCCGATTTTTCTCCAAAACATCAACGGTGAAGCACCTAATAACGCAGCGGCATCTTTCCATTGTTGCTGAATTCCATAATAAATTGGATAGAGAAGCATGATCGAAAGCGGGAGTTGAAAGTAAATATAGATGAGTAATAGCCCTGACCAGCTATAAAGAGAAAAAGATAAATCCCAGCCAAATGAATCAAGCGCTAAAGTAAATAGACCACTGTTTCCCAACAACACGATAAATGCAAACGCAAGCGGTACACCTGAGAAATTAGAAGTTAAATTAGATAAAATTAATAACTTTTCCCGCACTGGTTCGGAAAAATTCGTCATCGCGTATACGCCTAGCAACGAAACGACTAACGCGATGAACGCTGACACGACGGACAAAGCTAAACTGTTTTTAAACCCTTGTAAAATATAAGAACTAGATAACGCTTCTTGATAATGTTCGAACGTAAACCCATCACTATTTGAAAAACTACTCATTAACATGTGAATAAGCGGTACGAGAAAAAAGAACGTCATCAACAAAGCGAACGGTACTAATATGAGCAATACGCCTTTTTTTCCAGACATGTTCATGATGTCTCCCTTCCTTAGTCGACTAGGCCAGGTATGAGTAGAGGGACCATCGCTTCTGATGGATCGATTCCAAGTAAATGACAAGCAAGTGGAGCCATTTGCAGCTGTGAAACAATCTGATCTTGAACAATCGGCTTTACTTTTTTAGAAGCAATAAATAATGGAACATGGCGATCATTTGTTGTATTCCCACCGTGATTCCCATCAACTGTCATCCCATGGTCAGCGGTTACGATGATGTCATAACCGAGATCCATCCATTTTGGCAAGGTAAGAGCCAATAGAGTATCTGTAGCTAAAACACGATTACGATATTGTACAGAATCAGCTGTAAATTTATGGCCATCATCATCTACATTCATCGGGTGTATATATAGAAAATCTGGGTTCTTTTCAGAAACAAGCCACTGTGCTTCGGCGAATAAGTGACTATCTGGATAATGATCTTCAAAATAAAACAGGCCATTTTCAATCGGTGCATCTTTGTCCAATTGAATTCGATCGATATCATGACGAAACGGCGCATGATTATACAGTTCACTTACCCAATAATAAGCTGCTGCAGCGGTTGTCTTCCCGCTGCGTCTAGCTAAATGAAACAGACTTTCTTGCGTCGATAATCGAACGACTCCATTACCGACGATTCCATGGACTAAAGGAGGTGTTCCAGTCAAAATGGTTTCATAAAGCGGCCTAGATAGTGAAGGTACTTCCGACTTCACTTCATAACGTGCGACCTTTCCTTGTTCAACAAGATGTTGCATAAATCCCATATGCGAACACGCCGTATCAAAACGAAGCGCGTCTACTACGATCATAATTAAACGATTATTTGACATGGATTAACACCTGCTCTTGCCACATTTGAGGAATCTTTTTCGTTGTATCTTCCCAAGCTTTTTGATCGCCAACAGGCTGTGCATTTTTATACATATTTTCTGGTAATAGCAGGGATTTAACTTCTTCTGGTAACTTCACATTTTCGCGAATTGGGCGTGCATACCCTTTTGCTAAATTTTCTTGCCCTGCATCCGAAAGAATGTATTCACGAGCTAACATAGCAGCATGCGGGTTCTTCGAATATTTGTTAATAACCGTTGCATAGCCAGATGTTACAGATGCCTCTTCCGGAATCGTTATGTCGAAACGCTTTGCATCAATTTGTTGGCGATACCCTAGTGCATTAAAATCCCAAAGTAAAGCAACATCAATTTCACCTTTTTCTAGGTTAGCAACACTTGGATCCCCAGCCGATAAACGACCTTGTTTCGCTAATTCTGCAAAGAAATCAATACCCGGCTGAATATTCTTTTCGTCTCCACCGAAAGCATACGCAGCTGCTAATATAGCAAATTGTGCTTGGTTTGCTGTTAATGCATCACCAATACTAACTTTGTAATTGCCATTTTTTAAATCGTCCCATGATTTTGGAGCATCTTTTACATTATTCTTGTCTGAAATAAAGGCCATCGTACCTGTATAGCCAACAACCCAGTCTCCATTATCATCTTTGGCCCATTTTGGAATGTCATCCCAATAAGACGTTTTATAAGATAATGTTAAGTTTTGTTCCTCTGCAATCGGTCCAAAGGCAATTCCAACATCACCAATGTCAGCTGTTGCATCCTTTTTTTCTGCTGCAAATTTAGCTAACTCCTCAGCACTGGACATATCTGTATCTGAATGTTTTAGTTTATATTTTGTTTCTAAATCGCTCCAAGTTTCACCCCAGTTTGCCCACGTATCCGGCATCCCAACTGAATTAACTTCGCCCTCTTTTTTTGCTTTTTCTTCTATTTGAGTCAATGTCAAATCATTATAATTACTTTCTTTTCCTGTGCTTGATCCTTTAGATGCATCGTTTGCTGAACACGCCGCTAACATTGATATAGCTGCTACTCCGATAATTCCTTTTTTCCAAGTACGATTCCATGACATTGTTTTTCCCTCCAGAAGATATTTGTTTTTGTTTTGTATTACACTATGAATATACAAAACAAATATTAAGCAAAAAACATTCCCACACTAAGAATGTGTAAATTTCACTTTACAGAACATTTACATCCAACATAGATACCTAAAAAAATACGTGTCAAACTTATCATGTAATTGATATGATAAGTTTGACACGCACTAACATTTATACGCTTCACTTCAATTAAATGTGGATCCATTAAAACTGGCACCCTATCACTACATTAAAGCGATTTTGTTTAATGTAGTTATGTTTTTTGGCAAAAATCTTGTTTAACAGCTACAACATATTACTGAGGCTGGTCGTATTGTTTTGCCCTCTCACTATCCTTTATTCCTTTCGTAGTTGGATCAATCACACTACCAACACCAAAGAAAGTAATAGCGATAAAGTTGACAATCCCCAACAATCCATTCATCGCATCTTCAGTAATAGAAAAACCAATAGGATGAATATACGTGTTAATAAATGCGGCAATCATTTGCACAAGAATTAAGACCCCAGGTATAAATACTGTAAAAATAAAGATTGGATTTTTAAAACGTACTTTCCAGTTAATCATGTTGTCACCTCCTAGTATGCAAAACATGGGGGAGCTTAACTTATGAGAAACAAATTGATTTAGCTGTTGGTTTTGAAAGAAACACAACTTGCGTCATATTGTAATTGTTCCATTTCTTGGGATGAAATTTCTCCCTTCTTAATAGTTTATGTAGCTTGTCTTATTCGGCTAAGGCTAATGATGGATAAATCATCTACATTTCATGCTTGTTTAGAGCTCGCTCTGTAATCATACTGAACTTGTTAGTGGGAATTCTACGATTATCCCGCATTAACTGGCAGTAAGACCCTCACTGTTTGAACGAATAACTAATTGCTTATTCTGGCGCTCAAATCTCCTTTAAGGATCGTAATGTCCCTAATCTCGCCCAAAAATCCAAATTTTGGATCATATTCTTGATTTACAATGCCTTTGCTCAAACTTTTGTAGAGTACTAAGCTCCCAAACTGATAATTTCTTTTCTATGATGCTAATTATTGTTCTGTGTTTCCTTTTATTTAGTCTTAATCTGAGGAAATACTAAAATCTTACGTAATAAAGAAGAATTCTATCAATTTCTTTTCCTTTTCAATAGTCCCGTTCTAGCGCCGCTAATACCCCGCTTCGATAGATCCGTTTTGCCGTTTACATCATTATAGTTTATAATTATATTTAATTAACTATATATTCCAGACAAGGAGCAAGGAAATGGAACCCAATATTGTAACAGGAAGCTTCCAATTAATGAAGTCTTTAAATAGATCCGTCATATTGAATACGATTCGTAAAAAAGGGGGCATTTCGAGAGCCGATATTGCAAAAACAACAAAGCTCACTCCTCCAACCGTTAGCAATCTTGTGAAGGAGTTACTTGAAACAGAAATGATCATTGAAACGTCTTTAGGTGTTTCAAGTGGAGGCAGAAAACCGACATTACTCACTTTAAACAGTGACATGTTTCATGTTATAGGCCTCGATATAGGTTCCCACCATCTCAAAATTATTCTGACCGACATAAATGGCAGAATCCGAAAAAAACAGATTCACCCTATTCCAGACTCCATAACAAATGATGGCCTGCTTGATTTAATGATTACCTCCATCTATGCCATCCAAAAGAATGAACAAATAGATCGGAACAAAATCATTGGGATCGGAATTGGGATGCACGGTATTGTGGATGTTGATCAGGGTGTTTCCGTTTTTGCCCCCAACTTAAAATTAAAAAATATCGGGATTAAAGATGCCCTAGAAAAAGAATTTCAGATGGTGGTCCTGATTGAAAACGATGCAAGGGCCATGAGTCTTGGAGAACTTTGGTTTGGAAATGGTCATGGTGATGATAGCATTGTCTGTATTAATGTCGGCAGAGGAATTGGTGCTGGAATCATTATTAACGGACAAGTGTTCAGAGGCGAACACTATATTAGCGGAGAAATCGGTCATATGGCTATTGATCTTAATGGCCCGAAATGTACATGCGGCAATTATGGGTGTTTGCAAACATTCGCTTCCGGTCCCGCAATTGTTGAAAGTCTTAAGAAAGAATTGAAACTTGGAGAATCTAGTATACTTAGTAACAAGGAAAATGAAATCGATGGTGAAGTCATTTATCAGGCTGCATTAGCGGGAGACCTGTTAAGCAAGAATATTTTAAATAAAGCTGGACGTTATCTTGGTGTAGGCGTCACGAATTTAATCCATACCGTAAATCCAAAGCGGATTGTAATTAGCGGAGGGGTTTCAAATGCCAAGGAATTCATTCTTGAAAGCGTAAAGAAGACGATTGAACAGCGTGCACTGACCGATTCAGCGAAACAGACAGAGGTCATCATCTCAAAGTTTGGAGCAGACGCCACTGTTATGGGTGCAATTGCATTAATCCTTGCTCAATTGTTTGCAACACCTGGCAACACCTGACATCTCATTTTCTATTTTTTTAGTAAAGCCATCACTAGTCTACGCTATATGAAATACCGGTTAAAATCTTAACGAGTCCACTTCAGAGGTGCATACAATCAAACACAAAGGAAAACACACTGGATTTCACAGTGTGTTTTTTATTGTAATATAAAGGATTATCAGCATTTGTGCTACTTTTTCACACTGGAATGCTAATCGGATAAAATAATTTTGGAGTGAGTGTGATTTCATTTATAATGTGAATTTTAATATATTATGTTTAGTAGCGCATCCATGATATGTCCGTGAATTTAGTGATGATAAACACGCGAATGAACCAACGTTTGACAAGTTTCTTCCGTTTTTACACCTCACAAGTAAACCTGTAAAAAACTATGGCCGTTTTTTCGTTTGGTAAAATTTAGCGTACTAGGATATCCGGGCGTACATACGTTTTCCCATTGTGATTCACCGTTAAATATACCCACTCCCCCGTGTAAGTTAGGTACTCATTTCCTTCCCTACCGACAAGGAACGTATCCTCAGATTTAATGCCACGGATGGCAGGATTCCAAGCAAATGCCTGATTTTCCAGAACCGTTCCTTCTGCATTTGGAGTGGCAAGGAATTCCCGGCTCGCATAACCCGTTGGTCCGCCTTGATGCAGGAAGCGCCAATCTTCGCCATACCCTACTTCCTCATACTTAGCAAACGCTGTCTGTAATACATCCTTAATCGCAGCTCCAGGTCTTGTAGCTGCATTCATCGCCACATCAATCTGAACTAGCTTTTGCTTGTTTTCATATAGTTCTGCAGGCAGTTCACCAAAATGAACGAAACGAGTAACGTTGGAGACGAGTCCCCATTTTTCCGCACAAAGAACAATCATTGCATAATTAGCTAATTTTTTCTCTGTTGGAATAGGGTGGCGGTATTTAAATACCCTTTCATCCGTTGATACAAGAATGAGTTGAGGATTAATCCCCTCTTTAATAACTTTTGCTGCCAGATGAGCCTGGATCTCAAACTCTGTCCACCCTTGTTGAACTTCACGACATGTCGACTCAACAGCCTTCGCTGCCTGCTTAGATAGCCAACGGTACCGGTCAACTTCCTCACAAGTTAATGTATAACGAAGGCTAGTGAGTTCATGACCGAAGTCTAGAAAGTTGCCGATGGGTACATCGCTTGCGATTTTTTTTCCGTCTGTTAGACCTTGTACAATGGAATCCTGATCTTCATACCATTCAAGAGTCATAAATTCATAGCCCAGGCCTAAAAGCTCCTCGTCATGAATGCGTGCCGATTCCATTTTTGAAGTAATGCAATATTTTTTATCGGCCAATATTAATAAATCAGCTACACCCTCTTCTATTGTATTGACTATATGATTATCCTTTCCACCAGTAACCCAGGCAAAATTGCTCCGTTTTCGGAAAAACACACCGTCAATCTGTTTATCTGCAATAAACTGTTTCACTTTCTCTAGCGGTGTTCCAACGATAGTCTCCATAATGATCCCCCTATCTTTTATCCTCGTAACCGTTTGGATAAGCTTGATGCCAGTTCCAAGCGGTATCTATAATTGTTTCCAAATCGTTAAACCTCGGCTTCCACCCTAAAACAGACTGTGCCTTTTCAGAAGATGCAATCAAAATAGCTGGATCACCTTGACGCCTCGGGCTTACCGACTCTGGGATTGGATGTCCAGTTACCTTCCGTGCTGTCTCGATGACTTCTTTCACCGAAAAACCCATTCCATTTCCAAGATTGAACACGTCACTTGTCTCATTTTTGCGTAAATGCTGAAGGGAAAGCCAGTGTGCATTAGCGAGATCCATCACATGGATATAATCCCGAATACAAGTCCCATCTTCAGTAGAGTAGTCAGTTCCAAAAATTCCGATTGACTCCCGCACTCCTAAAGCAACTTGCAAAACAATTGGGATTAAATGACTTTCCGGCTGATGATCTTCCCCTATACTTCCATCTGGATGAGCACCTGCCGCATTAAAATAGCGTAGCGAAATAGACTTTAATCCGTAAGCGTTATCACACCATCTAAACATTTTTTCCATTGCCAGTTTCGTTTCACCATATGGACTTGTTGGATCGGTCGTATCTGTTTCCTTGATTGGAATCTGTTTCGGCTCTCCATAAGTGGCGGCAGTTGATGAGAATACGATTTTCTTAACGCCATGTCGAAGCATAGTAGATACAAGTGTATGTGATGCTATTAAGTTATTTTCATAGTAATCTAACGGATGTAACACACTCTCTCCAACTAACGAATTTGCTGCAAAGTGAATAACTGCTTCAATTTCATGCTGTTCAAAAACATGGTTTAAAAAGGTGCGGTCACGAAGATCGCCTTGATAAAATTGCCCTCCCACTACAGATCCTCTATGGCCAGTTCTTAAGTTGTCTATGACAATGACTTCTTCACCTTGATTTAATAGCTCTAATACCGTGTGGCTACCTATATAACCCGCTCCACCTGTTACTAAAATCGCCATCCCTTATCCTCCTTAACTATTTCTTTTGTACCATCACCAATTTCACATATATAGAAAGTCGGCTCGATACCTGTCTTAGCTGTATAATTCCTTGCTACTGTCTCTGTAAATGATGGAACATCCTCATTCTTCACAAGACTAACATTACAGCCTCCAAAACCTGCTCCTGTCATCCTTGTACCAATACAGCCTTCAGCTTTCGCTGCTTCTTCAAATAGAGTATCTAACTCAATTCCTGTCACTTCATATAAATCACGTAAAGATTCGTGAGATTGCTTCATTAAATTTCCAAACATGACAAGATCGTGTTTCTCTAATGCTTCCATTGCAGAAATAACCCGTTCATTTTCTGTCACTACATGTTCCACTCTTCGACGAATGATTTCGTCTTTAACCATATGTTGAACCCTTTTCCAATCAGCAACGCTAATATCTCCTAATGACTGAACATCGGGTAATTGTTGTTGGATGATTCTTAATCCTTCCTCACATTCACTCCTGCGCTCATTATATTTGGAATCAGCTAGACCTCTTCGCTTATTTGTATTAATAATCACTAGCTTGTAGCCATCAATTCTCACTGGAACATATTCGTATTCAAGCGTATCGCATTTCAACTTAATCGCGTGCTCACTTTTGCCCATTCCTACAGCAAACTGATCCATAATGCCACAGTTAACACCAACAAAGCGATTTTCGGCACGTTGGCCTAACTTAACTAGCTCAACCATTGGAATCTCCATTCCTGCAATTTCACTCAAGGAAAGCGCTGTCACAAGTTCGATTGACGCAGAAGAAGATAGCCCAGCTCCATTTGGAATATTTCCGTAAAACAATATATTTGCCCCTGTATAATATTGCGCTTTTTCTGGACCCGCGACTTCAAGTAGCTCGTTCAGAACACCCTTTGGATAATTGGCCCAGTCATGCTCTTTTATATACGCTATTTCTGAGACATGACAGCTCACCTTTAACTCGAAATTAGCAGAGCGAAAATTGTATATTCCATCCTGGCGCGGACTTACGATAGCCCAAGTTCCGAAAGTTAAAGCGGCTGGAAAAACATACCCCCCATTATAATCCGTATGCTCTCCAATTAAATTCACCCTACCTGGAGCAAAGTACACGCGCCATTCATCTGTTATTCCGTATTCTTGATCGTATAACTTTTTTAATTGATTTATATCCATGTAAGCTCTTCCTTCCCCTTTTTCCATTTGCCTAACTGAAGTTCTTAAATATATAATCTACAGTGAATTTAAAAATGTAGTAAAAGCTCGTTTTCCTTCTTCCGTGGTTTTAAATACGCCAGCATCTTCAAGAACGCGTTGAAATTTCATTCCCACTTCTTCTTTTAGAATAACCATTACATTTTCTTTCGTGATACGATCTAATCTTTGACACATATCCTCATACCACTCCCAGTGTTTGAGCAACTCTTTGTTCCACTTTTCCTTCTGTATCGGCTTCACAAGATAGTCGGCGATTTGCTCTAATTCCGTTGCAAGCCTCCCCGGTAGCACAGCAAGTCCCATCACTTCAATCAATCCAATATTCTCCTTTTTAATATGATGGAGATCACGATGCGGATGGAAAATTCCGTCTGGATGCTGCTCTGTTGTGCGATTATTCCTTAAGACAATGTCCATTTCATATAAATTGCCCCGTCGACGTGCTATAGGTGTCACAGTGTTGTGTAAAGTGTTTCCTGTGTATGCAACAATATTTGCCTCAAGATCGACATACTTTTTCCAACTTTCATAAATATGCTCAGCAACATTTGCCACATCTTCCTTACCCCCTTGGATACGGATAACTGACATTGGCCAATTCACAATACCAATCCTTGTCGATGGATATGCATCGAGAGAGATCGTTTCAACCATTTCTGCCTTTTCGACCGCAAATGTGTATTTGCCGCCTTGGAAATGATCATGCGATAGAATAGAACCGCCAACAATAGGCAAATCAGCATTGGAACCAATGAAATAATGCGGAAATTGATCAACAAAGTCGAGTAGACGATCAAACGTTGCTCTAGACATCTTCATCGGTGTATGCTCTTCTCGAAAAATAATACTATGTTCGTTGTAGTATACATATGGCGAGTATTGAAATCTCCATTCCTCATCATGTAAGCGAATCGGAATCGTTCGATGCGTCGCTCGTGCAGGATGCCTAAGTGTACCTTTATACCCTTCATTTTCAATACATAATAGACAAGTAGGATAGGAAGATGAAGGCGCTTCCCTCATTTCCGCAATTTCTTTCGGATCTTTTTCCGGTTTAGATAAATTAATTGTAATATCGATATCACCGTAAGGAGTTGTTACTTGCCACTCTTTATTTTTAGCTATCCGGTCCAAACGTATATAGTTTGAAGCAGTAGAAATATTATAGAAGAATTTCGTCGCTAGTTCCGGATGATTCTCATATTGATTCTTAAATAGGCGAATTACCTCAGAAGGCCGAGGCATCAGACAGTTCATAATTTCCGTATCAAGAATATCCCGTTCAGAAACCGTATTAGATGTAAGTAAGCCTTGATCATGTGCCCAATCTAATAGATTCGTCAAAATTTCTACTAAAGAAGGTAGAGGGTCTGTATGATGACACTCTTCCCATTCATCAAGCCCCAAAAGAGACAGAACACGATTTCTCACGTAAATTAGATCTTCTTGCCTAAACAAGTCATTTTCACGACCATAGTATAGTAAATTTTGGATATGTTGATAAATATCTTTCATACATGACACCTCGATTTAAGTAGTTTGGGTGGAATATTAAAAGGATATCGAATTCACTTCATATGTTTTATAACTTAATTAAATTAATTAAGTATGTATTTATTATTTTATACTTTATTTCAAAATTTTACAATATGTATTAAATAAGATGTCATTCCAATATGAAAGAAAACATTTTTTCGGTCTTCTAAAATTTTTCAAATTTCTTTCTCGACAAATAGAATCAAGACAAAGTTTCAGCTTTCACCTACGATAGACCGAATGTATAGAATTTACATAATCAGATCAAGTGAAATTTCAATCAGTGGGATTTTTACTCCCCACTGATTGCTCGTTTCCTTTCCTTCCACTATATATAGCTACATTATAAAACGGATTTTTTTATCCTAGATGCGATTTAAAACCTGGCTTCCCTCTTTTACTGGATTATCAATCGCATTCTTGTTTTGAAATTTTTTACTTAATACGACTGGCGAGTTTGCATTTTGATGATATGGCTGAATCACAAATGAATATTGGAAATCTTCATTCTTTAGTCGATATTGTTCTTGAACATCTTGACCACAACTAGCTGATCCTAAGCCATATTGTTGTTTATCAATGTGTAAAGTGATATATGGTTGCGTAACAAGATCATATGTGTGTTTGGCCTTTTCAAGTTGTTCAACTGTATAATAGCTTGCTGAGAAATCAAAAGAATTTCCACTAACGAGCATACTTTCACCATTCTCTTTTGATAAGCTTGCCCATTTCGTTTGATGGCGGTTGCCGTTTTCTTGTGGGAAAATATATGGCGTATACAAACCATCAATTGTTGATGACCATACCCCCATCTTGGCAGCTAATCGACTATCTACATAAGCTTCATTCGGTCCTAATCCGTACCATTGTACAGCATCAAAGCTATTTTCTACGATCATCTCTACACCAACTCGTGGCAGAGATTCTGGACCATTTCCAGTTGTAACACCTTTAATATCAACTAACACTCTTCCATCCGCATAAACCTTATATTCATACGATACATCAAATCCCCAGGCAATAACTGGCGGAGCTACTCTTGCTTCACATGAAATCACAGCAACTTGAAGATCTTCTTGCTCCGTCATGACCGTTTGTTTGATTCGATGTTGCATGACGTCAATCCCATATTCTTTCCATTGTTTAGTGACTGGCTTTGCCAAAAATTCATTAGAGCCTAAAATATCATTATCAATAGGTGCTCTCCAGAAATTTAATCTTGGTCCTTTATGGAGCATAAGTTGACCATTATAATAATAGTCTTCTATGCGACCGTTTTGCTTATTAAAAGTTAATTCGAAATTGGATCCTTCAATTATTATTTTAGCTAACTCATCTTTTACATGTAATTGACCATTAGCTCGTTGTTCAGTAAAAACATATTGAGAAATCGGAAGTTCATGTTGTGACCAGGCAACAATATGACCTGAAGCCGCCCATTCAGTCGTTTCTTTCGTTGTCCAAACGAGATTCAACCAATAATCCGTATTTTCACGCACGACATGTGGTACTTGAATAGGTAACTCTACCACTCTCCCGGAATTTTGCGGAATCTCTGGTACGTCCACAATTCCACTGCCGATAATCTTTCCATCAGCTTCTATCGCCCATTGACATTGTAGAGAAGATAAATCAGAAAAATCAAAGCGGTTTTGAACTAGAATCGTCTTTTCAGCAAAATTAAAATCGGTTACGACAACTGGTTCAATGACTTTTTTCAACTCGGCTAATGCTGGAGAAGGCGTGCGATCAGGTCGTACTAATCCATCAATGACAAAATTACCATCATGTGTTTTCTCACCAAAGTCGCCTCCATATGCAAAATATTCTTCACCATCTTGCGTATGTTGCCTTAAACCATGGTCAACCCATTCCCAAACGAAGCCACCTTGAAGTCGATCAAACGTATAAAATGTTTCCCAATATTCTTTCAGTCCTCCTGGACCATTTCCCATTGCATGGGCATACTCACATAAAATATGCGGTTTCTGTAAGTTCGTTAATCCACCAATGGCTTTCATTTGATCAATGGACGTATACATGGACGTGTGAACATCCGATGCAATCGGATCCTTCGTTGGTACGAAATCATCTTCATACAAGATTTCTCTCGTCTCTCCTTCATAATGGACCAATCTCCTCGGATCTCTTTTCTTGGCCCATTCATACATGGCAACATGGTTTTGGCCAAATCCTGATTCGTTCCCTAATGACCACATAATAATCGACGGATGGTTTTTATCCCGCTCAACCATTCTTTCCATACGATCAACATATGCTGCTTGCCAATTTAGATCGTCGCTGAGTAGATGTGGTTGACCAACCATGACTAGTCCATGACATTCAAGATCTGTTTCATCAATTACATAAAATCCCAGTCTGTCGCACAGATCATAAAAACGCGGATCATTCGGATAATGAGCTGTTCGCACCGCATTAATATTATGCTGCTTCATTAATAGTAAATCTTCCAGCATCGAACTAACTGGAACAGCGCGGCCAAAATCAGGATGGGCATCATGTCGATTCACACCTTTAAACATAACAGCTACGCCATTCACTAATAATTGTCCACCTTTTATTTCAATATTTCTGAATCCAGATTTTTGTGGAATCACTTCAATGACTTCACTATTTGAATTCAATAATGTAATTACTACATCATATAAATACGGTGTTTCTGCATTCCATTGTTTAACGCTTTCAATTGGAATAGAGCCTGTCACTACTTGACAATCGATAGTATGTTCATGTTCAGCTATTAAACTACCGTTTTCTAATATTTCTACAGTGATTCGATGCCCTTGATAGTCTCCTTGAACTGCTAATTCATAGTCTAATTGCCCAGATTTGACATCGTTTTCTAAATAACTATTAATAAAGACATCTTGGATATGAGTATGAGGTTTTGAGACAATATAAACATCTCTAAAAATACCACTTAGCCACCACATATCTTGATCTTCAATATAAGAAGACTCCGCCCATTGATAGACTTTGACCGCGATTTTATTTTTTCCTTCTTTCACAACATCGGTAATATCAAACTCAGATGGCAGTCTGCTTCCTTGACTATAGCCAACCGGATGCCCATTCACCCAAACATGGAAAGAACTATCAACACCTTCAAACATCAAATGTAATTTTTCTGATAATGCTTCTTTCGATAGCGTAAACGTTCTTATATAGGCGCCAGTTGGATTTTCAGACGGAATGTATGGTGGCTCTACAGGAAAAGGGTACTTTACATTTGTGTAATGAGGATTACCATACCCATTCAATTGCCAATGAGAAGGAACTTGGATTGTTTCCCAATTTTCTGTACAATAGTCTTCTTCATAAAAATCACTAGGAGATTCGATCGGTGAATTGGCATAATGAAATTTCCAATCACCATTTAACAATAAAAATCCTAGTGATTCTCCTCGATCATACGAAAGAGCTAGTGATTTGTTTTTATAGCCGAAAAAATACGCTCTTGATTTTAGTCGATTCTTTTGTAATATATCTAAGTTTTCCCAATCATTTCGTAATGTCATAGCAATTAAATCCCTTCTATTTTTTATTATCCTTGTACTGATCTACCTTATATACAAAATGAATATGGCGTTATAACTCAACCATTTGCTATGAAGGCTAAATCGTGTACAACACTGCACTCACCTAATCACAATGGCGGCACTGCGAAGCCGAATTTAGAACTATTTCTCAATAATATAGGTATGCTTGATAAGAAAATTGACTATATTATGAAGTTGTGAAGCCCCGCCCCATGTCCGCATACAAAAAAACAAAATAATTACTGTTACGATACTTCCTACATCATTAATTTTTGACTGTAAAACAGAGTTGAACAAACTAGCTTTTTAAGCGTTGTGGTTACGTGACCACATTGGTCATAAAAAGAATTCTTTTGAACAATATCAGGTTAGATATGTTCAATTAGAAATCTTTAGTAGTAATATTCAAAATATAAACCCTAATGAAAACGTTGTCAATTATTTAATGTTTTTAACAGACTCTCTTTCTATTAAAGTAACATCAGCTTCTATGAT
This sequence comes from Bacillus cihuensis, assembly GCF_000504145.1. Classification (NCBI taxonomy): domain Bacteria; kingdom Bacillati; phylum Bacillota; class Bacilli; order Caryophanales; family Bacillaceae; genus Bacillus; species Bacillus cihuensis. The sequence goes on along the minus strand of NZ_AYSD01000010.1, from coordinate 56,764 downwards.
TGATTTAACCTTCTTTTCATTGAGAAGTTGATCTAATAATTGTTCAACTAGTATTCTGCCGATTTCCCTTTTTGGGATATTCATCGTTGTTAATGTTGGGGTGACGATATTCGCTAGTTCAATATTATCAACACCGATAACGGATATATCATCAGGCACTTTTTTTCCACTTTCAATGATGGCCCTCATCGCACCCGCTGCTAACAAATCATTCGATGCTGCAACGGCTGTAAATGATTGACCATTTTCTAATAGCGACTTGATCGCCGCATACCCCGTAGTCAATTTGTCATCATACATTTCGATATATTTCTTATAATAGTCCTTAATTGGTAAATGATGTGCTTTCATTGCACTCTCATATCCTTCGTATCTAGCATTCTCTATATCATTATCGAAATAATGCCCTAAAAAAATGATTTCTTTATGACCGCGTTGAATTAAATGCTCGACAGATTGCTTCATCACTTTATTCAAATCTATAAAAACATGAGGAATGTCTGTTTCTAGTACACGGTCCAAATATAGTGATAGTGGCATATGCAGCTCATTTTTATCAAAATCCATTATTGCACTAATTTCATACGAAGCAAGTAAAATCATGCCATCATAAGGCCCCTCCAATACTTGTTTCAAATAGTTCTTTTTCTCTTTTGTAATATTATATAACGATAAAGAATATCCTCTTTCTAATGCCATTTCTTCTATCCCAACAAACATTTCCGTAAAAAAGGAATTCGTAATAGATGGTGTTATACAAGCTATTTGTTTATAAGACTTCATCCGTAAATTTTGTGCTGCTCGATTAGGTATATAATTCAATTCAGCAATGGCAGCTTCCACTCGTTCTCTAGCTTCTATTGCAACATATCCATTATTATTAATGACGCGTGATACGGTTGATGGTGAAACACCCGCTTTTTGTGCAACCTCTCTCCTTGTAACCATTCGTTCTCCTTTCTAACACTTTTTACCCTCTATATTCTTTATGAATTACTATGATTAAACCACAAAAAAGTGGCTGTAACCTCTTTTTTGGTCATAATAATAAAAAAATAGCATTTACAAAGTAGAATTAGACTTCTGTTGTACTATTTTAAACATCATAACGTTAAATTGACCAATATTAATTCATATGCTACTCTCAATTTTAATTAGAAAGAAATTTCAGTGATTTATTACCAACTACATAAATCTTTAAAAGCACCAAAGCTCTTCTATTAACAGGTAGGCATGACCAAAGCACCCTGTTTATAGTAGATTCTATATCTCGGGTATTCACTAAAAGTATTCATTGATGCTGTTCTGTTCCTCAAGCCAAGTGGCTCAATAAACCCGATTTTGGAATCAAATAGGTGCCATAGTTCTTCTCAAATGATTCACAGTTTTAGAATAATCCCGTAGTTTTAATAGATTCTGAAGATGTAAAAAAACAGTGAACAAAACATTGTGATAAAAGGAGCCGTCGTACATGGAGAATTCATTAAATGCCAAATACGGTTTAAAAAGAGTGATCAATGCAAGTGGAAGAATGAGTATATTAGGAGTTTCTGCCCCAACAGATTCTGTCATGAACGCAATGAAGGTAGGCGGGCAAAATTATGTTGAAATAGCTGATCTCGTCGACAAAGCTGGTCAACATATCGCTCGATTACTACAATCTGATGCAGCGATTGTTGTTAACTCTGCATCCAGTGGTATTGCTCTTTCCATAGCAGCCATTGTAACAGAAGGTAGCCAACGAAAAAGCGAAAAACTGCATCAAATATCCATTCCCAAAAATGAAATTATTATGTTGAAAGGCCATAATGTACAGTACGGGGCACCGATTGAAACGATGGTCTATCTCGGCGGTGGAAAAGTAGTTGAAGTTGGTTATGCAAATGAAGGCAGGGCAGAGCATATTTCAGACGCTATTAACGAAAATACCGCAGCCATCTTATATGTTCAATCGCATCATGCCGTACAAAAAAATATGATTTCCGTTGAAGAAGCTTGGGAAATTGCCAAAGCGAATCATATTCCATTCATCATCGATGCTGCTGCAGAAGAAGATTTGCAAAAGTATGTACAAGTATCTGATTTAGCTATTTATAGTGGTTCAAAGGCAATTGAAGGACCAAGCTCTGGAATCGTTTGTGGTAAACAGAAATATATCGAATGGCTTAAAGTTCAATTACATGGCATCGGCAGAAGTATGAAAGTGGGCAAAGAAACAACATTTGGCTTATTACAGGCAATGGATGAGTATTTTAATAAAACCGATAATAGTAAAAAAGAAAAGGAAAGTTTACAAGTTCTCACAACATTAGAATCTATCGATGGTGTACACGTATCCATTGTACAAGATGAGGCTGGTCGTTCCATCTATAGAGCTCGAATCATGATTGATCCAGAACTTACGTATATAACAGCAAGAGAAGTAAATGATCAGCTTAAGAATGGTGAATTAATCGCGATTTATACTCGTGATTACGGCGTTCGCCAAGGCTTTTTTGATATCGATCCACGCCCTTTACAAGGTGATGATATATACGTGATTGAAGATCGTTTGCGAACCATTTTAGGAGGAGTGGACAATGTCTAATATGAACAAACGCTTTTACCAAAATCGAATAGCTTTAAATGTACTAGCTAATCATATTGATAACGCCGTAGAAGTTTTTGAGGCAGCAGAAGGTCACGTATTAGTTGGGATTCTATCAAAAAACTACCCTACCGTTGAATCAGCAGTAGCAGACATGAAAGCATATGGAAAAGAAATTGATGAGGCCGTTTCAATTGGCTTAGGTGCTGGAGACAATCGCCAGGCAGCAATCGTTTCCGAGATTGCTAAACATTATCCCGGTAGTCATATTAATCAAGTATTTCCTGCGGTAGCAGCTACACGGGCTAATTTAGCAGAAAAGGAAAGTTGGATCAATGCACTGGTATCGCCAACTGGTCAAGTCGGTTATGTGAATATATCAACCGGTCCTAACAGTGCTAAAGCCGATGATTTAGCCATCGTTCCTATCAAAGCAGCGATTGCTCTAGTTCGAGATATGGGCGGAAATGCACTGAAATACTATCCGATGAAAGGGTTAGCATGTGAAGATGAGTACCGCGCAGTCGTCAAAGCTTGTGGTGAAGAAGGCTTCGCATTAGAACCGACTGGTGGAATTGATTTAGACAATTTCGAAAAGATAGTAGATATTGCCCTAGAAGCAAATGTGCCAAAAATCATTCCACATGTTTACTCTTCCATCATAAATAAAGAGACTGGTAGGACAAATGTAGAAGATGTGCGAACACTACTAGCCATTACAAAAAAATTGGTTCAAAAACATGGCTAAGTCTTTGGAGTCGTGATGACTCGTAACACGAGCTATGACAAAATCAACTGGGCTGCCCGACATGGACAGCCTTTTCTTCATTCGTTAAACAACCAACTAACTATAGTCGATTTTATCGACCTAGCCCCATCTTAAACTCTCACAGATAATACAGAATCTATTAAGTTTCGGGTAGATGGATGAACGGACTTTGCATGCAGTTCATCTGATTGTAATGATTCAATAATTCGGCCGTTCTCTAAAACAATGACTCGATCACAGAAAAATTCAACAATCGCTAGATTATGACCAATAAATAAGTAAGTTAAATTGAACTCCTCTCTTAAATCTAGCAGTAAATTTAAAATCTGCGCTTGAATGGACACATCTAAAGCAGATGTTGGTTCATCTAAAATAAGAAATTTCGGGTTCACAGCTAAAGCTCGAGCGATGCCTATACGTTGACACTGACCACCGGAAAATTCATGTGGATATCTAGAAAAATGATCTTTCTTCATGCCTACTTTCTCGAGTAAGTTGTATACGGCTAACTCAGCAGCTAATCGGTTATCGCTAACGCCAAGTCGTAGCATCGGTTGAACAATTTGTTCACCAATCGGCTTTCTTGGGTTTAACGATGATTTGCTATCTTGAAAAATCATTTGCATATTTCGATAATAAGGAAGCAGCTCTTTATGTGAAAGATTTGTAATCTCTTTTCCATCAAAAAACACACTGCCCACACTCGGTTCAATTAATCTAGCTATTAATCGCCCTAAAGTAGATTTACCAGAACCAGATTCACCAATTAAACCGACGATTTCTCCTTGCTTAATCGTTAAATCAACTTGATCTACAGCGGTGAGTGATTCGTGTTTCATTCCAAAATGCTTCTTTGCTCCAGGGTATAATTTGCTTACTTTTTTCGTTTCAACCAGTATGGTCACGTCGCTCAACCTCCCTATTGAAACAAACCGCAAAATGCTCGTTCCCAAAAGCTACTTGATTTGGAACCTGAGTAAAACAACGACTAGTAGCTTCTCTACATCGCGGTGCAAAACTACAGCTATTTGGTAATGTTAATAAGTCAGGCGGGCTTCCATCAATCTGAACTAAACGATGATGCAATTTTTTCATGCCAATTTCCGGAACGGCCTTTATTAACCCTTGTGTATATGGATGCCTTGGCGCTGAGAAAATTGAACGAGTTTCACCATATTCAATAATTTTCCCTGCGTACATCACAGCCACTTTGTCGCTAAGATTGGCAACAACTCCAAAATCATGAGTGATTATAATGATGGATATATTTAATTCCTGATTAATTTTTTTTAATAATGTTAAGATTTGCTTTTGAATTGTTGCATCAAGAGCTGTTGTCGGTTCATCAGCAATTAAGATTTTCGGCTGACAGCTAATCGCCATGGCAATGACAACACGCTGTCTCATCCCACCACTTAATGCATGGGGATACGCATTCATCACCCGATCAACATCCGAAATACCGACCTTTTCTAACCAATAACTAGCTTCTCTTTTTGCCTCTTTTGGCTTGATGTTCTTTCTATAAGCAATCGTTTTAGAAAGTTGTTGACCTATTTTATAGGTTGGGTCTAAAGCAGTTAACGGATTTTGAAAGATCATCGCCATTTCTTGACCACGAATCAGATTATAATCTTTTTCAGTTAGTTTCGTTATCTCCCTTTCATTCAATCGAATGCTTCCTTCGGTTATTCTAGCGATTTTTTTAGGCAATAATCCCATGATTGACATCGCCGTCATACTTTTCCCAGATCCAGACTCACCAACTAGTGCTAGTATTTCTCCAGATTCTAATTGAAAATCCACTCCATTAATGGCCTTGACCATACCCCTTGGCGTTGTGATTTCTGTATGAAGATTACGAACTTCTAATAATGGCAAAGAATCTCCCCCCTTTATCTTTTATGTGGATCAAGCAAGTCTCTTAATCCATCCCCTAGCCAATTGAAACCAAGTGAGACAATTAGGATCACAAAACCAGGAATCGTCGCCGAATGGAGGGCTCCTCTTGTTAAGGCTTGCATTCCATCTGCAGTCATTTTCCCCCAATCTGCATCAGGCGGCTGAATCCCGAGTCCAAGAAAACTAAGTCCGGATGAAAATACAATCATGACACCAATTAACGAAGTTGAATAAACAATTAAAGGAGAAATCACATTCGGCAGTAATTCTTTGAAAAGAATAGTAAAACGAGATGCACCTAGTATCCGAGCAGCATCTATATATTCTTTTCCCGTTTCAGCAACAACTGCAGCATATAGCACTCTAGTCATATAAGGAATATTGGCAATTGCAATAGTAGCCATGATCGTATACATCCCTGAACCTAGTACAGCCGCAATGGAAATCGCAAATAAAATAGTTGGAAATGCTAATAATACATCTAAAATTCGCATAATAAATCCGCCAGTTCTTCCTTGCATAAATCCCGCAGTTAACCCTAAGACAACGCTAACGATAAATGCGATACATATTGGAATAAGTGTAGTCCACAATGAGATCCTTCCACCCCATATAAGTCGACTTAAAATATCTCTGCCTTGATCATCTACACCTAAAGGGTGACCAGCCGTCCCAGGAGGAGCAAGACGCAATTCCCCATTTCCAACATTAGGATCATAGGGAGATATCCACGGTGCAAAAAGTGCGAATACAACCGTCATTATGACAATCAATCCTCCAACGAAAAAGAGTTTATCTTTAGAGACAAATATCCAAAGGCGTTGTAAAAGATCAACGATTGTTGTCCTCTTAGAAAGGAACGGCAATCCAGATTGACTAAAACCACTAGCTTTTCTCATACGAAGTATTCACCTCTCTAGCCTCTTAGACGAGGATTTAATAACATAACGATAATATCGGTTAATAAATTTACAATTACAAAACAAGTAGCTACAAAGAGAACACCCGCTTGGATCATTGGGATATCTTGAGCCGTTATCGAGTTATAAAGTTGTGTTCCGATGCCTGGCCAAGCAAATACTGTTTCAACGAATAAGACACCTCCAATTAAATAACCAACTTGCAGCCCTGTAATATTAATCACAGGTGATAAAATGTTGCGAAACAAATGTCGCTTAATAATTAATCTTTTAGGGATGCCATATGAGCGAAATGTATTCATATAATCCGCATTCATAACATCGATAACACTTGAGCGAGTCAACCTAGCTATAACAGAAAGTGATGCCGTAGCGGCTGCGAAAGCCGGTAATAATGTGTGTTCAAGTAAACTTGTCAAACTGCCCTCATTTCGTAAATCGTACATACCTGAAGAAGGAAGCCACCCTAACTTTAACGAGAAGAACCACATGAGAACAATCCCGAGAAAAAATCCTGGAATATTGGCGCCAACTTGTGCAAAAAACATACTCGTTTTATCAAACCAAGATGAAGGCTTTAAACCTGAGAGAGTACCGAGCGTAATCCCAATAACTACGCTAATGATTAAACTGAAAATCGTTAATATCAAAGTATTTTTTAATTTTATTAGTAATACTTCAGAAACAGGAACGTACATGACGATCGACTGTCCTAAATCACCTTCCAATAACTGACCGAGCCAAACTGTATACTGCTTCCAAAATGGTTGATCTAATCCTAATTCTTTGTTTAAAGCTGCGATACTTTCTGGTGTCGCCGTTTGCCCCAATATGTTGATCGCTGGATTTCCAGGTATTAGATAGACAATAAGAAAGACAAAGAAAGTAACACTTAATAAGACAGGGATCACGGAAAAGATCCGTTTAACAATATACATCAACATAGGATGGCTCCCCTCCTCTCACTGTTTACTTCTTGAGCCAGACTGTATGTAAGTCATACCAATCTTGAGCAGGTACTACAAAACCTTCTACATTTTTGCCAAATGCGTATGGTGTTCGATTATTGGAAAGTGGAACAACAGCAGCATTTTCCGAAACAATTTCATTCGCTTTTTTCCAATATTCAATCGCCTTTTCCGGATTCACTTCATGAATCCCACTATTAACCGCCTCATCAAATGACGGATTATGATATTTTCCTACATTAGACCCACTCTCAGAGTGCGCCACAATATACAACCAATATGGTGTAACAAATCCCCAAGACATACTGTTTAAGCCGACTTCTTCTTTCATTCCGGCTCCCCATTCAGATAAATAGGAATTCCATTCATACGTTTCAATATTTAATTTAATCCCTACCTTTGCTAAATCTCTTTGTACCCATTCAGCAACTGCTTCTGTTCCAGCGTAAGTCTGTAATGTGGTAGTAAATCCATCTGGGTAACCAGCTTCTTTCAATAATGCTTTTGCCTCGTTTGGATCATACGTATAATCCTGAAATGCTGGATCATAGGCTTCATTACCAGGTGATTGAATACCGTACGCAGGGGAAGCTGTATCTTTCAATAAATTTTTCGTTAGCCCTACCCGATCAATCGCATGGATGAATGCTTGACGAATTTTTTGATCTTTAAAATACGGATTATTAAAATTGAAAGAGAAATAAAATACTTCAGGAATATCTCCTTCTCCAATGTTAAACCCTTTTTCTTTTAACTGAGCAACACTGTCCGGGAAGGGCGATGAAATAATATCTACTTCACCTGTTTCTAACGCTGTCACTCTAGCAACTGCATCAGGGATCGGTCGGAAAATGACTTTATCAACATGGGCTTTATCTCCCCAATAATCATTAAATCGAGCGATTTCAATTTTTTCCCCGCGAATTCTCTCGACAAACTTAAATGGACCTGTTCCAGTAGGATGCTCTCCATACCCATCATTTCCCCATCTTTTTAATGCTGTCGGGCTAAGAATCAATCCAGTTCCCCAACTACCTTGAGCGAGCATTCTTAATAAAGGAGAGAAAGGTTCTTTTAATATGAGTTGGATCGTATATTCATCAACGATGTTAATATCCTTCAAAGATTGATAAGTCAGTGCCATTTTAGAGGCGCTAATCTGATCATAATATTCAAATTGTTGATCCCATGAGCGACGGATATTAAACTCAACTGCTTCTGCATTAAAAACTGTACCGTCGTGAAATTTCACACCTTCTCTTAGATGAAACGTATACGTTAAACCATCTTCAGATATATCCCATGATTTGGCTAATTGTGGCTTAAGAGCGGGTACCTTTGCATCAACAGACGATTTAGATAAATCCTCCGTTACTAGTGATTCATGAATTTGCCGGTTCACGCGAAATGTTTCCCATCCCCCTTCTCTTGTCGGGTCAAGAACATCAACATCTGATCCAAGGCCAACAATTAATGTTCCCCCCTCATTCCCCTGATTGTTTGAACTAGTATTAGCTGTATTTTCCGAACAACCTGATAAGATCGTTGCGAAAAGAAGCAGTAGACTTAGACTGATATATAATCGACTCTTATTCATAGTTTCCTCCTTAAAATCACTATATTTTTCAAGTTAAATAGAGTAAAAGCGCAAAACAAAAACAAGATTATCGAACTAAACCTTGTTTTAATACAGAACACAATTGCTACATCCTTTACTTAACACGATTAGATTTATTAGAATTATGCATAGGCCCCTGGTGCTGGGTATTCTCCCTTCAAGAACCATTTTCCAACTGTATGTCGTTTGTATTCAGCAGGATTATGTAACGTATGTGTACGTACATCTCTCCAGTAACGATCGAAGCCATTTTTCCTAGTGGCTGAACGAGCACCCATCACTTCAAAAATACCATTGGTAATCTCAAGTGCTACCTCACCAGCCAATACATTCGCAGCTGCAACAAGTACAGCTGTTTCACCCCGTTCTTCTGCTGATAAGCTTAAACCTTTTTCCCATGCTTGGGAGAATTTTTCAGCCGCTCGATCTGCTAAGCCAATCGCTGATTGAAGATTAATCCAGTAATGTCCATATTTATTTTGAATCGATGGATCTTCTATTGCTTTTTGATAGCCTGATGTATACCAAGGTTTGGATTGGGTTAGCGTATACTGCCTAGCTTCTTCTAAGGCTCCTTGTGCAATCCCAACGAAGACATTCAACAGCACAGTTTGAGAAATAGTGGCTCCGAGTGTGGAAAATGCAGATGTTCCTGAGCCATTATCTGAATATCCCTCAGGGAAAACCTCACTTTTCTCAACCATTACATTTTCGAAAGTAACCGTCCCACTCCCTGTTTGTCTTTGACCGATTCCATCCCAATCATCTAGAACAGTCACCCCAGCGCGATTCGTCGGAATAGCCCCGATAAATAATGTTGGATTTCCTTTTTCCTCCCATGAAATTAACAAATAATCGGAGTCTGGGGAGCCTGAACTAAATGATTTTTTACCATTTAAAATTAATTGATCTCCTTCATCCGTAGCGAATAAACTACGATCTAACGGATTCGACGCATTGCCCCAAAATAAATTTTCTTCCACTGTTTTTTTTAGGTAATAAGCTCTTTGTTCCTCTGAGGCAATCAAAAAGAAATCAGCTACAAAAAATGTATGATAGCCAAATATATGGGCAACTGAACCATCCACCTTTGCCAGTTCCCGAATTACTTGACTTACAGTCACCCAAGATTCCCCATGGCCACCATACTCTTTCGGAATTAGAAGTTGTAATAACCCACTCTTTCTTAATGCATCCTTTTGAGCTTTAGGAACCCCGCCTTTTTTATCACGCTCTTTAATATCAACAGCAAACTCAGCTGCAAGCCCAGCCGCTATCTCGACATAATTTTTTACTTGATCTATCACTACAGTCATTTGTCTCTCTCCTTTGTTTTCAATTATTCACCATGTCAGACGCGCTCTAATAAATGAATGTTTCGGTAACTAGATCCAATATGATTTTCAGGTAATTTCGCCTGACCTTTGCCAAAAATCTTTTCTCGATACGTACCTTCTTCATATTCCGTTTTAAAAATCCCACGTCTTTGTAGTTCAGGAATAACAAGATCTACAACATCCTTAAATGTGCCAGGCGTTATGGCATAGGCTAGGTTAAATCCATCGATATCCGTCTCAGCTACCCATTCTTCAAAGGTATCTGCAATTTGTTCAGGTGTTCCTACTACGACAGGACCTATCGCACCAATTCCAGAGAATTGTGCCAATTCACGTACTGTCCACTGTTTATTTGGGCTCGATTTCGTAATAACCTCGACAGCTGATTGCATAGCATTTGTTTCCATATATTTGATCTCTTGATCTAAATCATATTTTGAGAAGTCAATACCGGTCCAACCGCTTAATAAAGCTAAGGCACCTTCAAGATTGATATAGCTTACTAACTCCTCATATTTGGCCCAAGCCTCCTCCTCCGTTTGACCAACAATAGGGGTCATTAAGGTGAATATTTTTACACTTTTTGGATCTCGTCCTTCTAGAGCCACTAGATCTCGCAAAGATTTTACATATGCAGCTGTTGCTTCTTTTGTTGGTGAAGAAATAAATGTACATTCCGCATGTTTACTTGCAAACTGACGCCCCCTCGCTGAACCTCCTGCTTGATACAAAACAGGGGTTCTTTGTGGTGAAGGCTCGCATAAATGAATGCCTGGCACATCAAAATATTTGCCATGATGATTGATTTCATGCACTTTTGTCGGATCAGTAAAAACCCTACTCTCTTTATCTTTTACAACCGCATCATTTTCCCAGCTTCCTTCCCACAGCTTATAGCAAACTTCTAAATATTCCTCCGCGATATTGTAGCGTTCCCCATGTTGAAACTTATCGCCGATCTCGATATTTTTAGTGCCGCTTTCTAAATAGGAAGTCACTATATTCCAACCGATTCGGCCGTTTGTTAAATGATCCAATGTTGACATTCTTCGAGCAAATGTATAGGGGTGTTCGAAAGTTGTCGAACAGGTTATCCCAAAGCCTAAGTGTTTCGTCGCACGAGCCATTGCTGAAACAAGCATCATCGGATCATTGACAGGTACTTGTGTTGCTTGGCGGACTGTAGCAGTCTTATCTCCTCCAAACACATCATAAATGCCAATTACATCCGCAATAAACAAACCATCAAATCGTCCTCTTTCCAATAATTTCGCGAGTTCTACCCAATACTCTATATTGTTATATTGATGTGATTGATCCTCTGGATGTGCCCACAGCCCAGGGGACATATGTGCCACACAATTCATATCAAACGCATTTAGATAAATTCTCTTTTTAGCCACTTTCCTCTCTCCCCATTCGCTTTTTGACTTCTTCGCTTTACTAGTTTCAATTATAATTAAACATATTTGTTTAGTTGGTTTTAGGTAAGTATTTAGCCCCTTTGCTAAATACATTTCCTATTGTTATACATATTTTGTTACGACAACTATATTGTTAAAGTCGATCTTTAGATTCCATTTTATAAACGTCCAAGAATTCATGCAGTTTTTTGACAAGCCCGCCACTTCCAAATCGGATTACTTTATCTCGCTTCAGCTCCGATTCTACTTCTTTGGCAAACTCTAAAAAGGACAATAGATAAATTCTGCGTGAGAGAATATTGACTATGCCATACTCGTAAAACCAGTTATCAATTGTATTATAAATTCCTTTGTTTAACCCATACTGTAAATGGCACCAATTAAAGAATTGTAAATCAGGCAGATTCAGATATTTGCTTTTTCCTAAGGGTTTTCCTTTCTCCGTCTTTATAAAAATCCTCAAATTGTTTAAATTCTTCGATTGCACGATTGATGTCCTCCGTAATTTGTATTTTTAATAAATCAATTGAAGCAAACTTTTGCTCCTCCCTGACTTTAAAAAGAAGTTGACACTCTATGAACTCTCCATATAGGTCATCGGAGAAGTCGAGAAGATGAACCTCAAATGTTTTTTTCAAAGTTGATCCAAATGTTGGTTTAACACCAACATTCATAACGCCTCGATATTGCTTTTCTTTTACAACTACCTGTACGCCATATACCCCATTCGCTAACAAGACATTTTCTGCATCTACATTGGCTGTAGGAAAACCTAATTGCCGTCCCATTTTCCTACCATGTACCACTCTCCCAAAAAGAGATTCAGTAATAACTTCCTTCCCTTCACCAAGTAAAATAGTGTCAAATTCGAATGGTGCATCCTGATTGTTCATCATCTACACATCCCCTTTTATATTTTGTAAATACAAAAAAACTCTTCTTATTAAAGTGATAAGAAGAGTGAAATGTACACAAACAAGCTACCATTGTCTCCTCTTATCTTTCGAACCATTAGTTCGCTGGAATTGGCACAGTACTCATAAAGAGCCTTTTGCCGAGATTTCATTGGACCAGTTCCTCCATCTCTCTTGATAAGATTCTATATATATGAAATTTTAAATCACATCGGATTACTTAGAATAATTATTACATTCAATATATAAAATGTTCAATTTTTTGTCAAGTATTTACTATCTGATTTTTCTGATACTTCACAATACATGTTTAACGTTGATAAAAGATTGCCATTAAGTTATTACTAAGACTCCTATGTTAACAGAGCGAATTCTTTAAGGAATATGTCTGGCAGGAGTTCTTTAAGAAAGCTGCCTTAGGGTATTCTTTATTTTTTTTCATGAATTGTGATTTCCCTCTTAACTTCCTCAATATTGGTGTCACTATAAATTTCTGTACCATGTCCACCCGTGGTTTTAGCTAGCAATTCTTTCACCTCATTATAAGACATACCTGAACGTTCATTTTTTCTTTTAACTGCATCAATGTTTGTTCCCGCCACCGTAAATGTATCTTGATGATTGTTGTTTTCCATTATAAAGAAACCTCCATTCCGTTTCCCTTAATTTCTCCTCAAAAGTTCTTTTTAATCCGAAACATAAAGAGAAAAGGCCACTATACGGAGTTTGGAGGTTAGTTCTGCAACAATCATAAAGCTCTAATCAATCTTCCGCTCCTGCCGTTCATATCTTACTTCCTTCAACAATACATTTAAATCCACTTTACGATCCCAAACTTTTCTCGCGTTTTCTGTCATATATGGAAATATAAATTGATCAACCATTACTTGATAATCAAAATCATCAAGTAAATTATAAGTTGGAATCCTTACTTTTTTATCATCATAAGTTTCGATAACAACATAATTTATCAAATTGAATTGATTTCTCAGCAAATCAATATTACGAATATCGTTAATAGAACTTTACCTGGATTAAAACCAGGCAGTATCTAGAGGACCAAATACAGGAAAATAGGAGTTAGCATAACGCCTCCAAAGATATAGATTAACGAATAATTCGAATAGAACTTAAATCCCTCAATTATTAATACCGAACAGCTTATTAATCCTCCTACATAGGCTACAGCTACCCAGACATACATAAATATGGATCCCTTTACTTAAATAAGCTCGTTTTCCCCCTTTATATTTAGCAAATGATGCACCTACTTAAGCAAAGAATGTTTTATTATTGAGCAATAGATTGTTAATCATGACTCATTTACTCTTTGAAAATTTAAATCTACCACTTCTTTTGCTAACAATGAGTAAGATGCAATTTCTAAAACCATTTTCAACTCAGAATCATTCATAGTTGCAAAGTTAGCTTCTTTAATCGAAATACCATGTTCATATACCCCTTCACTAGAAAATGATAAGATTAACTCTTCTATGCTCAATTGAATCGAATTGATGAACCATTACCTCATCATTCATTACTTTATATTAAGATAGATTAATAATGATCTGATAACCTAATACGGACAGTTGCAAAGGCCATAGAAAAAAGTCAATACATCCAGGTACGCATCCATCATCCATGCCCTGTTTTCCGTCATCTTTTTTCTTTTTTTTCGCTTTATAATTATAATTCTTCATCATACACCTCTATCCATTCAACTAGATAAGTGTCACCATATCTTTTAATACTTTAAAGTATCCTAATTTACTCCTCATACAAGACAGTCCTTCTAACTCTCTTTGTCTTTTAACCACTTCTCTGATCCGATCTACTTCATTTGCCGCACTTTCCAATTCTCTGCTGATTGAATAGAGATTGTCAGAATGTCTTTGGAATAAAACAGATGCTTCATCTACTACGGAATCAAATTTTTTCCTACTCTTTCCTGTCCATGTCGCTACATCTGTATGTACACTTTGTATTAATTTAGATTCATTTATTTCTAATGTTTCTGATGATTCTTGGAACATCCCTACACGTGCTCAAATTCCTTCAAAATCTATATTTGAACTACACTAATATGCTATTTAGCCATATTGAAATACTACTATAATCTCCTATCCTTTACCATAAGTCTCCAGTAATGAATTAGGAAGAAAATGTAACGATTATTTCAACTTGTATATATGTAAGGTTATTTTTAAAAAAGCTTAGAATACTAGAAAACATGCATGATTTAAGGTTTACATATTTTTTTGCAAACAACTCAAATATCAAGACGCCCTCTAAAAGAAGCTTTTAGACCCATCCGATTAAGTTCCAGTGAAATGAGATCCTCGCATTGGCCCTTAAGACTAAACTATTTTAGATCAAATTTTGGATAAACAAGTTATAACAATAATAACGTAATGTGGCATTTAAATTATGGAGGGAACGAAGGGATATCTTTTCATACAAAACAAGCCATCACATACGACTTCATAAGAAATCTCGTACATGATGGCTTCGTAGAGTTATTTTATTACTCTTTACTGAATTCTTTTGTACTTCTAACTGTATCAATCGGGCGAACTAATTTTTCAATTTGTTCACGTTTCGGTTCTAAGAATGGAGGTAATGATAATTTTTCACCAAGTGTTTCATACGGTTCATCACCCATAAACCCTGGACCATCAGTAGCAAACTCAAATAAAATATGTGGTGCAACTCTTACATACAATGACCCGAAGAAGAAACGATCAATAAACCCTGATGTTTGGAATCCAAAGTTTCTTATATGTTTATCCCATTCTTCTAAAACAGATCGATCTTCAACACGGAATGCCGCATGGTGAACTGTACCAAAACCTTGTTGCGCTTGAGGAAGTTTGGCATTATATTCGACAACTACTTGAGCACCATTTCCACCCTCACCCACTTCAAATAAATGAAGTGAATCTTCATTAGCTATTTCTTTAAATAAGAGAACCTTTTCCAGCATTTCTTTAAAGTAATCAAACTGAGCAATCCGAACAAAGATTGGCCCTAATCCGGTAATCGCATACTCTAGTGGGATTGGTCCGTTTTGCCATGGTGTACCAGAAACAACGCCTTCATTGTTTTCATCTGAAATCAACTGATATTGTTGGTCATCAAAATCAACAAACGAAAGTGTCTTTTTACCAAATTGTTCTATAACTCCTGTGTGCTTTACTTCTAAACGTTCAAAACGTTTTACCCAATAATCGATTGCCGCATCACTTGGTACACGGAAAGAAGTCTTTGAAATCTCATTTGTACCATGCGCGCCTTTAGATATGCCTGGGAAGTCAAAGAAAGTCATATCTGTACCTGCACTACCAGTATCATCTGCAAAAAATAGGTGATATGTCTGGATATCATCTTGGTTAACGGTTTTCTTTACTAAACGCATGCCTAAAACATACGTAAAAAATTCATAGTTTTTTTCTGCACTACTTGTAATCGCTGTTACGTGGTGAATACCTTTTAATTCGTTCATTTTACATGCCTCCAATTGATTCATAATTTTATTTTTTCATACAGAGCGCTTCTTCCACTTAAGCTAATTTACTACTTAATTTATACTTTTATAAAATATTTTCCCTATATATTAATGGTCTAGTCATTTTTTTATAACAGCTTATCTCTAATTAAAATATCTTTAATTCGAAGTAAATATATCATGAATTAAATTAGCTGTCAATCATAAGAGACGATGATTACAAAAGTAAGGTAAAAAATAAAGTGAAACTTCAATCAGTAGGCGTCTTACTGTTCGTTAATGCGGGATAAAAAAAAGGTGAGACCTACTTATAGTAGATACTCACCTTTCCTTCATTGTCTGATAAACTTTTATCGTCCTCTTACTCAATGTTATTTTTTAAAAATTCCAAACGGTTTTCCGATCGGTAGTACAACTTGTCCAAAGTGTGTATTTAACACATTCGCAGCTGAACCATAGAAAGATAGCAAAGCGATACACATTTCAGCTACGGCAGCTATCATATGAGTTACATCATACATAATGTTAAAAGAACTTAAAGATAAGCCAATAAATAGGATATCAATAAAGACGAAAATAAAGAACAAAACTTTATTTGTTTCCATGGCCCCGATCGTCATAAAAAGACTGAAAATCAAATAGCCAATAAACGCAAAGCCAAGCTGTTTGGCATCACCATTTGCAGCGAGTTTTTCGCCGAAAAAGCCTAACTGAATCAACCATGTTGTTCCGACACCGAACCAAAATAATCCGAATGCTCCAAATGCAGTTGTCCCAAATATATTGTTATGTTTCGCATCTAGGACCGAGGCATAAATTTGAGCTAAACCGCCTAAGAAAAACACCCACGGTAAGAGATAAGAAAGCCCTTCTGTTAAACCTAATTTTTGCGATGATGCTACTAATGTTACCATCGCAAGACCGAACAATCCTAATGCGGATGGATCTGCTGTTGTTATTTTTACTTGTGTGTGATTCTGAGTACCCATTATTTCCTCCTTAAAAAACATACTTATGTAATGTATCGGAAAAGACAAAGGGTGTCAATACTGTCTTTTTCGATGAAACACAGAATCCTATGAATCCACACTCCCACTAAAAACGATGTTTTCGCTTATTTACTACCGTTTTCTCACGCTTTCATTTTCAGACTAAATTGAAAATCAAAGGAATATTGAACATTTGTTAAAAGATACCTTAAATAGACTATAGGTTAACTAAGTGAAGTAGTTCCATTCTTTGGACTTATACAAAGCCATATATACTGCAAAAATAGGAGAATTGTTTCTCGTGAAACAATTTGTCAATCGTGCACTTCGTCCCTTAACGAGATGGAAAAGCCGCATGGGAATTGGCGGAAAGCTCGAATGCTATCGCGACAATTGCAAAAGATTTAGAATCATTTCTCATTTCAGTGCGTAATGTCAATAATGTAATCCAAGGCGTACAGGCAGTAACAGAAGAAATGTCTTCATCGTCTGAAGAAGTGCACGCTTCAATGGAGGAAGTTATGTCGCTCGCAACCGATAATGCCAGTCGTACGCATTCTGTGGCAGATGCACCAGACTTACAAAAAGAGGCTATTCATTCTCTTGTCAGCATGATCCAATTGCTTAATCGGTCATCTGCAAATCTTCTCGCAGCACTTGAAAAGGTCAACCACACATACATGACATCATAAACAATGTATAGAGTGTTAGGTCGACACTTCTGGGACACCCATTGTATTGTTTTATTTTAAGGCTCTTTTCGTAAAGATTGTTGTTTTAGCAAGAAACCAATTCGAACAGATGTTGATTGTAGTGGAAGGTGCGAGACTCCTGCGGGAAAAGCGTGTTGAGGGAGACCCCGCAAGTGCAAAGCACTGAGGAGGCTTCTGAGACCGCCTCTGCAACGGAAATCAACCCGGGTTATTAGTGTAAAAATGATTGAAAAGCAACAAAGTATGTGAAAACAGCCTATTTTAAAATGATTCATGTGATGTTAAGGCGTATTTTATTCTATATAGAAACACCGTAAAGAAAGCATGTATCATCAAAAATTTTAATTACTCCCCCTTAGACTAAGCTACTAATTGATATCCCCACAAAACATTACTCTACATTTGAGAATTTGGGCTTTTATATAAATCTTCAGTTGCTTCACTTTTTAAAAACAACACAAAAATTCAATCTCTATCGCAAAAATTGAATATGATCGAATGAGGAGAACACCTATTTTTTTAAAATATACATTTGGTTATTGACATTCGTTCATCATCGTTATATGGTTAATTACATAAGTAACTAACCAATATGGCGGTGACACAATGAAAAACTTAATTGACGATGGCCGGCCAATTTTTGTCCAGATCGCGGAACGGATTGAAGATGACATTATTGAAGGTGGTCTGCCTGAAGAAGCACAAGTTCCCTCAACGAATCAGTTCGCCGCATTTTACAAAATCAATCCTGCAACTGCAGCGAAAGGCGTTAATTTGTTGGTGGATGAAGGCATTTTATACAAAAAGCGAGGGATTGGAATGTTTGTTGCAGAGGGAGCACGAGTAAAAGTAATAGAAAAACGGAAAGAGCTGTTTTTCGAACAGTATGTGATCACGATGATTCGTGAAGCAGAGAAGCTTGGGATTACAACTAATCAGTTGACGGATATGATCCAGAGAGGAGATAACAAACGATGAAAAACGTGATTGAAGTTACGCAGCTGAATAAATCTTATGGAAAATTTAACGCTATTCATGACACTAGTTTTAACATGCAAGCCAATAAAATCTACGGACTTCTCGGTAGAAACGGTGCAGGTAAAACAACTTTAATGAAAATGATCACAGCACAAATTTTTCCTACAAGTGGTGATTTGAAAGTATTTGGGGATAATCCCTATGAAAACGCCAACATCCTTAGCCAAATTTGTTTTATTAAAGAAAGCCAGAAATACCCTGATCATTATAGTATCCTTGATGTATTAGAAGTTTCTAAATCCATTTTCCCAAATTGGGATGTCAATTTTTCTAGGTTACTGATTGAGGACTTCAATTTACCCCTTAAGCGAAAAATAAAAAAGCTATCCAGAGGGATGCTTTCTGCAGTAGGAATTGTGATAGGGCTTGCAAGTCGGGCGCCTCTCACCATTTTTGATGAACCATACCTAGGTCTCGATGCGGTTTCAAGAGGGCTATTTTACGATAGATTAATGGAAGATTATGTTGAACATCCAAGAACAGTGATTCTGTCTACCCATTTAATTGATGAAGTGAGCAACTTACTTGAACATATTTTAGTCATTGACAATGGAAAGCTAATTCTTGATCAAGATGCAGAAGAGTTACGAGGTAAGGCTTTTACGGTCACTGGTCAAACATCTAAGGTAGAAGCATTTCTCATCGGAAAAGAAACGGTTTACCGTGAGCCGTTTGGCGGATTACTTTCTGCCACTGTTATGTGCAGTCAACACGGTACTGATCAAAAACAAGCAGCAGCAAGTGGACTTGAGATATCCCCTGTTTCCTTGCAGCAACTTATCGTCCATTTGACAAGTGGAAAATCTGAACAAAAAGGAGCGATTGCAGAGTGAATAATATTACTGGCGTCTTAAAACTTCATTATCGTGATAAATGGTCATGGATTTATATTCCAGCTATCATTCTGTTTTCTAGTTTCGCAGTAAATCTAATTGTAAGTTTCTTGTTTATGAATCAAGAAGATATGTATACAGGTGGAATCACTTCAATTGTCATTTACGTGTTTGTAGCAGGAATTATGGTAGTAGGGAAAACATTTTCATTCGCTATCGGTATGTCAATTAGAAGAATCGATTATTATATAGGAACGGCAATAATAGGAATAATCAGTAGCGCCCTCTTTACAAGTTTGATATTCTTATTTGCTCAATTAGAAAAAGTAACCGATGGTTGGGGTACTAAACTTCACTTTTTTCACTTTTCCTATATCAATGATGGGGCACTTATAGAGCAATTTACGCTGTATCTGATTCTATTCCTTAATATGTTCTTCCTCGGGTTCATCATTTCGAGTTTTGCACGGCGCTTTGGCTACAAAGGAATGTTCATTGGTGCATTGGTCACATTACTGCTCGGAAGTTTAGCGATCTTCCTTTTGCATCATTTCGAAGTTTGGGGAAGCATTTTTAGTTGGTTTGCCAACCATACCGCTGTACAAATTGCCTATTGGCTCGTACCTCTTACTTTGCTCTATCTACTCGGCTCCTATCGCATGTTACGACGGGCAGTCGTTTAATCTCTCACTGAAAAAATGCATTTCCAAAAAATAGTGTAAAATCATAAAGTGAAACTTCAATCAATGGGGGGTTTCTTCATCCCCCACCGATAGTTAGTCCCGTTCTACTGTCGCTAAATCTCCGATAAAGCGACAGTACGTACCATTTTTGCATCGAAGTTTCATTATGAGAAAATAATTATAATAAAATCTCCATCCCTTCAACAGCAATGTGAAACCCCCTGCCCTTTACTTGTTTGATATAGGGGCTTTCTGGATCGATAACCGGATTGGAGTGATTAAAATGTGTGAAGTAAATAGCTGTTTCCTCCACTAATCCTTGCAAACGGTCCATTGTTTCCGTCATCACTGGATGAGGTATTTCTTTATAGTCTCGCCCCATTCGTTCTATTTCTTCGATGGAATAGAATGTGCCATCCAATAAGCAAATATCTGCTTCCTTAGCCATTTCATAAATATCATGGTCCCATTCGTCCCATCTGTCGATATCAGGGATATAAAGTAGTTTACGAGTAGGTCCTTCAATCCAAAATGCAAATGTTTCAGAAAACTCATTGCGGTGGGGGACTTCCACAGGAGTTATTCGAACAATTGGTGTAAGTTCAGTAGAATGTTCATGCTTGATCTCGATCGGCGCAATATTTTCAAGATCAACTAATTGCTTCCATGGTGCATGATTTTCTAATAGCTGTTTCATTTTCCCCCCACAATAAACCGCAGTCCCTTTAGACCCGATCGCTTCTTTACCCAAAAACATTAAACCGGGATAATGTCCAATATGGGCATGAGTAAGCCAAATACTATTCATTAGTTTTTTTTGAAGCTCATATTTCATTTGGATAGATGCCATCTGCTCCCGAAGATCTGGTGTAGCATCAATCAAATGCCACTCTTTTGACTTTGGCAATATAATCGCCAAGGAGGCTGCAAATCTCCTATACTTTGAATCTTTTATTGCTTCTAGACAATTTTTACAAAAACAATTCGGGTGCGGCACACCAGCATCCTGTGCCGTTCCAATAATATTTACTATCACTTCACTCATATAAAATTCCTCCTACTAACTTCCTCTTGCACTTGATTCTCACGATAATCCTTCCTTGTTATCGTCCATCCAGTAACTCCATAGATAACATTTATAACAGGAACAATAAAAGCAAAGAATAGATACGGAATAAATTGTTCTACACTTACCCCCAACATATTCGCTGCAAATACAGCTGGCACGCTCCATGGAACTAGTGTGATACCGACTGTTCCTGCTGCTTCAACGCATCTAGATAAATTCTTCGTATCTATTTTTAAATCTTTATATGTTTGAACAAAAGTTCTTGCCGGTAAGATAATCGCCAAAAATTGGGCACCACTTGCGAAGGCGACGATAAAAGTGGATATAATTGTTGTAGCAATTAGTGAACTAGCTGATTTTATTTTACTAATGATCGGACGGACTAAAGTTTGAAAAACACTAGTACCTTCTAAAAGCCCGCCTAATGCTGTAGCAATGGTCAATAATCCGATTGTATTAAGCATGGAAACTAATCCACCACTATTTAATAATGAGTCAACCTCTTCGACACCAGATTGAGCATTAAATCCAGATGTCATTGTGTTAACCATAGAAGTTACGGATTGGCCTTGGATGAATATAGTTAATAGACCTCCGAGTAAGCCAACGAGCATTAATGTGGGCAAAGCGGGCATTCGTTTCATCATTAAAAAGATTGTGAGTATAGGCAATAGTAAAAGAAGCGGATGAATGATAAATGTCTTTTGTAACCCCGATAAGATCATATCGATTTTCCCTGTATCACCAGCACTATAGTGTGATCCATTACTAAAAAAACTATATAAAACTAATGTAATAAGAAAGGCAGGGATCGTATCCCATAACATATGACGAACATGGCTGAATAAATCCGTATCTGCCATAGCAGGAGCAATATTAGTCGTATCGGATAAAGGTGATAATTTATCTCCAAAAAACGCCCCCGAAATAACGGCACCAGCAATTAAACCTGGTGGAAAGCCCATTCCCTCACCTATTACCATAAACGCTAAACCAATCGTGGCAATAGAAGTAAATGAACTGCCAAGTGTGACGGCAACAATGGCTGTAACAAGAGCTACAGCTGGAACAAAGAAAGATGGATGAATAAATGTTAATCCATAATAGATCATTGTAGGGATTACACCACTAGAAATCCATGTTCCCACGATCACTCCGATAACTAGTAAAATAAAAATAGCAGGCATTGCCTTCGAAACACCTTGCACCATCATTTTCTCCAGCTCATCCCATTTAAATCCACTTTTCAATCCTACTAAGACGGTCCCAATGATGCCAATAATTAATGGAATAAACATACCAGCTTTCCAAATAAAGATGGACGCAGCACCTGCAATCATTAACGTAACAATGGGCAATAGCGCTAATCCGATTGATATTTCTTTCTTCATCTTACCTCTCACTCCTTTTATTTTGATTTAAATAAACTCTTCTCCAAAAATTAGTGCGGATAGTAATTTTTCTTATTCATGTTTCAAATTTAATGCCAGACTATCACTTGGATATGTGCACCATATTTGAAAACAAACTAGAAATAAAATAAACGGAGCCCCCCTCCCAAAAAAGGGACGAAGAGCTCCGCGGTACCACCCTGATTAACAAAAAATTTTTGTTCTCTCATTAGATTAACGGCATTGCCGGACAGAAGTCAGCTCCCTAATTGTAATTCACTGAATGCTTGGCTTAGTTTGCACCACCCACTAAGTCTCTAAATTTCCTAAACATTCAGCTACTTTTATAGTTCAACGCTTTTATACTTTTATGCTTTTGTGTATGAAAGTATATTAATATAAGCATACCATGTATGTCAATAACAAGCGTGTATTTTTTTAATAGAAGGCATCCAATAAACGAGGTTTATAGTAACTTTTATTCCGGACTAGACTTTAAATCGTTCATAACTAACTTCATCAATACTACAAAAAAAAGAAGAGGATGTCCCAGCAAAGGGTCAGAACCTGCAATAACTAAATACAGTATAGGATAAGTGAATGAAACACTACATACTGATTTAGAATGCAAGGTCAGACCCCGTTGGGACATCCTCTTTCTTTAAATTAACTTAAAACGAGTTTCACAACTGCTTCACAATGTGTCGTCATAGGGAACATATCCACAGGCTGAATTTCAACCGCATGATACCCACCATCTTCTAAAATACGTAAATCACGAGCAAGTGTAGCCGGGTTGCACGATACGTATACGACCTTCTTCGGTTTCATCTCGATAATGGTATTTAATAAAGTCTCCTCACAGCCTTTACGTGGTGGATCGACTACTAATACATCTGCGCGGTTCCCATCTTGATACCATTCAGAAATAACGTTTGCTGCTTCGCCAACTTCAAATTCAACATTATTAATTTCGTTGATAAGAGCGTTACGGCGTGCGTCCGCAATTGCTTCTGGTACAACTTCCACTCCAAGAACATGCTTAGCTTTTTGTGCAAGAGATAGTGAAATTGTACCAATTCCACAATAAGCATCAATAACAGTCTCTTCCCCAGTAAGCCCGGCAAATTCAAGCGCTTTGCTATAAAGAACCTTTGTTTGATCAGGGTTAATTTGGTAAAAGGATAGCGGCGAAATAGCGAATTTCACATCGCCAATATAATCATAAATGACATCATTACCCCAAAGCACCTTTGTTTTTTCACCCATAATGACGTTTGTCCGTTTCGAATTCACATTATGAACAATCGATTTAACATGGGGCAAACGAGCCGTGATCTCTTCAACAAGATTATTCTTTTGAGGAAGTCTAGCCGCTCTTGTAATAAGTACAATCATCAGCTCCCCAGTTTGTTTTGCGTAACGAGCCATAATGTGACGAAGAACACCTTGGTGATGTTTCTCGTTATATGGTTCTACTCCGAGTTCATTACATATTTCTTTCACAGCTTGAATCGCTTCATTCACAGCTGGATGTTGAATAATGCTTTCATTGGTATCAACAATGTCATGGCTCCGTGGTCTAAAGAAACCAGCGATCAGCTTTCCGTCTTTTTCTCCAACAGGGACTTGGGCTTTATTGCGGTAGTGTAAGGGTTGTTCCATACCAATAATCGGATGAATCGTCACATCCTTAAGTTTACCGATTCTTGCCATTACTTCACGGACTGTTTTTTCTTTAAATTTTAACTGACCTTCATAACTAAGGTGATGAAGCTGACTTCCACCGTATTTATGTGCATCTTCTTTTTTCACTTCAACACGGTCTTTACTTTTTTCCTTCAATTCCATTAAGCGACCAAAACCGTAGCCCTTGTTCGTTTTCGTTACTTTGATTTGTGCTTTTTCCCCCGGCAACACGTAGGGAACAAAAATGGGATAGCCTTCGACCTTGGCAACACCCGACCCATCATGTGTTAGGTCCTCAAATTCTACATCTATTACATCATTTTTTGAAACGGGAATTGTTTTTTCCATTGTATACTTCCTTTTCTATCGAAATGCTTACAGTATCTGTAGCAGTATCCATCATGTATTTAGAACTCTTATTTTATCACACATTTACTAGACAAACAAAAGCACCTTTTAGCGAGATTTTTCATAAAAATAAATAAAGGAATCAAAATAAATGTGGACATGCGTATAACATCTAATTTTTGATGCAAAATAAGGAAAAAGTGAGGTGAGCAAAATGGGATTATTCCAATCGATTTCTGCCTGGAATACAGCCAGACAGGAAAAACATATTGCACTCATGCAGGATAAAGGACTATGTCCAGATTGCCGCGGTCGGGGTTACAATTCGTATGCTCCTTATGAATACAGCTACACAAATGTGTATGATTGTCAAGGCTGTAACGGTAGTGGCTCCTATGTGGACTGGGCAGAAACAACTAGTCAAACGGACAGCTAGGAGTATAGATTAGCGAACACGCCTCTTAACAGCTTTTAAAGAAAATAGAGATTGCTCGATAAAGGAGTTCTTTGCCTTCATGGAGCAATCGACTTTTTTGTGGAAGCCAAAAGCGTTCGAATCATTAGTAAACACACCACCACCCTCTGCTTTATGGAACGGACTTGCTAGGTCTTATCTTCGAGCAGAAGGTCTGACCACAACTTTATCCACAGTTCATAGAGATACTTACACTTAAATTGAACTGGATATTAAAGTTGCGGTCTGCCCCTTTCGTTATGGATATTTTGTTAGTTCCTACAATTCTTTGCTTCTTCAAAGAATTGTTTTAACGCATCAAGTAATTCTTGAGACTCCAAATTAAAGATTCCTGATGAGTCATCAGAAATTGTTTTAACACGAGCGCCTGGGACAGAGCGAAGGTATTCCATCGCTCCTTCCTCTGTCAGTCCGATTCCCTCCTGATTTCCTCGAAGGATTAATACCGGACAATTAACATTAGCTAGTTCTTTCCAAAATGGATGTTCATGGGAATCATGTTCGATCGCTTTTAATGTATCGAGCGTCATATGAGTCAGCGCAGTTCTCCCTGTTTTCTGAACAAGAAGATTGGCCCATCCTTCTGGTAAATCTGTTTCTACAGCAGGGTAATCACCGATGATGAGTCCTTTTAAACGGCTTAGATTCTCCATCGCAAATCCTAAAGCATAAACCACACCACGATGAAAACCGAACAAAACGAAATTTTCAATATGGATATGATTAATCACGCTTTCAATATCAGTCACATGATCTTCTAGCGTATATCCCATCTCTGGTGCATCACTTCGCCCTCGTCCACGCATCGTAATAACTAGAGCACGACGGGGCGCAAGAGCACGAAGTATATCTTCATACTCTTCCCCCGTCTCCGTCAAACCAGGAATGATGACAAGTGGGGGTTCTATAGACGGTCCAGTGTTGTCGATATAATGGATTCGTATGTCTCCATTTTTAACCCAACCTTCAAGCATTGCATTCGCTCCCTCATGACAGATGTTTCACCATGTATTCATAATCATGCCCGTTAATTTGTCTACAATTCACAGATTTATATCCCAGCTTACTATATAAACGGTGTGCACGCGTATTTTTTACCTCAACGTTCAAAGACATCCTCCTATGACCTTTTGATTTCGCAAGCAGTTCAGCTGCTTCAATCAAGGCAGTCCCTACTCCATTTCCCCAATACTGTGGGTTTACACTCACTGTATCGATATAGAAATCTCCCGGTTCTGCTTCTTTCTCAGTCATTATCTCCGAATTATTATTCTTCTCTCTTAAACGTTTCACGATTGGTCTATCCAATTGCTCCGCTTCACTTCCGAGATAGGTCACAATAAGACCAGCTACATTCCCTGCAATTTCTATAATTAGCGTGTTCTCATAGCTTAACCGATTATTTGGATGACTAAAGAAATATTGCAGCACATCTAAAATAGCTTTTTCTTCCTGCTCATCAGTCAGAGCTTCAGCAATATCCTGAATCGCCAACCGAATTAAATAAGCGGAAATTGGAGCATCCGCTGGTTTTGCTTGTCTAAGTAACATTGGTTTAATCTCCTCAATCAGAAAAAGGATGGCCTAAAAAGGTCTGACCTACAATAGAATAAACAAATTATTAAATATATCTAACCCTGTTTATTGTTGTATGGTCGGCCGCTTTAATTTTGAGCCATCCTCAATTTTATCACGCATTCGTTCATACTTTCGCTAGATCGAAGCGAAAGCGAAGATCTTAACGACAGTAGAACGAGACTAACAATCAGTGAGGAATGCATCCCCCACTGATTGAAGTTTCACTTTATTCATTTATACATTCTGCTTATTTTCTGGATCATCATATAGCGTATTTTCAGGAATAAAAACATCGAAATGACGATACTGACTGACAAATTCAGCTGGAGCTAGTCCACCAAATTCACCGTCTAAATTTAGCATCATTTCATTTTTTGCGGTTACTTTAATTCGGTTTGCTTTAACATAAATAACATTTTTATCATGAATATGCTCCCCACGTAATGCAAGAGAGGCCACCCTGATAAAGTCGGCTAGATTTGTTTTCTTTAAAATTAATAACGTAAACATGCCATCATTTAACGAAGCGTCAGGTGCTAGTTTTTCAAAGCCGCCAACAGAATTTGTGTTCGCAACAAGGAAAAGCATAATTTCCCCTTCAAAAAACTTCCCATCATATTCAATCGTTACATCCGTTGCACGGATCGAAGGTAACATTTCAATGCCCT
The DNA here is from genome assembly GCF_000504145.1 of Bacillus cihuensis. Classification (NCBI taxonomy): domain Bacteria; kingdom Bacillati; phylum Bacillota; class Bacilli; order Caryophanales; family Bacillaceae; genus Bacillus; species Bacillus cihuensis. The sequence goes on along the minus strand of NZ_AYSD01000010.1, from coordinate 29,346 downwards.
TCATGTAATAAGCCAATTGGCCAAGCATCGTTTTTAACTTTATCGGTACCTCGTAAGTAAGCTCCGTTAACCGGCCGCCCCCAGCAATATTGATAAAATACTTTTCGTTCATTTTCCCGATATCAATCGGCATCGTATGCCCCTTTGTAATAATATCCACCGCAGCATCAATCGAGCGTGGGACATGAATTGCTCGCGCAAAGTCATTCGTTGTTCCGGTCGGAATCACACCAAGTTTCGGCCGTTTTTCCGCTCCGGCTAGGCCGTTTACAACCTCGTAAATCGTTCCGTCGCCTCCTGCTGCAATTACAACATCATAGCCGCGTTCAACAGCAATTTCTGCAGCCCGTGTCGCATCACCAGCTCCTGTAGTCGCATGACAAGAGGCTTCATACCCAGCTGCTTCAAGTTTAGCTAAAACATCGGGTAAATTTTTCCGAATCATTTCTCGGCCTGATGTCGGATTATAAATCAATCTTGCTCTTTTCATTTCCATCATCCTAATGTTAAAATACGTTTCACTAAATGGTAACGATTTACCAAACAGAATGCAACGAGCAACAATAATCACGTTAGCATTACATTCGTAAACAGTAACCTAACTCCCGAAATCATTTCTGAACAAATTATATAGTAATTTTTTCAAAAACTCTAGTTTTAACGTCTATAATAGTTAGCTTTGATTATATATGAACATAACCATCTCCATTCTTAGTTTCCCCCTTCAAAGTACGATAAATCCATGAATTCTCGATTTATTGATTTGTTTTCATAAAATACATCCATGAGCTCTTCTCCGGTGGCGGTGCGGAGCTGAAATTCTGAATGATTTCTCGATCAAATCAGTATACCTCTAAGTAGACTGGCTATATTAAAGTTACGAAGCTTCCGTCCCCATGTCCTTTATACAAAAAACGCCCCATCCATCATCTTGTCTTTATGATGATGGATGGGGCGAGCCGAGTCTATTTCTACTTATTAGCGTTTGTTCAACTCAACTAATAAAATTTTATTTACTAGTTGTGGATTGGCTTGTCCTTTTGTTGCTTTCATGATTTGACCAACTAGGAAGCCAGTAGCTTTTTGTTTTCCTGCTTTGAAATCTTCAATCGATTGCGGGTTATTATCAAGTGCCTCATTCACGATTTTCGTAAGTGCACCTTCATCTGAGATCTGTACTAGACCTTTTTCCTTCACGATCGTTTCAGCATCTCCACCATTTTCAACAAGCTCTTTGAACACGGTTTTAGCAATTTTAGATGAAATCGTTCCGTTTTCAATCAGCTTAATCATTCCTGCAAGTGCTTGAGGTGTAAGGGCGATGTCATGGAGTTCTTTTCCTTCAGCATTAAGATAAGCAGAAAGTTCTCCCATAATCCAGTTGGACGCTTGTTTCGGGTCCTCTCCTTGCTCAACCGTTGCTTCGAAGAAATCAGCTGATTCTTTCGTTACGGTCAAAACAGCCGCATCATACTCAGGTAACCCTAGCTCTTCTACATAACGTTTTTTTCGTGCATCCGGAAGCTCAGGTATTTCAGCTGCAATCCGCGCTTTCCACTCTTCGTCGATATGAATGGTCATAAGATCTGGTTCTGGGAAGTATCGGTAATCATCTGAACCTTCTTTTACACGCATTAGAAGTGTTTTTCCTGTTGATTCATCAAATCGACGTGTTTCTTGTTCGATTACTCCACCTGCATTTAACACTTCAGCTTGACGAATTTCTTCATATTCTAAACCTTTACGAACAAAGTTGAATGAGTTCAAATTCTTCAATTCTGTTTTTGTTCCAAACTCTTTTTGTCCAACAGGGCGTAAAGAGATGTTTGCATCGCAGCGTAATGAACCTTCTTCCATTTTACAATCGGATACACCTGTATACTGGATAATCGATTTGATTTTTTCCAAATACGCATAAGCTTCATCAGGTGATGTAATATCAGGTTCCGAAACAATTTCAACAAGTGGCGTACCTTGGCGATTATAATCGCAAAGAGAATAGCCATCATTTGTGTGTGTCAGTTTACCAGCATCTTCTTCCATATGAATGCGTGTAATGCCGATTTTCTTCTTCTTGCCGTTGACTTCAATTTCAACCCAGCCATGTTCACCGATCGGCTGATCGAATTGAGAAATTTGATAAGCTTTCGGGTTATCTGGGTAAAAATAGTTTTTCCGGTCAAATTTCGTAATTTCTGGAACTTCACAGTTTAAAGCAATAGCTGCCTTCATGGCAAAGTCAACTGCCTGCTTATTAATTACCGGTAGAGTTCCTGGATAACCAAGGTCAATCACGGTCGTATTCGTATTAGGAGCCGCCCCAAAATGGTTCGGGCTTGCAGAGAAAATTTTAGAATCTGTTTTTAATTCAACATGGACTTCAAGGCCAATTACCGTTTCATAGTTCATCTTATTCACCCCTTACAACTTTGGAAATTGTTTATGAAATTCTGTCGCTTGCTCAAATGCATGCGCAGTACGATAAATAGTGCTTTCATCAAAATGCTTCCCGATAATTTGCAGACCAAGCGGCAAACCATTTGAGAACCCACATGGAATCGAGATTCCTGGTACGCCTGCAAGATTCACAGGGATCGTTAAAATATCATTTGCATACATTGTTAATGGATCCGCAGTGTTTTCACCAATTTTAAAAGCTGGAGTTGGTGTTGTCGGCCCAATAATTACATCATACTTCGCAAATACATTTTCAAAGTCCTGCTTAATTAGAGTACGGACTTTTTGTGCTTTCTTATAATACGCATCATAATAACCAGAACTTAATGAGAATGTTCCAAGCATAATTCTGCGCTTCACTTCGTCTCCGAAGCCTTCTGCACGCGTTTGCTTGTACATTTCAATTAAGTTCTCAGCGTTATCTGCACGATGTCCATAACGAACACCATCAAAACGTTGAAGGTTAGCAGATGCTTCTGAAGAAGATAGTAAATAATAAGCAGCTAATGCATATTTAGAATGTGGTAAGGATACTTCTTCCCACACAGCCCCTAAGCCTTCCAATACTTTTAAAGCTGCTAGCACTGAATTGCGAGCTGCTTCGCTAACTCCTTCTCCGAGATACTCTTTAGGTACAGCGATTTTCAGCCCTTTTACATCACCTGTTAAAGCATTCACAAAGCTTGGAACTTGGACATTTGCTGAAGTTGAGTCCATCGGGTCTACGCCTGAAATAGCTTCTAGTAAATAAGCATTATCCTCAACAGTACGGGTAATCGGTCCAATTTGATCAAGAGATGAAGCAAATGCAACAAGTCCATAGCGAGATACTCGGCCATAAGTTGGTTTTAAGCCAACGACGCCACAATATGCAGCTGGCTGGCGAATGGAACCACCTGTATCTGAGCCAAGTGAGAACAGAACTTCACCAGCAGCAACACTAGCAGCCGAACCACCTGAAGATCCTCCAGGAACATAATCGGTATTCCAAGGGTTGCGAGTAGCTTGATAAGCTGAATTTTCATTTGAAGAACCCATCGCAAACTCATCCATATTCAACTTACCGATTGTTACCGTTTCCGCTTGATTTAGCTTCTGTGCCACAGTTGCATCATAGATGGGATCAAAGTTCTCCAAGATTTTGCTTGCACAAGTTGTACGTAAATTCTTTGTTACAATGTTATCCTTCACACCAATCGGTAAACCAAAAAGCATGCCAGATTGTTCGCCACGAGCTAGTCTTTCATCTAGTTCCTTAGCTTTTACTCGTGCACGTTCTTCATCTAATGTTAGAAAAGCCTTCACTTGGCTTTCTACTTGTCCAATTCTTTCATACGATTCGTTAACAAGGTCTGTTACTGTTAGTTCTTTTTTATGTAAACGTTCATGCAAGTCCGAAACCTTATGTTCAAACAACGACATATTTATCCCTCCCTAATACCTTACTTTTCCATAATAGACGGTACGCGAATATGCCCATCCTTACTATCTGGTGCATTTCTCAATACTTCTTCTATCGGCAGTCCTTTTTGTGGAATATCTTCTCTCATAACATTTTTCATGTCCAACACATGAAAAGTTGGTTTTACTTCTTCTGTATCAAGTTCATTCAATAGCTCTGCAAAAGAGATCATAAGATCAAGTTCCTTTTGCATCTTCTCAGCTTCTTGCTCTGTAATGCCTAAACGTGCCAAATGAGCAACATGTTTAACTTGCTCCATTGATATACGTGACATTCTCTTCACCTCCATTGATGATTCAAAAGACTGCATGACTATGCTATATTTTTTAATTTGCACATTGAATTCCGATCATATTTCCGAAAAAACAATTAATTAAATCATAGCAGATTTTTACGACCTAAAGCAATACTTCCTAGTATAGCAAATGTCTAAATATCTGTTAGTTTATTACCCAGGAAAAAAACAGGTCGAATTTTGATTCTTTTACAAAGAAATACACAATTATTGTCTAGGAAATAATGAAGAATTTTGACAGAAATATTGATATTTATTAATCGGGCTCTGTTAAACTTGCCTGTCGATTGGTAAGGCGTTCGCTTTCCGCTCCAATCAACATAGTGCCAAAATCAAAAATGAGCTTTAACATAGCCATTCATTAAGTAAGTTCCTTTGACAGGAAAAAGCAGACCCAGCTAATGCTGAGCCCGCTCACTTTACCTTATTTATATATATGAACATAAGGTTCGCTATCACCTGGCTTACGAGTAATCAGCGCTTCTGGACCATTAACTGAAGTAATCGAAATCTGAATGGAAATATATTCATTAAAATGGTTCATGATCAGTCCCGTTACATATTGTGTAAATCCAATCGCCTCTGTATTTCCGTAAAACTGAATAGGGATATCAATATTCAATTCCTGCAGTTGTTTATTCACATAAAACGCTCTGCCAACTACTCCATTAAAGTTTGGAAAATAATTTTCTATATCTTGTTTAAAGTTTTTAAATGACCTTACATCGTCACGATAGGCTTTTTCAGCCGCAGTTGAAGGGAATAAATAATATTCTTCATCAACCTTTTCCCATTTCCCAATCGTACTTTTATTACCATCTATATGAGAATAATAAAGGAAATTCCCTGGGACGACTGAAGACCTTTCTTTTTGTTCAAAAAGGGCAATTGTAATAGGTACATCACTCATCTCTTTATTCTCTCGTAAACGCTGCACGACCTTTTCAGCAATCGCCTTTCCTTGCTTCTCTATTTCAGCCTGTTTAATCTTCGTTTCATACGTAGCACCATAGGCTTCTTTTTGATAATAATAAACCGAGTTAAGCGCTAGTCCAATGACAACCCCACCTAAACTAACCGTATTATCTTTGTTTTTCACTAAATAATCATGTTCAAGAATATGAGCTAAATATATTGGACTCTTTTCACTACGATCTGCAATATCGCCTTTTCCCGTATCGATTGGGTTAAGGCCTAGATTATCTTTTGCTGACAGTTTCTTTTCTTTCAGCTGATCTTCTGTATATTCTCTTCTAAGCCACTTAGTAATCGTACTGCCTTTAAGAATTTGTCCTTCCCTAAAAAAATAATTGTCTGGACTAAAATCCTTCTGGGCTATTCTCATTAATCCCGTTTCAAATTCCTCGATATCATAGCGGGTATTTAAATGAGATACAACTAGCCCGCGTGCATTTGATTCTTCAAATGGAAGCATCGTTTTATAATAATCCTTAGAAATTTGATAATTTGGCACAATCGCTTTTTCCGTACTACTATCCGCTTCACTCACAACCGCTTGCTCCTTATCAAATTTCGGGGCACACCCGGAAAGTAATAAAGCCAAGATCATTCCGAGGAAAATGATGTTTTTCATTCTAACACCTCTATTTAGTTAGTTCTTCGATTAATTTCTCCTCGCTCCACACTTCAATGCCTAAACTCTCTGCTTTTGTTAACTTAGAACCCGCAGCTTCTCCTGCAACGACTAAATCCGTTTTCTTACTGACACTTCCAGCAACATTGGCACCTAAGGCTTCTAATTTCCCCTGAGCCTCACTCCGCGTTAGTTGATGAAGCTTTCCAGTCAGTACAATGGTTTTTCCAGCAAAAAAGCTATCAATTGCATGAACTGCAACAGGTCTTGCACCTTTATATTCGAGATTTACTCCCGCTTTTTGCAATTCAATTATTAATGCTTGAACTTCTTCAAGTTCAAAATAAGCGACAATCGAGTCTGCCATCTTATCACCAATTTCATTAATAGCTGTTAAATCTTCACGGCTTGCACTACTTAATGCAGCAATTGTTATAAATTCTTGTGCTAATGTTTTCGCTGCCTTTGCCCCAACATGACGGATGCCCAAACCAAATAATAATTTTTCTAGTGAATTACTTTTGGAGGCTTCAATTGCTGTGATTAGATTATTGACAGACTTTTCACCCATCCGCTCTAAGCCTAACAACTGCTCATGAGTTAATTTATATAAATCGGCAACATCTTGTATGAGTCCCTCACTAAATAACTGACTGATTACTTTTTCTCCAAGACCGTCAATATTCATTGCGTTACGTGATACAAAGTGAATCAATCCTTCACGAATCTGAGCCGGACATTTTGGATTGATACAACGGAGAGCGACTTCCTCTTCAAGTCGGACAAGCTCACTTTCACATTCAGGACAATGGGTTGGCATGCTAAATTCAATCTCTTCTCCTGTACGTCGATCTACTAAGACATTGACAACTTCAGGGATGATATCTCCAGCTTTTTTGATGATAACTTGATCGCCAATTTTGATATCTTTTTCCCTTATCAAATCTTCATTATGAAGACTAGCTCGCTGAACCGTTGTCCCAGCTACTCTAACTGGTTCAAGTATAGCAGTGGGCGTTACCACCCCTGTCCGCCCTACACTAAGTTCAATATCTATCAGCTTTGTATTCACTTCTTCTGCCGGAAATTTATAGGCGATTGACCAACGAGGGCTTTTCGCTGTCCTTCCTAATTCTTCTTGTTGTTGCAGTGAATTAACCTTAATTACAATGCCATCAATGTCATACGCCAAGTTTGGACGCTTCTCTACCCAGCTCTCTACATATTCTAATACTTCTTCGATCGATGTACACGTTTTTCGTTCTTGATTTGTTTTAAAACCAAGACGATCCAGTAATTCAAGGCCCTCACTATGAGTCTCAACACCCAAATTCTCTACGTTAGCAATCGCGTAAAGAAAAATATCAAGCTTCCGTTTAGCTGCAAGCTTCGGATCAAGCTGCCTAAGAGAGCCTGCTGCTGCGTTGCGTGGATTCGCAAACGGCTCTTCATTTTGTTCTTCCTTTACCTTGTTTAATGTTTCGAATGACTTCTTCGGCATAAACGCTTCTCCGCGAACTTCGATTGTATAAGGTTCTTTAAGTTTTAAAGGGATGGACTTAATGGTCTTGAGGTTTTCAGTGATATCCTCCCCAATCGTGCCATCACCACGCGTAGCTCCAAGCCTAAAGTACCCGTTCTCATATTGAAGCGTAATCGCCAGTCCGTCGATTTTCAGTTCGCATACATAGGAAATCGAGTCACCAACCGCCTGTCGTACTCTTCGATCAAAATCCCGTAAATCTTGTTCATTAAATGCATTGCCAAGACTTAGCATAGGACTTGTATGTTCTACCTTCTCGAACATTTCGAGTACGGCACCACCCACACGCTGTGTCGGTGAATCCGGTGTTCTCAATTCAGGAAATTGAGCTTCGTATTCAATCAATTCTCTTAGAAGCTGATCGTATTCCGCATCTGAGACAGACGGCTGATCTAAAACATAATATTCATAGCCGTATTGATTCAATAGCGTTTGTAATTCAGTAACTTTTCTTGCAGCTTGCTGCATATCCATATATCCAGCCCTTCCTCTTATACTTTTTCAATAGGTGCAAACTTAGCAAGTAGACGTTTAATCCCAGTTGGACTTGGGAAAGCAATGTCTAATTCTTTGCCTTCACCTTCACCCTTCACACTAACAACCGTTCCAGTTCCCCATTTTTTATGGGCAGCCTTATCGCCAACCTGCCAGCCTATTTCATCCCCACCTGTTGCGTTCGGCTGAGCAACAACTTTACCAAATGAAGGTGTACGTCTTGAACCACCTGATAGGATTGGTTTGGAAGAACTTAAACCTGATTTTTTTGGTTTTGGTTTCATATCTTCTACAAGTTCTTCTGGAATTTCAGCAATAAAGCGTGAAACTGGATTCATATTCGTACGACCAAACAATGTCCTCATTTGGGCATTTGTTAAATATAACTCTGATTCTGCACGTGTAATGCCCACATAAGCCAACCTGCGTTCTTCTTCCATTTCTTCTTCATCCATCAATGAACGACTATGTGGGAATACCCCTTCTTCAAGCCCTAGTAAAAATACAACTGGAAATTCCAGCCCTTTTGCAGAGTGCAATGTCATTAGCGTCACTGAATCCTGAGCTTCCTCTGTATCATCTAGTTGATCAATATCCGCTACTAGAGCAAGATCCGTTAAAAAACCAACTAAGGATTTATCATCATTACTTTGTTCAAACGATTTAGTTACAGATAAAAATTCATCGATATTTTCTAGGCGGCTTTGTGACTCAATTGATTTTTCTGCTTGAAGCATTTCACGGTACCCTGTTTTTTCAATCACCTCTTCAACAAGCTCGGTAACAGACAAATATTCTTGTTGATTCGTATAGGTATGAATTAAATCGCGGAATTCACGTGCTGCTTTAGTGATTTTTGGACTTAAGCCGATCATATCAATATCCTGGAGAGCTTGATACATCGAACCATCTGTCATTGCCGCATAATCAGCAACTTTATCAAGTGAAGTAGCCCCGATTCCACGTTTTGGTACATTAATGACCCTACGTAAGCTGATATCGTCATCTGGATTGGCAATCAATCGTAAATAAGCAAGGATGTCTTTAATTTCTTTACGATCGTAGAACTTAATTCCTCCCACAATGGTATACTGCAGGTTGGATTTTAATAAAACTTCCTCCATAACCCGTGACTGGGCGTTTGTTCTATATAGGATTGCAATATCAGATAATTTTCTAGCACTGTCTCGAACTATTTCGTTAATCTTCCCAGCAACAAACTGTGCTTCGCCTTGTTCACTGTCAGCACGGAAATACCTAATTTTATTCCCATCCATATTTTCCGTCCAAAGATTCTTCGGCTTCCGATTGCGGTTATTATCAATTACTTTATTTGCAGCCTCTAAAATTTTCTTTGTTGACCGATAATTCTGTTCAAGAAAAATCATCGTTGCGTTTGGGTAGTCTTTTTCAAATGATAAAATGTTGGCGATATCCGCACCACGCCAGCGATAGATGGATTGGTCGCTATCCCCAACAACGCATAAATTTCGGAATCGTGAAGCGAGAAGTTTCACGAGCATATATTGAGCTCGGTTCGTATCTTGATACTCATCAACGTGAATATACTGGAATTTCCGCTGATAATATTCAAGAACTTCTGGTACACGCTGAAATAACGTGATGGTCAACATAATTAAATCATCGAAATCGAGTGCTTGGTTCTTTCTAAGCCGTTTCTGATATTCCGTGTAGACATCTGCTGCAACATTCGTATAGAAGTCACCTGCTGTTTTATGGTATTCCTCAGGAGTTACGAGTTCGTTCTTTGCTGAACTAATCGTTCCTAAAAGCGCGCGATAATCATATTTCTTAGGATCGAGGTTTTTGTCTTTCAAGATTTGCTTAATAACTGATTGTTGATCGGTTGTGTCTAAAATGGAAAAGTTGCGATTATAACCGATTCGATCGATATCACGTCTTAATATCCGTACACACATAGAGTGGAAGGTACTGATCCAAATCTCATCTGATGCTCCGCCAAGGATGCCACGTATCCGTTCTTTCATTTCACGGGCTGCCTTATTCGTGAAAGTAATCGCCAAAATATTCCACGGCGCAACTTCCTTTTCTACCATTAAATATGCAATTCGATGCGTAAGTACCCTTGTCTTACCACTTCCTGCTCCAGCCATGATGAGGAGTGGCCCATCTGTTGCCTTCACTGCTTTTTGCTGTTGATCATTTAAACCTTTTACTAATTTTTCTGCTAAAAATTGCATGAAAGCACCACCTTCCGAACATTTGTTCTTTTATTGTACTATAGCCTGACTATATTTTAAAGAATCATCTATTTCACAGCTGTAACTGTCTCAAGTGCTGCCTTTAGATTGTCATAGATAATATTCCCAACTACAACAACATCAGCAAACTCTGCCATTTCTTTTGCTTGAGCAGCTGTTTCGATTCCACCGCCATAGAAGAAAATAGTCTCTTTTAAGTTTTGTTTTGTCTTCTTCACTACTTTTGGATCGCCATACATCCCACTGTATTCCAGATAGAAAATCGGCAGGTGAAACATTTTTTCTGCCATCATGGCATATGCAGCAATATCATCCTCATCAAGATTCGTATCCGCATCCGTCAGTTTAGCTGCTTTACAATCTGGATTTACAATGCAGTACCCTTCCACAAACATTTCAGACCAATCCATGATTTCACCATATTCCTTTACAGCCTGTTGATGTAATCGCATCATCCATTTTGAATCTTTGCTGTTTAATACACTGGGGATGAAATACAAATCAAATCCTGGGGTAACTGTTTCAACAGATGACACCTCAAGGACACAAGGAACCGTGTATCGTCTGACTCTTGCCATCAAATCTAACACATTTTCAAGAGTAACACCGTCTGTTCCCCCGATTAGAATAGCGTCAGTACCCGACTCACAAATACTTTCTAAATCTATATCATTTATCTCTTTATTAGGATCTAGCTTAAACACATGCTTCCACTTACGAAAATCGTACATCTTATATCCTCCATTAAAATTTCTCATAGCCCCATTATAGCATTAAGATTTTTGATAAAAAAAGTTTTATAAGAAACAACATAATAGCTAACCAATTCAAGCAGGTATGATTTTTTTAGTCAAAATTGAGCACACGCCGGTATCTAATTGAATCTATAGTTTCAAACCGGATTCCCTATGTTAGACACGCTAAGACAGCATAACCAATTGTGCCCTAGGATACACCAAAATTCATTATAAAGTGAAACCTCAATCAGTGGGTGTTTTCTTCAACCCTTACTGATTGTTAATCCCGTTTTCTGTCGCTAAGATAACAGCCGTAAGTTTTACTGTATCTCACCAATCGTGATTTTACTAAAAGGCGAGAAGACTGCTTTAAGGAAAGCCTACTAAGAATGCTCACGTCCTGTGTGTAACATAGACGCCATCACATTCCGTTATAGTCCGCAAAGCAAAGCATAAGCTGGGGGTGTTACTGCCCGTTAATACGGGATAAAAGATAGATCGTTATGGTTATACTCTGAAAAAAATAAAAAAGCCAGGGAATCTCTCCCCCGACTCTTCCTAAAAAAATACTACTGAATGATCGACTGATTTGCTTATTCTTCTACAGACTCTTTCTTAATTCGATCCAATGCCATAGTATAAGCATCATTCCCATAATTTAAGCATCGTTTCACACGCGATATCGTCGCTGTACTAGCACCCGTATCGGTTTCAATTCGATGATACGTTTTACCTTCTTGGAGCATGCGCGCTACTTCAAGACGTTGTGAAAGAGATTGTATTTCATTGACTGTACATAAATCGTCAAAGAATCGATAGCATTCTTCGAGATCTTTTAGAGAAAGTATAGCTTCGAAAAGCTGATCAAGACCTTTTCCCCTTAATTTATCAATTTGCATAGTTTTGCCCCCTAGTTTTCTTGAACACCAAGTTGGACAAGCTGGCTAATTCCAGGCTTATCCGGCAAAACATTCACCCATGTTTTGCCTGGTACCAAACCAACTTCTTTTCCATTTTCCATTGGAATAATTCGACCTTCACTATTTTCCCATTGAATTTCATTCCATTTACCTTTTTGCAGTAAATACGCCTTTCCACCCACTTTTAAATCAATATCGCGCCTTCCAACACGATCTATGACTTTATGAGGAGCTTCGATAATAAAAATATTGTCTATCTTAATTGGCGTTTCATCTTTGTATTCAATCGTTTGTTGATTATTAGAATATCTGGAGTACGTCTCTGATTGTTCATCATACGAAAATTCGACATCAAATAAGGATGATCCATAAGAAATCTGCACTGAAGAAGCAGGTTCACCTTGCAAATGCTCCATTTCGGATTTCTCCAAAAATGTAAAGGGTTTAGGCTTTTCTGTCAAATCATATGAATTTTGCTGGGAACCTAATTCGATGTTCTCAAAAGTAATATAGGAATTATGAGGTGCCTTCCGCTCACTCGAACGTTTGAAAAGCGTTCCATCATACTGTAAACCATTCAAATGGTCAATATATCCCTGATCAAGCATTTCTTTAGCATCCGGGCTATTTCCGTGACATACATAAACACAATCTAACCCTTTTGCTAATTTAATAAAGTAATCTCGAGCGCTGCGAACCGGTCCAACCTCTTGTGGCATTTCACTTTGATAAACTGCTAGGAAACGTGTTACTTCTGCTTCCGCATACATTTCGTAGACAATATCTGCTTTTGAAAGGCCAGATTGCGGCCGTGCTTTCGGGTGATTATTAATCATTACAGCAATTGCTCTATGTTCGGTATCATCGTTCGTTGCAATGCCTGTTAAAGGGAATAAGTTTGTATACTGATCACTGTCAGCTGGTTCTTGAGCCGCCGTTTCATCTTGCCCGACAATTTCACTTGAAGAATTATCGATCGGCCGATCGGTCTTAGCTTCTTTTTTTAGACATCCACTCATTAATAACATAACAGCAAACAGAATAAGCGGTAAACTTTTTTTCATTCCTGTACACTCCCTACCAGTTTCCAGGATAATTTCTTAAAAAAGTCTTCTTTTACATTTTAACGCATTATTGTAGGAAAGAGAACTGTTTTATTCATTATATCATACATGCCCGTTGGGGTTACACGGATGTACGGAAGATGTGTAGCCGAGAAAAACAACAATGTGTATATTGGATCAGAAAAAACATATCCTCTTTCCTGAAGCAGTTGTTTCAATTCCTTTTCCTCTTTAATTAGCTCTGGCATTGATTTTTCAGAAATCAGTCCTTTTAATGCTAAGCGCATTTCAAAAATGATTTCCCCTTGCTCAGCTATTACAATTCCTCCGCCTATTTCCTTCATCCTCTGAAAAGCAAGAAGCATATCTTCTTTTCGTTTTCCAATTAGGACAATGTCCCCCGTATTCGAATACGTGCTTGCAAACCCGCATAATTGATTGGCAAAGCCTTTGACCATCGTATTAATTCTCCACTCTCCACAACGATCGATCATCACAAAATAGCATTCATCATGTTCAAATGACAGATTTCCATCTGAGTAATCTGATGTAATCGAGTATGGTTTCGTAATCACATCATTGATCATTTCAAAACCGAAAGGCATCGAAAACTCTAAATCATTACTATCTAATTCCCAATCCAACTGTAATTCCCCAAAACCATATTCAGCCCAATGAATAACGGATGAATCATCAAGTTCCACCCCGTCACGTTTCACCCATTTCCCTTTCGCTAGAACAGAAACAGGAGCCGGTTCCGTTTCACTGCGAAGGAAATTAATATTGGCCACTCTACCTGTTGCAATATTTCCATGTAAGTACTCGATATTATAATAGCGGGCAACATTAATTGTCGCCATATTATAGGCATCTATAATCGGAACACCCTGTTCAATTGCGATTTTAATCATAACATCAATGAAACCCCTTTCATAAAACAAGGGCGGTGAACCATCCGTCGTAAAGAAGAAATTGTCGTATTGATCAATCCCAAGCTCGTGTATTTGTTTCAATATATTCTCCAAGTCTGGCCGGATTGAAGAATTTCTCAAAGAAACCGTGTATCCTTGCATTAATCGTGACAATACTTCTTTTCCTGTCATCGCTTCATGATCGCAATCAGCGCCAAATAACATCATTTTTGCTAGCGTTTTTTCCGACGCTCCAGGGAAATGGCCTTCTATTTGTTTTCTCATCCGCTTTGCTTCTTGAATCCAATGAAGCATCATATCATCTCCAGCAAGCAGCCTTGGCCATGCTGTCAGCTCGCCCCCTTGTAGAACAGCATCATGTTCTAGCCATGCTTTTACATCACCATGAGTAAAAATCGTTTCTTCATTACGCAGTTCAGTTTGCCCGTCAAACCTACACCACCAGTACATACTCGAAGGGATATTTCGCAATTCTTTCAATAAAGAAAACGCTTTCTTTTTTTCTAATTGCAAAAACAGCATCAAATTATCATTAATCAAAGTCGTTGTTCCAAAATACGACGCATAACGAGCTAATGTCTGGGGATTATATAATTGAAATGGATGCGAATGGGGCTCGATATAGCCGGGAACCAATAAGCTATCTTGGCAATCAACAATTTCGCAATGGTCTAATTTGTCAGGAAGGTTTTCCCCTACATAGACGATGCGATCATCATAAATCCAAATATTTGCTTTTATCCACTTTCGTAATGACTGATTTAAATACGTTGCATTTTGTAGAAGAATATGTGGAGCTCTGTTTCCGTCAAGTACATCTACATGCTCTCGCAAATGTTTATTCTTCCATCGATAACGTTGCTCTAACAAGAAGATCCCTCCCAATTTTAGATTTATCTACTATATTTATGTTAAAAAATCATGTAAAGAATTAGAAATAAGTAGTATTCACCCATTTTTTATAATCCTAACATATTTAATGAGTTAATACATTAAAGTTTTGTTAAATAATGTGAATAATTTATGAAAGGTGTTTGTCTAGTATGAATAACAAAACCAATATCAGTATCCTAAACGCGTTACTCAGAATCACTTGTGGATTTACTCTCTTGGCATGGTCGATTTCAAAAATGTCAAGAAAACCATGGAATGAATCCTATTTAGTTGTGGCTATGTTTTCTAGTATGAAAATCGGAGAAGGGATTCTTCGTTTTTGTCCTGTTGTTGCGCTCTATGAAAAATGTCAAGGAACATTACGTGGGGAACATAGCATCATCAAAAAAGGAGTGCCCTTATTGACTCAAATGGGAATGGGGAATGACCTTATTTCAGATAATGACAATACAGAAACTTAAAAAAGGTACAATGAAGGTCAGATAGGGTCAAACCCCGCAACAACTAAATCCAGTATAAGATACGTGTATAAAACACTACCTACTGATTTAGAGTGCGAGGTCCGACCCTTATGACGTTCTAATTCTTTGGGATACCCTTTATTTAGCCACTAAGATGGCTCGATAACCAATGTCTTTTCTCCAGAATAATTCTTGGGTAGGAATCTTTTCTAATTCTTTGTAAACCTTCGCCTGTGCGCTTAGAAGATCCGTTCCCTTTGCGGCAACAAGTAGTACTCGACCACCGTTTGTTATAAATTCACCATTATCATTTTTCGATGTACCTGCGTGATAAATATCAACATCTTGACTTATTTCCTCTAGACCGGAGATCAGTGCTCCTTTGACATATTCACCTGGGTAACCAGCTGCTGCGACTACAACCCCGATTACAGATTCACCGTCCCATTCAAGCTCGTAGTCCTTCCCGTTTAAGACAGCAAGAAGCGTTTCAACAAAATCATTCTTTAGTCTTGGCAAGACCACTTGAGTTTCTGGATCGCCGAAACGTGCATTAAACTCAATCACTTTTGTGCCTTTATTCGTAGCAATTAACCCTGCATATAAAACACCCGTGAAAGAACGCCCCTCAGCAACAAGTGCAGAAGCTGCCGGCTTTACAATTTGTTCAACCGCCGCAGCAACCATGTCTTCTGGAATTTGAGGAACAGGCGAGTATGCACCCATTCCACCTGTATTCGGACCGGCATCACCATCATAAGCCCGCTTATGATCTTGAGCGATGACCATTGGATAAACTTTCTCTCCATTTACAAATGCCATTAATGAAAATTCCTCACCTTCTAGGAATTCCTCGATGACAACTTGTGCAGAAGCTTCACCGAATTTCTCATCAACTAACATTTCATGTAATGCTTCCAGTGCCTCTTCCATCGTGTGGGCAACGACTACCCCTTTCCCAGCTGCAAGTCCATCCGCTTTTATCACAATTGGAACACCAATTTCAGATAAATATGTTTTTGCTGACTCGATATCTGTAAAAGTTTCATATGAAGCAGTAGGAATTTCATATTTTTTCATTAAATCTTTTGCAAAGGTTTTACTACCTTCAATGATTGCTGCTAATCTATCAGGTCCGAATACCTGTAGGCCAGCTGCTTTAAATTCATCGACAATTCCATTCACCAAAGGTGTTTCGGCTCCAATAATAGTTAAAGTAACATTCTGTTCTTTAGCAAACACAATCAGTTCCTTATGATTATTTTCATCGATTTGAACGAGCTCTGCCACATCCTCCATACCTGGATTACCTGGAGCTACGAATACTTTATGAACCTGCTTGCTTTCAAATAGTTTCTTTGCTAGTGCATGTTCACGGCCACCCTTGCCAACAACTAACACGTTCATGGAATCACCTCTTTCTAATATTAAAAACTATTAACCTAGTTGATACAAAACGAATATGGCGTTAGAACGCCACCATTTACAACATGTAGCACGCTATACTTGCCTAATCAATAGCACGGTGCGTAGCCAGTTTTTGAAGTACCTTCTTAATAAAGTACGTATATCTGCAAAGTAGATTGCTATATTAGTAAGTTGCGAAGCCCCGTCAAAAAACTTAGTGTTTAAAGTGGCGAACACCTGTAAACACCATGGTAATGCCGTATTCATCTGCCTTTTTAATCGAGTCTTCATCACGGACGGATCCACCAGGTTGAATGATAGCTGTGATACCAGCAATAGCCGCCGCTTCAACAGTGTCATCCATTGGGAAAAATGCATCAGAAGCGAGAGCCGCACCTTTTGCTTTTTCGCCAGCTTGTTCTAAAGCAATCTGCGCTGCTCCCACGCGGTTCATCTGTCCAGCACCGATACCGTATGTCATCTGTTCACCGCTAACGACAATTGCATTAGATTTCACGTGTTTTACGATTTTCCAGCCTAGTTTCATTGCTGCCCACTCATCTTCTGATGGTTGGCGTTTCGTCGGGATTGTTATGGATGCATGTTCTAAGCCATAAGTATCCAAATCTTGAACAAGTAATCCCCCTTGAATAGATGTTGTTTTTCGTTCGGTTTTTTGCTTGCCGTCGAAAGCTACTGTTAACAGACGAATATTCTTTTTCTCAGTTAAAATCTCGAGAGCTTTATCGGAAAAGTGAGGAGCAATGATTATTTCAAGGAAAATTTCGCGAAGCATTTCAGCTGTTTCTTGGTCCACTTCACGATTTAAAGCGATAATACCACCAAAAATGGACGTAGAATCTGCTTCATACGCTTTTTTAAACGCTTCAGCAACCGAATTGCCAACCCCAACTCCACATGGATTCATATGCTTAACAGCAACAGCTGCTGGCTCTTCAAATTCTTTAACGATCTGTAATGCGGCATCAGCATCATTAATATTGTTATATGACAGTTCTTTACCGTGCAATTGTTGTGCATACGCAACAGAAAAAGTTGAACCTAATGGCTTCTGATAAAATGCAGCTTGTTGATGCGGATTTTCACCATATCGGAGTGATTGTTTTAACGTATAAGTGAGAGTTAAACTTTCAGGATTTTCTTCCTCTGCAAGCTTTGTCATGTACTCAGATATTACCGCATCATAGGAGGCTGTATGGCGGAATACTTTTGCAGCAAGTTTTCGTTTCTTTGCAGCCGAAACATCTCCATTTTCAGTAAGCTCGCTAAGCACTGCTTCATAATCTGTTGGGTCCACAACAACTGTTACAAATTCATGATTCTTAGCAGCTGAACGGAGCATCGTTGGACCGCCAATATCAATATTCTCAATCGCATCTTCAGGAGTCACATCGGGTTTCGCGATCGTCTCTTGGAATGGATACAAATTGACACAAACGAGATCAATTGGTTGAATATGATGTTCTTCTAATTGAGCTTGATGTGCATTATCATTCCTTCTTGCCAATAATCCGCCGTGAACATTTGGATGCAACGTTTTAACCCTACCATCCAAAATTTCAGGAAAATCTGTTACATCACTAACCCCTATTACGTCAATTCCATTTTCTACAAGCGTTTTTTTCGTGCCCCCAGTAGATATGATTTCAAAGCCCGCCTCTTTAAGACCAATTGCAAATTCTACGATACCTGTCTTATCTGAAACACTGATTAATGCACGTTTTGCCATAATTACTCCTCCTTATAAGAACAACCGTCACCAATCCTTGACTGCAAAAAATTGATGATTTTAAACATCCCTTTATTAGCCAAGGTAACACGCATGAATCTAAAGGGTGTCCGATAAGAGTCTGACCTCGAATTATCAATCAGTATGTAGTGTATCTTATACTGTCATTCGTTGTTGCGAAGTCTGCCTCTTTGCTTTTAAGACACCCTCAAATGACCACGTGTATCTTATAGAAATTCTTTACTCAACAATCCTGTTATACTTTCAAATTAATGAGCAGAGATCAATTTCTCCTGCATAAACAGCTGTTGAAGCACCTCTGGATAGGTGGTATGCTCTGCTTTTTGAATTCGTTCTTGTAAACGATCTCTCGTATCATTTGCAAGGACCTCAATTTCTTTTTGGGCAATAATAGGACCTGTATCCATTCCTGCATCCACATAATGAATTGAAAGGCCAGTTACCTTTACACCAGCATCGAACGCTTGACCAATTGCATCTTTACCAGGAAAAGCTGGCAATAAAGATGGATGGATATTTACGATTGCTTCAGGATATTCCTGTAAAAGTGTCGGTCCAATCAATCGCATATATCCTGCTAAGACAATAAATTCAACAGCCTTAGATTTAAGTTGTTTCACGATTTCCAGTTCAAATGCTTCTTTGTCATGAAAAGACTTTGGAGAAAAGCAAAAACTTTCAATCTTCTCTTTTTTGGCTCTTTCTAAAACAAATGCGGATTCTTTATCACAGACAAGTAAACGGATGTCCGCTGCGAGCGTACCAGCCTTAACCGCATCCACGATTGATTGAAAGTTACTTCCGTTTCCCGATGCAAATACCGCTATTTTTTTCATGATTCACCCGTAATACTTACACCAGGTTGACTGATGACCGTACCAATTTGATACGCCACTTCACCGTGTTTTTCAAAAAAGGCTAGAAGCTCTGACGCCTCTTCCTGCTTCACCACAAGAGCCATTCCGACACCCATATTGAAAATATTGTACATATCCTCACGACTAATGTTTCCTTTTTCTTCAATAAGAGTGAATATCGCCGGAATCTCCCAAGATCCTGACTTTATCTCGATTCCTAAATTTTCAGGCATCATTCTTGGTAAATTCTCAATAAATCCACCGCCAGTTATATGAGCCATCCCTTTAATTTCAAACTCACTCAACGCCGCTAAAATTGGCTTCACATAAATTTTAGTAGGCTTTAAAAGCTCTTCTCCTAGTAAACAGCCAAGCTCAGGAATAAATTCATTTACGTCCATTTCAGCGTCTTCTAATAGAACTTTACGTACAAGCGAATAGCCATTACTATGGATACCGCTTGACGCTAATCCGATAAGACAATCACCTTGGTTGATTTTCTGACCTGTAATCAGTTTCGTCTTTTCACATGCTCCCACTGTAAAGCCAGCTAAATCATATTCTTCCTCACTGTACATACCAGGCATTTCAGCAGTCTCACCACCGATTAATGCACAACCTGCTTGCTCACAGCCTTCTGCAATCCCTTTTACAATGCTTTCAATTTTCTCAGGCTCTGCTTTTCCACAAGCAATATAGTCTAAAAAGTAAAGTGGCTCAGCTCCTTGAACCACGATATCGTTCACACACATAGCCACACAATCAATCCCAATGCTGTCATGCTTATTCATCATCATGGCAAGCAATAACTTCGTTCCCACTCCATCCGTTCCTGAAACAAGGACAGGCTCCCGTAAGTTCAATTGTGATAAATCAAACATGCCGCCAAAACCACCAAGCCCACTCAACACTCCTGGACGCATCGTTTTCTGAACATGCTTTTTCATGCGTGATACCGCTTCATAACCAGCTTCAATATCGACTCCCGCCGCTTTATACGCATTCGACATGGTCATCATCCTCCTTCATTCAACTTTATACAGTCGCTGACTGCTCATTAGCATATATTTCTGTCGGATAATTCCCAGTAAAGCACGCGAGACATTGTCCTCGACTCTCGCCTTCAAACGGTCTTCCAATCGCTTCAACCATTCCCTCAACACTTAAGAATGTAAGCGAATCTGCTCCGATGATCTCCCGAATTTCTTCAACTGAATTTTCAGAGGCGATTAATTCTTCACGACTTGATGTATCAATCCCATAAAAACAAGGGTTCTTAATCGGAGGAGAACTGATTAGTACATGTACTTCCTTAGCACCAGCTTCCTTCAGCATCGTGACAATCCGCTTACATGTCGTACCTCGTACAATGGAATCATCAACCATAACAACCCTTTTTCCATCCACAACACCGCGTACTGCAGAGAGCTTCATTCTCACACCCTGTTCTCTTAG
The DNA here is from genome assembly GCF_000504145.1 of Bacillus cihuensis. NCBI lineage: Bacteria > Bacillati > Bacillota > Bacilli > Caryophanales > Bacillaceae > Bacillus > Bacillus cihuensis. The sequence goes on along the minus strand of NZ_AYSD01000010.1, from coordinate 8,759 downwards.
AGATTGAGAGGGCTGAATAAAAGTACGACCTACATATCTATTTTTAATTAGCCCCATTTCATAAGGAATGCCACTTGCCTCTGCATAACCTATGGCAACGGAGTTCCCTGAATCTGGAACACCTGTTACGACATCTGCTTCAATTAATTTTTCTACTGCTAGCTGTTTACCAAGGTTTTTCCTTGCTGTATGAACATTAATTCCATCGATATTGCTGTCTGGACGGGAAAAATAAATATATTCCATCGTACACATTGCACGCTGTGAAGACATGACGAAACGTTCGCTTTTAATCCCGTCATCATTAATGACAAGGAGCTCTCCAGGTTCAATATCACGGATAAATTCCGCACCGACAATATCAAATGCACATGTTTCAGATGCTATAACATAAGCACCGCCCAAGATACCTAGAGATAAGGGTCTAAGTCCGTTCGGGTCTAGAGCAACGAGCATTTCTGTTTCTGTCATAATCAAGAAAGCATAAGCCCCTTTTAACGAGCTTAATCCGTTCGTAACACGGCTTTTCAAATCTGAAAAACCGCCTTTACGAATCAAATGTGCTAATACCTCTGTATCAGATGTACTATGAAAGATGCTTCCTTGCGCTTCAAGCTGTGCCTTCAATTGACTTGCATTCACAATGTTGCCGTTGTGGGCAAGTGCCATGGCTTCACTTTGGAAATTGAATAAAAATGGTTGGACGTTTTCATAACCGCCTCCGCCTGCCGTTGTATATCGAACATGGCCGATTGCAGCATTTCCGGATAAATTCTTCATTTTCTCAGCGGTAAACACTTCCGTGACCAATCCTTCACCCTTCATCCCTGTCAACTTTCCATCCTTAGCCAGAACCATTCCTGTACCTTCTTGACCACGGTGCTGCAGACTATGCAAACCATAATAGGTGATTTGTGCAGCATCTGGGTGTCCCCAAATGCCAAACAAACCACATTCTTCATTTAATCCCTTTAATTCAGCAAGCATGGGATCGCCCCTCTCCAAGCAGCTTCTAATTCTTGAACGCTAGCGTCTATCACTAGACCGTCCTGCTTGTGGGAAATTGTCAATACTCCATTATTGTTTACTTCACCAATGCAATAACTATCTTGAACCATTCTTTCAAATGCTTCGCGATTCTCAGGAGATACGGATACTACAAATCGGGACTGTGTTTCGCTAAATAACTCCGTAATGGCCTCATTTTCAACAATTACACGTGCTCCTAAATTTTCGGTTCCAAAGAGAGCCTCAGAAAGAGCGACCGCTAATCCGCCTTCTGCAACATCATGTGCAGAAGCAACATACCCACTTTGGATTGCAAGTAAAAGCTGCTTTTGACGTTGTTGTTCTATTTCTAAATCAATGGACGGCGATTGACCATAGATTTTTCCTTCAATCATTTTTTGCAATTCGCTACCACCAAATTCTTCTTTCGTCTCACCAATCACATAGATTAGGTCCCCAGAATTTTTAAATTCTTGGGTAGTGATATGGGAAAGGTCATGTACAAGTCCCACCATTCCTATAACAGGTGTTGGATAAATGGCTTCACCATTTGTTTCATTGTAAAGAGACACATTTCCGCCAATAACTGGTGTGCTTAATTGTCGACACGCTTCACTTATTCCGTCTGCAGCTTTCTCAATTTGCCAGAAAATCTCCGGCCTTTCAGGATTCCCAAAGTTCAAGTTATCGGTAACCGCTAACGGTTCTGCTCCGGAACAGACGATATTACGTGCCGCTTCAGCAACGGCAATTTTCCCGCCTACTTCTGGATCTAAATAAAGGTAACGAGAATTACAATCCGTCGTCATCGCAAGTGCTTTATTCGTCTCACGAATTCGAACGACTGCAGCATCTGAACCTGGAGCTACAACGGTACTTGTTCGTACCATATAATCATATTGATTGTAGACCCACTCTTTACTTGCAATTGTCGGTTGAGACAATAGATTGATAAGGGTTTCTTTAAAATCAACAACATTTGGAACTTCAATTTTCATTGCTTGAAAATCTCTGTACAATTGAGGTTCGCTTGATGGCTTATGGTACACAGGAGCATCCTCTGCTAATGCATCAACAGGAACATTCGCTACAACATTGCCTTTATGAGTAAGCTTTAGATATTTCTCTTCCGTTACCACACCTACAGCAACTGCTTCCAAATCATATTTAGAAAATAAATCTGTAATTTCCTGTTCGCGTCCTTTTTTAACGACAATCAGCATCCGCTCTTGTGATTCTGACAGCATCATTTCATACGCAGTCATCCCAGTTTCACGTTGTGGCACAAGATCAAGGTTCATCTCAATCCCTGAACCAGCTTTAGAGGCCATCTCTGCCGAAGAACTTGTAAGTCCTGCCGCTCCCATATCCTGAATCCCGACAAGGGCATCATTATGGATTAATTCAAGACATGCTTCAAGAAGCAGCTTTTCCATAAACGGATCGCCCACTTGTACAGCAGGACGATTTTCATCAGATGATTCAGTCAATTCTTCAGAAGCAAACGTCGCCCCATGAATCCCATCACGTCCAGTTTTCGCCCCTACATACATGACCGTATTGCCGACTCCGCGCGCTTGCCCTTTTTGAATATCTTCATGGTTAATCAAACCAACACACATGGCATTTACAAGCGGATTTCCCTCGTAAGAAGGATCGAATTGAATCTCGCCACCAACTGTTGGGATACCGATACAATTCCCATATCCAGCAATACCTGCAACGACTTCTTTAAATAAATATTTGACACGTGCATTATCCAACTCACCGAAACGAAGTGAATTCAGAATCGCAATTGGACGGGCACCCATTGAAAATACGTCGCGAATGATGCCGCCGACACCTGTTGCCGCTCCTTGATAAGGCTCAATCGCAGAAGGGTGATTATGGCTTTCAATTTTAAAAACAACCGCCTGACCGTCTCCAATATCAACAATCCCCGCACCTTCACCAGGTCCTTGAAGGACTTTTTCCCCAGTTACCGGGAACTTTTTTAAAACGGGCTTGGAATTTTTATACGAACAGTGCTCTGACCACATTACTGAAAATAAACCGGTTTCTGTATAATTCGGCGTACGGCCCAGGATGTTTTCTACCATCGCAAATTCTTCATCCGAAAGACCCATCTCTGCATACACACGCTGTGATCTAATTTTTTCCGGGCTTGGTTCAAGCATTAACGACATGGTTTTCCCTCCAATTTCTTACGATTGATTGAAATAATTTTAATCCATCTGCACTTCCAAGTAATTTATCAACTGCGCGCTCGGGATGTGGCATCATTCCCAAAACATTTCCATTTTCATTCGTGATTCCTGCAATCCCTTCAAGACTGCCATTCGGATTTTCACCGTCATACGTAAATACAATCTGATTGTTTTGCTTTAAAAGTTTCATAGTTTCTTCATCGCAATAGTAATTCCCTTCACCATGGGCGATTGGAATTGTAATAGTTTCACCTATTTCATAGCCACTCGTAAACATTGTTTTATTATTCTCAACTACTAGCTGAGCTGGTTTACAAATAAACGCTAACTCCCGATTTCTTCTCATCGCACCTGGCAGTAGCCCTGCTTCGAGTAAGATTTGAAATCCGTTGCATACACCTAATACAGGCACTCCTTCGTTCGCCGCTTTAACCACTTCACCCATCACGTTAGAAAAACGAGCTATGGCGCCAGTACGAAGGTAATCGCCATATGAAAATCCTCCAGGCAATAAGATGCCATCAAAACCAGCTAGGCTGTCTGCTGTATGGGGCACATATTCTACCTCTTCACCCAATTCATCCTTAATTGCATGGAACATATCAATATCACCGTTGGAGCCTGGAAACACAATTACAGCAAATTTCACAGCGAGACAACCTCCTCGATTTCATAACGGTAATCTTCAATAACCGTATTTGCTAACAGACGCTCGCACATTTCTTTTACTAGAGCATCAATATCCTGATTATTTTTTTCAATTGTCAATTCCATGTATTTACCAATTCTCACATCTGACACCGTATCGTAAGACATGCTGTGTAAAGAAGATTTAACCGCTGTTCCTTGTGGATCTAAGACACTTTCTCTTAACGTGATATATACCTTTACTTTATACATGCTTTTAGACCTCCGAGTTTTGAATAGATTTTTTCATAGGCTTCCACTACATTTCCTAAATCGCGGCGGAATACATCCTTATCGAGCTTTTCTTCCGTTTTTCCGTCCCATAATCGGCACGTATCTGGAGATATTTCATCCGCTAACACAATTTCACCATCTGCAAACTTGCCAAATTCTAGTTTAAAATCAATTAAACGAACTCCTATTTCATTAAAAAAGCTTGATAAAATTGCATTCACATCTAAAGCTTTTTGTTTCAAAATCTGAACTTCCTCTTCAGACGCTAGCATCAATTCTTTAATATGGTCCTCTGTTAACAATGGATCACCGAGCATATCATCTTTGTAATAAAATTCGATGAGTGCCTGCTTTAACGGCTGTCCTTCAGGCAATCCAAGGCGTTTAGATAAGTTTCCTGCTACTACATTTCGTACGACAACTTCAAGGGGAATAATGGAAACCCTTTTTACAAGTTGCTCTGTTTCGGAAATTTGCTTGATAAAGTGAGAAGGGATACCAGCTTCTTGAAGCTTTAAAAATAGCAAACTAGTAATTCCATTATTCAGCACACCCTTACCGGCGATTTCTGCTTTCTTTTCACCATTGAAGGCCGTCAGTGAATCTTTATATTCTACCCAGACAACTTCTGAATTCTCTGTTGCATAAATTCTCTTAGCCTTTCCTTCATAAAGCAATTCTCGCTTTTCCATCTATGAGGCCCCCATAATAAAGAATATTGGCAATTTTTAAGATACACTTAGGATTTGCTGCCAGTAAATAACCGGCAGCGTTCCTATTTACAGACCTAAACGATCAAAAATCATATCAACTTGCTTCAAATGGTGATGATAATCGAAGCAATCATCTAATTCTTCTTTTGTCAGCAAGCTTGTAATTTTGTCATCTTGTTCAAGCAAACTACGGAATGGAACTTGTTTCTCCCATGCCTCCATCGCTTTTGGCTGAACCGTATCATATGCTTCTTCACGTACAAGACCTTTATCAATTAATGTAAGCAATACACGCTGTGAATAAATCAAACCAAGCGTACGATCCATATTGCGCTTCATATTTTCCGGGTATACCGTTAAATTTTTCACAATATTCCCAAATCGATTTAACATATAATTCAATGCAATCGTTGCATCAGGTAGAATGATTCTTTCCGCCGATGAATGGGAGATATCACGCTCATGCCATAATGGAACATTCTCATACGCGGTCATCATATATCCACGAATGACACGTGCAAGTCCGGTCATGTTCTCAGAGCCAATCGGGTTCCGTTTATGCGGCATAGCAGATGAGCCCTTTTGTCCTTTTGCAAAAAATTCTTCCACTTCACGTGTTTCGCTTTTTTGCAATCCGCGAATCTCAACTGCAAATTTTTCAATGCTTGTCGCAATCAATGCAATGATACTTAGATAATGAGCATGACGGTCCCTTTGCAGCGTTTGTGTAGAAATCGGTGCTGCTTCAAGCCCTAATTTTTCACAAACGTATTTTTCAACAAAAGGATCGATATTAGCAAATGTACCAACTGCTCCCGACATTTTTCCTACCTCAATGCCTTTTACCGCTTCTTTAAAACGCTCTAAGTTACGCTTCATTTCTTCATGCCATAACGCTAATTTCAAGCCAAATGTTGTCGGCTCTGCATGCACCCCATGTGTACGTCCCATCATGACCGTATATTTATTTTCCTGCGCTTTATTTTTCAAAATATCGACAAATCGCTCTAAGTCAGCTAGTATTATTTCGTTTGCTTGTTTCAGGATATAAGAAAGAGCAGTATCAACAACATCGGTTGATGTCAATCCGTAATGAACCCATTTCCTTTCTTCACCTAACGTTTCTGAAACCGCTCTCGTAAAAGCAACGACATCATGACGCGTTTCTTCTTCTATTTCTTTAATGCGATTAATATCAAAAGACGCATTTTCCCGAAGTAGTGCAACATCTTCTTTAGGTATGGCACCCAGTTCTGACCATGCTTCACAAGCAAGTATCTCTACTTCAAGCCATGCTTTAAATCGGTTTTCTTCCGTCCAAACCGCTCCCATTTCTGGGCGTGTATAACGTTCAATCATCGCATTGCCTCCGTTTCGGCTTGTTACTTATTCCAAATTCCACTTTGTTTAATCTCATCCAACGCTTGCTCAACTGAGTTTCGCAAAACATTTACATGACCCATTTTCCGTTTCGGACTAGCTTCACTTTTTCCGTATAGATGAATCTTCCAATCTGCTAACTCTGGGATTGCATGAAGGACATCTTCTAAATGTTCGCCAAGTATATTTACCATCACGACAGGCTTTAACAAATCTGTCTTACCTAATGGCCAGTTGCAGACAGCTCGGATATGTTGCTCAAATTGCGAAGTTTGGCACGCTTCCATCGTATAATGACCAGAATTATGAGGTCTTGGTGCCAACTCGTTTACTATAATCTCATCCTCATCAGTTAAAAACATCTCAACCGCAAGCGTACCTACAAGGTTCATGTTTTCAGCCAGCTGTAAAGCCAACTGCAACGCTCTTTGTGAAGCTTTCTCACTTATTCTTGCTGGAACAATGCTTTTGTGCAAAATATTCTCTTGATGAATATTTTCCGCAACAGGGAAATGCTCAATCTCACCATTTGATTTTCTAGTGATAATTACAGATATTTCTTTTGCAAAAGGAATCCATTTCTCTACTACACAAATCCCATTTTCTAAAAGGTTGCCAACAAAAGCTAGATCGGACTCTTCACGTAAAACAAGCTGCCCTTTACCATCATAGCCTCCACGCGCAGTTTTTAACACACATGGGTAGCCCAAATTGTCGATTGTATCATAAACATCGTTCAAGGTCTCTGCGATACCATATGGAGCTACAGGGACACCTGCTTTGGAAATCGCCGCTTTCTCTGTTACGCGGTCCTGAGTAATTTTTAACAGTTCCGCTCCTTGCGGCAGATAACTATTCTCTTTCAACCACGCTAAAGCTTCAAAACTCACATTCTCGAATTCATAAGTGATAACATCGCTCACTTCTGAAAGTTTTTTTATCGAATCTAAATCATCATAAGCACCATTTATTTCAATATCCGCAACTTGCCCACATGGACAATCTTTTGTCGGATCCAAAACTGCAATACGAAACCCCATTGCCTTTGCAGATAAAGCCATCATTCTTCCCAACTGGCCGCCACCAATAATCCCGATTGTTTGTCCTGGTAAAATTACTTTATTTAAGCTGTTCACTGCTACTTAGCACCTTTTCCTTTGTTTCATTTCGAATGGCTTCTAATTTGTCTGCAATTCCAGTATCACTGCTACCGAGAATTTGAGCAGCCAACAGGCCAGCATTAACAGCTCCAGCTTTTCCAATAGCTACTGTAGCGACTGGTACCCCCCCAGGCATCTGTACGATAGAAAGCAGTGAATCCATTCCGTTTAATGCCTTCGTTTGTACGGGCACTCCAATAACAGGCAATGTCGTTTTGGCTGCTGTCATACCAGGTAAATGAGCAGCTCCGCCAGCTCCAGCTATAATGACTTTAATGCCTCTTTCTCGTGCACTCTCTGCGTAATCAAACAATAAGTCTGGTGTTCGATGTGCAGAAACTACCCGTTTCTCATATGGAATATTTATTTGATCTAACGCTTCACAAGCATGTTTCATCGTCTCCCAATCAGAAACACTTCCCATTATTACACCAACCTGTGCTTTCACTGTCTTCCCCCCAAACTTTTATTAGAAGCTATATTATATATGAAATGAAAAACCGGGCAGTCCTTTTCTACATACAAGAGAAAGGAACCTGCCCGGGATGATTAGCCCTTTCTTACCAAAGGACATACATATCCTGAATAAAGGAATCACTTTCTCTCATAGTCCAATAATTTACGGTTATTGGGTAGAAACTTTTGGGCCATATTCCCAAGGATTATATGAGAGATATTAAGTTCACTATCATCTTAACAATCGATACATCTTACGTCAAGTTTAAAATCGAATATTATAAAAAAATGATTACATAATGTTCGTGTTTTACTCGTTTAACAACGCTTCAAAGACAATTTTTCGAGAGACAGGCTTATAAACGGTCTCTCCTTTTTCCTTTTCTTCGGCAAAAATCGGTTTTTCTATCCTTTTGATAGGGGAATAACCTGCCGATTTAATTCGATCCAGACAAGCATCAATGCTTTCTCCTTCTTCCACTTCAAAAACTTCCTTCTTTTTTTTATTCACAAAACCGTTCCTTTCAAAAAGAATTTTTCTTTTCATTTTTTGATTTCCTTTTCTAAACTATACCAAAAAGTCACTTTTCATGAAAATTTATTAACTGTCGCGTTATTTCGTAAGACCCTAAATTTTATTCTGGTAATCTTTATATAATATCCCATCCTGAATATATTAACCGTCAGCTAATTCTAAAGCCTAAGAATGTCCAAAAGTAACTCATGAGGTCGGATCTTTACATTTACATTAGATGCGGACATCAAATTAAGTGCTCCATGAATTCACACAAGGTGAAACTTCAACTAGGGAGGTGTTACTAGCCGTTAATGCGTGATAAATAAAATTTCTAAACAGCAAAAAAGACCAGCTAAAATTAGCTGGTCTCTTGAATTGCTTGGCGGCGTCCTACTCT
>NZ_AYSD01000034.1:0-2727 GCF_000504145.1 Bacillus cihuensis | reverse complement strand
GTGCAATGCCTGCAATGCCTGATATGGGCGGCATGGGTGGAATGGGCGGCATGATGTAATCATCAAGCTGTCACGTTTCGTGAAGCTGTCTAATGTATAAATAGTTTGTAAGAAAGAGACTATTTCCTATTTAAAGGAGGTAGTCTTTTTTTGTTGCTGAAATTTGCATATCAAGATTTTATAGATGACCGTAAATTTAAGAATACAACTAAAGTTAATATTCAGAATTACAAAGTTCTTTTAGGTGGATTTATTGATTATTGTCATGAAAATAAAATCTTGAATGTAGAAGAAATCGAAAGTCGTCACGTTAAAAGTTATTTAATGTATTGTCAAAGTCAAGGTAATTCCGCAAATACCATAAATACTAAATTACATCGTATTAGGGCTTTCTTAAATTATAAGGTAGAAGAAGGCATGGTCAAGGAAAATGTTGCAATTAAAGTTAAACGCCAAAAGGCTGATGTTAAAATCAACGTCTTTAATGACGAACAAATTCAGCAAATGTTAGGTTACTATCGAGGTCTTAGAAGGAGGGAACAAAGTTATTTCGCGTATCGGGGTTATATGTTAATAATAACATTCCTTGGCACTGGACTAAGAAGAACTGAAATTATCAACTTAAAATGGTCCGATGTAGATTTAGGTAACTTAACTATGTCAGTGTATGGAAAAAATAGAAAGAAAGAGATTGTATTTTTAACCGAAAAACTTGCTAAAGAAATTTCGGCATACTACCTATTTTGTAAAAGGCGCTTTGAAAAGATAAGTGATTACGTTTTTGTAAATAGAGATAATACCCAATTGACGCAAAACTCTATTATGTTGGTATTTCAAAACTTACTGGTATTCAGTTTGTTAGAGGTTGCGGAGGAACTGAAAGGAGAAATCAACATACTTGTTTCAAGAAATGATATGTATCGAGTCGCTTTTTTATTAACTGATTCAGAAGTAGCGAAAGAGTTAAGAACACAAGTAATAAATTTACGGGACGCGGTTTAACGCCGTTGTCCTTTTAATAGCCTCCTTTCGGTAGAGTGTATATTAATTTTGTAAAGAACGTTAGTAAGGGAATTGTTCCGTGAGACGGTGGGTTGGTTGGTCTTTGTTATGAAAATAATTCCATAAGTATTATAATAAAGTCTAAGACAAAGAGGGGGAATATAGATGAAGAAACAATACGAAGTAACTTTCCATTTAATCAACGGTGAAATCGGACATTTAGTCGAAGAAACCTCTCTTATACGGGCTAGAAACAAAATTAACAATCATTTCGAAGATGATAATAGCCCCGTTTTGGCGATAACTGATGACTTAGTTATTGTTAAGGCAAACGTACAATATTTCGTAGTTAAGGAATATGAAGGGTGCTTAGAATGAAAAATGGACGTTATCCGAATTGGATAGCGTCTCTTTTTTTATTGGACTGATTCTTTAAAGGTGACTGATATAATAAGATATAAAGTAATTGAACAAACGGGTTCAGGTTTTTAAGTAAGAAGTTGCAATAGGTATCACCTACTGTGAAATAAAATCAGAGGATTTAAACCAATTAGTAGAAAAAACTAATAAAGATTGTTTATGTTTGGGAGGGAATAAATGATAGACTTTTTAAATGAGATTCGTAGACCAATAAAAATATCGCTATCAAGGAAGTTTTTATATTCGACTTTAATATTTATCGCGGGGGTTATTTTAGGGGTAATTTCTAAGGTGCTTGATACAACCCCAAGTAATTATTTACCCTATTTTCTTGAAATGTTAGATTTAAGGAACTTTTTTTCTCGCATGGGAGTTTGGATTTTCCTTGCGGTAGTTATATCTGTGTATAGCAAATCACCTGTTAGGTCTGCCATAAATGTTTTTATGTTTTTTGTAGGCATGGTAGGTAGCTATTATCTATATACTGTTATGATAGCTGGTTTTTTTCCTAAATCATATATGATGATTTGGATTGTCATGACTGTTATTTCGCCATTTACGGCTTTTGTATGTTGGTATGCAAAAGGGAAAGGCATAATTGCTACTTCCATTTCATCAATAATATTTATGTTTATTTCAAGACAGGTTTTTGCAGTTGGGTTTTGGTATTTTGATATAAGAAATAACTTAGAAATGTTACTTTGGATAGCAACAATTTTTGTTTTATATCAGTCTCCTAAACAAATAATCAAGGTGATTACAATAGGTTTGATTATTTTCTTTCTTACCGCTGAAATCAATTTGTTCTGGGGGATGTTGTAGGTTTATATCTACACTTTTTCTTCTTATATCAAAGATTGTGAATGGTTATATTTAAGGCAACCGGGGCTTACGTTGAAAAAAAACAAATTTTACGGATTATGAGAAATCGAAATCAACACAAGATCGTTTCCATAATATTGTTTCCAATGATAAGGGAAATGTACCATGTTGACGTTGAATGAATATGAAACCCCTTTTATTGGTGTAAAGCTTAACTAACGTACCGCCGAAGATACGGATACAAAAAGCCTTCTATTGAATTGTGGAAGGAATCGAAACTAGTAGGGAACGCTAAATAGGCTTTCTCTATTTGTTTTGACAAGAAAAACGAGTGTTGTTAGTATACTGCTTATTTTACGACAACTACTTTATACTTGAAATATAAATATACACTTAGGAAGTAGTGCTTATACTTCTAACTATATATACATAGCAGTTTTACACTTATCAGCTTATGTCAGTTCTTAACAACTGAAGCAGTTG
>NZ_AYSD01000033.1:0-3271 GCF_000504145.1 Bacillus cihuensis | reverse complement strand
CTCCATGTCGTAGCTGGAGTAATATTGACTAATCGAACGCTTGTAAAATATATAGAAAACGTTGATGTTATAGCGTTTTTGATTTTTCCATTATCAAACACAATCATAAACTTTCAACCATCGGTGGGCAAATGATGGGCAAAGGGGGGCGTTTTTAAAAACGTCTTCCTTCTATTATTATAGCGTATTTTCGGATCGCTTCAAACTCTTCATTTTATTTCATCGAATGTTTTAACCTCACCCCTAATATTCTTCTTTTTCATCCAATCCTCAAATTTTCTTTTTCTCTCTTTGTTAGTTGTGAAAACACACAGTATAGGCATAGCCTTCTTTTTTAGTTCTGTGAGTACATCCGCATAAGCTTCAATCTTTTTGCGGTTGTCGACCATACTACGAGTATTATCAACTTCAATTAGGTGCAGGTACCCATTACGAGTAAAACATGCATCTGCAACAATCCTCTGCTTAACAAGCGTCATACCACCAAATAAGATTCCATGAGTATTTAACGGTTCTTTTTCAATCGTATATTCTGTTTTCCAATCAATCGGGCAGTTAAAGTAAAAGTACACCTCATTACCAAGCAAAGTATGTTCCATAAGGGAATTCTTTTTCATTTCTTTTGTGGATCCAATTAGCTCCCTTCCTTCTTTATTTAGATACAGTACCTTTTCCCTCTCAAACATCGTTTCATTAATATAGGGGGAAAGCTGTTTTACCACACGACAAGCATTGCTATAGCTTTTTAAATCATGGGTTAATTGTAGGTGACGTATTTTCGCCATCCCCAGTTTATCGATCATCGTTAACAGACTTTCGATTCTTGACTGCGTTGATGATAGCATCTTCTTTCGCCTCCATTTGAGTAAACATGTATTTGTCATCAATATAAGGCACTTGCACAGTACGTTTCTTTTCAATCTTATATATCGCCCTTCCCGGAATAGAAGGAAGATCTTCAGCTCCTATTTCATCCAGGATTACACGACTTGCAATTTGTGCTGCAGCTATGAAAGAAATCCTTGCAACAATATTCATTTTTACTTGCATAGGGACTGCTTCTTTTGTGGGATACTGAGTACAATAAAGGAGTCGAAGCCCTAGGCCTCCACCTATTCGGCTGATTTCAGACAAGGCAGACTGACAAAACTTCGCAAACTTCTTGCCTTCTCCTTCAATGATATTGGGCGATAATTCGGCTCCTTCATCCACAATTACAAAGGTTCTTTTCTTTATAGGAGAATCGACAATGTTTGTATACCCCACTTTTCGGAAGTTCTTTTCCTGCATCTTTAGATTCGCAACTATCTCATTTAATACCTCAGCAGCTTCGAATACATCAGAAGCTACAGCCTTTACTTGCGGAAGACCAATATATTTACCAAACTCAAGTCCACCTTTTAAATCCAGAAAGTAAAATTCTACATTCTCCATTTGGTTCATTAGTATTGTGTAAAATGCTTCTTTAATAAAAACTGTCTTACCAAACCTAGTTACACCACCGACCAACATATGGGGGTATTTTTCAAAATCATGATAAAGGATACCGGTGTGATTCTTCCCTATTGGAATCTCCCATGTACCCTCACGCAATAAATCATCTTTGTATTTCCAACTGGTGGGCAAACTTTGATTAAATACGTTGATTTTAAGCACCCCATCAAATTCGATTTCTATTTCTTTGTTTAATCCATCTTTGATAGCCGGAAGAACATTTTCTAAATCCTCAGAGGGTACACCAAATGGCAAAGAGTAGATGAAAGTCTTATATGCATTCTTGTCGTATTTACGAATTAATTTAGGATATTGAAACGAATCCCCTTTCTTAATCCCTACTTTGCAGTTTTCAAATATCAACTTAAGCTTCCTTTCATCTGACATTTTCTTTTTAGGCAACAAAGCGAATCCTAAAGCAATTGTTGGAATAGCTATCCATTCAATCATATAACCACCTACTTTTTATCTTTTCTGGATTGCAGAGCAAGACAGAAAAGAGGAATATGAAGTATTCCTGTTACAGTTTAAAAACACAATTCAGGACACGACAGACAATAATAAATAATGAACATTACATACTCCATTCAATAATCAACTATGTGGAATTTTGATTTCACAATCATCACAAGAATATTCTTGAGACTTCTTTCAACAAAAATAAGATGCTGCCATACTTGGCTACCTCCATAAAAAGAGTAAGTGCCATGTCGTTGATCTTTACTCCAGCTCCATCGAGCAAGGCGATCCCTCCCAATGTCACTCCTGTCACACCTACAAATACCATTCCGAATGTTATAGGGTCCATTTTCAATTCCCCTTTCCAGTTGATACTGTATTCTATGGATAAACGCCCAAAACTTGCTTGTCAGTACAGAAATATTTATATTTTTATACAGAAATACTTATAAAGGAATACATATATAAATGAAGAATATTATATTAGGTGATAAAATGAGGTGTCTTATAGGGGAATTAATCAATGAAAAAGGTTTTAAAGCAAAATATATCGCTGCACAATTAGGAGTAACGCCACAACAAATGTCTAATTGGGTAAACAATCGAAACTACCCGCCACTTGAAAAAGCTTTTAAATTGGCAAAAATATTAGGTGTTAAAGTGGATGATTTATATGAAGAGGAAGAATCGACGAAAGGGGAATTATGTTGAAGAAAATATTATTAACTTGCATCATTTTTTTACTTACTTTAGCATTGTCTGCTTGTAGTACTGATGAAAAAACCAGCGTTAAACAAACGAATGAGGTAAAAGTAAAAACAGAAGATTCTGTTGCAAATTCTAAAGAAGCTGCACAAAAAGATAAAGAACAGGAAAAATTAAAGGCTGAGGCAGAAAGAAAGATTGACACATCTATATTTGAGTACGCTAAACAGATTGAAGTTACAGATGCGATCGATATTAACCAACATGTCACTGTGGTTGTGACAATGGATAGCAAAACGCCACCCGGTTTAGCCACACAACATGTTGTAAATCAAACCTATGACTTTTTACAACAAGATGATATTAAAGACGCAAAAACAATATCGATTAACGTTAAGCAAGGTGAGCAAAAGATAGCGATGTTTTCAGTAAATAAAGATGAATTCAAGCCAAATGATGACGAACCAATGTCTGATTTGGTTATGGCTGCATCTACCATGGAATTCATGACTCCAGAAGTAAAAGAGTTCGGGGAAACCATGGATAGTTGGTAATACTGATTCGACAAACATAACAAAGCCCCTACTACTATGTAAAATTAAATAAAGAAATT
>NZ_AYSD01000032.1:0-6415 GCF_000504145.1 Bacillus cihuensis | reverse complement strand
TTCAAATCCCTCCTTCTCCGCCACACATAGGATGCGCCTTTAGCTCAGCAGGATAGAGCAACGGCCTTCTAAGCCGTCGGTCAGAGGTTCGAATCCTCTAAGGCGCGTAAAAACTAACCAACTAAGGTTAGTTTTTTTATTTGATCCATTCAATAATCTGCAAGCAAAGTAACACCGCATCGATGTATTGAAGTCACTATAATCCTATTTAAGCTACTTATTTTTTTCTGCAATCTCTTAAGGGAATAGTAAAATATGCTTTGGTCATGAGGTTTTTATAATTACCTGTGAAGAATATCGCTGAGGTCGTTCTAATTTCTTTTAAAGGCTCTTACGGTTTGTTTAAAGGAGAATCTATTAATTTATTATTGATTTGGAAGTTTTATAGCGATATAATTGCTAATAATTACATATGGACGGAAAAAGAACCTCAACTGTTTAAGTGGTGTTGGAGCACCCTTAAACCGTTTCCCCTAATCACCCTAGGGAAAACACTTGTCGAAGTTCCTTGTAACTAATAAAGTTATACGACTATTTTAGTGTATAATCCTGCTAGTTTCAAGGAAAAAATGTTGTTTGTTTCCATGAACACATTAAAGGCATTGTTTCCCTTAAGTTTACATAGGGAAACAATGCCTTTTTCTTTTGTTCCTAGAAGGGAAATAAACAATGACTATTTTCGTAGAAACCTCACAATTCAATCAAATGATTTCTCACAGGCCTTATGCAGAATCGAAAAATCAAAAGAAGAAAGTAAAGTACATGCTGCTGGATTCTATTAAAGAAAAGATAGGAGACAGATGGATTCTATTTAAAGAGGGTACTCGACAAGCGTTTGATATGATTTGTTTTTTCAGTGCGGAATTAGGTTTCTTTTACGCCGGGGCCCAGTATCTTGCAGATCGTCATTCTATTAGTGATCGGACTATAAGGAATAGATTTAAGGAATTAGAAGAACTAGGACAGGTTGTAAAATTACATAGGCGTTCTAAGAGGTGTAACGGGAAAGGGAAACCCGTGTACCTGTTTGTTAATCATCCATACTTTACATATTGGGTTCATTTATTGGGTTTAAACATAGAAGATTTCCATACAGATTTCCATACAGAAAACGCTGAAACCTCTTGTAACAGTAAGGAAGAAGCCACTAAAAAAGTTTCTACCTATTCTTTACCTTTAAAACAAGAAAGTAATATATATATTAGCGATAATCATATTATACAAGCTATTTATAATAGAGTTAATGATGCAATAAAAGACGGAACAACAATAAAATTCCTATCTAGTTATGTAGATCGTATTTTTAGATCTTTAGAAAAACAAGCCATATATGCTGAAAATATACGCCTAGTTGCTAAGAAGAAACAGCATGAGAAAGAAGCTTATGAATTTTTTTATAAACCTAAAGAAGTCCCTTTTTATAATTGGTTAGAGGAGCCGGCCGATGGTAAAAGTGGATGGAGTAGTAAGGAGGTTTATGTATAAATAGAGTGATTAGTTTCGGGAAGAGATTAAGAAATATGGATATAGTGGTTAGAGATAAAAAATGTGAAACGAGTAAAAAATACGAATGATGTAAGAATTATAGGATGCTGTTTGCTGATTATTTGAAGTGTTTTTTTAAAAACTCGTCGTACAAGCTGTTTATTAGTCCTTCTGAGGCATTTTATCTTTTTTTGAGTAACAAAGTAAATGTGAATATTTCGGATGCTATAAACGGCCATCAAGGGGGCTTTAATGACCCCATAGTGGACTGACGTTTTTCAATCGTGCCGACAAAAAATGGTTCTTTTCCGCATTTTACAAAGAAAAATCCTTTAACGTTTCGTCGATTTCTTCTTGCGTAATCCCAATATACCGTTTGGTGATCGATGGGGCAGAATGGTTAAAAATATTCTGAAGGAACGCCAGGTCTTTCGTTCTCCGATAATACGCATATCCAAAGGTTTTTCGCATCGTATGCGTACCGATATCGTCCCGACCAAGCACATTTCCCGCTTTGACAAGCATCCTGTAAGCTTGGGTAGGAGTAATCGGTCCATTTCCTTTTCGGCTTGGAAGCAGGTAATCTTTATCGTTCATATGGGCTGTATAATTCTCAATTTCCTCCCGTAGCTTAACTGGTAACATAAATCGTTTCTTTTTATCCGTTTTCTTCTCTCGGATCACCACATGACTTTTATCTCGAACATCTCCGACTTTCAACGGAACAATATCACTGACCCGAAGCCCGGTATTAATTCCAAAGACAAACAAAAAATAGTCCCGTTCCGAACCATATCGGCGCAACGCCCATTTCATATCTTCAATTTCTTTGGCCGTTCGCAACGGCTGCACGTTCTTTTCTTTCATGATTTTCCTCCATTATCGTACATTCAACGTATGATAAGGGTAGTTTATCAAAAGTTATCAGTGATATCAAGGATTTGAATGTACGAAAATATGCAAAATCATACATTCGTAAAAATTCCTCATTCAACTAAAGAAGCAGATTAAAGGCTCACTTGGAAACCAACAATATCCATTATTCAAATTAGAGATGTTACAGCTATTTATAAATATTTTTCCATTTTGATTTTGTATAGGACAAACTGAGGTCTGGGAAGGCTGAGTGTTAGGAGGCGATGGATGAATGGATACTTTTGAAGTTCTATCCCTGATGCTTGGCTTTGGCATGTTTGTAATCACTGTTCTGGAATTTAAAGATAAGGATAAGAATTCTTGAACACGCTGAAAAAAGCGTGTTTTTTCAACGTGAAGATAAGAAAAAACCTCAGTCTCTTTTTTCTTAGAATTTCGGCAAAGCATCGACAGCATCCATTTACAAAAAATATGCCAGAACATATGGAGGGATTTTCTCTTTGGTAATCTGTAGTCTTCAATCATGTTCGGGAATCTGCGGACTATAAATTCCAGAACTACTTTAAAGCTACCAACTAAAGAAGAAAAGAAGGAATAAACGTTTCTTCTTTTCTTCTTTAGTTGGTGGAATTGTTGGTTCCTTCTTTACCTCTTTCCATGCAGCACTGCAGAATATGCTACTTGAATAAGCTTCAGTCTGGCCGCATAGTAAGTAAATTGTATTCTACTTGATCTCCTTCAAATACCTCTCCAAAGCCTCTTCAATCAGAATATAGATGTTTTTCTCATGGACAAGAGCTTGCATTTTTAATTCTTTATGTAGATCTGTACGTAGATCAAAGGATACGCGTTTTCTTTCCACTTTTATTTCTTCCTTTCTTGTATCGTTGATTTCTTTATTCGAATAAACGTTGGTATCTTCTTCGCCTACTATTTCGGCTAATGCTTGGGTTGGGGTAATTATTTTTTGCTGGCGTTTCATTTTTTTTATGTCATTCACCTTGGACACGCTCAATCAACTCCTTGTAGAAACGGTTGTATTGGTCTAATGCTCGTTTTAATTCTGGATTCCCATTAAATCCATAGAGAGCTAATCGGCCGACTGGTGCTTTTCTCGTAATGGTGGTTTGAAAGACTTCGTTAGGATAGTCCTCCTCAATCATTTCTTTAAACGCTTTTGAATCGCTTCTACGTACATCGTTCATGGTGCGCAAAATCCCAACGACTTGTGTATCTCTATGACCGAAATTTCTAGCCCCTTCAACAGAGTCCATAAAGTTAGGAATCGCCGAGTAACACCAGCTTGAACATTCAAACATCACAACTACGTGTTCACTTGCGCATAGGGCATTTGTCGTCTGTTCACTAAGTGATGGTGGGGTATCAATTAAGATAAAGTCATATTGATCCCTAACTTGATCAAGAATTTGATCGAGGATTAAGCTAGGGTTCCCCTTAAATGGAAGAGTGTCCCCTTGATAGGTTTTCCCGGTATAAATCCAGCGAGGAAATGTAGCTAAAAAATTATTGGCAGGAAGTAAATCTAAATGATCGGTGATAGGAACAATATACTTTTCTACGTCGTTTTGTTGCATCGCTTCTAAAATAGATCTTCCCATGAACTCATTAGACGGTTGTTCAGATAAGAATTCAGTCAAGTTTCCTTGAGAATCCATATCCACGGCTAATACACGGTAGCCATCTTCTTTTAGCAGATAGGATAATATGCCCGTTGTAGTGGATTTGCCGCATCCACCTTTTTGGATTCCCATTGTAATAGTAATGGCCAATCTTCACACCTTCCTTTTTTCAAAAGTTGTTTTCTACTTTCCTTATTCGATAATAGTTGAACAACTCCTTCTGGGTGATAAAAACCTTCATTTTTACAGGTTGCTTTTCAACGTCATAAGCGAGACATTAAGAGTGTAATTGCTTAACTAACTTTTTTTCATACCATCATATATTCTTAAGATAAACTCGATAGAATATATGAGCGCTGCTTTAAAACCTTAAACAGGATAAAAATACACTTTATATACTTTAAATAAGGGGAGCTTGCTTGGGTTCAAAAAGCAAACATCACGCTGCACGATAATCACAAAAAAGAAATCTCCAACTAAAAGATAGCAATGGCTAAAAACAATATATGAACATAAAAAGGGGTGGACATCCACTCCCTTTTATATTCCCTATCAAATTCAACAACCTAAAAATTAATTTGATACTACACTCCTTTTAACCAATCTTCAATCTGTATCTTGGCCTTTTCAATATCCTTTTTTTCTATAGTAGTATTTTCAGGCTCCATAATATTAAGCGTTTCGTATAAGTCTTGTTTGATCGTTTCAAAAATCTGCACAGCATCGCCTTGCTCCACATCCAAAAACCTCTGTATTTCACTAATTGACTTCTCTTCCACAAACCAATACGGTAAAGGATCTCTTGATTTTCTAAAATCTGAAATTAAATGCATAAGAATGTTTTCGGATGACGCAATACCTTCATTAGGTCTTGAAGAACGTAACACTTTCGTTATGTACCCTATAGGATTTTCGATATCTTTTCTATCTTGTATTTTCTCTAATAGGTCAATAACGGTTGCTTGTCCATATTTCCCCCATGATTCAATCACTTCATCTGACAACTGGATCCCCAATGTTTTTCCTAGCTTTCTGACGCTTTTTGAAAAGCTATTTGACAACTTAAATTCTTCAAGATTACTTTCAAAAATATCTAATTCTTCTATCTTAGGTTCTTTTGCAGACTTTATTAGAAACTTAACTTTTTCAACTTTACGTCCTTTTTTCACAACTTCTATTTCAAAAGAAATATCCGTTTTCTTCATAAGTTCCTTCTGGGCCGGTAAAAGTACACGTTGTTTAAAGTTTCCATAAGCAGGATAGACATCTTCAGCGCCAAGCATCTTCCGTAAATCTGAAAGAAAAAACGTCCTCTCCTGAAACTTTTCGTATTGTTTTAACAATTCATAGATCCGAATAGCATAAGAACTTTTGAGTTTAACGACATTTTCAAGCTTATAACTCGTAAATTCTTTTTTTAATTCTAATAGGTATGGACGTAAGAAAGGATCAAATCGAACGTCTATCGTACCTTCAGACTCGTTATAAGCAACATAGCTTAACCAGGCTACCTGGATGACTTTCTTATCAATACGGACCTCAAACACCTTTTGCATGAGTTCCTTAGTAATTTGCCTTAATTCTGTATATTTAGGCGTGCCATTTAAGCCTAATAATCGATTAAACTCCTTAATAGGTAATGTATATGATTTAAAATCCGAATCCTCGGGATGAATATTGCTGGCCAAACAAAGAATAATCTTTTGCTCAACTACACCGAGTTTATAATTTGCTTCGATTAAAATATTAGATTTAGTTACAAGTTGATTGGTTCGATTTTCCATAATCGATGTGGACATTAAAAAAATCCCCCTTTGGGTTCATCTGATTATGCCAAATTTTTAACTATAACAAAAGTTTTTTTTTGTTATAGTTGGCACCATTTTTGTTATAGTTAGGTCTGTCGAACCCAGTCGTATCAAGGGTTCCAAGGGGGCTGAAAACAAGAATAAAACAAGAATAAAACAAGATAAAACAAAAAACAGTAAAACAACAACACAAAAAATGTGATTGCTATCCGAATACACAAATTACATAAAATGAAAATAAAGGATTTATATGTAAAAATAAAATATCATAGGAATATTCATCCAGTTCTAAAAAAGATGACCTGAAAATAGCTAATGAAGAATGAGCTTATTCATTCAGAAAATTCCAAAGTACTAATATCTTTTTTCTATTGACTCTTTAAAAAAAAGATATTAATATATTAATTCCCGTTAGGTTAAGGGATTTCAGCAAAAAAAAGTTTCGTTTTAATTTCTTCGTAGAAGTTGACAAAGGCGAATGTATTTGATAATATGAATCTTGTCGCTGATACGAAATAAATTATTTCGGAAAATCATTTGACAATCTGATGACAAAATGATAAACTATTATTCTGTCTCAAATTAATAGTTCTTTGAAAACTAAAC
>NZ_AYSD01000031.1:0-10114 GCF_000504145.1 Bacillus cihuensis | reverse complement strand
TTAACAAAAATCAAAATAAAAAAATGAAGAGGAGTGTTACGAATGAGCCAATCAACTGCAGCAACTAACTACAAATATTTAAGCCAAAAACCTAGTGTCCAAATTATTAAGGCAGGTACTTATAAAAAGCTAGAATTGAATGATATTTTAGGAATTCCGGCACTGAAAAGCCAAATTATTGATGTTCCAGTTACTTCAACTGAAAATGCCCTTTCAATGGGATACTTCTCTATGCAGCCGGGACAAGAGTTTGAATTCTTATATGAATTTCTAGAAGTGAAGTTTGTACACCGAGGTAAATTTGTTTTGCGTGACAAGCAAGGTAACAAATATGTAGCTGAAGCAGGAGATGTCATTATTTTCACTCCTAATATCCCTATTATTTTTGATGCTGAAAGCGATGGTGACGCTTTCTATACAGCACATCGTCTGCCTGAACCAACGTTTATGTAATTGATAAAGAGACAATCAGCGATTAAACTCTTCTTCAGAAATTACTAGAAGAAATAGCTGACTAGTAAGGACTTTATTAAACACTCTATAGTAGCTTATTATGCACTATAGGGTGTTTTCATAATTATCTTACTAAAGAAGTTTGTAACTATTCAGATGAGTATTAGATAGCTTACTAGAAAGGCAAGGAAAAGAAGGATAGCCTTCTTTTCCTTGCCTTTTAGGAGCTTACGTTGAAAACAGTTTGAATTGTTTTCATTCTATTTGCTTGACTGCGACATATTAGAACGAACCGTCTCTTTGACGGTCAGCAAACCGATTTTCTTTGCTTTTTGCATGTCATTCGCTTAAATGTGGCTCTACTTATCTCGTATCCATCCGCCTTGTCGGGATGGCTGGAAAAATCGTATTTATCTTGGCCGTTGAAATGCCCGGCACTTTAGCTGCATATCGGATTAAGCGTTTTTAAGTCGATCCGTTCAGATGTGGTAAAATGCTGCTTGTATTCAATCGTCCATTGTTCAATGTTGTTGTTGAAATCTTTCAACGACTCCTTTACGAAACAAAAAGACGCTACTATCGCATCGGATAACAACGTCCCCTTTCCGTAACTGGTACGGTTTTCCCCTTGTAACGAACCTTCATACACGCCTGGTTCTTTTTTGCTCATTTTTTAAGTTACTACATTATCGTTTCAATGAAATTTTAAAAAAATTTTCTGAATCTATAGAATATTAGGTATATAATAAACTAATAGGATATGGTGGCATCTCTTCAATCAAAAAGCTTCTGTGTAAGGATTGCGCTTTATCTTCATGAATTACGAAGAATGATAGCGCTGTTATATGAAGATAGTATGAAGGTAGAGGGAGATTTCAATGAAAAAGAGCATTAGCTTCATTTTCATAATAACTCTTATTTCATCGTTCGTCCTTGCTGGTTGCAGCAATTCTAATGGCTCTATCGTACCTACTAGAGCAATTGGGACAATTAAGTTTGCGGATGCAGGTTGGGATAGTATTAGAATACACAATGAAATCGCAAGAATTATTATTGAAAACGGTTATGGGTATAAAACAGAACTAATTCCAGGATCTGAAACAGCTTCACTTTATGCGATAAGTACGGGAAGTATGGATGTTTTTATGGAGATTTGGGCGGGAAGCTACCCGATACAATATAAATCTGCCATTGAAAATGGTGATATTATAGAAGCATCTGTAAACTCAGAAAGTACGCGGCAAGGCCTTTATGTTCCAACCTATGTTATTGAAGGGGACCCCGAGCGTGGTATTGAACCGATAGCCCCTAATTTGAAATCGATTCATGATTTACCTGAATATTGGAAAATTTTCAAAGATCCGGATGATCCAAATAAAGGACGTATTTACGGGGCGAATCCAGAATGGAATGCTAATAAAGTGTTTCGAGAAAAAATGAAAAACTACGGGTTATACAAAACATTCAATTATACTGAATCAGTTACTCAGCCAGCATTAAATAAAACATTCATTAATGCCTATGAGAAGGGTGAGCCGTGGGTAGGCTACATTTGGACACCAACATGGACGGCCGAATTGTATGATATTATCGAACTGAAAGATGCGCCATACAATGAAAAAGATTGGTTAAATGGGTACCGTACAGAGTTCCCTTCACAAAGATTAACGATTGCTGTTCACAACAAGTTGCCAGACCAAGTACCAGAAGTTTTTGCGTTTTTAAGCAACTATTCTATAAGCAGTGCCATTACGACTGACTATTTAGCTTACATGAAAAAATATGATACAACTACACATGAGGCGGCTATATGGTTTTTAAAAGAATATGAAGAAGTATGGACGACTTGGGTCCCCGATCATGTAAGTAAAAAAGTGAAAGCTAAGATTTAATAAAACATCAATATGGTTGTTTTATGCAATGAATTTTCGGAATTTGCCGTTATAGCTTTTCCGAACGAGAAAACCCACCAAGGGCGACAGCCTGCCTATAGGCGTGGGAGAAGTCAACTCTGTTACAGTAAAATCGTCTCACAAGTAAAGGTCAACTATTAAGGGACTAAGGGAAAGTCCTCTTTATCGTTACTCTCTAATTTTCATAGTCAACGCAACAATAGGAAGTCACTCTTTTGACTGCCAGCGTATAGCCTTCTATAAATAGAATGATATATTTGGAGGGAGATAAACAAAGTGAAACAACAAATTCCTATTTTAGATTCTCGCCAAAAAGAGCTGTTAAGGACGCTGCTAATAGCTAACAAACCTATTACTTATAACGAGTTATCTGAAATGTTTAAATTAAGTACAAGAACAATTCAAAGAGAAATGAAAGCGCTTAAACCTATCTTAGAAGCCTACGATTTAAAAGTAGGGAAACGAATTGGTGACGGTTTTGAATTGAAAGGATCAGAGGAAGGGAAGAGATGGTTAAGAGAACACATAGAACATGCGAAAACGTTTTCCGCGTACTCCCCAGAAGAACGGCAGGATGGAATGACTTATGATTTATTGCTTTCTAAAGAACCGATTAAGCAATTTGTGTTTAGTAAAAAGTACGGGATTACGGAAGGAACTGTCAGCTCTGATTTGGACAAGGTGAGTATTTGGCTTGAAAAAGGGGGGATTTCACTCATTCGAACGCCAGGAATTGGCGTATATATCAATGGGCAGGAAAAGCAGCGAAGGACGATGTTGTCCAGGTTGCTCCACAAGGATATAATGTTCGAGGAATGGCTCGAACTTTTCCATAAAAAGACAGAGTTAGGAGGGGGAGAGGTGCTAGATCAGTTAGGTATGATGATTCGAAATCGTTTACTAAAATTTGTTCAAATTCATAACATCTTGGATGTTGAGCGTGTTGTACACCAAGTATTAAAAGAGCAAAAAGATATCGAATTAACAGACCGGAACTATGTAAATCTAATTGTTCATCTAATGCTTGCAGTCGAGAGAATAAAAGGCGGACAGGTTATTCAAACATCCAATATGTCTATTGTATCTCAAGACTCTGAATTTGATCCATTAATCTATTCACTAGCGGAAAAAATTGTTGATCGACTTGAAACTGTTCTTGCCATTTCAATACCTAAAATTGAAGTGAATTATATTGCTCTCCATTTATCAGGGGCCCGCCTTTCTAACAGAAAAGAAAGGGACAACTATGAAAAAGAAGAATTTACTTGGATTGAATTGACACATAGCTTTATTCGAGCAGTGGAATACCATCTAGATGAATCGTTTGATGGGGATGAACTTCTTTTTGATGGGTTAGTTTCCCATTTTGCACCAGCTTTTACCCGTTTAAAATACGGGCTTCAAATACATAATCCGATGCTCGAAAAAATTAAAGAAATGTATCCGGAAACGTTTTCTGCATGTAAGAAAGCGTGTGAGCTTTTAGCAAATAGAACGGTCGGCCCAATTCCAAACGATGAGGTCGGTTATTTGGCGATGCACATCGGAGCTGCGCTTATTCGGAAGAAAGACACTTCAAAAAGTGAGTATAAAGCCATTGTTGTATGTTCTAGTGGACTTGGAACGTCCACATATCTGGCTTCAAGGCTACGTATTGAAATGCCGAATCTGAAAGTAGAAGCAGTTGTCTCGATGAATGAGCTTGAAGGAGGTCTGCAGGAAAAGGCGGAAGTGGATATTTTGATTACGACAATAAACCTTCCTTTTGTGAAACATAATAATGTCGTCATTGTCAGCCCGTTTCTCAAACAAGAAGATCTATCAAGAATTCAAAATGCCTTGTTCAAAGTGAATACATCAAAGCCAATTCAAAAGAATGTACAAAATACGAACGGGAAATCATCTTCTGTCATGTCCCTTGCAAAATGTGGGGAAGGTATGATGCAAATTTTACGAAATTTAAAAGTCTATAATGATGTTTATGTACGACCTCCTGTTACGATACCTAGCATTCTTAGTGGGATTAAAGATATTGAGGAAGTAAGTGATTTTGAGAAGCTTACCAAAGATCTTGAAGAACGTGAGCAGCAAGGAGGGTTCGTAATAGATGAATTGGCGATGATTCATGCTAAGTCAGAAGGAATAAACAACTTGCTTGTTGCCGTTTTTCGAATGAAAGAACCTATTTTATGGCCTTTTGCTGATGATGAAGAACAACAGTCTGTTCAAACTGTACTCTTATTGGCGGCACCTCAGGGGGCGCCAAAAGAGCATATAGAAATGATCAGTAAGATCAGTTCCATGTTAATAGAAGAATCATTTATTAACGTATTAAGAGAATCTACGGCAGATGTCGTGAACAGTTCGTTGGAAGCTGTATTATCGGAGGTATATGAAAAGAAAGCAGCACGTTCCATAAAGGAGATTCAGGGAATGTCAACTTCTTGATAATTCGAACGCTTTTGGCCCCTACTTTAAGCTGTCAACAAACAAAGGAGTACCTTACTGACCTAATGGTTTACATCAGTCATCCAACGGTTTTCTCCTCTACCTATTCTATTACGGAAAGGAGGAAGTGCAGGAGATATTATTGCTAGCGTTAGCGCCATTCCTCCTCTGTTTAACACTGGGCGTTGCCTGTTCTGTGTTTGAATCAGAGGTCTTCCTGCGTGAATCTGATGAAGAAACTAGGCCAATTGTTGAGCGCTATCGTTTACCAAAATATTGCGGTCATTATAGTCGCAGGAATCATTCAAGGAGTCTTTGGGGTTTATGGATGGTGGTATAATGATAGAATTTTACTTTTATTGAATCCTATTAATAACATTCTTTTACCTATTTTATTAGGTTATACAGGTGGGCGATTAATAGGGGGACAGCAGGGAGCTGTTGTAGCTTCCATCGTGACATATGGATTAATACTATCAAGTTCTACTCCTGCCATCTTAGGAGCCATGATTATCGGACCATTAACAGGTTGGCTAATAAAGAAGCTTGATCATATCGTAAAAAAGAAATTACCCGGTGTTGGATATGAATTACTTATTAGTAATGTCTTAGCTGCGATGATTGCTACGATACTCACGATTTTATGTTTTTTTTATGTAGGACAAACATTTTCTGCTGTCGTGGAATGGCTCACAAAGCTATTAGAAACCATTATTTACTCAGGCTGGTTCCCACTGACGGCCGCAATCATTGAACCTGCAAAGGTACTATTTTTAAATAATATTATCAATTTTGGCGTATTAGGCTCTCTTGGGGTTCAGCAAGCAGAAGAACTCGGTAAATCTATTTTTTTCGTATTAGGAGCAAACCCAGGTCCAGGACTAGGTATTCTTGTCGCTTGTTGGTTGAAAATGGGGATTGAACAAAGGAATGGTGCAAAACTAGCTGTTTTTATCCATTTTTTTGGTGGTGTACAGGAAGTTTATTTCCCATACGTTTTAATGAATCCACTTTTAATTATTCCACTTATTGTAGGAGGAATGATTGGGGTGTTTACATTTCAAATGTTTGATATAGGTCTTGTCGCTATTCCATCGCCAGCCAGTATCTTCTTGTTTATAGGTCTGGCGCCAAAAGAGGATATTCTCTTTATCATTTTAGGTATATTGCTTTCAGCTATAGCCACCTTTTTTTGCAGTGTGATTCTTTTAAAACGAGTGCCAGATTCTCCTCTTTTATTGGAAAATAGTGAGTATGTAAAGTTTCAACGTGTAGAAAAAGATGAAAAACCAATCACAAAAGAGCTGATGGATAAAATGACTGATCCATCTATGAATAAAGAAAGAAGTGAGACGGAAATTATTCTATCATTTTCCAATATAGATAAGCTTGAAAACATCGTTTTTATTTGTGAAGCAGGAATGGGTTCAAGTGCAATGGGAGCTTCCATGTTAAATAAGAAGCTTAAACAAGCAAATTTGACAATAGAAGTTGGAAATGCCTCTATTAGCGATATTCCTGAATATGCAGACCTTATTATTTGTCACGAGAAGTTTCTTTCTGTTGTGCAAAAAACGGTACCCAATAAAGTTTGCTATTCGCTTAGGTCTTTCACGGATATGAAAGGTTATGATGAACTAGTGGAACATATCAACAATATTGTTTAATCAGATGGATAAAATGAGTTAAATTCAGGCATACGTAGTCGATATAAGATGGCTTTGTATATATTTTAAAAAGTAATATGGCTGCTAGTGTCTAAGTATACCCTTCTATCTTTGCATTAGAAACAGCACGATCATCATTTTTGTCGCATGTTGAATGCGACAAAAATGATGGAACATAAGCAAGTAAATATCATTTAATAATGCTAGAATTAAAAAAAGATAGAATATTCAAATAAAACTAATAAAAATAATTGGAGTGAATCAAATGAGCAGAACAGCTACAAAAGACAACTATACTTATTTAAGTCAAGGTCCAGGATTACAATTAATTAAAGCAGGTACTACAGAACTAAAAGAAGTTAACGCGATACTAGGAATCCCAGAAGTAAGAAGCCAAATTATTGATATTCCTATTACTCAAGCTGAAGGTGCTGTAACATTAGGTTTATATGCCATGCAAAAAGCTGAAAAAGGCTTTGATTTTAAATATGATTACTTAGAAATTAAAACTGTTGTTAGTGGTCAATTTATCCTTAGTGATGATCAAGGGGCTGACAGAATGGTAGCAGAAGCTGGTGATGTAGTTATCATCAACGCTGGTACTACTGTTACATTCCACCCTGAATGTGATGGTGTAGCAACTTATGTAGCACACAGATTGCCAGAACCTATCTTTGCATAATCGATCGTTTAACTAGAATTCAAAGTCGAATGATAGATGTTCCCGTTTGCACAAATGAAAGCGCTGCGCAAACGGGTTACTTTTCTCTCTAATAATCGGAAAACTTTGAATATTCTTGTAGAATGGTGGGAATAAAGGTTGTTTTCTCAAATAAGAAAATAAATCATTCACTTATTGAGCAAATTTCAAAAAAGAAAGCGATTCCAATACGTGGTAAAGTAAGCATAAGTTAAACTTAATTCGACAAATACTTAATATGTAATCTCAAGGTAAATACATGGAGCCATATTTCCTTCCCTATCTAAAAAATAGAGATATTCCAATTAAGTGTTCTTATAATCTATGAAACGAAAAGGGGTTATTAAACCATGCATACGGTAGATGCCATGAGCTATCAAGATTTTGATTTTGAGCTGAATGGTCAGAAAGCTCTATTAGAAGATATTTTTCCAGGTTACAACGAACATGATCGCATCGGGGTCGTCGTCAGAGAAGTTGGCGGAGGGACAGGTGCAAGTGCCTTGTTGATGTCAGCGCTTACGCGATTTTATGATTTTTTCCGACCGAATCTTGGGGTTGAACCAGGGCAACAGTTTATTTATCCCGAGTTCTTTGTCTTTCATGTCGGTGAAAAGTATATGACACATTATTGGATGGACATATGGCCACCGCATAAAGAGGTTATCGTGGAAGATGATCCTGAGCAAATATTAGAGGCTATTAATGACCGCGGTATTACGCGCTTGCTCGTCGAAGATATGGATCTTCTTGAGCCTACTTTTTTAAAAGAAACTGTAAATGCTGCTAAACATCGTATTGTTACAGCGTTAGCCTATTCACCGACAGGTCGCATTGAAAATAGTGATGTGAAAATTACGAGTTGTGAAGCAGCTGAGAAAAATGTAATAGACACAATTAAAATGTCAGAAGGTCTTTCAAATGACGTTATGGAAGAGCTGTTCCAAAGACGGGAATCATTAAAGATAAATGGTCGTGTAACAGAAACGTATCGCCGAATTGAAGTTGCAAATGCTTTAAAAATGCTCACTCGTAATATCGAGCCAAGCGAAACAACACGTAGTTATTTTGCATTATTACAATTGGAAGCTGAAATGGAAGCCTAATCGTTTAGTTAAAAGTTCACTGTTATTTGAACTTATCATTTTCATACTATGACGTGATTCGTACCATTTCAATTAACTGATAATTCGAAATATTCTTATATTTTTCCAAGAGGAGATGAAACTATGGCTGGTGGATCAATAAATGTAACAGGTAATGAGGGAAAAAGTGAAAAAGAATTAATGAAAGATGATTACTCATTAAGTAAAGTACCAACAGAAAAACGAAATATGGGTTTACTAAGCGTTGCAAACATCGCTTTAGGAATTTCTACAGCGATTTTCTTTTTTCAAATGGGAAGCGTTATGGCCATAAAATTTGGAGCGATGAATGCGTTAGTGTCAGGGATTTATGCAACAGTTGTAGCCGGAATCATTAGTACAATCATTGTTTATTTATCCGCCAAAACCGGTATGAATGTAAACCTATTATCAAGAGGTGGAGGATTTGGTTATATCGGTGCTTCATTAACTTCACTTGTTTATGCCTCCAATTTTATTATGTACTGTGCATTTGAAGGAATTCTCATGGTTTATGCTGTGAATGAATTTCTCCCATCCATTCCAATGTGGGTATTAATTGTATTTTTTGGATCGGTTGTTATTCCGTTAAACTGGTTTGGAATTAAGCAACTGGATAAAATACAAAAATTCACATTACCAATCTTTATTATCATGTTAGCCATTGCTTTGATTGTATGTTTTATTAAACCATCTGCTTATGATGGAAACTTCTTGACCTATGTTCCAGATGGAGTGAAATTTGGAGGAACCGCTTTGCTCCTTTGCATCGGGATGCAAAATGGATTGTTAGGTTTGATGGCTTTGCTTGCATCTGATTATGCGAGATTCCTGAAAAAAGATGATGTGAAACTAGGGAAGTATATTATTGGATTTTTCCCACAACTCCTTTGCTTTTTCATCATGGGTCTAATAGGGATCTGGTTTGGTGTACGGATGGCTGAAGCGAATCCTGGTGTTTATATGGTTCAACTCCTTGGTATCGGCGGCGTATTTTTTACAATTTTGACTCAAATTCGTATTAATATTACGAATTTATACAGTGGATCATTATCTCTATCTAACTTTTTTGAAAATGTGTTTAAATTCAAACCAGGAAGACCGTTTTGGGTCGTTATATCTGGGGTAACTTCCATTGTATTAATGTTAATTGGTATATTAGATCATTTAAGTGGTGTCTTAATTGCTCAAGGGATTTTTCTAATGGCATGGGCCGCGATTTTAATTAGTGACGCATTCATTGTGAAAAAAGTATTAAAAATTGGACCGACGTATTATGAACATCGCCAAAATAATTTATTTCGATGGAATCCAGTTGGAGTCGTTGCATTTGTAGTAGCGAGTATACTAGGTTCTATTGCCGGATTTGGTTATATGGGAACGTTCTTACAAAATACATCGGCGTTCTTCTCCTTTATTATTGCTTTTGTCGTCACAATTATTGTGGCGATCGCAACAAAAGGGAAATATTATGTTAAGGAAGAAGCGAAGGATATTCCTGTTGAGGAATACATCGCTTAAGTGTATATAAGAAAAAGGTCCATCCTTCTTTTGATTTCTTAAAAGAAGGATTTTTCTTTTGATTGATTTAAGCCGATTCAATACGTTT
The DNA here is from genome assembly GCF_000504145.1 of Bacillus cihuensis. NCBI lineage: Bacteria > Bacillati > Bacillota > Bacilli > Caryophanales > Bacillaceae > Bacillus > Bacillus cihuensis. The sequence goes on along the minus strand of NZ_AYSD01000031.1, from coordinate 200 downwards.
TAAACGAATTTTCAAATGGACTATTTCCATCTTTAACTCAACTTTCATTATAAGGAACTCTCAATAGTATTATATTTATCACCATATGCTAATAAAGTGCGTACTTTATTTTCTGAAAATTAAGACATATACTGAGTGTAGTACTAATAAATCAATCATAACAAAATATATAAAGGAAGTGACCCATTCATGAAATTACA
>NZ_AYSD01000030.1:0-10717 GCF_000504145.1 Bacillus cihuensis | reverse complement strand
CAACTGCTTCAGTTGTTAAGAACATAGCTGCAACAGATGCTGCGTTTTGTAGTGCATAACGAGTTACTTTTGTAGGGTCAACGATACCAGCTTCGATCATGTTTACCCATTCGCCGTTTGCAGCATTGAATCCTGTGCCTACTGTTTCTCCTTTTAGGCGCTCTACGATTACTGATCCTTCAAGTCCAGCGTTGTGAGCAATTTGGCGTACAGGCTCTTCGATTGCACGAAGAACGATGTTGATACCCGTTGCTACGTCACCTTCAGCTTGAATTTCAGCAACTTTGCTGTATACGTTTAGGAAAGCAGTACCACCACCAGCTACGATTCCTTCTTCAACCGCTGCACGAGTAGCGTTTAATGCGTCTTCGATACGAAGTTTACGTTCTTTTAATTCTGTTTCAGTTGCAGCACCCACTTTGATAACTGCTACTCCACCAGCTAATTTAGCTAGGCGCTCTTGTAATTTTTCACGGTCGAATTCAGAAGTTGTTTCTTCTAATTGAACACGGATTTGGTTTACGCGAGCTTGGATTTGAGCAGAATCTCCAGCGCCTTCAACGATTGTTGTGTTTTCTTTAGAAACAACGATTTTAGCAGCGCGTCCTAATGATTCGATTGTAGCCGATTTAAGATCAAGACCAACTTCTTCTGTGATCACTTCTCCGCCAGTAAGTGCAGCGATATCTTCAAGCATCGCTTTACGGCGATCTCCGAATCCAGGTGCTTTAACAGCTACTGCGTTGAATGTTCCACGAAGTTTGTTCACAACAAGTGTTGCAAGTGCTTCACCTTCAACATCTTCAGCAATCATCAATAGTGGTTTACCTTGTTGAACTACTTGTTCAAGCACAGGAAGGATTTCTTGGATGTTTGTGATTTTTTTGTCAGTGATTAAGATATATGGGTTGTCAAGGACAGCTTCCATTTTGTCTGAATCAGTAACCATGTATGGAGATGCATAGCCACGGTCGAATTGCATACCTTCAACAACATCAAGCTCCGTTGTGAAACCTTTTGATTCTTCGATTGTGATTACGCCGTCGTTTCCAACACGCTCCATAGCTTCAGCGATTAATTGACCAACTTCTTCGTCAGCAGAAGAAATCGCAGCTACTTGTGCAATACTTTCTTTGTTTTCGATTGGTTTAGAGATCGCTTTTAACTCTTCAGTCGCTACATTTACTGCTTGCTCGATTCCTTTACGGATACCCATTGGGTTAGCACCAGCTGTAACGTTTTTAAGTCCTTCACGGATCATCGCTTGAGCAAGAACTGTAGCTGTAGTTGTACCGTCACCAGCAACATCATTTGTTTTGCTCGCTACTTCAGCAACTAATTTTGCACCCATGTTTTCAAATGCATCTTCAAGTTCGATTTCTTTTGCGATTGTTACACCATCATTTGTGATAAGTGGTGAACCAAATTTTTTCTCAAGAACTACGTTACGTCCTTTTGGTCCTAATGTTACTTTAACCGCATTTGCAAGTGCATCTACTCCACGCAGCATTGCACGGCGAGCGTCTTCACTGAATTTAATATCTTTAGCCATGTATAAAACCCTCCCTAATATTTTTAAATGGTTTTCGTTCAGTTATGTTTGTATGTGATTAGCTGATTACAGCTAAAATATCGCTTTCGCGTAAGATTAAGTATTCTGTACCATCATATTTTACTTCAGTACCAGCATATTTTGAGAAGATAATACGATCGCCTTGAGCAACCTCTAAAGCTACACGTTCACCATTTTCAAGAATACGGCCATTACCAACAGCCACGACTTTACCTTCTTGCGGTTTTTCTTTTGCAGTATCTGGAAGTACAATACCGCTTGCAGTTTTCTCCTCAGATTCAACTAGTTCAATAATAACGCGATCACCTAATGGTTTTAACAAGTGAAACACCCTCCTCAAATTGTGTTGATATATGGTTTCCTCAATTATTAGCACTCACCACAATCGAGTGCTAACACAATTATTATATTAAATAAAAGCAAGTTCTTTTGCAAGTAATTCTATTGTAAATTTTACTATTAATTTTATTTAGCAGACGGGAATACTAATTCTCATGGAAATTCTTTCGTACGTATAATTGGAGTTATCTAGTTTTTTTTGATACCCTTTTCTTAATAAGATGCGTATAAGTTTTCGTATACAGCACACGTTGCCTAATTAGTGTGTGTGGTCTTATCTTCTTTTTATATTCATAAAATGATCATATACCTTAGATTAAAGGAGATATCTTGTTGAAAAAAGAATATTGGTTTGTCATCATTACATATGTCATTATGCAGCTGTCAGGTGGATTGGCTGTCGATATGATAGCGTTGTTTGCCGTTTCTGCTGGTGTTGAGTTAACAAATGAACTAAAAGTGTTAATTGGAGCCTATTGGATCGTTTTCAGCTTCATTGTCGCACTTATATTTAGCCTATTTTTTATGCGAAACGAGATGCGCACGAAGGATCTGCGTAATCAGACTACGATACCCATTTCCATTATTTGGGGATTTGGCGGCATCTTCCTTGCCATGTTTGCACAATCAATAGCTGGACTGTTGGAAAAGTCAATTGGCATTGAACAGAATTCACAAAATACAGAGCAAATTTTGAAACTAATCACCCAATTTCCAATCGTGATGCTTGTGACCTCTATTGTAGGACCCATCCTGGAAGAAATCATTTTCCGAAAAATTATCTTCGGCACTCTTTATAAACGATTGAACTTCTTCCTATCAGCACTTATTAGTTCAGTCATCTTCGGTTTTGCTCATTTTGAGCCCGAGCATATTCTCTTATACTCCGCAATGGGTTTTACCTTTGCATATCTATATATAAAGACCAATCGAATTCTCGTTCCCATATTCGCACACGTAGCGATGAATACACTTGTCGTCATCGTTCAGTTGAATTTTGAAAAACACTTGGATTCCTTGGAAAAAGCGCAAGCATTTATCGGAGGGTTTTTATGAAACGTCAATCACCTTTATCAATTGGTATCATCTATATCGCATTAGGTGTTCTATTTACCGTATTTGCGATTCAATCGGTCTCATCAAACGGCTGGGGCTTCTTTTCTTATTTTCTTGTCGGCCTAGCCACTATTGACTTCGGTTCAGGTGTAAGAATGCTTATTCTTCATTCTAAGATTAAAGCCATACAAAAAAACAAGAAAAAGTAATAGAATGGAAAACACGCTGCCGGATGAAAGAATCGAGCAGCGTGTTTATTATTCTTCTATACTATCTTCTGAATCTGTATAATTCTTCAAAAAATAAATAAGAGACTGTAATTCCACGGCAAGGTCGATATGATGAATCCGAACCGTACTCGGTACATTTAATCTAGCAGGTGTGAAATTCAAAATACCGCGAATATCTGCTTGTATCAATTGATCCGTAATTGGCTGAGCAACTGATGCCGGTACAGTCAATATCGCAACCGCAATATTTTCTTCTTTCAATCGTTCTTTGATTTCATCCATATGATGGACATACACATCTTCTACCCGTTTTCCAACCTTCTCTGGATCTACATCAAATGCCATCGCAATTTTTGTATTATTATTTTTCAAGAAATTATAGTTTAGAAAAGCCGTCCCTAAATTACCAACTCCTATTAATGCAACTTGAGTTAGATCATCTTGGTCTAAAGTTTTTTGAAAAAATGATAATAGATAATTCACATTATATCCATAGCCTTTTTTACCCAAGGCTCCAAAATAAGAAAAGTCTCTGCGGATCGTAGCGGAGTCAACTTTAACCGCTTCACTTAATTCCGCAGATGATACTCTTTGTTTACCGGCAGAATATAGATTTTTTAAAAAACGATAATATAAGGGCAGCCGTTTGGCAGTTGCTTGCGGAATCTTCATTGGTTCTTGCATCATTACTTTCCCCGCTTTCGCATGTGCTATTTCTTCATTTAGAAGTCAAAACGTTCAATATTTCATGCTTGAGTTGCACATTTCATATCATTTGGCATTAGCAGTGAAAGATCTATCTGGTAGCGTTATCATTTCAATGCTTGTACCTTTTTGTTCATCAGGAATTTATCGTTTCCTGTCGACCTTTTCTAAGAGAAGTGCTCTTTTTAAATCATACACTATAATGCTTTATTTGTAACAACTTTGTTTAATTTCCTTATACGAATGCTATATCCCGCATTAACGGGCCGTAAGACCCCTACCTCAAAGCGGCGATAAAAGAAAAGCTTACTAATTGAAGTTTCACTTTATACAAGTACATCTATTGCCGTTAAATACCATGATACGTTACACTATGGATAACGCAATCGAGGTGAAATCATGATTTTATTACAAATCAATCAATTATCTAAGTATTACGGAGCTGAACTTATCTTATCAAATATGAAGCTCGAAGTTCAAAATAAAGATAGAATTGCATTAGTCGGCAGAAATGGTGCAGGTAAGTCCACATTATTGAAGATCATTGCTGGACATCTTTCCTTTGATGGTGGTGAATTAATCAAACCAAAGGGTGTATCTATTGGGTATTTAGCACAAGATACCGGGCTTGAATCGGAGCTTTCCATCTGGGATGAAATGCTAACTGTATATGAGGATCTTATTTCCAAAGAAAAGGAGCTGCGCAGACTAGAAAAAACGATGTCTCAGCCCGAAACATTTGAAAATGAACTCTTTTATCAAAAGGTCCTTTCTGAATATGATACGTTGCAAGTGCAATTCAAGGAGCAAGGTGGTTATCAATACGAAGCTGATATCCGCTCCGTCCTTCATGGACTTCAGTTTGCAGACTTTGACCGTTCTACATTGATTCACAGTTTGAGCGGTGGTCAAAAGACAAGATTGGCTCTTGGAAAGTTGCTTTTGACCAAGCCTGATATTTTAATTTTGGATGAACCGACAAACCATCTTGATATTGAAACATTATCATGGCTAGAACAATATCTCCAAAGTTATCATGGTGCTGTACTTATTGTATCTCATGACCGCTACTTTTTAGATAAAGTTGTGAATCAAGTTTATGAAATCTCGCGTAATGCTATCAAGAAGTATCATGGTAATTATAGCAATTATCTCGTGAAAAAGGCAGAAGACTTCGAGCGTGACATGAAACTATTTGAAAAACAGCAAGAAGAGATCGAAAAGCTACGTGATTTCGTCCAACGAAACCTTACAAGAGCCTCTACTACAAAAAGAGCCCAAAGCAGGCGGAAGCAGTTAGAAAAAATGGATGTAATGGATCGACCTCAAGGTGACGAAAAATCCGCATCTTTCTCTTTTCAAATAGAAAGGCAAAGTGGCAATGACGTTCTTTCCATTCAAGACTTGGCAATTGGCTATGATGACGCTTGTGTTTCTCAGAATATCTCAATGAAGATTTCAAAAGGAGACAGCCTTGCTCTTGTTGGTCCAAACGGAGTCGGAAAATCGACTTTATTAAAAACGATTATTGGAAAACTAGCAGCTATACATGGTGACATTCGTTTTGGCACAAATGTTCAAGTCAGCTACTATGATCAGGAACAAGCGAACCTTGTTTCTAATAAACGTGTGCTTAATGAACTTTGGGACGAGCACCCTGCTGTACCTGAGAAAGAAATTCGGACGATTCTTGGTAATTTTCTATTCACGGGTGATGAAGTATTGAAAACTGTCTCAACCCTAAGCGGTGGAGAGAAAGCAAGATTGGCTTTGGCGAAGATGATGATGGAGAAAGGGAATTTTCTTATTCTGGACGAACCTACTAACCATCTTGATCTTGACAGTAAACTCGTTCTAGAAAATGCCTTGATTGATTATCCCGGTACGATCCTTTTCGTTTCACATGACCGATACTTTATTAATAGAATTGCCACTAAAGTCATTGAGCTTTCCAAAGTCGGAAGCGAGGAATTTCTCGGTGATTATGATTATTATGTTGAAAAAAAGCAAGAACAACTAGAGATTCAAGAATTTGAACGGAATCAAAATGGCGCAAACCTAGAACAACCAGCAGACAAATCGTCTTTTAAAGTGGATAAAGAAGCGAAAAAGGCAGAGCGTCAGCGTAAACGCCGTATTGAAGAAATTGAAGCAACAATGGAAAAGCTTGAGAGCGAAGTTGAGCACTATAACGAGCTTCTCTGTGACCCTGATGTATTTCAAAATCACGAAAAAGTACTCACAATCCAAACAGAACTTGATCGTGTTCAGACAAAACTTGATCTACTTCTTGAAGAATGGGCGGAGCTTGCGGAATAAGACACGAAGATGGCATGTAAATACCGAATTTAACTATTCTTATTAGAGTATCGCAAAAGAGTCAGACCTCACTCTCTATGAACCGTTTAATGTGTCAGTTACACTTTACTTAAACGATATTGTAGATGTGGGGTCTGACCTTTTATATTTGACAGATGCTTTTATTCATAGACCGTACATTGTGGTTTTGTCGGGTGATCGATTACTTTAGCCTTATTAGAAAATGGCTTTAGCTTTTGATAAAGCGCATAATCCCCTATACAGCCTGCCACCATCAAGATGCCTAGCAAAAGAAAACTAGGTGATTTAAAGATTAAACCAAACAGCAAAGGTATGACAGCAGTTGGAACAAACGGCATAAACAAAACCCACTTCATCTGCTTTACAGTAATAGGCATCGTAGAATGTGCGTACGCTATTCCAAGCTTCCAATTCACGCCATATTTCAGTTTTGTCCATTCTACATGACCAATCCAATGAAAAGCTATCAAGTGCAATGCTTCGTGGAAGCAGATTAAGATAATATATGAAACTACGAACAGTAGCAAACTGGTTAAAGTAACACGAACTTCCAAACTTCCGTGTAACCATATATAAAGAAAGCCAAATGCAACGAGAAGCACAACCGATACAAACAAAACTGCAATAATTATTCTATTCATTGAAAGCTTCACTATCGTTCCTTTTCCCATACTTCTCACCCTCTTTGTCTTTTTCCCAATCATCCACAACCTTATCCACATTATCAACGTTATTATTCCTGGTTTCATAAACCTTTTCCACAATATCCACAGAACTACACATACTTACCCACAAAATCACATGGTTATACACATATCCAAAGAATAGTTATCCACAAATGATGGAATTTTCTATAATTTTAAACATTAATGCGCTTACTTGTGGATAATTTTACTTTTTAGATGATTATCCACAGATAATTCTTGTACTAATGTCCACTTAATTTTCTCACAAAAATTTAAAGTGACTTGAAAAGGGTGTTTTCTTGCTAAAAAGTCGATAAAAAAGGTGAGCTGCCTTTTATGCTAACTCACCTTTTCCAATTAAATCGTTTCAATATCTAAACCTGGATTTCCATTCATCGCCATGCCAGATCTTTTTCCGTTTTCAAATAACACACTCCCTGCCGCTCCAATCATTGCGGCATTATCTGTACAGAGAGATAGAGGAGGAATAATCAATTCAGTATTCGCAATGTCTTCAAATGCCTTAGCAAGGGCCTTACGAAGGCCCTTATTCGCAGCTACTCCACCAGCCAAAAGAACTTGATTAACACCATACTCCTGAGTTGCCCTGACCGTTTTCTTAACTAACACATCAATCACACTTTGCTGAAAGCTTGCTGCTAAATCTTCAGGCTTAATGGTTTCACCACGCTGCTCTGCATTATGAATCGTATTAATTACAGCTGATTTCAAACCGCTAAAGCTAAAATCATAAGAATCTTCAAGCCACGCTCTTGGTAGTGGAACAGAAGTAGGATCCCCTTCCTGAGCCAATCGATCTATATGTGGACCACCTGGATAAGGCAAATGCAAAGTTCTAGCCACTTTATCATACGCTTCTCCAGCTGCGTCATCTCGCGTCTCACCTATTACCTTAAAATGCCCTGGACGTTCAATCAGTACAAGCTCTGTATGTCCCCCTGAAACTACTAGCGAAAGTGCCGGGTACTGAATCTCTTTAATTAGCCGATTGGCATAAATATGTCCTGCAATGTGATGCACACCTACTAAAGGAATGCTGTGTGCGAACGCCACTGCCTTTGCTGCGTTTACTCCTATTAATAATGCACCCACAAGACCTGGGCCTTCAGTGACAGCAATAGCGTCAAGGTCGGCATAAGTAACATCTGCTTCCCGCAACGCCTCTTCCAATACAAGAGTAATCTGCTCCACATGATGCCTTGATGCAATTTCAGGAACAACCCCACCAAATCGCTTATGGCTTTCAATTTGAGAAGCAACGATATTACTAAGAATATCGGTTCCATTTTTAATAACGGCTGCTGCGGTTTCATCGCAGCTCGTTTCTATTCCTAAGATAAGTTGATCTTTTTTCACGTTAAATTCACCCACATTACATATGCATCTTCCTGGTTGTCGGTATAATAGTTTTTACGAATGCCTCCAGTTTGAAACCCAAGCTTCTTATAAAGCGACTGGGCAACTATATTGCTAACACGTACTTCAAGCGTCATCCGAATAACTCCCATACTTAAAGCAACATCAATCATCTTCCGAAGTAGTTCTTCACCAAGCTTGAGCCCCCGATAATCAGGCAAAATAGCTATATTGGTAATATGGGCTTCATCAATAACGATCCACGCGCCGCAATATCCGGCAATCTTTCCTTCATCCTCAATAACCAGATACTTTGCATATTGATTATGATTCAATTCATTATAGAAAGCTTCCCTGCTCCAAGGCAACGTAAAGGACTGTCTCTCTACAATCAAAACTTGGTCGATATCTTCTGTTCTCATTAATCGAAACGTCATCGTTTTACTCATCGCAACCGGTCTCTTCCATTTAGAATTTTTATCTATTTATTCTGTTGCTCTAACCACTTAACCTCTGCCTCTGCCATTCTCACATAATTCGGGACAAACATATGAACGTCCTCTTGAACCTTATCTCTTCCTAAAAACGCCAGCTCAGCAGGTCTTGGGTTATACGCTTGTGCTGGAATAAAATAAGCTTTTTCACCTAATACTTCTTTAAGCGTGTCAGCATGAATCATAATATCTTGACCGACAAATAATACAGGTATGTTCAACTCTTTAAGTTTCTGTGCCCATTCAACTGCCAAGATATTTTTATCCTCACTACAACTCTCTAAACCACTCTCAGTAAATTGATACAATCCTGTATAAATTTGTCCACGGCGCGCATCGAATAAAGGAGATATCATCCCATTGAAATAACGGCCATTTGCTGCCAGAGCCTCTAGGCTCGAAATTCCAACCAAAGGAATATTTAATGTCCAAGCAAGGGTTTTAGCAATAGTAACGCCTATTCTAACCCCAGTATATGAACCAGGTCCTTTTGCTACGACAATTTTCTCCAATTCAGACGGCTTCGTATCACAATCTCTTAATAGTGATTCAATGGCCGGCATTACACGTAAAGAATGATTTTTCTTTAGGTTTGTAACATACTCCCCAACCACTTGGTCTCCATCGGTTAAAGCTATTCCTAATGTAAAATTCGATGTATCAATCGCTAATACCTTCATGAAATAATCTCCTTACATAACTCAACATACCGAGTTCCAGAAGGCTGTAATACAATTTGCCTTTTTGAATCACCCAGTCTAAAAATCTGAATTGTTAATATGTCTTCAGGAAGCTGCTCTTGAATTAAATGGGCCCATTCAACAACAGTCACTCCCTCTCCCTCGAAATACTCGTCAAAGCCAAGATCCTCTTCTTCTCCGCTCACTCTATATACATCCATATGATACAACGGTAAACGGCCCATATATTCTTTTATTATCGTAAATGTCGGACTATTTACATTCCGCTTAACGCCCAACCCTTTTGCAAGCCCTTTGGTAAAAGCTGTTTTGCCAGCTCCAAGATCCCCTTCTAAAGCCAAAACATCTCCAGCATTAAGCTTCTCCGCCAAAGCACTAGCAAAACTTACTGTCTCCAATTCACTTCCAGAAACCCATTCAAACTTCTGCTCCATCTATACTATCACCTCAAAAAAGCCAATCAGCTAAACACATAGCTGTTCATTATCCTATTAGTAGTTTACCTTTTTTCAAAACAAGACACAAACAAGAAAAGTACAAGACTATATGAAGAACCTTTACTGTGAGCACCATTTTCTCCAGAATTAAAAATCCATTTCACTATCTCTTTACTTTGAAGGCTGTTTGTTCAAGATAACCTAGCAATATTTGGACACCATTATTGAGAAGTAAACCGATCTTTAGTTATCCACAAATCGAAATGAACAATTCTTAATATTTAACTCTGTGGATAATTTTTCGATTCAAACTAGGTATCTACAATGTACGTTTTTCGTTGTTAACCTTTTTAGTTAACATGTTACAGGTTTCATGAAATTATGTAAGACAAAACAAACATCTACTATACCTAGTTTATCTGAACCGTCTTAATTTAATCAGTGGGGGTTTTCTTCATCCGCCACTGATTGTTAATGCTGGATAAAAAATTATTAATTAGTTATCCACATGTTAATAATTCTTGAAACTACTGAGGTTAAGTGAGGACAAATAAATCTCAATTCATTTAGACAATAAAAAAAGCGAAACCTAAGTTTCGCTTTTTTTATAATTGCGGGGACAGGATTTGAACCTGCGACCTTCGGGTTATGAGCCCTACGAGCTACCGGACTGCTCCACCCCGCGACGATAAAATTATTACTTAATAATAGTATATCCATCATTTAAGAAATTATACAAAATATTATTAAATATCAGCTTGGCGGCGTCCTACTCTCAC
>NZ_AYSD01000029.1:0-13659 GCF_000504145.1 Bacillus cihuensis | reverse complement strand
TATTTATAGCTGGTCTCTTTTTTTTATGGACGTATACGTTTTGTTGTACCTTATATGCTCGGTGTCGAAATGCTCATAGGATGTGGATGCATCAACTAATTGGTCCTTTAGGTATATTGTATGCCCGCCGTCACTCTCGAGCTTCTTACCCCTATTAAAATCGCAAATTAACCTCTTCGAAGCATCCGAGGGAATTCTTCATCCAAATTACCTTTCAAGTGGTTAGCGTGCAACTGTTTATGGATTAAGGCTAATTTAGAAAATTTTTCGTTATTCAATTTTCGAGGGTTTATATTTTGGTATGAAGGACATAGGGACGGAGCTTCGTTGATTTAAATAGGATCTAACCAATTAATTTGCCACTCCGCCATTTAAGTTCTTTATCCTGCTTTAATAAACATCCAGTCTTAAAGAAATTATTGTGGGAAGAATCTTTCACTTGTTAACCATTGATAAATTAAAAATGGGATTTTTTCTTGCGTTATTGATAAAAATTGAAGAATGAGTGGATAGTCTTCGTTAGGTGTTGTCTTCAATAACTCTGACCACCACTCGGTTTCATAACGACATATCATACTTAAATTATACAGCACTAGATAGTGAATCATAATTTCAGGTAAGGTTGCGCACTCAGAACTTTTAGTAACAGAAAGCATAAAATTTTTATCAAATAAATGATATCGGAAAGGGGCATGCTTATTGAATAAAAGCTTTTGATCTATTGTCATTTCTAAACGATCAGTTTCTGTAATAGATATATTTAGCTTTGTTTTTGATTCTAAATATTCTTTAAAGCGATTTGTTGTCATTTGATAAATATCAAGTATGGAAGGTGATAAATGATATTGATTTTTATCGTGAAGCTGTAGAGTTTGATAACTTTTCTTCCCAAATAAATATTGATGGCTTTCATAAAGTTCTGGAATTTCCTTCAACAAGGATTTCATAGTATAACGCTCATTTTCCATTTGTTTTATACCGAATACTTTATCTAACGCATGCATATACAATCCATTTTTCTGGATTTTGATTTCATCTTGCAAAAATTCATATTGTTGTTTCTTACGCTTTCTTGTTGTTACTCCATGTGCAAGGACCCCTGTGTTTTCCGGGTAGTTGGGATCGTTAGTGAGAACACATGCTTTAAGAAGTTGAGTAAAACCATAAAACATAAGAACAGGCTGAATCGAGAGAGGTGCAATTTTTGCTTGGGTATAATAGGTCTTGCCGTGTTCAAGATAATAGATGAAGGGGTAGCAGTTTTCGTAACTATTCTTATCTGCTGTTGGGTCATTTATGGAACGATAACATTTATTTAAATAAATTTGTGTCCGAGATGCTGAGTAAAAGTTACTGAGTAAGTCCCAAAAAGTGGGGTAATTCATCATAAAATATTCTCCTTCTAATAAATAGAATAATCAGAAATTTTCTGTTCTCCTTGACAGTATTTTGTCCAATTGATAACCTACTAATAATATTTTTTTAACCTGGAGGGAAAAAAATGTGGGAAAATAAGTTCGCAAAAGAAGGATTGACCTTTGATGATGTATTATTAGTGCCAGCAAAATCTGAAGTTCTACCGAAAGATGTAAATTTACAAATTACTTTAGCAGAAAACTTAAAACTAAATTTGCCTATATTAAGTGCTGGTATGGATACAGTTACCGAGGCTGAGATGGCAATTTCTATGGCTCGTCAGGGTGGGTTAGGAATTATTCATAAAAATATGACGATCGAAGAGCAAGCGGAAATGGTAGACAAGGTCAAACGGTCAGAAAGCGGAGTTATTACTGATCCATTTTTCCTAACTCCAGAACATCAGGTATTTGATGCTGAGCATCTAATGGGAAAATATCGTATTTCTGGTGTTCCAATTGTAAACAATCTTGAAGAACAAAAACTTGTTGGAATACTTACAAATAGAGATTTGCGCTTTATCCAAGATTTCTCTATTAATATTTCCGATGTTATGACTGTTGAAAACCTGGTCACAGCACCAGTTGGAACAGATTTAAAACAAGCTGAAAAAATCCTTCAAAAACATAAAATTGAAAAACTTCCGCTTGTAGATGATAAAGGTGTATTAAAAGGTCTTATTACAATTAAAGATATAGAAAAAGTTATTGAATTTCCAAACTCTGCAAAAGATAAGCGTGGTCGATTACTTGCTGGTGCAGCAGTCGGAGTAACAGGAGATACACTAAAGCGTGTTGAAATGCTCGTCAAAGCTCACGTTGATGCAATTGTAATTGATACTGCACACGGACATTCAAAAGGTGTAATTGATACAGTGAAAGAAATACGCAATATATATCCAGAATTAACGATTATCGCTGGAAACGTAGCAACAGCTGAAGCGACGAAAGAGCTAATTGATGCTGGAGCCGATGTAGTCAAGGTTGGAATTGGACCTGGATCTATCTGTACGACGCGTGTTGTTGCCGGTGTTGGAGTTCCACAAATTACAGCCGTTTATGATTGCGCGACTGAGGCAAGAAAGCATGGAAAAACAATTATCGCTGATGGTGGTATTAAATACTCTGGCGATATCGTCAAGGCTTTGGCAGCTGGCGGCCATGCGGTAATGTTAGGCAGTATGCTTGCCGGTGTATCTGAGAGCCCTGGTGAAACGGAAATATTCCAAGGACGTCGCTTTAAAGTATATCGTGGAATGGGATCTGTTGCGGCTATGGAAAATGGTTCAAAAGATCGATATTTCCAGGAAAATAATAAAAAATTCGTGCCTGAGGGTATTGAAGGTCGTCTAGCTTATAAAGGACCATTATCTGATACAATTTATCAATTGATCGGTGGGATTCGTTCAGGAATGGGCTATTGTGGCGCTGCACACTTACAAGATTTACGAGAGAAAACTCAATTTATTAAGATGACAGGTGCTGGGTTGCGTGAAAGTCATCCACATGATGTACAAATCACAAAAGAAGCACCGAATTATTCTTTATAATTAGAACTTTATATTCATAATTACAAGTTAAAATTTCTGGACAGAGTATGAAAGTACTCTGTCTACTTTTTTTGATTTTTTTATGATAAACTAGACAAGGTGTACGTCAAATAACGAGGAGAGACTCTTCGAAATATATAGATCAAGTTAGTTGGAGGTATTGAAAATTGAAAAGATTTAGCAAGATTTCACTAGTTTTTATCACAGCTCTTACTCTAGTATTATCACAACTTGCCTTTCTACCAAATGATGCAAAGGCTAATACAGTTGATCTTGGTTTAAAAGCGGAAGCTGCAATCATTCTTGATGGAGAAACAGGTCGTATCCTATATGAGAAAAATGCAGATAAAGTACTTGGCATTGCATCAATGTCTAAAATGATGACAGAGTATATTGTTTTGGAATCAATAAAAAATAAGAAAATTACATGGGACCAGAAAGTTAATATAAACGAATATGTTCATAAGCTTTCTAAGGCACCTGGTTTGTCTAATGTGGGATTAACGCAGGGTGAAGATTATACAGTAAAAGAATTGTACGAAGCGATGGCCATTTTTTCCGGAAACGCTGCTACTGTAGCATTAGCAGAACTTATTAGCGGTAGCGAGAAGAACTTCGTTGGATTGATGAATAAAAAAGCTGGAGAAATAGGGTTAAAAGATTATAAATTTGTCAACTCTAGCGGTTTAAATAACTCGAGTCTGATGGGCAATATACCTGCTGGTAATGAAAATGAAGAAAATGTTATGACAGCGAGAGATACAGCAACACTTGCTTATCGTTTAATTACCGATTTTCCGGAAGCATTAGAATATTCGAAGATTCCGAGGTTGAAATTTAGAGATGGGAAGGAATATCCAAATTTCAACTGGATGCTGCCTGGGTTGATTTATGAGTATGAAGGTGTCGATGGATTAAAGACAGGATCTACAGACTTTGCAGGATTCGGACATACAGCCACTGCCATTAGAGATGGCCAACGTTATATCACGGTAGTCATGAAGTCAACTTCTAAAACTGAACGTTTTGAGGATAGCATTAAACTCATGAATTATGCTTTTGGTAATTTTGGTAAGGAAGAACTTATTCCAGCAAATTACCAAGTGAAGGGCCATAAGACGATCCCTGTAGCAGACGGGAAAGAAAATTCAGTAAAGATCCAATCAAAAGAAGCGATTACTGCAGTTATTAATCATGCGAACAAAGACAATTATCAACCTGAACTGGTTATTGATGAAAAGAAGTTGAATAAAGACGGTAAACTTGAAGCACCAGTTAAAAAAGGTGATGTAATTGGTTATCTAACAGTTAAGTCGAAAGATGGAACAGATTATGGATTTATCGACGAAGCAGGTGCAAAAACAGGCAAAGTAGATGTTGTAGCTGCAGAAACAGTAGAAAAGGCAAATTGGTTCGTATTATCTTCTCGAGCTATAGGTGGATTTTTCTCTGATATTTGGAGCAGCGTTTCCGAGACAGTAAAAGGCTGGTTCTGATTTCCATCTCGTGATTAAGGATAAAAGGGTTGCAACATGGTAAGAATTATAGTACATTATGGAAAACAATTTCATTCATTAAAACGATGACAGGAACCAGTAGTAAGTCTTGCTTTCTAAAGAGAGCCGATGGCAGGTGTAAATCGGTGGAAGTAACTTATGAATCCATCCTGGAGTAAAGTATGGAACCCCATTGATATGGGTAGTAATTACTTTCGGCTTATGCCGTTATCTTACGAGTGGAAAGTACATTTGTGCTTTCAACTAGGGTGGCAACGCGGGTTAACTCTCGTCCCTTTTATAGGGACGGGAGTTTTTTGTGTTCCTGAAACTAATTGTAATGAAGAAAACAAGGAGGAATGTGAAATGTTGGATTTAAAATATCTACGTAATCATTTAGAAGAAGTAAAGCAGGCATTGCAGTTCCGGGGTGAAGATTTAACTGATCTGGGAAAATTTGAGGAGTTGGATGGTAGACGCCGAGTACTAATTGCTGAAGGGGAAAGGTTAAAAAGCCGTAGAAACGAAGTATCTCAACAAGTTGCTATGTTAAAACGGGAGAAAAAAGACGCGGATCAATTGATTATTGAAATGAGAGAAGTTGGCGATCAAATTAAAGGATTTGATGATGAGTTACGCAAAGTGGAAGCTGATTTACAAAGAATGCTTTTATCAATTCCGAATATCCCTCATGAAAGTGTTCCTGTAGGAGAAACAGAGGATGATAATGTTGAAGTAAGAAAATGGGGAGAGCTTCCTCAATTTGCTTTCGAACCTAAGCCGCATTGGGATGTTGCTAGTGAATTAGAAATCTTAGATTTTGAACGAGCGGCCAAGGTAACAGGAAGCCGTTTTGTATTCTATAAAGGTCTAGGTGCTCGTCTTGAGCGTGCATTAATCAGTTTTATGCTTGATTTACATGTAGAGGAGCACGGTTATGAAGAAATGATGCCTCCATACATGGTGAATCGCACAAGCATGGTAGGGACTGGGCAGCTACCAAAGTTTGAAGAAGATGCTTTCAGGATAGAAAGTGAAGATTATTTCTTAATTCCTACTTCTGAGGTACCGGTTACGAATTATCATCGTGATGAAATACTAAATGGAGAAGCTCTGCCATTCGGTTATGCAGCATATAGCGCTTGCTTCCGTTCAGAAGCTGGGTCTGCTGGTCGCGATACACGTGGATTAATTCGCCAGCATCAATTTAATAAAGTAGAGCTAGTGAGGTTTGTGAAACCTGAAGACTCATATGCAGAGCTAGAGAAGCTTACAGGCCATGCAGAAAAAGTATTACAGTTGCTAGAGCTACCATATCGCGTACTAAGTATGTGTACGGCAGATCTTGGATTTACAGCAGCTAAGAAGTACGATATTGAGGTTTGGATTCCGAGCTATGGAACATATCGTGAAATTTCTTCTTGCAGTAACTTTGAAGCATTCCAAGCAAGACGGGCAAATATACGCTTCCGTCGGGATCCCAAGGGTAAGCCAGAACATGTTCATACACTAAATGGATCTGGTCTTGCTATCGGAAGAACGGTAGCAGCTATTCTTGAAAATTATCAACAAGCTGATGGTAGTGTAATCGTTCCAGAAGTCTTGCGTCCTTACATGCGGGGAGCAGAAGTAATAAGACCATAATGAAAGCAGAGGTTGTCTCAATAAAGGGTTAAACCCTATGAGACAACCTCCCTTTGCATTCATTATGAAAAACAAAAAATGATCCGTTGACTTTCGCGTAAACCTATTGTAATATAATACATGTTAATATGGAGGTATACCCAAGTTTGGCTGAAGGGATCGGTCTTGAAAACCGACAGGGGAGTCAAATCCCGCGGGGGTTCGAATCCCTCTACCTCCTCCATTTCTTTTAAAATTAACCACAGCGCATAAATTGGAACTCGTAAAACTCGTTGCAGATGTAACGGGTTTTTTTATTTAGAAATTTTAATTGGATATTGAAATTTGTCTGTTCGCATATTTTATACATCCTTATTCTTGAGCTTATGCCATTTAAGGATCACATCTCAAAAGCAAAGGGTCCGACCCCACAACAACTAAAGTACAGTATTAGATAAGTGTATGAAACACTATATACTGATTTAGAGTGCGAGGTCAGACCCTTATGAGACCATCTATTTTTTATAGTCTTCTTAATTTTTTTGTTTGGTTTAAAAAGGTTGAAATTCGTTCGACAATTGGTTCAATTGATTCTTCACTTTGGATTAGGTCATACTCATTAATGTTTAATCGTAAGACTGGACAAGCATTAAACTGATTAATCCAATTTTCATAGCGGCGGTGCATTTCTGTCCAATACTCGATAGGAGTTTGTTGTTCCATTGGGCGGCCACGGACTTTAATTCGTGACAAGATGTCATCTAATGATCCTTCTAAGTATATAAGCAAGTCTGGATGTGGGAAGTATGGGGTCATGACCATCGCGTCAAAAAGACTTGTGTAGGTTTCGTAATCAGTAGGGTTCATCGTTCCTTTTTCGTAATGCATTTTTGCAAAAATTCCCGTATCCTCATAAATGGATCGATCTTGAATAAACCCTCCGCCATATTCAAATATACGTTTTTGTTCCTTAAAACGTTCAGCAAGAAAATAAATTTGTAAATGGAAGCTCCAGCGATCGAAGTCTTCATAAAACTTATCTAAATATGGGTTTGTATCAACTTTTTCGAAGGAGGTGCGAAAGTTTAAGGCGTTAGCCAATGCATTTGTCATGGTGGATTTACCGATACCTACCGTTCCTGCAATGGTAATGACTGAGCTAGACGGGATATCATATTTTTTTCGTAAATTCATTCGTATATACTCCTTTTTAAAAGCGCGTTCTCTATGCGAGTCATAATCATAGACCGGTCTTCTTTGTTTTCAATAAAATCAATTTCATCTCCACTAAAGCGAAGAACCGGAATATCGGGGTGTTGTTCTTCGAACGTTGCCATGAAATGCTGATAATCAATGGTTAATTGTTCAAGGTAAATGGGACTGATATTCTTTTCAAAATCCCGGCCACGTTTTCCTATTCGTTTTAACAATGTTTCTAAACTTGCGTCTAAGTAAACGACCATATTTGGGTTGGGCATGTCTGCAGTAAGGATGTTAAAAATATTTAAGTATTTTTCGTATTGCCGATTTTTTAACGTCCTTTGTGCAAAAATTAAGTTTTTAAATATATGATAGTCTGCTACAACAGCTTGGTTGTTAGCGAGGAAGTTCATTTCGATATCTTCGAGTTGTTTGTAACGGTTGCAGAGGAAAAACATTTCCGTTTGAAAGCTCCACTCATCTATATTTTCGTAAAATTTACCCAAAAAAGGATTTTCATCAACGATTTCTTTTAATAAGGCAAATTTGAAGTGTTCAGAGATTGCTTTAGCAAGTGATGTTTTTCCCACACCAATTGGTCCCTCAACGGTGATAAATGGTGTGTTTATCATGAATTACGTCCTCCTTTAAAGCGATATCCCAATGGAATAATCGTGCGTTTCCGACTGTGGCTATGAATAACCATCCATTATTGTATCACAGACTGTTGGACTGGAGTGATAGAATTCTCGTTAATGGAGAATTGAATATATTGGTGGATTGGAATAGGGTATATATTTTGAATGAAACAGAAACTAGGGAGGTCATACTGGTCCTATCTGTGCTTTTAGTACATTTTTCATCATGGTAAGAGCGTACTGATTATCATCAGGACTGGCAGAAGCTAGGCAATTCTCTGGTATCCATAGCGGATATTCTCTCATATAAGCATCATTCGCAGTGAATAATACACAAATATTTCCAGCAATTCCTGTAATTGTGAGCTGGTCGACTTTTAAATGGTGCAATAATGTGTGAAGAGAAGTTCCGTAAAATGCCGAATGCTTTGGCTTTATTAAAAAATAATCATCTTCATCTGGTATAATTTGTTCAATAATTTGTGTGTTTTTTTCATTTTTACACAATGCAATTATTTTGTTGTAATTAGCCTGCCATAAATTATAATGATCATTAATATAAATAATAGGATAACCATTTTCTTTACAGATGTTTTTTAAAGTGAGGATTGGTTGGATGATGGGGATTGTATGTTTGAGAAGCATGTCACCATGCGTAAATTTAAAATCATTAATCATATCTATAATAAGTAAGGCTTGTTGTAGATTTTCTTGTTTCATTTTAGGTAGTCTCCTTTTTGGTAGCTGTTTATAAATATGTAATTATGCTTACAAGTTCGAAGTGAATATGAGTAGTGTGTCTGAATGACGGTGGCTTTACTCGTTTTGAAATAGGCTCTTAGTTGATATGTGAAATGAACGTGAAAGGATAATGATGATGGACGATCAATACTATATGAGGGAAGCATTAAAAGAAGCCGAAAAGGCTGGTCAAATAAATGAAGTTCCAATCGGTGCAGTCATCGTACTTCAAGATAAGATTATTGCAAGGGGACATAATTTACGAGAAACAGAGCAAAATGCAATCTCGCATGCTGAACTTCTCGCAATTGACCGTGCTTGCCGATCGCAAGGTACATGGCGTTTAGAAGAAGCCACGCTTTATGTCACACTTGAGCCTTGCCCGATGTGTGCAGGAGCAATCATTCAATCAAGGGTAAAGCGTGTAGTATTTGGTGCAAGTGATCCAAAAGGCGGCTGTGTGGGAACGTTTATGAATTTATTGCAAGATGACCGTTTTAATCACCAAGCCGAAGTGACAAGTGGTATCCTTAGTGCAGAATGTGGACAGATATTAACTGAATTTTTTAAAGGTATTCGATTACGTAAAAAGGCGGAAAAAGAATCAAGAAAAGCTTTAATGGAAAGGAATTGGAAATAAGTTATTTTTTCTTTGCTTTGTTTTAAGGTAATTAATATTGCTTTTTATTGTAGGACTTAGTATAATAAATCATGCCGTGCTAAGCGGGGAGGTAGCGGTGCCCTGTACTCGCAATCCGCTCTAGCGAGGCCGAATCCCTTCTCGAGGTTAGTTTCCTGTAGGGTCTGCCTTAAGTAAGTGGTGTTGACGCCCGGGTCCTGCGCAATGGGACTCCATGAACCATGTCAGGTCCGGAAGGAAGCAGCATTAAGTGGAAGTTTCCATGTGCCGCAGGGTTGCCTGGGCCGAGCTAACTGCTTAAGTAACGCTTATGGGAGCTAATCGACAGAAGGTGCACGGTATATAACATAATAAATCAACTCATCCTTTTGGGTGGGTTTTTTTATATCATTTTTGAAATTGATAAAAATAGCTAAACCAACATTTAAGGATGGTGTGAGCAGAGCAAATTAGTACAATACAGGCATTTATACAAAAACTCGTTTTTTATAAGTTATTTGATCATGCTTTTTATGTATTGTGCAATTCTGTCCCCTTTTCCTTCATACAAATAGTACGCTATAATAGATAGGGAGAAAATAAGGGGGTGACAACGTGGGGTATCAAGCATTATATCGAGTTTGGCGACCACAGCAATTTATTGATGTAGTCGGTCAGGAGCATGTAACGAAAACGTTACAAAATGCGCTACTGCAACAGAAAGTTTCCCACGCCTATTTATTTTCTGGTCCACGCGGTACTGGGAAAACGAGTGCAGCGAAGATACTCGCTAAAGCTGTTAACTGTGAAAAGTCACCGACAAATGAACCGTGTAATGAATGTGCGTCTTGCTTAGGAATTACAGATGGATCGATCCAGGATGTGATTGAAATTGATGCTGCATCCAATAATGGTGTTGAAGAAATCCGTGATATTCGGGATAAAGTGAAATATGCACCCAATTCAGGTACATATAAAGTATACATTATTGATGAAGTACACATGCTTTCACAAGGCGCCTTTAATGCTTTACTAAAAACATTGGAAGAGCCGCCACAGCACGTCATTTTCATTTTGGCAACTACTGAACCTCATAAAATTCCTTTAACCATCATCTCAAGAACACAGCGCTTTGATTTTAAACGTATACAGCCCCAGGATATAGTTGGTCGGATGACCCAGATTGTTTCTGAAAGTGGTATTACAGTGGATGAACAAGCATTGCATATCATAGCCAGAGCAGCTGAGGGGGGAATGAGGGATGCCTTAAGTCTACTTGACCAAGCAATCTCCTTTAGTTCTGATGAAGTAAGTGTAGAAGATGCATTAACCGTAACAGGTTCTGTTTCCCATGTTTTTTTAGGGAAATTGGCACGGGCTATTTATGATAAAAATGTAGCAGGTGCTTTGGAAGTATTAGATGAGCTATTAGCAATGGGGAAAGACCCAGCTAGGTTTATTGAGGATATGATTTTCTTTTTCCGAGATATGCTCCTTTATCAGGCGGCTCCTGGGATGGCGAATTCATTTGAGAGAGTACTGATTGATCCACAATTCAAAGAATTAGCAGAGGTTATTTCAAACCGAGATATTTATAGCATTATTGAAAGTTTTAATAAAACGCAGCAAGAGATGAAATGGACAAATCACCCGCGAATTTTTCTGGAAGTTGCATTAGTTAAGCTCTGTAATCAGGAACGTGAAAGTGCTGTGTCTGACGTTCATTTAAGACAGCTGACTAATAAGATAGAAGAACTTGAAAAGCAGCTAAGGGAATTGAAAGAAGGTGGAATTGGCCAAGCGGTTACAGCTCAAGCTGAAAAGCGGCCACAACCTTCTCGTTCTGTGAAAAAAACATATAAAGCACCAGTAGGGAAAATAACCCAAGTCCTTCGTCAAGCAACTAAGCAAGATCTTGCCCTTGTGAAAAGTAGATGGGGCGAAGTGCTTGAACAATTAGGACAGCAAAATTTAAAGTCATTGGCAGCTTTATTAAATGAAGCAGAACCAGTTGCTGCCTCTTCGCAGGCTTTTGTGTTAAAATTTAAGTATGATATTCATTGCCAAATGGCTATGGAAAACACCCGTTTTATTGAAGTAATGGCTTCAATCATGGAAAATGTGACGAGTCAAAGACTTGAAATGGCGGGAGTGCCTGAGAGTCAATGGCAAAGTATACGAGAGGGGTTTCTCTCCACTCAGCAAGTTGACGGTCAAAAAGAACCGGACATGAAAGAAGAAGATCCATTTATAACGGAAGCTCGCAAGTTAGTTGGAGATGAATTACTTGAAATTAAAGAATAATGGGAGGTAATACAAATGGGAATGCGTGGAATGGGAAATATGCAGAATATGATGAAGCAAATGCAAAAAATGCAAAAGAAAATGGCTGAAGCTCAAGAAGAGTTAGGCGAAAAGAAAATCGAAGGAACAGCAGGCGGTGGTATGGTCACTGTTGTAGTAACTGGCCATAAGGAAATTGTTGATGTAACAATTAAACCTGAAGTTGTGGATCCTGACGATATTGAAATGTTACAAGATTTAGTGCTAGCGGCAACAAATGACGCATTGAAAAAAGCAGATGAATTGACTAATTCAACGATGGGGCAATTCACGAAAGGGTTAAACCTTCCTGGTGGAATGATTTAATTAGCAAAACTAAAGGATAAATGAGGTTGTCTAAAAAGGGTCTGACCTCACATTCTATATAACGTTTATTACGTCACTTACACGTCGTATAAACGATTATATAGTAGATGTGGGGTTTGACCCTTTCGTTATGAGATAGCTTTATGTTTTTTGAGTTATGGTGTCTAGCGAAGAAAGTAATATGCTAGCCTATAAGTTGAAGAAGGCGTATGCGCTTTTCTTAATAGGAGGTATTTGATGCATTATCCAGAACCAATTACGAAACTAATTGATAGTTTTATGAAATTACCGGGGATTGGACCGAAAACTGCTGCGAGACTTGCATTTTTTGTATTAGGGATGAAAGAAGACACTGTATTGGATTTTGCAAAAGCACTTGTAAATGCCAAGCGGAATCTCTCCTATTGTACGGTCTGTGGTCATATAACAGATCAGGACCCATGTTATATATGTGAAGATCAACGAAGAAGTCGTGATGTTATTTGTGTGGTGCAGGAACCTAAAGATGTCATTGCTATGGAAAAAATGCGTGAATTCAATGGTCTTTACCATGTATTACACGGAAGTATCTCACCGATGGATGGGATTGGACCAGAAGATATAAACATTCCAGACTTATTAAAGCGTCTTCAAGATGAAACGGTTCAAGAAGTTATTTTGGCAACGAACCCAAATATTGAAGGGGAAGCTACCGCAATGTATATCTCTAGGTTATTAAAGCCATCGGGAATTAAAGTCACAAGAATTGCACATGGGTTACCTGTAGGTGGGGATTTAGAGTATGCAGATGAAGTGACATTATCGAAAGCCCTCGAAGGAAGAAGGGAAATTTAAGAAGTAGCAGGGAGTGGGTCTTGTGTTCTTTCGTCGAAAAGGCAGACTTCGTAACGAAAATAACCAAAAATTAGTACAACAATTAGAGGGAATTAAAAGAAGTTGGCTCAACCAGAAATCATTACTAGAAAAAAGCCTTGATCCATCAGAAGATGCAATCATACAAACAAAAATTGCCGAAATTAAATATTTCTATCTATTTAAAGAAGCGAAAAGAAGAAAATTGACAGTTGGAAAACGTAAGTAAGAGTGTAATCACTTCATCATTGTTCTTATTTAGTTTTATCTACATAGAATGTAGTACGAGCTAATAAGGGGGGATGATGGTGGAGCCAATGGTTATTGTAAGTGTAATAGCTGGGTTAATTGTATTACTGCTTTTTGTCGGAGCGCCTATAAAACCAATCCGACTAATAGGGCAGGGAGTTGTTAAATTAATTATTGGCGCTGTTTTTTTATTTTTTCTAAATGTGTTTGGAAATCAATTAGGGGTTCATGTACCTATTAATTTAGCCACTTCTGCAATAGCAGGAATTTTAGGAATTCCAGGTGTAGCTACTTTAGCTGCGATTGATTATTGGATTATTTGAAGAATTCGAGAGAAACTTCTCGGGTTCTTTTTTAATTTCTCTCTTCAAGGTATACTAATAAGATATTAGGAATTAGCTATTATTTAGTAACAGGAGAAACAGTGTGGATTTAAATAAGTTTTAATAAAAAAATTATATTTGTAAAATAAGTATTGACGAATTATTGAGAAGTTGCTAATATATATCTTGTCGCTAAAACGACATTGCATCTACTAGCAGTTAGAAAGAAACACTTTTTAAAATAAAAAATGTTGACGCTAATGAAAAGATGTGATATATTAATAAAGTCGCTTCTGAGAGGTTA
>NZ_AYSD01000028.1:0-45326 GCF_000504145.1 Bacillus cihuensis | reverse complement strand
CTATTTATAGCTGGTCTTTTTTTCTATACTTGGAGTAAAACTAATTAATGTTAAGGTGATTATTATTGGTATAAGAAGAAAGAAGTTAATTGTTGGTGGACTGATTTCGTATTAAATATGAACTTGTGTTAAAATTAGTTAAACTTCTGAATTTTCACTGGAGGAATTTACGTTGGAACGTCATAATGAAGCATTTGACCAAGAAACGACATTTCACTCCTTTACCGAGTGGTTGAAAAAACAAAAGAAATCAGATAATACAATTAAGACTTATTCGGGGGTACTAGCCCAATTTTTTGAGTGGGCAGAAAAGAATTTTGAAGGTCACCTGAACGAAGAGAGTATTCAGGCTTATCTTAATCATCTAGAAAATAACCAACGAAGCGCTGGAACAATAGAGAAACATTATATGGCCTTGAATGTGTATTGTAAATATCTTGGTCAGTCATCTTTGATGATGAATATAGGCCGGAAAATGAATGATCAAAAGAACGATATTCCTGAAGTGTTGACGTTGCAGGAACAAAAGACCTTATTAAAAGATGTGGAAGCAGATGGGAATTTGAGGAACACGGCGATGGTGTATATTATGCTACATACAGGCATTCGGGTTTCTGAATTATGTGATTTAAATGGTAGTGATCTTGTGGAGAAGGATGAAAAGAAAGCGATAGTCATTCGTAATTCAAAGAATGAAGTAGACAGAACTGTACCGCTATCACAAGAAGCAATTCAGCATTTAGCTTATTTTTTAGGCGCACATGAAGATCCTAGAGGACCGCTTTTTTTATCCAGCTATGGGCAGCGAATCACTCCACGTTCTGTGCAATATATGTTAAAAAAGTACCATGTTAATCCTCATAAGCTCCGCCATACTTTCTGTCAGCAACTGATTGATAACGGGGTAGAGTTACAAACTGTATCAAAGTTGGCGGGTCATAAGGATTTAAATATGACAAAACGATATGTGAAGAATAAGGATGTTGATTTCGGACAGGCGATTGACCAGGCCTTTTCTTAAAAAGGTTGTGAGGGATTATTAACTGGATAGAGTCATCTTAAAAAAAGAATTTGAGGCTGGGCTATTAAATGAATTAGTAATAATTCTAAGGGATGTTAAATGAAGAGGCTGCCATGGATGGATTTTTTGCAACATTGCCAATAAAGTATTTGTTTATGCATTACTTGGACCGACTAACCTATAGTGTTTCTCGATTAAGTTTGGAACTTCTTTGTTTCCCTTATAATATTGACTATAAAGTGAAACTTCCATCGGTGGAGGATGAAAAAACCACTGTTAGAAGTTTCACTTTATCTGTATATGGGTAAAAAATAGTTAAAATCTAATTGAATAATAGTTCTGGGAGGAAGTAAGTATTATAATTAGGTGTATTAATCTTCACTTTTTGTCATTATTCCTCAATATCTTCCAAATTGAGATAGAATAGTAGATAAATAGATTTTACTTTAGCAAGGGGAGCGAATATGACCTATCAAGTTCAATTATTAAAGGGCTTGTTACAGCCTAGAACAAACAGATATCAATTAGAACAAGCAGAAGGAATAACTCGTTTCGGCAGTAGGCTTGTAATATTGTATGTATGCAGTGCTCTTATCTTTCTTTTGGGAGCCAATTTTGGAATAGGATCAGAATCCATGTCAAAAGAAATAACTAAGCTAGGAGAAAGTGAATATGAAACAGGTAAACTTCTAGTGATAGCTGGAAAGTTAGTGGCGAGCATTTTGTATCCAACCTTTTATGTGTTGGTGACTGCAGTTGTTTTTTGGGCCGTTTTAGATATTCCATTTAAAAAAGTTGCAGTTGTACAGATGATTGCCTTTGTATTGCACTTGTTAGAAAAGGTAGTGTATTTACCGTTTCTTTTGTTGATGAACTTAAACCAAAGTGCTAATCCGTTTTCATTAGGAGTGATTAGTCAGTATAGTATCTCTAATGAATATTTTATTCACTTCTTTGGAGAAATCAGTATATTTCAGCTGGCAATTATATGCGTCAACTATTTCTATTTACAAAAGCTTACTGATAAAAATAAATACATCCCACTCATTCTGATTTGTGTGTTTTACTTGGCATCTTATTTTGTAGCAGCGTTTTTGGCTTACATCGATGTTCGTGTGTTTTTATAAGGGAGGCAGTACGGTATGAAAAAATGGAAAGTAGGTACACTAGCTGTGCTTGCTTCGGGTTTCGTTGCTTTGAATCTTTTTTTAATTGAGAAAAAAGATAGTAAGGTGACTCGGACATTATTAGCTCGGAATTGGACTGAAGTTAAGAAAGTCGATATCATAGAAAGATTTGAAACAGATGCGGTGATTAAACCATTAGAAGAGTACAATTATTATTTCAATGATCAAGATAAAGAATTTCAAAAATTTCTTGTAAAGGAAGGAGACGAGGTTACGTCAGGTACACCTTTATTTGAATACATAACGCCTAAACTAGATCAGGTTAAGGACGAGCTTGAAACGGAGAAGAGTCGCTATGAGGGAGAAATAGAGGGGATTGAAGAGTATATTGAAGAGCTATCTAGCTATCAGGAAACCATTCCAGATGCTCCATCTGCTAAAGAAAGAGATGCATTTAAAGAGGCTGGATTTCTCTTAAATGAATATGATTCATCTACATTAATCGTAAGTTCGATTCAACAAGAAATCTATAAACAGGAATTAGAGAAGAAGAAGCTAGAAGAGAAAATCAAAGCTTTTGAAAGTCAATTAAACTATCTGGATGAACATGGCGATACAGCAATGACGGCAAGTGAAACAGAAGGAATTGTGAAGAAGGTCAATAAACAATTAGGCTCTCCAATTGTAACAATTGCTTCAAATACGTTAGCAATTGAAGGTTTTTTTAATGAGCAACAAGTGAAAAAAACAGAACCTGGCATGAAAATTATTGCTAAACAGAAGGATGAAAAAGAGAAAATTAAAGGATTAATATCCGTAATTCAGCCATTTCCAGAAACTGAAGCTTCTGTTGGAACTCGAAGTAAATATGCTTTTCAAGCAACTATGAAAGAAGATCCACAATCTTTAATAATTGGTTCCA
The DNA here is from genome assembly GCF_000504145.1 of Bacillus cihuensis. NCBI lineage: Bacteria > Bacillati > Bacillota > Bacilli > Caryophanales > Bacillaceae > Bacillus > Bacillus cihuensis. The sequence goes on along the minus strand of NZ_AYSD01000028.1, from coordinate 42,256 downwards.
AAGTGAGAGTATCTGTGGTGACTGCGGAAGCGAAGGGTGTACCATCTTTGCCGAAAACAGCGATTGATTTAGATAAAAAGCCATCTGTCTACAGATTGAATGGGAACGGTACGGTTACAAAGGAAGTGATCGCAACTGGTCTTGAATTTGCTGGTATTCAGGAAGTGAAAGATGGAATAGAATTGGGGGCTATTATTATAAGTGATGCGAAAAGCTTGCCTTATAACAAGTCTGCATTTATCACGCCCCTTCAAGCTGGAAAAGTAAAAATTTCGGCATATAATGAGCTATCCAAACGTCAAAAACTTCGTTTCATTTTAATAGGTTTGTTAGAAAAATAATTGAACTAAAGTTCAAGCTATTTAAAGTGTATGCCTTTTTGGAGGGTGAAAATAAAATGAAAAAACGTGTGCGTGACTATTCTAGAGTTATTTTCCTTTCCGAAGTATAATAAAAAATATTTACAGTTTAGTGTTTTTAATATAATATTTTATTATAATGTAATTTCCGCTTAATCTTAAAAGAACGGGGGAACCAATTTCGTGGTCCTGTACCGCTTGGGGTGAATTCTTATGAAAGGGCATGTGTTTCCAGGTCCTAACCCGACAGCTAACCTCGTCAGCGTCTTAGAGGGAACAAAATGTTATTTGTTCACGCGAAAAAGACACCTATTGTGTCTTTTTTTATTGTGTGAAAGCTTCTATGTTGTTTCCCTTGCCGAGACACTTGCTTTTTAGCAAAGAATATACAGAAGGTGAGGATGTTAGATGAAAAAAATAAGTTTAGCCGGCCAAATATTAATTGGTCTAATTCTAGGGATTATCGTGGGAGCTATCTTTTATGGTAGTCCAACGATTGCATCTTATTTACAACCGATTGGCGATATATTTCTTCGTTTAATTAAAATGATTGTTGTACCGATTGTTGTAGCAAGTATTATTGTTGCGGTTGCAGGTGTCGGTGATATTAAACAGCTAGGGAAAATTGGCGGTAAGACGATTTTGTACTTTGAAATCGTAACGACAATCGCGATTATAGTAGGTATTATTGCTGCTAATATTATACAGCCAGGCGCTGGCGTGAATATGGGGGAGCTTAACCAAACAGATATCGGCAGTTATGTTGATACAGCAGAGGCAAAGGAAAGCGAATCAATAATCGATACGATTGTGAATATTGTACCAACGAATCCAATTGCTGCAGTTGCTCAAGGTGACATGCTAGCCATTATTTTCTTTTCTCTTGCATTTGGTCTTGGGATTAGTGCGATCGGAGAAAGAGGGAAGCCGGTATTGGCATTCTTTCAAGGAACAGCAGATGCGATGTTCTATGTAACTAACCAAATTATGAAATTTGCTCCTTTCGGCGTGTTTGCCTTGATTGGAGTCACTGTTGCTAAGTTTGGATTACAATCTCTTATACCTCTAGGTAAATTGGTGATTTCCGTATACGGAACAATGATTTTCTTTGTGGTTGTTATTTTGGGAATCATTGCGAAACTAGCTGGTTATAGTCTTTTTAAATTAATAAAACTACTCAAAGAGGAGCTTATATTAGCATTTTCTACAGCAAGCTCTGAAGCCGTACTTCCGAAAATTATGGAAAAGGTTGAAGATGCGGGATGTCCTAAGCATATTGCTTCTTTTGTCATACCGACTGGTTACTCCTTTAACCTTGATGGTTCTACTCTGTATCAAGCGTTAGCTGCAATTTTCATTGCTCAAATGTATGGCATTGATATGAGCATTGCTGATCAAATTTCGTTAATGTTAGTATTAATGGTGACATCTAAAGGTATTGCTGGTGTACCAGGGGTTTCCTTCGTTGTATTATTAGCTACACTAGGTACAGTTGGAATTCCTATCGAAGGGTTGGCATTTATAGCCGGAATCGACCGTATTCTTGATATGGGCCGTACGGTGGTAAATGTTATTGGGAACTCTCTTGCTGCTATTGTTATCTCTAAATGGGAAGGTAACTTCAACCCTGAAAAAGCTTCATAACTTTTGAAAAAAAGACAGCTTAAGGAGTGAAATCCAATAGCTGTCTTTTTGCTATTAAATCTTTTATTTACTCTTCACAATGAGAGCGATCGCCCTCGAAAATAAATTCAGGGATTCCATCGGTAACTTGAATTTTCGTTAAACTGGCATTTCCAATATAGGTTTGGGTAAAAAGCTTATCAAGAGATAATTTTCTTAAATAAGCTGTAAGTATTCTTAGAAAAATTGAATGTGAAACTATCAAAACAGTTTCTGATGGATGGCTAGCAATGATATCCTTATACATCTCTTCAGCACGTTTCCATACATCTGTGAATAGTTCTCCGCTGTTTCGTTCATATAAATGCGGTGTTTCCCAAAAAGCTTTGTATTCAGCAGAAAATTCTTTCTCAATTTCTTCTCTGAGGCGCCCCTCCCAATCGCCAAAGGACATTTCTCGTAATCGATCATCTTTAATAATTGGGACAGTACGTTCACCAGCAATTAACTCAGCTGTCTGGTAGGCTCGTTTGCTTGTACTCGAATAGATCACATCAATTGGAATATCCTGAAGTCTATTCCCTAGTGAAAGTGCATCACGGATACCAGATTCGGTCAATTCTCCATTTCCCCAGCCTTGCATCTTTCCTGTAACATTCCATTCGGTTTGACCATGACGAACTAAATAAATGGTAACCATAATAGTCTCCTTACTTTTTTTAGTATATTTCTCCAATCTATTATTGATAAATTCTCTGAATAAATCAAAAGACATGATCTATACAGTGTAACAATATTGACTATGAGTGGGAATGTATGGGCAGGACAAAGAGTATTATAGTGAATAGTGAAATGGAGGTTATGAATAACTTGGAGGTTTTGTCACATTATTTCAAATGATTTGGTAAAATGATTATAGTGATAATAGATGATAGTTTCGCCAGTTTAAGTTTTATCCCGCATTTATGAACAGTATGCCTGCCACTTCATGACTTTCAGGGAATACAAGTAGGAGATCAACTGCCCGTAAATGCTCAATTGGTGAGAAACAGTGAAACTTACCGTGAGTTACGCAGAGGTCAAGTTTGCTCCCACAGACGATAGACCAAAGGACGCGGTGTACTTAGTCTGTGACTCATTGAACCTTAGTTAATCTTGTTGCTTTATCTACGTTGCGCGGAGGTTTAGCGACACTAGACCGGGACTAACAATCAGTGGGAGATGTGAACTCTGACTCTTTGAAGTTTCAATTTATCATCAGTAACTGTTGCGGAGGGTATTGGTATCATGAAAAATGAGATTAGAGACGTTTTATATATACACCTGCAGCCTGCTGAGCGATTTGCAATTTTCTCTGGCGTGACGTTTCGGGAATTTGTTTACTCTTATGAAGGGCCTTTACCTAACCTTTTATTATTGAAACATGGATACGATGATGGAGAATTTAATAGGAATACACTATTGGATTTTGTTCCGAATGAAGATGTTGAAAAGCTCCTGAAAGATAATGTATATGGGTATGGTGATTTTTGTTGGATTGATTTTGAAGAAGAAGCAGGACTTGATGAATTAAATGGTCAAGAAATTGCCGAACTTTTGTATATTGGTCATTGCAAGACACACTTACGACCACCGTTTTTTGGAAAACTGAATAATCAATTTGTTTATCTCGCGCATGATGACGGATGGTTTAATAAGGTTTATTTTCGAAACCATGATGTGTTAACTCAAGTTTTTGGTAATTTACTTATGCTGAAACTGGAGTCATTACGGCTTGAAAGAAACTGGTTAGGTTTAAAGAAAAAAAGGGAGTATCCAGAAATTCCTTTTGAAGTGCTTCAAAGAATCATCCCGTTAACCTCTGAGGGCGTTGTTTTTTCCTTCCAGGATGTTCAGCATTCTAGGACAAAAATAGAAATTCCAGGTTGGATTATTGGGGACTATATTAATATGGATGATATGATGGACGGATTTAATGACTTGAAAAATAAACGGCCAAAAGCCTTGATTGTTTTACATCGAAAGACTAAAGAATGGAGCGTTATTCTGAACTAAACTATCTTATTTGCAAGTGAACATTTCGTGATTGATGATTTTCATTCTGATAAATGGATAGAGTGAGAATGACCTAGCTTTTGGTCAGTCTCCTTTTTTTTCCGCATTAACGGAAAGTCAAGCCCCTCGTTTATGACTCAGAGGAATCGAAGAAGCATAGGTAGGAGATGAAGAAGTCCCCTCTAGTTATATTCACTTTATGTTAGCTATTTAAGTAAAACATGATAATCCAAGGTGTAGTCCGTGCTATTGCCACATAAGATGTAAGGAATATACGATAGAATTATTGGTATGTTTAGGTAAGTTATCAATCGGCGCTTCTTTTTCGTTTTTAACTGAAGAGTAAGGTGTTACAATAATAAAGTGAAATGAGTGATGGAGGTTTAATGAAAATGAAAACAAAACTTGGACTGCTTTATGGCGGGAAGTCAGCTGAACATGATGTTTCACTACAAACAGCTTTAGCGGTCATTAAAGCATTAGATTTAGAGAAATTTGATATATACCCGATATACATAACGAAAGAAGGGTCTTGGGTAAAGGGACCACAGTTGACCGGACCAGTTGAGAATGTGAAAAGTCTTACATTATCTGCTGAAGCTAGCATGTCACCTTTCGCGATGCAGTCAGCTGGGCAAGTTTCCAAGGAGGATGGAGATGAAGGATTCGACTGTCTATTCCCGCTTCTTCATGGTCCGAATGGAGAAGATGGTACTGTTCAAGGGTTGCTAGAATTATTAAATTTACCTTATGTAGGAAATGGAGTTCTTGCCTCATCTGCAGGCATGGACAAAGTAATCATGAAGAATATTTTTGCTCAAGCAGGTCTCCCTCAAGTTAAATATACGTGGTTTATTCGTTCTGAGTGGGAAAAAGATAAAGCCAGTGCTTATGATAAGATTGAAGCAGAACTAGGCTATCCATGCTTTGTTAAGCCGGCTAACCTTGGATCGAGCGTTGGAATTAGCAAATGTGTCAACAGGGAAGAACTTGAAACAGCGTTTGTTGAGGCATTCCAATTCGATCGGAAAATCATTGTTGAAGAAGGGGTCGTTGCCCGTGAAATTGAACTTGGCGTTCTTGGCAATGATCATCCTAAGTGTTCGGTAGCTGGCGAAATTATTGCGAAAAAAGATTTTTATGATTATAAAGCAAAATATGAAGATGGTGATACTGCGATGGTCATTCCAGCTGATATATCTGAAGATAACTATCAGTCTTTAAATGAAATGGCTATTTCCGCTTTCAAATCACTTGATTGTTCTGGATTAGTTCGCGCTGACTTTTTCTTAACAAAAGAAGGAAAGATGTATATTAATGAAGTAAATACAATGCCTGGCTTTACTCCGTTTAGCATGTTCCCTTTATTATGGAAACATACAGGAGTAGACTATCCTCAATTAATCGAGACATTAGTAAGTTTGGCGCAAGAACGTTATGAAGAAAAGCAGAAGATTAAATATAGCTTTTGATGGACTGCCCAGCAATTTAAAATAAGGCTATGTTAAACCTCGTTGTTGATCTTGGCACTATGTTGATTGGAGCGAAAGGAGTGAGACTCCTGCTTAGAAAAGCGAGCCAAAGGGAGTTCACACAGTCGCACAGCGCCGAGGAGGCTTCCGGACCGCCCGAGGAAAGTGAACGCCCTTCGTTTCAATCATCAGGCAAGTTTAACAGAGCCTAAAATAAAAAGTGGAAAGGGTCTGTCTCATAACAAGGGTCAGACCCTCAATCTCCTATATATCGTTATATGACGTATACATGTCACAATAAAGCTGTATATAGTGAGTGGTGAAAACTCTCTTGGGTTATTCATTTTCCATACTGAACTAGTTTGATATTAAGGGATAAGCCGCAATTTTCTAAAATCCTAGGAGGAACAAGATGTTAAAAAAAACGTTAAAGCAAATCCATGAAATGGTCGGTGGATTGAATAACATTACAGATTTTGAATCTATTATAGCGGCAGGAGTTTCAATTGATTCTAGACATATTGAGCCTAACAACTTGTTCATCCCCCTTCGTGGAGAACAGGTTGATGGACATCAATTTGTAGAAAAAGCCATTTCACAGGGAGCAGCTGCTTCTTTTTGGCAAAAGGATGCGGGAGAGCCACCAGCAGGACTTCCATGTATCATGGTAGAGAATACAGAAAAAGCATTACAAGATTTAGCGAAGGCATATCGAAAGCAACTCAATTGTAAAGTAATTGGCATTACAGGGAGTAATGGAAAAACTACCACGAAAGATATGGTAGCAGCTTTATTGCAAACAATGTACCGCGTTCATAAAACGAGCGGAAACTTTAATAACCATCTTGGACTTCCATTAACTATTTTAGGAATGGATGAAGACACAGAGGTGGCCGTTTTAGAAATGGGTATGAGCAGTCGTGGTGAAATTGAATTTCTTTCCAAACTCGCCGAACCAGACTTGGCTATTATTACGAACATTGGGGAGTCACATTTATTGGATCTTGGTTCAAGAGAAGAAATTGCGAATGCTAAACTCGAGATCGTTGCAGGTCTTAAAGCGGGTGGAACGCTAATTTATCATGGGGATGAACCGTTATTACGGGATCGAATTGAACGGGACTTAACGAATCTCCACGTTGTATCTTTTGGAAGAGAAGACAAAAACGACCTGTATCCAATCTCGATTACTCAAACCGATAATAGTACTTCTTTTGAAATAAATGGGGATTTTAGGGAACCGTATACAATTCCGGTTCTTGGGGTTCATAATGTACAAAATGCGTTAGCCGCCATGCTTGTAGCCAAGCTATTGCGCGTAAATGATACTCATATAAGAAATGGGTTTGAATCGGTCCGATTAACCAACATGAGAATGGAATTGGTTGCAGGAGCAAAAGGGCAGAAAATCATTAATGACGCTTATAATGCAAGTCCAACTTCAATGAAGGCTGCGATTGAGCTGGTAGAAACTCTAGAAGGGTTTCAAAGTAAATACCTAGTCCTTGGTGATATGTTAGAACTGGGAAATCAAGAAAAAGAGTTCCATGTAAATATTGGTAAAATCATTCAGCCAGACAAAATTAATGCAGTCTTTACATATGGTTCACTTGGTCATTTTATAGCTGAAGGAGCTCGTAAATCTTTCCCTGTAGACCGTGTGTTTTCGTATGAAGATAAAACCGCATTAATTACTGATTTAAAAGAGCGTACGTCGCTAAATGATTTAATCTTAGTAAAAGCCTCAAGAGGGATGAAGCTAGAAGAAATCGTTCAAGCTCTACAAAATTAAATAAGGGATTTCTCATAAGGGTCTGACCTCGCACTCTAAATCAGTATGTAAAGAATCATACACGTTTCTTATACTTTATTTAGTTGTTGCGGGGTATGACCCTTCTTTTTGGCCCTTTGATTTAAATGATGAATTGGGTATCTGACGAATAAACTCACTTAAGTTAAGAGTTAACGGGCGTGTTTTAACATGGACAAAGTTATGTATTATTTGGATATTAATGACCTATTTCATTTGAGTTTCAGATTCCTTTATTGCAATAATGACCTGAAAATGGTAACATATTTTATGAGTTTAAATGTCTTTGGAAGGTGAATATGGTATATACTATAATTAATCCAAAGATTATTTATCGTTTCTTTAAGAAACAAATGTTATTTCATTCTTCACTTGGTGAAGATCTTGTACTTTCAGATTAAATAGGCCACGCGTCTTGAATAATATAAAAAGCTGCCTCTCTTGGCAGCTTAAGTTGCTAATAGGAAGGTCCAGCTGTCTGCAGTTGGCTCCATAAGCTCATGACATGATAGATGTGAGATATCGACTATCTCCCAATCCTCTTGCCAGAAATGATCCTTGTGGTTCCTTTCCACTCCGCATTCCCCAAACGCATAAGGGCCTGTTTTTTATGGGAAGCTTGGCTTAAGTCAAGTTTTGTTTTATTCTGTAGGATTTGAAATGTAATCATTTTGGGTAATTATATGAGAGCAATTCATAGCCTATGGCATAATTGCAGCTTTGCCTTTAGATTTCACCTTGAATTCTAAAGCAGATTTTCTTTATGTAGGCTTCTGTCTCATAGGAAAATAAGATGCAGCAGCCCTCACCTGAATAAACATGCGATTTTGTATGCTACTTTGATCTTTCCATTTTTGAATTTCATTCTTGTTACATGTTTTGTAAAAAGATTTCCCAAAACCTACGCCAGGCCAGTATTTGCAAAAGGTTTGACTTTTGTTCGGGACTTTTTTATTCATAATAATGGGGTTCGGATTTAAAAAATGCAAGTATTTTAGGTGATCATTGAGAAAACTTTTCTTAAGCGATAAATAATAAACAAGAACCAGCTGTTAGTTGGTGAATTGTGATCAACTACTGACACAATTCAGACGACACAAGCCATTTTTTCGTGTCGATAAATATATGAATTAAAAAGGAGTACGAATATTTTGACATTATTTAGTGAATTAGGTTTAGACAGAACTTCTATGAAATCAATTGAGAGAATGGGGTTTGAAGAAGCAAGTCCGATTCAAGCACAAACCATTCCTTTGGCATTAGAAGGGAAAGACATTATTGGTCAAGCTCAAACTGGAACAGGTAAAACTGCCGCTTTTGGTATCCCGTTAATTGAGAATATTGATCTTAAAGATGATAACGTACAAGGAATCGTTATCGCGCCAACACGTGAGCTTGCTATTCAAGTCTCTGAAGAATTATTCAAGCTTGGATACGGGAAACGTACTCGAGTAATGGCGGTTTACGGCGGACAAGATATTGATCGTCAAATTCGTGCATTAAAGAAAAAGCCACATATTGTCGTGGGTACACCTGGGCGTTTATTAGATCATATTAAACGTAAAAATATTAAATTGGGCAACGTTCATACAGTCGTATTGGATGAAGCGGATGAAATGTTGAACATGGGCTTTATTGAGGATATCGAGTCAATTCTTTCGAATGTACCAGGTGAAAGACAAACTCTGTTATTCTCAGCTACAATGCCAGATCCAATTCGTAAAATTGCAGAACGTTTCATGAAAGACCCAACTCTTGTGCGTGTTAAAGCAAAAGAAATGACAGTTTCTCTTATTGACCAATATTATATCGAATTAAGAGAAAATGAAAAATTTGATACATTAGCTCGTTTATTAGATATCCAAACGCCAGAGCTTGCTATCGTATTCGGTCGTACAAAACGTCGTGTTGATGAGCTTTCGTCTGCATTGAATATCCGCGGATATTCTGCTGAAGGTATTCACGGTGACTTAAGCCAGGCGAAACGTTTGTCTGTTCTTAAGAAGTTTAAAGAAGGTAGCATTGATGTACTAGTTGCAACAGACGTAGCGGCACGCGGACTTGATATTTCAGGCGTCACACATGTTTATAACTTTGACATTCCTCAAGATCCAGAAAGTTATGTCCACCGTATTGGACGTACTGGACGTGCAGGAAAACATGGTGAGGCAGTAACATTTGTGACACCGAGAGAACGAGGTCAATTGGCTGCGGTTGAGCATACAACGAAAAAACGTATGGTGAAGATGAAAACTCCTACGTTAACTGAAGCGTTGGAAGGTCAACAAAAAGCAGTTACTGAAAGAATTGTGAACACTGTAGAAAATGAAGACTTGTCTCTATACCTAGGTCAAGCTGAAGAGATGCTTCAAAAATACAGTGCAACTGATCTTGTTGCAGCAGCATTAAAATCACTAACTAAAGAACCGGATGCAACGCCTGTAAAATTGACAGATGAAGCACCACTTCCAATGAAACGTGGCGGATATAATAAGTCTGGATCTAATGGAAGACAACGTAATGGTCGCGGACCTTCAACAGGCAGAAAAGATTATAGTGGTGCTAAACGCAGAGATAGTCGTAAACCTAGCGGAAGCACTAACCGTAGCAATAGCAGCTATAACAAAAGAGAAAAACTAAATAAATAATATGTTGTAAATGAGGATGTCCCAAACTAAAGGTCGGAGCCCACAATAACTATTTACAGTTAAACTGTGTATGTAACACGATGAGCTGTATATAGTGTGAGGCCAGAACCTTGTGGGGCCTCCTCTTTTTTATATTCTGGAAATATTTTATATAGTATACTTAAAATAGGATTTTATCCTACATAAATGGGCAGCAAGACTTCCACTGATTGAAGTTTCACTTTATAGGTATTTAGAAAGGAGCGGTAGAGTGGAGCCTAGAAACCGGATTTCAAATAAAGCGCTAAAAGTTTGGCGTGTTAGCGGCATAATACGTGCTGCGATTTGTTGGATCATCACTATTGCGGTACTAGTTGTAACTATTCTTTTTGATTGGTCATATTGGGCGATAGGAGCAGCTGGAATAATCTCCATAGTTGTGACTTACATATCTGTCTTTCTTTTTCCGTCAATGAAATGGAAGCGTTGGCGATACGAAGTTCGGGAGAAAGAGATAGAAATCCAAAGTGGTTTATTTATTATTAAAAGGACCTTGGTGCCTATGATTAGGGTTCAGCATGTAGAGACGAACCAAGGACCGCTGTTACGAAAATATCAATTAGCTTCTGTAGAAATTTCTACTGCCGCAACGACCCATGAGATACCAGCTTTGGAACTTCCAGAAGCTGATGAGCTGCGCTTTTATATATCAAAAATGGCCAGCGTGGAGGAAGATGATGTTTGAGCCTAAACGACTTCACCCAGTTGCTGTTTTGTCTAGTATTTTGCAGACGTTGAAGGAAGCAATTATTCCGTTAATTGTCCTCTTATTTTTAGGGAGTAGTAGCGGTAAAAGTATCCAGTTTATTATTTTTGGCGTGATCTGCTTTTTTCTCATCATTCGTTCTTTTCTTTCATGGCTTAAGCTTACGTATTGGGTAGAAGATGGTGAACTTAGAATTGAATCGGGTGTGTTTATAAGAAAAAAACGATATATTCGTTTTGAACGGATACATAGTATTGATGTTTCAGAAGGAATCGTGCAAAGAATATTTGGTCTTGTTCAGCTTAAAGTAGAAACAGCTGGGGCTAATGACGGAAAGCCTGAAGCAGAATTAACTGCTATTACAAAGCAAGAATCGAACGAAATTGTTGCCATTTTTAATGAAGTGAAAGCAAGGAAAAAGAAACTCGATTTTGAGCGTGTTAATGAGGCGGACGCTTTCGAAGAATTAATCAAAGAAGAAGAGATGGATTCGGCATCTATTGTGTTTAAACAAACTTTTCCGCAGTTGTTTTTAATGGCAGCTACATCAGGTGGGATTGGGGTTGTTCTTTCTGGTGCGGTAGCATTTCTTGCTCAATTCGATGAATTGATTCCTTTTAAAAAAATATCGGCTGAAGCAGAACGGTTCATTCAATCGGGTGTGCTTTTAATAATCCTTACGGTGCTCTTGCTTTTCATACTGGCATATTTAATTGCTACAGCCAGAATTGTCTTCATCTATGCCTATTTTACAGTCAGGAAAGTAGAAGAAGAATTAATCATTTCACGCGGCTTATTAGAAAAAAGACAATTAACGATTCCATTGAAAAAAATTCAAGGAATCAGAATCTCTGAGAACTTAATTAGACAACCGCTCGGGTATGCGAGTGTGTATCTTGAATATGCGGGTGGTTCGGCATTAGATAAGGATACAGTGAACGTTTTACTTTTTCCGCTTGTCAATAAAGAACAGCTAAAAGAAAAAATAAATCAGTTCGTTCCTGGATATGAGTTACAGACCGGAATGAAGGGATTGCCCAAACGTTCCTATATCCGTTATTTCATCAGGCAATTATTTATCATTATTCCCGTTATTGCTTTTATATCATGGTTTCTTTGGCCATGGGGATTAACTTCTTTCACTCTTATACCAATTACTGCTATCTGGGCGTATTTAATATTCAGAGAAGGTGGATGGAATATTAGTGGAAACCAACTGCAATTAAGAACTAGAGTTGTATCTAAACATACATATATTTTTCAAAAGAATCGACTGCAAGTATTTGACCGGCGAGTGAGTTATTTTCAAAGAAGAAGGCAACTATGTACGATTGCTGCTACTGTGAAATCTGGTGCAGGGCCTCGGGAAGGGAAACTCATTGACTTAGAGCAAAAAGATGCTGAATTCATAAATGATTGGTTTTCCTATAGTGAATCCAAAAAAAGCGAAGGCTAGGCCTTTGCTTTTTTAATGGAAAGAGCTAACGCTTGAGTTTATTTCTGAAAAATAATGATGCCAGAAGTAAGCCGGCGAGGAGTCCTGAGAAATGGCCGGTAATGTTTACTTTTGGTTGGATAAACGTCATCAATACACCGACACAGATTAGCGTATAGATCGTTTTAACCTCTTGCTTAGGTAAATGATCTTTTTGGAATAGAACAAGATATAAATAAAATCCGAGCAAGCCAAAAATTGCGCCACTTGCACCTACATGGATATAAGTAGGGGGCAGTAGAATGAAAGTAGTGATATTTGCTAAAATGCCCGTAATAAGAAAAAAAAACGTAAATTTAAGACTGCCCAGTAATCGTTCTAGGGGAGGACCAAAGATAGCCAGTGCAAAGCAGTTGAATAATAAATGTGAAAATGAACTGTGTAAAAATATCGGTGTAATCAAGCGCCACCATTCACCAGATGAGATATACAAGTTGATACCTAGACCTTTTTCAAATAAGAAACCTTCAGGTAGTATGGGTAACAAGTCTAAGAGAAATAGGAATATAGTTAAGGCTATTAAAGTCGTAACAAGTGGATAATAAGAAAGATATTGCCGGAAACTCTCTGTTCGTATAAACATGGTTCACCATCCTTAAATCGTTCGAGTGTGTAAAACTATTAACATGGATAGATTTGAGTTTGTCTTAGATGGATTTATTATTACAGGCAGTACTATATATATTGGCGTAATCGATGGTAATTCCTATGTACATCTTTAAAATCTTTAAAAAATTTGAGTAGTGGATAGAAAGGAAGTTACAAGTGATTAAAGGAATTGGAATGGATATTGTAGAGCTAGAAAGAATTCAAAAACTACTTGAACGGCAGCCGAAATTTATTGAAAGAATTTTAACTGAAGAGGAGCGGAAGACTTTTGTTAGTCTGAGTGCCCGTAGAAGAGTTGAATTTGTTGCGGGGCGGTTTGCTGCAAAAGAGGCATTTTCTAAAGCGGTAGGAACAGGGATAGGGGAAAATCTGTCGTTTTTAGATATTGAAGTAAAACCAAATGAACTTGGTAAGCCAGAAATTATTCGGCCAAATTCTGTACGGGCTCATCTTTCTATTACTCATAGTCGTGAATATGCCGCTGCTACAGTTATCATTGAAGAATAATAGGTTGCTTAGATGTAAATGTAAAATGTGATTTAGTAAGAAGATGATTTTTACCTTTCTTATCAGACGGGTCATATTCACCGGGGTTGTCTCATATATTCATAGTGCTATAGGGAGACAAGGCCCGGTAAAAGGTACATTGCAGGAAAGGTACTCTCGAATCAGTTTTTTATAAAAGCTGTTTAGCGATAATTAGACATGTTAAAACAACCAGAAATCATACATCATCCTACCGAGATATGCATAACCTCAATGACTGGATCCTGCCTTTTCCTCTCCCTTTTACGTTCAAATGACAAAAAGGGGTTGAAAAGATGAAGAAGATCGTAACGCTTTTTGCAGGAATCATGCTTTTGCTCATTCTTTCTGCCTGCGGACAAAAGTCACAAGGTGATGTGGTCAGTTCTTTAAATGACAAGGTTGAAGGAATGAAGGGATACAAAGCCCAGGCCAAAATGACTTTACAAATGGGTACGGATCCTCAAAGTTATGATGTTGAGATCTGGCATAAAAATCCTGATTTTTACAGGGTGAGCTTGAAGAATTCCTCAAAAGAACAAAGTCAAATGATTCTACGCAACAAAGATGGAGTGTATGTGTTGACGCCTGCATTAAATAAAAGCTTTAAATTTCAAAGTGAATGGCCGGAAAATAGTAGTCAAGCTTATTTATATGAGTCGTTAGTAAAGGATATTATTGAAGATAAAAGTGCGAAATTCACATCCACGGACGATCATTACGTGTTTGAAACAAAAACACGTTATCAAAATAATAAGATGCTACCTTTTCAAGAAATTACTATTAACAAAAAAGATCTATCGCCTGTTAGCGTGAAAGTAATGGATGCGGATCATAATTCGCTTGTAACGGTTGAATTTTCTAAGGTGAAGTTTGATGCGTCGTTTGATAAAGATGCGTTTGATATGCAAAAGAACATGACACGCGCAAAACTAGAAGTGCCTGTTATGAATGAAGTGAAGGATGAAGTATTTGCTGTTAAATATCCGACTGAAGCTAAAGGGGCAAGTCTGAGTGATGAACAGGAAATCGCAACTGAAAATGGGAAGCGGGTTATTCTTACGTATGAAGGTGACAAGAGCTTTACACTGATTCAAGAAAAAGCAGAAGTAGTAGAAACTTCGCTTGTGGCAACGACTGTGAATGGAGAACCGGTTGATCTTGGGTTTACGGTAGGCGCCGCTACTTCAAACAGTGTGACATGGACGTATAATGGGGTAGATTATACGCTTGTATCGAAAGATATGGAGAAAGAAGAATTATTGGAAATTGCGAGAACGGTTGATGGAACTTCAGAAAAATGATGAAATCGGTTCTCAGCTCAAGGGATCTTATTCCTTTGTGCTGAGGACCTTTTTATGTTGAGGATATGGGGACGGGGCTTAGCCGCCAATCACTATGTAAGATATACAATCTTTATTAAGAAAGTACTCCAAAATCCAGCTCAGCGCCGCCTCCATTGTGATTGGTGGGTGTAACCTGCTACAGGATGGTTCCTTTATAGAACAGGGTGACGTTTTAATTGCCCAATTTGACTTAAATGAAAGTTACTGTATAATTTTGGCGCAATCGAGAAGGAAACTTTTCATGATTTCGTTTTTTTACTATACTAGTTATATACAAAAGAAAGAACGTGCTAGAATATTGTAGCGCTATTGCTTTTAATGTGGATAAAATGGATGGATAGGCAGTAGTGAGTCCGTAGATCTGAAGTGGTTAGAGAGAAGGGTAGCAATTGGAAAAGAAGGAGTTTTATAGAGATACATGGGCAGAAGTTAATTTAGATCATATTTATAGAAATATCATAAATTTGAAGCAGCATCTATCATCGGAAACGAAATTATTTGCCGTCGTTAAGGCAAATGCTTATGGCCATGGTGCGGTAGATGTTGCGAAGACGGCTCTTTACGCGGGTGCTGATTATTTAGCTGTTGCTTTCTTAGATGAAGCCTTAGCATTAAGAAGAAAAGGAATTTTAGCACCAATTCTTGTATTAGGGGCGACGAGACCTGAAAGTGCAAAAATTGCGTCTAAGGAACGAATTACGCTCACTATTTTTCAAGATGATTGGATACAGAATGCAAAATCATATCTTCAAGATGAAGATATTTTATATGTTCATGTGAAATGTGATAGTGGAATGGGGCGTCTTGGCATTAGAAGTAGGGTAGAGCTTGAGGCTATTGAAAGCAGTCTACTTAAAGACTCACGGTTTGTTTTCGAAGGAATTTATACACACTTTTCTACTGCAGATAGCCTAAATAAAGACTACTACCATAAACAACTGGATGTTTTTCAAAAAATGCTTTCCTGGCTAAAATCAAAACCTCAATTGATACATGCTTCGAATAGTGCAGCTTCATTAAGATATCCAGAAGCCACATTCAACTCAGTAAGAATGGGGATTGCTATGTACGGGTTAACGCCCTCTGTTGAAATGAAAGAATTATTACCTTATCCACTTTCTCCAGCTTTATCATTAAAAACAAGAATCGTAAATGTGAAAGAGCTGAAAAAAGGGGAGAGTGTTAGTTATGGGGCGACATATACCGCTATGGAGAATGAGTGGATTGCTACGCTTCCCATAGGGTATGCAGATGGCTGGATACGTAAGCTTCAAGGGCAAGAGGTACTTATAAACGGCGAAAAAGCGCCAATAGTTGGTCGGATTTGTATGGATCAATGCATGATTAAAGTCCCTAAAAACACGCCAATCCATACAGAAGTAACGTTAATCGGTGAGGATAATGGACAAGAGATTACCGTTGATGAAATAGCGGAGAAGTTAGAAACGATCAATTATGAGATTACTTGTATGATTGCATCAAGAATACCTCGGGTGTATATTAAAAATGGTAAAATAATACACACGGTGAACGCTTTATTAGAATAGATAAAAAAGGGAGAACTAATATGACTTGTCGATGTGTATTTATTTTAGCCCTCATTAACTGCCTGAAAAGGCCTGATTGTTGAGATACAATGAGACTACTGATGTGTGAGTTGAGGTAAAGTTATCTCCTGAAGAGGGTCACATAGACGAAGACATGAGGACGCGGCGCACTTAGTCAGTGATTCATCTTAGTTCGTACTGTCGATTTATCTACGCTACGCGGAGACATTAGCTACTATAGAACGGACTAACAAGCAGTGGGGGAAAAGAGCCCCCTACTACTTGAAGTTTCGCTTTATGCAGAAGTCTCTGATTCTCTGAGGCGAGGAAATGGTCCCCAGTCACCTTGTATGTGCTCGGACTTTCGGAGTCTTTTGTAGCACAATGACTGACATCGGCTTATCCAATGAATTATTTTTAGAAAAATGAATAAGTTTTACAGGTTTTTGTTGATAATAATATATAGTCTAGAATATACTCTTTGCAGATAGTGATTTTAATGGTAAGATTGAAAAGGATTAGTATTAGGTGTGTAGTGATTGGTGGAGGTGTATGTTTGTGTCTGAATCCAGCGCAACAAGAGAGATAATAATTCGATTACCTCAAAATTTCCTAACCGAATTAGATGGTTATGTAACTGAAGAAAATGTTAATCGCAGTGAATTTATTTATCGTGCGACGAAAATGTATCTTCGTGAACGTAAAAAAAGAGAGTTTCGCGAATCCATGAAACGTGGTTATATTGAAATGGCCACCTTGAATCTAACCCTTGCTTCTGAAGCATTCCTTGCAGAGTATCCAGAATATGAGGCCGAACATTCCGTTGCACGATTAGCAAGCGGAGGCTGAGCACTTGATTGTTGTTAAGCGCGGTGACGTATACTTCGCAGACCTGTCTCCGGTTGTAGGTTCTGAACAAGGTGGAACCCGTCCGGTACTCATCCTTCAGAATGATATTGGAAATCGCTTTAGTCCAACTGTGATTGTAGCAGCTATTACTGCACAGATACAGAAAGCTAAGCTACCTACACATGTGGAGATTAATGCAAAGAAATATGGATTTGAACGTGATTCGGTCATCCTTTTAGAACAGATACGCACAATTGATAAGCAGCGTTTAACAGACAAAATTACACATCTGGATGAACCAATGATGCATAAGGTAAATGAAGCTTTACAGATTAGTCTGGGACTAGTAGAATTTTAGTATGTGAAAAAATGGTTTTTCCTTCGAAGAGGACGTCTTTATATAATAATTTATGCCTAATGATAGGTGCAGTAACGATTTTAGCTTTTTGCTGAAATCGTTATTTTTTTTGTTTCTAGTTAGATATTAAATAATGGCTCTGTTAAACTTGCCTGTTGGTTTGAAAAGAAAGGGGTTCGCCTCTCCGCGGGCAGTCCGAGATCCTCGGGGCTGTGCGCCTGTTGGGTCTCCCTTTGACTCGCTTTTTACGCAGGGGTCCCACGCCTTCCGCTCCAATCACCATTGTGACAAAAATCATAATTAAAAAATGGTATTGAAAATAAAAAAAGAATTTTCTTAAAATAGGTTTAATCCTCCTTGAAAGAGGGTTTTATTAAAGTTGAGGCTTCTTAAATGATGTTCATTGGTTGCATAAAAGGAAGGTTAAGTAAATTTCAATTATTGAACAAAATAATAAAAAAGAGCCATTAGATGTAACGATTGAACATTACTATTCTTATAGGAAAAAGAAACATGTGTAATATTTTGTCAGTATTAAGAAGAGGCATTTAAGTTTGTTTTACATTTACTTAACATCCCTGTGAAGTAGACATAGAGTCTGCGGGGGTATGTTAAAATGGGAGGAAATTATGAATCAAGTAGTTTTTACATTTATTACCCAAAATCGTGATTACATACTAGAGGAATGGATGAATCTCATGAAGGAAAATGCCGATGAGCGCCTTATTAATGTGATTTCCAATGAGATGTTTGTACAAACGAGCGCAGAGTATATCGATTTGATTATTTCCAACACAAGAAGAAACAATGAAGAGTTCACTTACAAACTTTCTGAATTTGCGGAGAAGGTTGTACGTTTAGGGTGGCCGCTTTCTTTCGTAATTGAAGGAATTCATAAATTTACTCTATGTGTGATTAATGGAATGGTCTTAAAGGGGCAGGTTACAAAAGACAATCAAATGGAGATCATATACGATTTAGATAAATGGACTTCGCCTATGAAGCAGGAAATTATTTCTACCTACACCCAAACGTGGGAAGGGACAGTCTCTCTTCAAAAAATAGCGCTACAAGAACTATCCGCACCACTAATCCCTGTTATGGAAGGGATCACCATCATGCCGTTAGTTGGGACCATTGATACAGAACGGGCTAAACAAATTATGGAAAACTTACTGACTGGAGCCGTTAAACAGCGTTCAGAGGTCGTTTTAATTGATATTACTGGTGTTCCGGTAGTAGACACAATGGTTGCTCATCATATTATTCAAGCGGCAGAAGCGGTCCGACTTGTTGGGGCGAAATGTATGATTTGTGGCATTCGTCCTGAAATTGCTCAAACGATTGTTAGTTTAGGAATAAATTTATATGAAATCGTTACAAAGAATTCATTGAAAAAGGGAATTGACGCTGCCTTAGAATTAACAAACCGTAAGATTGCTAAGGTGGAGGAATGAAAATGAGAATTCCAATATTAAAGCTATATGATTACCTATTGGTGTCGATCCAATGGGAATTGGATGATGCTACAGCACTCGGTTTTCAAGAAGATTTATTACAAAAAATTCATGATACGAGCGCGAATGGTGTTGTAATTGATTTAACTTCCATTGATTTTATTGATTCTTTTATCGCAAAAGTACTGGGAGATGTATTAAGTATGTCAAAACTGATGGGAGCAAAAGTGGTGATCACCGGAATTCAGCCTGCTGTTGCGATAACCTTAATCGAGCTTGGTATTAGCCTGGAAGGAGTTATGACAGCACTAGATTTAGAGAAAGGCCTGGAGAAATTACAACAGGAATTGGGGGATTAATGGTATGGAGTTCCAATCCTGCGTGAAAATTATCAATGAATGGGATATAGTCGCCGCGCGCCAATTGGGGCGAAATGTCGCAAAAGAGCTGGGATTTGGTACTGTCGACCAAGCACGTATTACGACGGCTATCAGTGAACTAGCCAGAAATATATATTTATACGCTGGACGTGGCAGCGTCTGTATAGAAAAAGAGTACGAGCATGGAAAATCCGGTATGAAGATCATAGCAAGTGATGAGGGACCGGGGATACAGGATATCCGGAAAGTCATGGAAGATGGGTATACAACTTCTGGAGGGCTAGGAGCAGGTCTTCCAGGAGTAAAACGTTTAATGGATGAGTTCGATATCGATTCGTTTCCAAGTAAGGGAACGACAATCACAACCATTAAATGGCTTCGTTAGGAGGGTATTATGGAATACAGAGAGAAGATGAAAAATAAATACCGTGAAGCTCTCTCTACTTATTTGCAAGATCAAACGGAGCAAGCGTTATATCAAGGGCAAAAAATAAGTAAAAAATCGATTGAATATAATATTGCACCAGAAGAAATTATTAATATACATAAAAATATCCTTATGGATGTTTACCCAGACACCCCAGAGAAAGTTCTAGATTCCTTCGATTTTCTACTCGAGGTCATGATGGGTTACGGTTTTGCTTATCGTGAACATCAAAATCTCAGACATATCCAGCAAGAACTTGAATCGGAAATTAAAATTGCTGCCAATGTTCAGTCTACTTTGCTTGAAACAACAATTCCAAATGTGGATGGTCTTGAAATTGGAGCAATAAGTGTACCAGCAAGACAAATGAGTGGTGACTATTACCATTTTGTTCAAGATGAAAAGAAACATATTGGTGTGGCCATTGCGGATGTAATTGGGAAGGGAATTCCTGCAGCACTTTGTATGTCAATGATTAAATATGCGATGGATAGTCTACCAGAGCACCGGCATAATCCAAGTAGCGTATTAGAGAGCTTGAATCGTGTCGTAGAACACAATGTTGATCCCAGCATGTTTATTACGATGTTTTATGGGTTATATAACCCAGAGAAACATTTATTCTCCTATTCAGCTGCTGGCCATGAGCCTGGCTTTTATTACGAAGCAGCTACAAAGGAATTTACAGATTTAAGTGCAAGAGGATTATTGCTAGGTGTTGATAAGAAAACGAAGTATGTACAGTATGAAAAAAAAGTAGAGCGCGGAGATATGATTATTTTGTTATCAGATGGTGTAACAGAATGTCGTACAAGTGAAGGTTTTATAGAGAGAGAATCCTTGATTAAATTTATTCAAAAGAACATGCACCTGCATGCACAAGATATCGTTCATCGTCTCTTTAAGCAGCTTGAGAAAATGCAGCATTTTCAACTGCGTGATGATTTTACATTACTTATTTTAAAAAGAAATGTTTAATGTGATGATAAGTGGGTAAATAAATCGAAGGAGATTCGTATAAAAAAGGTGGGGGCATAGAAATGGATATTACAGTGGATGTAAAAGATATTACCTCTGGGGTAGAAGTGCGAGTGAAAGGTGAAATTGATGCATATACAGCTCCTAAGCTTAGTGAAGCATTATATCCTTTATCTAAGCGAGAGGGAATTGTTATGATTGTCGATTTAACAGAGGTTTCGTATATGGATAGTACTGGTCTAGGCATTTTCGTTGGTTTATTTAAAAGTGTACGTGCGCATAATGGTGTGTTTACGCTAGTTGGACTGTCGGAACGTTTACAACGACTGTTTGATATTACTGGTCTCGCTGATATCATTGATATAAAAAGTCATGCAGAGGGTGGAGTAGAATGAGTCAAGCATATGAATATATTGAAATGAAGATCCCGGCTAAGCCTAATTTCATTGGGGTTATTCGGTTAACGCTTTCTGGAATAGCTAGTCGAATGGGCTTCACCTATGATGAAATTGAGGATTTGAAGATTGCTACAAGTGAAGCGTGTACGAATGCCGTACAACATGCATATAAAGGGGAGGATCATGGGCAAGTGAAAATTAGTTTTGGTTTATATGAAGACCGTTTGGAAGTAATGGTATCCGACAGTGGGAAAAGTTGTAACTTTGATGAAGTGCGTCAAGGTCTTGGACCATATAAAAATGAGCATGAGGTTGAATTCTTAAGAGAAGGAGGTTTGGGCCTCTACCTCATTGAGACTCTTATGGATGAAGTGAAAATTCATCAACATGAAGGGGTCACAGTATTCATGACTAAGTTTGTTGAGGGAGAGCGGGTGGAGATGGATGCAAAAACACTCTCAACCTAATCAAGCTACAAAAGATGAAGTTCATAAATGGATTCGAGCTTATCAACACAACCAGGATGATGAGGCCCAAAATCAGCTGGTCCTCCATTATAGAAATTTAGTCGAAGCCATTTCTAGAAAATATTCCAAGGGCAATGCATCTCATGAAGATATTGTACAAGTGGGAATGATTGGACTATTAGGAGCGATTCGCAGATACGATGAATCTTTCGGTAAAAGCTTTGAAGCCTTTGCAGTACCTACAGTGATCGGTGAAATTAAAAGGTATTTACGTGATAAAACGTGGAGTGTCCACGTTCCTAGACGAATTAAAGAGCTTGGTCCGAAAATAAAAGTAGCTGTGGAAGAGTTAACCACGGTTCTCCATCGCTCTCCTAAAATTGGAGAAATTGCTGAATTTATAGGAGTAGCTGATGAAGAAGTGTTAGAAGCTATGGAAATGGGAAAAAGCTATCAAGCTTTATCTGTTGATCATTCGATGGAAGCTGATTCAGAAGGTGGCACCGTAACACTGCTTGATATTTTCGGAGATGTTGATGAAGGATTCGAACGAGTCAATCAGCGCATGGTGTTGGATCAAGTGCTTCATGTGTTAAGTGAAAGAGAAAAATGCATTATACAATTTACGTATTTAGAAAATCTGAGTCAAAAAGAGGCTGGCGAGAAACTTGGGATTTCACAAATGCATGTTTCCAGACTACAACGCAGAGCAATTAAGAAGCTCCGGGAAGCGATATATGCAGAGAATAAATCGGAGTTTGTTCAATGATAACGGAGCTTTATTCCGAGAATCAATTCGAGATATGGGCTTTTCAATCATCTAAAAACGGAGCGACTTATTGTGGAGATGATTATTATATAGCACATACCGAGGAGTATCTTCTTTGCGTACTTGCAGATGGTCTAGGTAGTGGGGAGTTTGCCTATGAATCTTCTCATGCAGTCATTGAAGAGATTATAGCAAACCAAAACAAAGATGTAGAAGCTCTTATGGATTTAGGGAATGGAGTGTTGACGAATAAAAGAGGGGCTGCTGTATCTGTAATAAAGATTTATTTCGATACAAAAGAGTTTGTATATAGCTCAGTTGGAAACATTCGATTCTTTTTGTATAATCCTAAAAAGGAAAAACTAGTTTACCCACTTCCTGTTACTGGATTTCTATCTGGAAGGGCACAAAAATATCGTACTCAGAGATTTAAATATGAACCAGGGGCGAGCTTCATTCTTCATTCAGACGGTGTTCAACTTCAAGGAGCAAAAGCTCTTTTGAAATCCCGTTCTCCTTTGGAGCAGAAAACCCGAGAAATAATTGAAGGAATAAAGGTCCAAGTCGATGACTCAACATTTATTATAGGAAGCTTACTTTCATGAAACTTTGGAAAGTAAGCTTTTTATTATGAGGAATTATTTGAAATAATTTTATTAGGGGTTTTTCTCACCAAATTCGCAACCATTCGAGGTTTTTGCTAGACTAGACGTATAAGGAATTTTTTAGCAGAGGGATTATTAACAATTAGCTTGGAGGAAAAACTGTGATTGTAGCGGAAACTCAAACAAAAGAAATTTTAGAAAAAGTATCTAGTGAGCTATCATTGAAAACACATCAAGTACAAAATGTAATGAACTTGCTCAAAGAGGGTAATACCGTACCTTTTATTGCGAGGTATCGAAAAGAAATGACCGGCTCATTAGATGAAGTACAAATTAAGACGATCATGGAACGTTCGAATTACTTGGAAAACTTAAATCAACGGAAGTCCGAGGTTATACGAAATATAGAGGAACAAGGAAAGCTTACTCCGGACCTACAGTTACAAATTACAAAGGCGGATAAACTTCAGGAAGTAGAAGATCTATATCGTCCATATAAACAAAAAAGAAGAACGAAAGCGACAGTGGCAAAAGAAAAAGGCTTAGAGCCTCTGGCTATATGGTTGCTTGAATTTCCTGTATCTAAATCGATTGAGGAAAAAGCAGGTGAGTTTTTATCTGAAGAGCTTGATGTTCCTACTATCGAAGATGCAATCAATGGTGCAAAAGATATTATTGCAGAGATTATCGCAGATGATGCAGAATATCGTAAAAAAATAAGAGCGGACGTTTTTAAAACGGGTACATTCGTATCGACTGTCAAAGATGAAGAAAAAGATGAAAAGAAAATATTTGAAATGTATTATGAGTACTCTGAACCTGTTCATAAAATAGTGCCGCATCGAGTATTGGCATTGAATCGCGGAGAAAAGGAGGATGTACTTAGAATATCCATCGTTCCAAACACAGAAGCTATTATTGCTTATTTAGAAAAGGTGGTTACGAAAGATGCGATCTCTAGTGCAGTTACTCCAATTAAGGAAGCGATTGAGGATAGCTTTAAACGCCTAATCATGCCTTCTGTTGAACGTGAAATTAGAAAAGAGTTAACAGAAAAAGCTGAAGATCAGGCGATTCATATCTTCTCAGAAAATCTACGCAATCTTTTGCTGCAACCACCTTTAAAAGGGAAGGTCGTTCTTGCACTTGACCCTGCGTATCGAACTGGCTGTAAGCTCGCTGTGATTGATGAAACAGGAAAAGTATTGGCGATTAATGTCATATATCCTCACCCTCCAGTAAATAAGAAAGACGCTGCTCGGGATACGACAATATCACTTTTAAAAGAATATCAAGTAGAAATTGTTGCAATTGGAAATGGAACGGCTTCTCGTGAATCTGAACAATTTATTGCGGATATTCTGAAAGAAGTTCAGGAACAAATTTCGTACATTATCGTAAACGAAGCGGGAGCAAGTGTCTACTCTGCATCTGACATCGCTCGTGTAGAGTTTCCTGATCTTGCGGTAGAAGAACGGAGTGCTGTTTCTATCGGTCGCCGTTTACAAGATCCGTTAGCAGAGTTGGTAAAAATTGATCCGAAGTCAGTAGGGGTAGGTCAATATCAGCATGATGTCTCGCAAAAGAAATTATCAGAATCGCTTGCCTTTGTTGTCGAGACAGCTGTTAACCAAGTAGGTGTGAACGTCAATACAGCCTCTCCATCTCTTCTTCAGTATGTAGCTGGGCTCTCAAAGTCCGTTGCACAAAATATTGTGAAGAGGCGGGAAGAAGAAGGGAAGTTTACAAGTAGAAAAAGCTTAAAAGGGATCCCGCGCCTCGGAGCTAAAACCTATGAGCAATGCATCGGTTTCTTAAGAGTAGTAGACGGTGAAGAGCCATTGGACCAGACATCCATTCATCCTGAAAACTATGGGGCGGTTAATAAACTTTTGAAAAAATTAGGATTTACTTCTCGCGACATTGGCACTGATGCACTCAATGAAGCATTGTCTAATCGTGGAGATATAAAGGAATTAGCGGAAGGTTTAGAAATTGGGGATATTACGTTAAAGGACATTATGGATGATTTAAGAAAACCTGGTCGAGACCTTCGTGATGATTTGGCAAAACCATTATTGAAACAAGATGTCCTAAAACTAGAAGACTTAGCAAAAGGAATGGAGCTTCAAGGAACCGTTCGGAATGTTGTTGACTTTGGTGCTTTTGTTGATGTTGGGGTTAAACAAGATGGTCTTGTTCATATTTCAAAACTGAGCAATAAATTCGTGAAGCATCCACTCGATATTGTAGCTGTCGGAGATGTAGTAACTGTTTGGGTAGATTCAGTAGATATGAATAAGCAAAGAGTAGCATTAACGATGCTTCAACCAAAAGACCAACTATAAAGTGAAACTTCTATCAGTGGGGATTCTCATCCCCTACTGATTGTTAGTCCCGTTCTACTGTCGCTTGATATCGATCAAACGACAGCAATCTCTAAACCTTGTGATGGGGTATTATTGCCTATTAATGCGGGATAAAATGTAAAAAAACACTTTCATAATATTCGAAGGTGTTTTTTTGTTAGAATTTTTTCGTTAATAATGAACACTTTCGTTATTCCAATAGTAAAACCAACATTGATTCAGCATCTTCACTTGAACATGATTTTTTTCGTGGAATGCCCTACGAATTTGATTTTGAAGCCATATAGGCATGGAATAAGCCTCCAGTTAATTCGACGTTTTTTATTATTATATGAAATGAGTGGTTGTCTCGTGTCCATGACAAGCCTAAAAACATCCATTAGCCTTCTGATCCCAACTAATATGATGGAAATGGTCCCCGTTCCCAAAAATGTGTCACCTTATGAAGGTGGCAGTGAAGAGTAGATTTGCGAAGCCCCGCCCCTTTTCCAGAAAAAGAGAATCAAATCCAAGATATGCTTTAAGATAGAATCATCTTCGTTTATGATAAAGGGGAAGATGGATATTGTATGTTAGAGAGGGGTGAAGGAGTGGAAAAACAGCAACTTCAAAAACTTGTAGAAGAAATTTCACTAAAGGATTTTGGGAGGGCTTTTAGGCATCAAGCATCTTTCAATCCTCGTCTCAGAACGACAGGTGGGAGATATCTTTTGCGCTCGCATGATATAGAAATCAACAAAAAATATTATGATGAGAGAGGTACAGGAGAGCTTATCGGCATTATTAAGCATGAGCTTTGCCATTATCACCTTCATCTTGAGGGAAAGGGGTATCAACATAGAGATGCAGATTTTAAAACGCTACTCAAACAGGTGGGGGCTCCTAGATTTTGTACACCCCTATCAATGGACAAGAATAAGGTAAAGCAAAACCAGAAAATATATCAATATGCTTGTAAGGCATGTAGCCAATTGTATATAAGGAAAAGAAGAATAAATACTTCAAGGTATGTTTGTGGAGCGTGTAAAGGGAGGCTGTTTCTTACTGATAGGAAAGAGGTTTAAAAAAAATGAAAAGATGCTTGACTTTAGTTTAAAACGTCCTTATAATCTAAAGAGTCGACAAAAGATAACAAAAAGTTATTACGACGTTAGAGTCTTTGAGTTCTATAGTAAGACACCAAATTTTTATATTATTCCGCAGTAGCTCAGTGGTAGAGCATTCGGCTGTTAACCGAACGGTCGTAGGTTCGAATCCTACCTGCGGAGCCAATTTGGGGAAGTACTCAAGAGGCTGAAGAGGCGCCCCTGCTAAGGGTGTAGGTCGGGTAACCGGCGCGAGGGTTCAAATCCCTCCTTCTCCGCCAGCTACAATTATTACGACGGCCCCTTGGTCAAGCGGTTAAGACACCGCCCTTTCACGGCGGTAACACGGGTTCGAATCCCGTAGGGGTCATTTTTTTGATTATTAATATTTAGTTAAGGTCCCGTGGTGTAGCGGTTAACATGCCTGCCTGTCACGCAGGAGATCGCGGGTTCGATTCCCGTCGGGACCGCCATTTGTTTTAAAAGTTATGCAAGTATTAATAAGTTTATTGGGTAATGTTTTTTTGTTCATAATTCGATGGGCTATAGCCAAGCGGTAAGGCAACGGATTTTGATTCCGTCATGCGAAGGTTCGAATCCTTCTAGCCCAGCCATTTTTTATTTTTAACATAAGGTATATTCTTGATGAGCCATTAGCTCAGTTGGTAGAGCATCTGACTTTTAATCAGAGGGTCGCAGGTTCGAATCCTGCATGGCTCACCACTTGTCTTATGCGGGTGTGGCGGAATTGGCAGACGCACCAGACTTAGGATCTGGCGCCGCGAGGCGTGGGGGTTCAAGTCCCTTCACCCGCACTTTCAAAACTGCGTTGACACCAAATGTAGAACGTGGTACATTATTTAATGTCGCTTGCGGTCGTGGCGGAATGGCAGACGCGCTAGGTTGAGGGCCTAGTGGGGGCAACCCCGTGGAGGTTCAAGTCCTCTCGGCCGCACCAAATACATACGTATCAAGGCATTCTTCGAAAGAAGGGTGCCTTTTTTGTGTTTTCTTCACTAGATTTTTTTCGTCATTATCTAGTACGACAGTCTAGTGGGAGGTAAACCATGCGAAGAAAAGAATTAAGCCAATCTGAACGAGAAATCATTAACCAAGTAACAAAGATTAACGATGAGCTAGCCATAAAGGAATTTTTAAAAAGCAGAAGATTGAAGAACGTTCGTGAGACAACCATTAAGTATTATGAAGATGCTTTTCATGTATTGAAGAGGGACCTTACTAAACTGAAAATTAAGAAGCAACTAGTTGAGCTTGAAGAAAAAGACCTTGAAAAAATTATTCTTCTTTGGCAGAAGAAATTGAAAGTAACAACCATTAACAGCAAACTTCGAGGAATCAGACCTTTTTATGCTTTCTTGGAAGAAAAGAAATGGATAAAGACAAATCCAGCTGCTAATATCAACCTTCTCAGAGATCGGAAAAAAATTCGAGAAACTCTTGAAGATGATGAAATCAGGAAGGTGGCAGACAACTTCAAAAAGCAGAATACTTTTCCCGCCTTTCGAGATTTGGTCATTTTCCAATTACTACTCGATACTGGAATTAGAATCAATGAATGTTTGAGCATCCAATTGAATGATATCGATGGAAAGAGACTTGTCATTACGGAATCAAAGAACTTGCAACAAAGAATGGTTTTTCTGTCAAAAAACATGCAAGAGAAGTTGAAGATATATCTCAAGGTTCGTGGAAGCCTACACCATGATTATTTGTTCGTTAACCAAGACAATGAGAGGTTAAGTAAGAACACGTTCCAAGAACGGCTTAGAATGGCTGCTAGGGCTTGTGGAATCAAAAAACAGGTTAGTCCTCATGTTTGTAGAAGAACGTACGCTAAGAAGGCAATTCTGAAGGGTATGGACCCATTTTCATTGGCAGTCTTACTTGGACATTCAACTTTAGAGGTAACAAAGCGATATGTTCAAATTTGGGGAGCAGATTTGGAGAAACAAGCATCCAAAAAAGAAGATTTTTCAGAATTTTTCTAAAATATTTACGAATGTGCGTTCGGTATATTAAAATAAAATAAGAGAGTGGTTAAGCTTGAGACCCTTTCCACTCCCTTAATAAAACCAAACGCAGAAGAATAAACTTCTACATATAACATTGTAGCAAATTCTTTTCTTCTGTGTCAAAAGGAGAAAGAGAAATGAATTTAAGCTTGATGTCAATTTTAAGTGGAAAAGGCTTTGTGATGTACAACAAAGAACTTGCCCACAAAGTTTCAGTAAACGGAGCGATCATTTTTGGTCAGTTATGTTCAAGCTATGAAAGTTTTGGAAGTAAAGGTATGTTAACAATTCGAGATAACAAAGAATATTTCTTCCTAACAATTGAGACTTTAGAAGAAGAAACAGCTCTTTCTTACAAACAACAAATGAAAGCTGTTAAAGACTTAGAAGAAGCTGGTTACATTGAAACAAGAAACATGGGAGTCCCACAAAAGAGACATTTTCATATTACGGATAAAATTGTTAAAGAACTACTTTCCAGTTCTGACAAAAGGGAAGAACTGAATAATCCATCAAATCCTGACTCTTCGCCTTCAAACAGCAATCTCAATCTTGACCAAAGGGAAAGATTAGAGTTGCCAAAAGGTGACGATAAGACTTGCCAAAAGGTGTCGAATATTAAAAAGAAAAATAAAAAAGAAAAAATAAAAGAAAACAATATTATTATTGATGATGATAAGCGAACAAGTTCGACCGAAGCTATTAAGCCAATCAATAATGAATTAATTGATTCAATTTGGGAATCAGTTAAAGATGATATTTCCAAAAGAACATTTAATACTGTCCTTAGAAAAGTCAAAGATAAACACGCTCAGGGTCAAGTCAATAGTTTCAGGGATTACTTTATAACAGCTTTAACTAATAAAGAAAATGAACTCGAATTAAGACGAGCAAAAGATAAGGCAGCTTTAGAAATCAAGAAAAGTTCAATTGATCGTTCAGACAGAAAAATTTTAGAATCCTTATATCCAGAACAAGAAGTTAACAGAGAACCTGTACCGTTCTATAACTGGTTGGAACAATAAGGAGGTCTAATCATGATTAACACTAAGCTCAGATAGGCTCCCAGAAGCCCGTATTTGACCCAGATTGAACAGAAACTTGAGAGATAATGAAATATATTATCTCTCTTTTTTATGGTCTTAAAATGGGAGGAATTAATTACCATGAATTATTTTTGAATTTTGATTTACACTCGCCCGATTTTTTGAATAATAGTAGTATCAAAATTTGGGGGTCTTTTACTATGACAACGATGGAAAACAGATTTATTGAACTTTTTATGATTCGCTTTAACGATGGAAAGCATGATTGGTTAGAAGATGACGAATGGCAGAAAATTGTTAGCGAGATGGAAGAACTTGAAAACTTCATTGACAAAGAAAAAGTCAGTAAGAAATTGAAGGAACTATTTGGATTGAATTGATCGAGCTTAATGCTCGGTCTTATTTTTTTTGTACATAAAATCCATATTTTATATTAATGAAGTTGAGGGCCATTTTGACTACAAAAACGAAGTTAGGTACATTTTGTCCGGACTTAGGTACATTTTGTCTAAAGTTAGGTACAATTTGTCCAAAAGTTAGGTACAAAATGTACCTCTAATAAGAATACATAATAATTTATAAGAATAATAAATAAGAATATTATCTCGGAACTTTGCAAGTTCCGAGATGCTATGCTAAATAAATTTTGAATATTGATTTACGTTTTGTATTCATCAGATATGATAATAAAAGAAGAAGAACCTTTTACTCGAAATTACTTCGTAATTTCTCGTATGAATATTTTTTTAAAAAAGTTTCTAAATCTTGTACAGAATCTTCTTGCAGAGTATATAAATAATGAGAGATACGAGAACTTTCCAAAAGTACGTCTTATATCCCTAGCTTCGTATATATAAATATAGAGAGGTATTATATCAACCTCTTATTTTTTTATCTTCAATAATGACATTTATATCTTTGGAGGAAATCATCTAATGAAAAAAATTAAATATGAAAGCAGATCATTCACAGCTCCAGAAGAACTTTACAAAGAGTTCATGGAACATTGCGAAAAACGTGGACTTAATCGTTCAGCAATTATTCGAAAACTACTAATCAATTATTTAGAAGAACAAAAAAACAAAGCTCTCTAATAGAGGGCTTTTTAATTTGGTCAGCATTCAAACATCGGAGGAATTCAAATGAGAAAAACAACTATTATCTGGAATCCAAAACTTAATAACTTCCTTATGGAAAACGGCTTACATGCAATCGAAAAAGTTTATCACCAAGAAAAAATCGGTTTCTATGGTCGTAGGTACAAGAGCACTCACATCTTGTCGCAGTTGATTGAAGCCTACAAACAAAAATAAAAGGATGGATACTAATATGAACTACATTACTAAAACAAACTTAAACAAAAAGAAAAACGCTGTTGAAATGGAAGAAGAATTCTTCCGAATTCCCAAATCCCTTTTAAGAAGTGTAGAGTACAAAGCCCTAACTCCTGCAGCAAAATTAATTTACATTGAACTATTAGATCGAGTTGGTTTATCAATTATGAACGATTGGACAGATGAATTCGGCCGATATTATGTGAAGCTTTCGAAAGAAGTTTTACCAGAAGTTCTTGGTCTCAATCCTAAAACTCTTGACAGAGCAAAACTTCAACTTGCTGAATTCGGATTAATAGAAGTTCGTAAGGTAAATGCTAGAGTTCATCATATTTATGTTTCACTTCCAAACAATACTAAAACAAAGGATGGTAATTAATTATGCTAAACAAACAATGGAAAGAAATCGAAGTTCGTGGTCATCAAATGTTGGTAAGCGATTATGGAGATTTTTACGATCTTGAGAAAGAAGAAGTTTACCTACCTTACAAATCCCCAAATGGTTATCTTCATGTTTACGGAGACCTGGCTCACAGATTAGTAGTAGAAGCTTTCATCGGTCCAATTCCGAAAGGAAGAGTAGTCAATCACATCAACGGTCGAAAGCTTGATAATCGAGATTGCAACCTTGAAATCGTAACTTACAGACAAAATACTCGACATGCTATCAGAACCGGTTTGTTTGAGCATGCTTGTGCAATAGAAGTTTTCAAAGATGGAGAATACTATGGCCAATATGAAACTCTAATGGATTTTGCTAGAGAACTTCGTCCTCATAATCCAAAGCAGCTTATGATGGGATTAAGTGCTGTGTACCTTGGAAAATGGAAACCACAACGTGGAGCTTTAGCTGGAATTGAAATTTCCCCACAAGAAACTTTGGAGGTTATCTAATATGAGAAAGAAACTTAAAACTTATTCATTCAAACTTTTCCTTGAAACTGTTCAAGGTTCGATTTCAACAGAAGTTCTAATTGCTGCTTATCCATATGAGCTCTTCCATAATAGCTTCATTGATAAGTGCTATTACCTGGCAGTAAAAGATTTGAGAGATTCTGGCTATGATTTAGAAACTTTAGAAAAAGCTCTTTCAGTGGATTATTCTTTACTACCATACAAACTTGCAAAGGAGGTGGCTAACTAATATGTTGGTTATCTTCTTTATTAGTTTGGCAGCCGTAATTCACTTCAATCATAAGCAAGACCTAAAATTGTATGACCGTGTAGAGGAGAACTTCAAATGAATCATCCAATAACTGAACAAATCAGAAGACAGATTGAAGAAATTGAAGAAGCTAAAGAAAGGCAAAATGGCATATATGCTTATTCTCGTATGTGGAGCAATAACTTTGAGCTCGCGTTCAATGGAATCAAAAGGCTTCCTCTAGTGCATGAGAATAGCGAAGCAATTTATGTTTTAGATAAAGACTTGAACATTCTTCACAGATTAGAAGCAAAATATCTTGTTAGACAATGGATTGAAAAGGTATTCGGAAAAGTAGTATCAGATAAAACAACTTACAGATATTTTACTTCAGGGAAATTATACAAAGGAAAGTATTACTTTGTTCCAGTGGACAAGTATGAAAGTTTTGTAAAAAAGTTTCAACTTTTTGATTAAAATAGGCAAAATGTCCGGTATCTCTGTTATAGCATTAATAGAGAGATAAGAAGTATATTATTTTTTTACTACTAAATTGCTTAGCCAAGCTAATTGGAGAGGTAGAGATTTTGGTCACCGCCTTGTTCTCTATCTCTTTTTATTCTGCTCCGGCCTTCCACCAACTGCAGATAGCATTTTTTGCTAACAGGAGTCAAAAAATCCAGGTGTCACGATCCACCTGGTCCCTTTTAAGGGTTTCTATCATGGGGTGTCACGAGCCCCACCGCCTAAAGTTCGAAATCAGGACTTTCTTTTTCTTTGGGTTTCTGTTGAAACCAACTTTGAACGTAGTTGAGTTAGTTCTCATTGAACCTCCGAGCTTTGAGAACACTCTTGGAACCACCCGTCATAGTGGTTCCTCTTTTTTTTTACATAAGATAGCGATCGCCTTAACTGGTGGTCGCTTTTTTTATTTTGCAAATTTACTAGAAAGGAGTCAGATACATGGGGTTATTCAGATTTGGTAGTAGCAAAACACAATCCGGAGATTATTTCTCAACAGCAATTTTTTCTGGCACTCGTTCTTACACAGTTTCAGAAATTCAAGCGATGCAAATTCCTGCTGTTAAAAGTTGTGTTGAATTGATTACTTCCACTATTTCGCAGCTTCCTATCTATCTTTACACAGAGTTAGAAAATGGTGATTTAGAAGAAGTAAACGATGCTAGAGTTTCATTGCTAAATGATGCAGCCAACAAAAGAGACACTGCAGCCAAAGTTAAAAAGCTTCTTGTTAAAGATTTGCTGTTCTATGGAAAAGCATATCTGTTCAAGAAAGATAATGAACTTCATTATTTAGAAGCAAGCAAGATGACTGCTGATTCATTCACTAATGATGGAATTACAATCTCTCGCAGACAATTCACTTACAACGGAATGAGAACTGTAACGCTTGACGAAAACGAAGTAATCGTTTTTGAAACTGGCACAGAAGGAATTCTTGTTGATGGCGAAAACATT
Source organism: Bacillus cihuensis (assembly GCF_000504145.1). Classification (NCBI taxonomy): domain Bacteria; kingdom Bacillati; phylum Bacillota; class Bacilli; order Caryophanales; family Bacillaceae; genus Bacillus; species Bacillus cihuensis. Next base: position 8,844 of record NZ_AYSD01000028.1, on the reverse strand, counting down.
CTTCAGCAAGCTCAGAACGAACTTGAGTACTCGAAAAATGTTATGTCCAACGGAGCTTTACCAGTTGGTGTTCTTCAAGTTGCAAGTAGATTGACAGAGAACGCTATCACAAGATTGAAAGAAAGCTTCAGCAATTTATATGGCTCTGCAAAGAATGCGGGTAAAACATTGATTCTTGAAGAAGGCATGGCATATAAAGCTGTCTCTTTGAATCCAAATGAATTGCAGCTAAATGAGACAAACAAGCATACAATTGCTTCTATTTGTCGTTTGTTTAATGTTCCTCAAGCATTGGTTGATAGCAACGCTAATAAGTACGCTTCTTTAGAAATGCAGAATATGCAATTCTTGCAGTTTACTGTTAGTCCTCTTATCAACACTATCGAATCGACATTAAATCAAACCTTCTTGGAAGACTTCGAACTTGAAGGTGGACGATACTTCCGATTCGATACATCTGAAGTTCTTCGAGTTACTGAAAAAGAACTCGTCGACACAACAATCAGCCTGGTTAAAAGTGGCTTGATTTCAGTTAATGAAGCAAGAGCAAAACTTGATAGAAAACGAATTAACACAGATTACTTCGTTCTAACTCTTGGAAATGCCTTGAAAGATGCTGAAACAGACAAGATCACCATCATTAACTTAGGACAAACAATTGAATTAGGAGGTAGCACCAATAATGAAAATGGAGCTAAGAAGCAACAAGACAACACTAGCATCTAATGGTGATTTAGTTGTTGCTGGTTATGTAAATAAGCCTGGTCAACTTTCAGAAGTTCTTGGTGCTGCTAAGAAGTTTCGTGAAAAGATTGCTCCCGGGGCATTCTCAAAAGCTATTGAAAATCGCAATCGTGAGATTGATTTTTTAGCTGAACACAACAACAAACAAATTTTAGCTTCCACCAGAAATGATTCTTTGACGCTTCGAGAAGACGGCGAAGGATTATTTATGGAAGCACGAATTAGTCCTACAACTTGGGGTCAAGATTACTTCACTTTGATTTCAGAAGGATTAATTCAAAATATGAGCTTTGGTTTCAGAGCTTTGAAAGACACTTGGGAAATGGTTGAAGGTGTTGCTGTTCGTACAGTTCATGAGTTGGAACTCTTCGAAGTGTCAGCAGTTAAAGATCCAGCCTACTCTCAATCAACAATAGCAGCAAGAAATATCGAAGTAAATGATGTGGAAGTGCCTGATGAAATTTCAGAATCTTCCGAAAACAAAAAAGACGAAAGAGGTAATGTACAAATGGCTGAAATGAAAATGGAAACTCGCACAAATGAATTTGAACAAATTCTTCGTGGAGAAACTCGTGCTTTACAAACAACTGCTGATGGTGGTTCTTTAATCCCTGAAAACGTTCAAGGTGAAATCATCAAAAAAATGGAAGAGTCTTCTGCTGTATTCGCAAAAGCTCGTAAACTTGGTTCTGTTGCTGGAACTCTTCGTGTAAACCGTGAAGATGATAAAGTTGTTGCTGGATTCGTTGGAGAAGGCGAAAACGTTCTTGAGTCTGCTATCGGTTTCACTCACGTTGATCTTAAGCAAAAACGTGTTGGTGCAGCTTTAACTCTTACTAACCAATTAATCAATGACGCAGCAGTTAACATCGCTGAATATTCTAAAGACCTTCTTGCCCGTCGTACTGCTAAAGCAGTTGAGAAGTCTATCTTGGTTGGTAAAGGTGGTCTTGAATTCAACGGTATCGTTAACGATGCAGACATCAAGGCTGTAAAACCTGAAGGTGCCGTTACTTTAGAAGACTTGCAAGAACTATACCTTGCTATTCACCCAGAATTCTTGAATGGTGCTTCATTCATTATGTCTCGTGAATTCTTCAACAAAATTGCAAAAATGAAGGATAACCAAGGCCACTACTACATTCAAAACGGTATTGTTAACGGCAAATTGACTTACACTCTATTTGGCATGGCAATCGATGTAACTGATGCTCTTACAGCTGAAGTTCCAGTTCTTTTCGGTAACGTTACAGAAGCTTACTCTGTAATGGTTAAACAAGAAGCTGGCATCCAAGAAATCGTTGACTCAGTTCAAGCTCTTCGTGGTTCTAAACTGTTTGTATTCGATGCTTACATGGATGGAGCAGTAGTTAACCCTCAAGCTATCGCTAAACTAGTTTTAGCTTAATATGTGAAATGTTTCACAAATCGGAGTCGAGAAATCGGCTCCTTTTTATTTTCTATTAGAAAGGATAGATTACTTTGGCAAAAATGACCGGTATGAAATGCAAGGTATACATTGAAGATGCTGCAACAGGTAAAGTCCTAGCTGGACAAAAAAACGCCACTCTTTCTCGTTCTGCTGAAACTATTGATGCGACTTCTAAAGACACAGCAGGCTTCTGGAAAGAATCGGTTGCAGGATTTAAAGAATGGAGCATTGATTGTGATGGAGCATACATCGAATCTGATGCAGCTTACCAACTTCTCGAATCAGCATTCATCAATTCTGAAAACGTAAACGTTTATATCGAACTTCCTTCTGGAACTAAATATCGTGGAAACGTTACTATCACAGACTTTAGTCTTGAGTTCCCTTACGACGATCTAGTGACTTACTCACTTTCTCTACAAGGTTCTGGAGCTCTAGAAACAACTATTGCTTAATCGAGAGACCTTCGGGTCTCTTTTTTATTTCTACATAAGAAGGCTTGAACATTTGCCTAATAAGAAAAAAGGAGAGATGAAAATGAACAGTCAAATGACTCAGTTGCAATACATTGAAGGTCTTGAATCCATTAGACACATGTTCAAGCCTTCGAATTATCGATTCATATTAGCAGAAGCTTTAGTTTACTATTTTTCACACAAAACAAGTTCCCCATCAACTATTAGAAATCGTACGAACGAAGTTTTGAAAGGTAGGAAAGTAGAGCCTATCAGTCTTGGATTCGTTCGAAATTTAATTGAAAACTAAGAGGTGAGAAGTCTTGAAAATTACTGAACTAGATTTGGATTTTGTAAAAAGGTATTTGAGAATTGAGCATTCGGAAGACGATATGCTTCTTGAAATGATGATAACAGCTTCGAAAAGTTTCATCCAAAATTACTTAAACCAAACGTTTGAAGAAATGGGAGAAGTGCCAGCTGAACTTACTATTCCAGCCCTAGCTATAATCGCTCATTGGTATGAAAAGAGAGAAGTCCAAGTAAACGACAGAGTTGTTAAAGAAATTCTTTATTCTTTTTCTGGAATCCTTGATATGTTTCGTATCTTCAAAGGTGGTCAGATTCTATGAATCCAGGTCAACTAAATAGACGATTAACATTCAATCGTAATGAGGAAGTTTCAGATGGTGCTGGTGGTTTTGAAAAGTCTTTAGTTCCTATCAAAACAGTTTGGGCAAATGTTCGATCTGCTAGAGCGAGAGAATTTTATCAAGCTGCACAATCTCAAGTTGAAATTACTCATGTAGTCACAATTCGTTATGACGCCTCTATCAATAGAACTCAAGTTATTACTTTTGACGGAAAACAATTTGAAATTCAATTTGTCATGGAGAAAGAGCCTAAGAGATTTCTTGAACTCCATGTTGTAGAAAGGACGTAAGACTATGGCAACTAGATTATATGAAGTTCAAACAAAAGTCTATGAAGCTCTTACTTCTATTTCTACGAAAGTTTATGACTACGTTCCAGAAGGAACTCAATCCCCTTATATTACTTTTGGTCAAATGACTTCTTCAAGTGAAGGTCTATCAGATGAACGAGTTTCTGTGGCTCTTGAAGTGTGGTCTGAAGGGAAAGGCCGTAAGGAATGTATTTCTATATTAAACGAAATAGAAAGAGCCTTACAGGCTGATCTAGAGCTTGTCACAGCCAGTGTAATTCAGCAGAAGATAGCTCAAACAGAAATCATCCCTCACCAGGGTTTATATCAAGGAATTGTAACTATCGAGTTCCAGATTGATTGGAACGAATAAGAAAGGAGTTGAAATGATCTATGGCAATGATGGTTAAAATTGGTGCTGATACTAGACAGTTTGAGAGACAAATGAAGACCCTTACTAAAGAGTTTAGTACTGTATCAAATAAGCTCAACTCAGCCGGTAAGACAATGTCAACTTACGTTACAGCTCCACTAGTAGGGTTAGGTGCAGTTGCTGCTAAAACTGGTATGGAATTCGAAGCAACAATGTCCAAAGTTGCTGCCACTATGGGTAAGCCAGTATCAGCAATCGGTGAACTGAATGACTTAGCCCGTGAGATGGGTAAAACAACAAAGTTTACAGCGATTGAAGCAGCAGATGCAATTAACTATATGGCACTAGCTGGTTGGGATAGCCAAAAGATTATGGCTGGTTTACCTGGACTACTTAACTTAGCAGCAGCTGGTGGAATGGACTTAGCCACTGCAGCCGACATCGTAACAGATGCGATGACAGGGATGGGGTTAGGTGCCGATCAAACAGGAAAAATCGTTGATATGATGGCTAAGACAGCATCTAATGCCAATACAAGTGTTGAGCAAATGGGTAAAGCAATGATTCTAGTTGCTGGTCAATCTAACACTTTGGGTATTGAAGCAAACGATCTAGCTCTTTCTCTTGGATTAATGGCCAATGCCGGATTTAAAGGGGAAATTGCCGGACAGCATTTATCAGCTGGTATTCGTCGACTTACTGACCCAACGAACAGAGCTAAAAAAGCAATGGACAAATACGGAATTGCTATTTCAAAAAATGAAGATGGTTCTTTCAACTTAGGCAAAACAATCGAAACCATGAGAGAAAAGCTAAATGGCTTGAACAAGGTTCAAAAGGCTCAAGCTTTAAGCGCTATCTTTGGTGCCGATGCTCAAAAATCATGGGCTGGAATTATAAATGCCTCAGCTGGTGATTTCGATAAGTTAAAAGATGCAATTGCTAATGCAGATGGTGCTGGGGCAGAAATGGCTGCCACAATGCAAGATAACCTTCTAGGTAAAATCAACCTTATGCAAGCAGCTCTTCAAGAGTTATCTATCCAGATTTATGATTATATAAAGCCAGCTCTCGAAGCTATAGTCCTATGGGTAACAGGTCTTGCCGAGTCATTTGCAAATGCTAGTCCTGAGACAAAAAAATTCGTCTTAGCTTTAATTGGAATTGCTGCTGCGATTGGTCCGCTACTCCTGGTGGCTGCCCAAATTGTCGCCTTCACCGGAAAGCTTAAAGCTTTATGGACAATGATAAAAGCTGGTCAATCAGCCTTTGCTGTATTTACGATGGCAGCTGGTGGTCCAGTGACGTTAATCATCCTCGCTTTAGTTGCTCTAGGTGTTGCAATTGCTGCTTTAGTAATCTATTGGGATGAAATTACTGCCTACTTCAAAACTAACTTACCAGCTTTGTATAACATCTTCAAAGCACAATTTGAAGCTATGAAGCAAACGATTACTGGAGTATTCAATGGCATCAAAACGATTATTCTTGGAGCTTGGCAAGTAATCAAAGGTATCTTCCAATTCTGGACAGGTCTCATCAACGGAATCGTCACTGGTGATTTCACAACGATGAAGAAAGGCTTAACAAATATCTTCTCTGGATTGGTCAACATTCTTGGAGGATTGGCTACAACAGCAATCAGTCTTTTAACCCATCCATTCAGAATGATTGCTGCTACTTTATCTGGCATTTTTGAAAGTATGAAGTCTAACGCTACTTCTACTTTTAGTTCCATGATTAGTGGAATCAAGTCATTCATCAATGGTGCTATCGGTGCTTTCAATAAGTTCTCTGGTGGTATCAACAAAGCAATCGGCAAGATCAATTCTGTTCCAGGTGTAAACATTCCTACGATTCCTAGCGTTCCAATGTTGGCAACCGGTGGTAGCTTATTTGGAAATGGTTCAGCAATCGTGGGTGAAGCTGGTCCTGAGTTAATCAGCAAATCTGGTTCAGCTGTGAAAGTAACTCCATTGTCTGCCGGAGAGAAAGCTCGTGGTATCGGTGGAGCTGTTGGTGGTCAAGGAATCATCATCAAAGAAAACAACTTCGTCATTCGTGAAGAAGCTGATATCGATAAAATTGCAACTAAGCTTAACCAATTAGTAGAACGTAAATCACGAGCTACTGGTAGATTGAGTTTAACTTAAGGCTACTCTTCGGAGTAGTCTTCTTTTTTTATAAAGGAGTTGAGACCAATGAGCAACATTAGATTCACTGTTAATGTTGATGGTGTTGAACGCACTATCGCTAATATCAACCGCTTTGATATTGAGGCTACCTTAAAAGCGAAGGCTATTATTAGAAAGAACGCTCTCGGTGTAGGGCGCGATAGTAGAAAGGTAGCGCCTAGAAAAACAGGTAAGCTAAGTAAAGCAATCAGCACAAAGTTCTACATCAATGGGATGTATGCAGTCACAGGTCCTAATCATAAGAAAGCACCACACAGAGCGTTCTTTGTACATGGTACGAAAGATCGATTCAGAAAGAATGGTGGATTCACAGGAAGAGTGAATGAGATTAGATACATGGAATCAGCAGAACAAAAGTATAAACAAAGGTTTGAACAAGAAATCAAACAAACTTTTGATAAAGATGTAGAGGTGTAGGTTGAAAGAATTTTTTTATTTTTTTTAATTACACTTCGAGTGAATGATCTGGTTTGAAGTATAGGGCGAGTGTGGAAGTACGCCCTCTCTTTTTAGAAAAAAAGCTAATACGCTCTAAAATAACGAGGGGAGGTCCACTCACACAACTGCTACGTTTTACAAATACTATTTTTATGTAAATATATGTAAATTAAGGGGATGATTAATATGAACGCACCAACATATTTCAATGAAGCAGCAACGAGATACTTTGACTTTGTAGTTGAGCAACTTCAAATAGAAGAAAAGCTGAATGCCACTGATCAACCAATCATCGAAGCCTTATCCTTCAATCTTGCAACTCTTGAAGAATGCCAAAAGATTCTGATGAAAGAAGGATTCGTTATGGAAGGACTTCACGGAAAGAAGGAACATCCAGCTGTCGGAATTTCGATGAAAGCACAAGCGAAAGTTCTTGAGTCTTTCAAACTTCTTGGATTAGATGCTTCTTCTCGTTTCAAAGAAGAACAAGCAAAACCAGAAGATAACTCGAATGACTTAGTTTTAAAAGTGTTAAGAGGGGAACTCGCATAGTCATAGTGGGTTCCCAGATTGACCCAGATTGAATCTTATGAGACCTTCTAATATTTTCATATTGGCTCGTTTTAAAATTCAATACATAACAAATATAGACCTCATTTTTACTTGAAGATTCGCCATCTTCGTTTAGGTTTTTCAATCTTTCTATCCTCGAATTCTTCAAAGATAATTTCTCCATCATCGAATTCAATGTAAGCTGGAACTTCATTAAACAGAACTTCGTATGCTTGACCATCCCCATCTGGATTATTCACTGCTCGAATGACTTCAAATTCCCATCCAATCATGTGAGCGTACCAAAAGAACTCGTCTTGACATTTAACTACTCGAATCTTCATATCTGTTCCCCCTTATAAATCAATCCCAATCTTCAGGCAATCTTGGTAGATTACTTCGATTATAAAACTTATAAAACATTTCTGACAGGAATTTGTGCCTTTCTTCATTAGATACCCATTTTTCAAGATTCTTCACGATCTCCATCATTTCCTCTGCAGTATGAAGTTGCCCTTCCTTCTCTTCCATTTCTTTATTGATACGATTTAAGTACATATCATGCACTCCAATTTTCCTGGATAGAAATTGAAGGTCTTTTTTTATATCTGAAATTTCTTGTTCTAAAATTTCCTCAGCAGTTTTCATTTCAAAATCTCCTTCCTTTTTGCTTCTTTAAAAATATTTTATCACACCTTTTTACAAATGGATTTATTCAGATACAAATGTAAAGAGGAGGGGTTAATATGGAAAAAAGATATTATGTATACGCTCATTATTTAGAAGGCATATTATTTTATGTTGGCAGTAACTGTGGAACCAATAAAGGAATGAATCCAAATCGAGCATGGGATATTTCATATAGAAATAAGAAATACAAAAATTTCGTGGGAGACCGTTTAGATGAAGTTGAAGTGGAAATTCTTGAATGGCTACCATTAGGAGCTACTAGTGGTGAATGTCAGTCAAGAGAAATAAGGTGGATTCATTCATTTCATGATTTAGGGTTAGCTCAATGTTCAGGTCAAGATAACCGAGGTTCAAAAAATGGGATGTACGGAAAAGGCTACATTCAATTAGGAAATAAAAATCCTATGTATGGAATGACTCCAACAAATGCTCGACCCTGTGCTTTATATAAAGAAGGAATAGAACTTGGTAAGTTTTCATCTGTAATGGAAGCAAGAAGGTTTTTAGAAAGCAAAATTGGAGGAAACCTTGAAAAAGGATTGCAGAAAATCATTAATGGAACATGGATTCCAACAAGGAAAAGTCAGCTTTACGGATACTCTTTAAAATACATTTAAAAAAATCGTTGACATAGGTCAGTCGTGTCTTTATAATAGGTCTAGTGACGTTGAGAAACGGTGAAGTCACACAAAGCCTTGATACGACTGAACTATTTGGTTATTCTCAATTGAATGAAATTGAGGGCCTAGTGGGGGCGACCCCGTGGAGGTTCAAGTCCTCTCGGCCGCACCAAACAAATGTAACTTAGTAAGTATTTGCGCCCGTAGCTCAATTGGATAGAGCGTCTGACTACGGATCAGAAGGTTATGGGTTCGACTCCTTTCGGGCGCGCCATATAGACGGGAAGTAGCTCAGCTTGGTAGAGCACTTGGTTTGGGACCAAGGGGTCGCAGGTTCGAATCCTGTCTTCCCGACCATTGATTTTTCTTTTTGTAAATAATATGCGGGTGTAGTTTAGTGGT
>NZ_AYSD01000027.1:0-55166 GCF_000504145.1 Bacillus cihuensis | reverse complement strand
TATTTATAGCTGGTCTCTTTTTTGTTCTAAAGGAAAATAAAATAGGTAGACATACACACATTGAAAAACTCTTTCATACATTATTATAGGCAAATGAATCAGTATCTCTCACACTGTTTTGAAAATTGTATACAATAGTGTTTTTGGGGGGAGAATGCAAATAGGGAGGTGGATAGTTTGGAAATGAGCACATTAAAGAAGAATACAGAGGAAACCTGCATTGTGTGTGATCAGGTTAAAGACGATGGAATACACTTATATACTTCTTTCATTTGTAAACAATGTGAGCTAGATATGATTGGAACGGAGACAGATGATCCAAGGTACAAGTATTACTTACAACGGTTAAAAAAAGTGAAAACGCCGGAAATTTATTCGTAAGGATTCAATCATTTAAATATAGGTAGGTATTGAGGCGAATTAAGTGGCCTCTATACCTGCTTGAGAAATAGATTACATAGCTTAAGTGCATGTAGGAAAATGCAAATCATGTATCATTATGTTGTAATAGTAATCTTTGATAAAATGAGAGGATAAGATAATAGTAGAGAGGTAATAGTATGAATCAAGAAAATACACCGTTGTTTGATGCGCTTATCCGTCATAAAGAAAAGCAGACAAGGTCATTTCATGTACCAGGGCATAAAAATGGAATGGTTTTTGCAGAGAGAGCTCGATCATTATTCGATCCATTGCTCTCTATTGATGTTACGGAGATTAGTGGATTGGATGATCTTCATGCACCTGAAGGACCGATATTAGAGGCACAGAATTTGTTGGCTTGTCTTTATGGTGTTAGGAATAGTTATTTCCTTGTAAATGGATCAACTGTGGGAAATATGGCTATGATTCTTGGCAGCCTTAATGAAGGCGAGACGGTACTTGTTCAGAGGAATTGTCATAAATCTGTTTTAAATGGTTTAATGCTGGCTTCTGTAAAACCCGTTTTTATAGAGCCAAAAGTTGATGAGGATTGGGGAATCTCTGAAGGGCTGCAACTTGAGTCAGTTAAAGAGGCATTTAGGTTATATCCACAGACGAAGGCGATTATTGTTACGCATCCTACCTATTATGGACATTGTGGGGGCTTGAGTGAGATTATAGAGTTTGCGCACTCAAAGCGGATCCCTGTATTAGTAGATGAAGCACATGGTGCTCACCTTAGTCTTGGAGATCCATTCCCCCAAAGTGCAATTGAGGCTGGTGCTGATATTGTTGTCCATTCAGCCCATAAAACCCTTCAAGCGATGACAATGGGGTCATATTTACATATAAATAGCTCTTTGATAGTACGAGAGAAAGTAGAATTCTATTTACAAATGCTTCAGACTAGCAGTCCTTCATATCCGATCATGGCATCATTAGATTTAGCACGGTTTTATTTGGCTTCATTTGGGGAGAATGATAAAACTGATTTGATGAAGAATATTCTTGGATTTCGAAAAGAATTAGACGAAATCCGTCATATTGAATTGCTAAAAAAGGATATGCTCGATCCCTTGAAAATAACGATACGGTCTCATAAAAATATAACAGGCTTTGAATTTCAACATCGATTAGAAGAAAAAGGTGTGTTTACAGAGCTTGCAGATCATAAGAATGTCTTGCTTGTCCTCCCGTTAATGAAAGAAAACAGCTCAGAATATTTTCAAAATATTGCATCCGTGATTGCAGATGTAGTATGCGTTGGAAAAGGAGAAGTAAAGAATGATCTGGTTTATAAGCAAAGTGGCTTGATTACTCCCCTGGCCTTAACTTATCCAGAAATGAAGAAAAGAAAAATGCAGTTTATTTCATTTCAAAAGAGCATGGGGATGATTGCTGCTGAAATGGTCACACCCTATCCTCCAGGAATTCCACTAATAATGATGGGGGAACGCATAACCGAAGAACAAATACAATATTTAGAACAGATCATCATGGATGGATCAAGGTTTCATGGTGGAAGGGAATTGAGGAATGGAAAGCTTTTGGTTTACGTATGACCTTTTTAGTTTGAGATGGTATACTTACATAGTTAAACAAGTTTGGCTGGAGGTAAAATAAGCATGAGTCGTGGAATATTTATTACGTTTGAAGGTCCTGAAGGGGCAGGTAAAACAACGGTTCTTCATAAGCTAAGAGATGAACTGACTGATGCTGGATATCAGGTGGCTATTACAAGAGAGCCGGGTGGAATTCCTATATCTGAACAAATTAGAGAAGTCATCTTAAATAAAGATAATACAGAAATGGACGGAAGAACTGAGGCCTTATTATACGCAGCTGCAAGAAGGCAGCATCTAGTAGAAAAGGTTATGCCTGCTTTGGATCGTGGCGTGATTGTTCTTTGTGATCGTTTTATTGATAGCTCTCTTGCTTATCAAGGCCATGCAAGAGGATTAAGTATTGATGAAGTATATAATATAAACCAGTTTGCGATAGCAGGGGTTATGCCTGAGCTTACAATATATTTTGATATTGATCCGGCTTTAGGGCTCAAACGCGTCCATAATAATCAGGAACGCGAAGTCAATCGTCTTGATATGGAAGAGTTACAATTTCATGAAAAAGTGAGAGAAGGCTACCAAATCATTATGGAACGCTTTAAAGAAAGATTTTATATCGTCGATGCCGAGCAGCCTTTAGAAACTGTCATCGCTACGACTAAGAAGAAAGTAATTGAATTCATCAAGGAACGTATCCAATAATAATATTTATGAAAGCGTCTGTTTAAGTAATTGAACTGCTCGCTTTCTTTTTTTAATAAATTTGGGTGTCCAGTACAAGTAGCATAAAAAAATGCCTAATAATCACTGTTAAGGGTATAAATAATTGTTATAATTAAGAGAAAATGGTCTGCTCCTCGACCAAACAACTGCAATGGAGGATGATAGGCATGAAAATGATTATTGCAATTGTACAGGATAAAGATAGCCAAAGACTACTTACAGAGCTCGTAGATCATAATTTTAGAGCAACCAAACTTGCGAGTACAGGTGGTTTCTTAAAATCAGGGAATACGACATTTATGATTGGTACAGATGACTATCGCGTAGATAAAGCATTAGAAGTCATTAAGAAAAACTGCCAATCTCGCGAACAGCTGGTCGCACCTGTGTCTCCAATGGGAGGGAATGCAGATTCATACGTACCCTACCCAGTTGAAATTCAAGTTGGGGGAGCAACGGTTTTTGTATTACCGATTGAACAGTTTTTACAATTTTAAAGTTTTAAATCATAAAGTGAAATTTCAATCAGTGGGGGTTCCATCCCCCACCTACACTTCCTTTAAGCCTTGAGGTGGGTGTTTTGACTTTCCGTTAATGCGGGATAAAGTTTCTTTATTTTATAGATGTAAGAGAGTTGATTTGTTTTGACACAAACCTGGAAGGATCTATTTGAACTACAGCCACAAATTACTGGAATGCTGAAGAATAGTATTCTCCGGCATAGGGTTGCCCATGCGTATCTCTTTGATGGGGAGAAGGGTACAGGTAAGAAAGAAATGGGTATGCTTTTTGCGAAAAGCCTGCTTTGTGAAGAATTGAAAGATGACTTAGAACCATGTAATCAATGCAGTCACTGTAAACGGATTATGAGTGGAAATCATCCCGATGTCCATTTTATTGAACCGGATGGGCTTTCAATCAAAAAGGATCAAATTAAAAATCTCCAAGAGGAATTTTCTAAAAAGGGTGTAGAGTCAAAACGAAAAATTTATTTAGTTATAAGTGCCGATAAAATGTCTGTACAGGCTGCAAATAGTTTGTTGAAGTTTTTAGAGGAGCCTGCTCAAGACACGGTTGCTATATTAATGACCGAACAAATACAACGAATTTTACCTACCATTTTATCAAGATGCCAAACCTTATCCTTTAAACCATTGTCGCCAGAAATGGTAAAGAAAAGGTTACTGAATCATGGATTGGATATACAAAAGTCATCTATTATATCTCATCTAACGCAGAACTTTGAAGAGGGAATCCTGATGGGGTCAGAGGAATGGTTTGCACAATCCCAAAAAATAGTGGTAAAATTATATCAAGTGTTAAATACAAATTCACTGAAGGCTTTGCTATTTCTTCAGCAGGAGTGGTTTACACACTTTAAAGAAAGAGATCAACTGGACCGTGGTTTAGATCTTTTATTTCTTATTTATAAGGATTTATTATATATTCAGTTGGATAGACGTGACCAGGTTGTCTTTCAAAATTTACGGGAGGAATTGGAGTCGCGCGCCCTTCATCTTACTCAAAGGCGATTGGCTGAGCAGATGAGTTCTATTTTGGAAGCAAAACGGAAGCTAATGTCCAATACAAATCCGCAGCTGTTAATGGAACAGCTTGTGCTGAATTTGCAGGAGGGGTCATCATTTGTATAATGTTGTAGGGGTCCGTTTTAAAAAGGCGGGCAAAATATACTACTTTGATCCAGGCGAGCTTATCATTCCAAAGGATGATTTCGTTATCGTAGAAACTGTGCGTGGAGTAGAATTCGGCAAAGTTGTTACGGAAAGGAAACAAGTAGACGAGAACGACGTTGTACTGCCATTGAAGAAAGTACTTCGAGTTGCTGACGTGAAGGACAAGCTAATTGTCGAGGAAAATAAGTCTGCTGCTATTGAAGCTTATGATACATGTTGTAAAAAGGTTGAAGAACATCAGCTTGATATGAAACTGGTTGATGTCGAATATACATTTGATCGCAATAAGGTTGTTTTTTATTTCACTGCAGATGGTCGGGTAGATTTTCGTGACTTAGTAAAAGATCTTGCTGCCATTTTTAGAACGCGAATTGAATTACGCCAAATTGGTGTTAGAGATGAAGCGAAGATGCTGGGAGGAATAGGACCATGTGGCAGGATGCTCTGTTGTTCAACATTCCTCGGCGATTTTGAACCAGTGTCTATTAAGATGGCCAAAGATCAAAATTTATCGCTTAATCCGACCAAAATCTCAGGGTTATGCGGACGTTTGATGTGTTGTCTTAAATATGAAAATGATGAGTATGAAAATGCGAAAGAATTGCTTCCTGACTTAGGTGAAATGATTCGGACACCAAATGGAAAAGGCAAGGTAGTGGGGCTTAATATTCTAGAACGAGTTCTTCAAGTTGAATTAGTCGAACAGAATAGAGTATTAGAGTTTACGTTAGATGAGATTCTAAACGAGGGAGCCGTTTCTATTCAAGCCACAGATTAACAAGGTGGTGGGAAAGCATGGATAAGAAAGATATATTTGAATCAGTAACGAGCATGGAAGCCCAAATTGGTCATTTATATACACAGCTTGGGGAATTGAAGCAACATCTTGCAGAGATTCTTGAGGATAATCAATCTATTAAGCTTGAGAATGAACATTTGCGCAGGCGTCTAAACCTTGGAGAGAATCCTAGCCCTTCTACAAAAGATAAAACCAAAGCAAAGGTACGGAAAGAAAGCCCTGATGATAAGACAGTGGATGTCGGCGAAGGTTATGATAATCTAGCTCGTTTATATCAAGAAGGCTTCCATATTTGTAATTTGCATTTTGGTAGCCTGAGAAAAGAGGGCGATTGTTTGTTTTGTCTGTCCTTTTTGAATAAAAAGTAAGCTTAGCGGCTGTCCCATATAGAAAGGATCGAGATCCACAACTACTATATTGTTTATGATGTGTAAATGACATAATAAACGATGTATAGAGTGTGAGGTCCGAACCTTTTGGGACAGCCCTTTTTTCGTTATATAAACAATATTTCTATAAAGATTTGAAACTGGAGTGGAGAAGATGACAGAATTAATTGATGATGAGCGCCTCGATCATTTATTGGCAGAAAATTTGAGAATTATTCAGAGCCCAAGTGTATTTTCATTTTCTCTTGATGCGGTTCTTTTGTCGAAATTCGTAAATATCCCGATTCAAAAGGGGAGAATTGTTGATCTTTGTTCAGGGAATGGGGTGATTCCCCTTTTACTTAGCACAAGAACAAAGGCAAAGATAACCGGGGTTGAAATACAGGAACGATTATTTAATATGGCTGAGCGAAGCATTCAATATAACGGTCTTTCTGAACAGATTCAAATGATACATGGCGATATCAAAGTATACCCAAAAGAAATTGGGAATGATAAATTTGACGTTGTTACATGTAATCCCCCTTATTTTCCAACACCATCGCAAGAAGAAATTAATCGGAATGAACACTTTGCGATAGCACGACATGAAATTATGTGTACACTAGAAGATGTCGTTCAGAATACAAGCCAATTGTTACGTCAGGGAGGAAAGGCGGCCTTTGTTCACCGTCCAGGAAGGCTGATGGATATTCTTAGTTTAATGAGAAAGCATCGGTTGGAACCAAAACGTTTACAATTTGTTTATCCGAAAGCAAAGAAAGAGGCGAACACTATTTTAATAGAAGGGATTAAGGATGGAAGTCCTGATTTAAAAGTTTTGCCACCGCTTGTCGTATACGATGAGGATAATATGTATACTCCTGAGGTTAGAAGGATTTTATATGGAGAAGAATAATCATATCTTCTATGTTCTTGAGTGTCGGGACCATAGTTATTATGCGGGATATACAAATGATTTAGAAAAAAGGATAATGCTTCATAATGAAGGAAAGGGTGCTAAATACACACGAGGCCGCGGGCCGGTAAAGCTTGTCTATTTTGAATCGTATCCAAGAAAAAAGGAAGCAATGCAGGCGGAGTATCGATTTAAGCAGTTATCTCGAAAACAAAAAGAAAAAATTGTAGGCAAGGAGAATGTAGATGTGGCAACAGAAAAGCTTTGAAAAGGAAGGACAGCAATCCGTTTTATATTTAGTGCCAACTCCGATTGGGAATTTGGAGGATATAAGCTACAGAGCTTTAAAGATTCTAAAGGAAGCAGACGTTATTGCTGCTGAAGATACAAGGAATACAAGAAAGCTTTGTAATTACTTTGAAATCGAAACACAAGTCATTAGTTATCATGAACATAATAAACAAGCGAGTGGGAAGCAGATGATTGAGCGGCTTCTGACAGGGCAGACGATTGCGTTAGTAAGTGATGCGGGGATGCCAACTATATCAGACCCTGGGTTCGAACTCGTCCAAGAAGCACTAGAACAGCGTATACCGGTTATACCATTACCAGGTGCAAATGCTGCGCTTACTGCTTTAATTGCTTCAGGACTAGTTCCACAGCCTTTTTACTTTTATGGCTTTTTGCAGCGAAATGCAAAAGAAAAGAAAAAGGAGTTGGAGAAGTTAAAGAAGATGGAGGCAACATGGATTGTCTATGAATCGCCGCACCGGTTAAAAGATACGTTAAAACATATGCGTGAAGTGCTCGGAAATAGAAAAATTGTTCTATGTCGAGAGCTGACTAAGAAATTTGAGGAATTTATTAGAGGTACGTTAGACGAAGCACAAATATGGGCTTTTGAAAATGAAATAAGGGGCGAGTTCTGCCTGATTATTGAAGGGGCAGAATTTGTAGAGGAACAAGCAGAAGAAGTATGGTGGCAAAGTATGGAGCTTGCTGAGCATGTTCAATATTATATCGATGAAAAACAGCTTAGCTCAAAAGATGCTATCAAACAGACTGCAATAGATCGAGGTGTACAGAAAAGAGATGTATATCAAGCTTATCATGTAAATGGGTAACATAACCATCGCGAATTACTCCAAATGGGTCAATAAAAAAGAAGGCTTCTCCCAAGGAAGCCTTCTTAAAAGTGCAAAAAGGAATCAAACAGTTTCTAATTGCATATTTTGTTGAATTTCTTTAATAAGTAGTTCTGCACCTTCGCGGCTAAGAATTAATTTGCCGTTAGCAAGAGTTAAATTATTATCAGAAACTTCGCCAGTAACTTGGCAAGTCATATTAGGCTTGTATTTTTTCAAAATAATGCGCTCATCATCTACGTAGATCTCCAAAGCATCTTTTTCTGCAATTCCCAATGTACGGCGTAATTCGATTGGAATTACTACCCGCCCTAATTCGTCAACTTTACGTACAATTCCTGTAGATTTCATATATGAAAATCTCCTCTCAATTATTATAGTATTCTAGTACCTTTTATCTCTATTCGTCAATATTCGACAATTTTTATAAATATTATAATACCAGCCATTCCCAAATTCGTCAATCCTTTTATTTAGGTTTATACATTTTTTTGAAAAAAACTAAAAAAAAACAGGTTAAACTTAAGGATTTATTGAAAACAGTTATCTGAATGAATGACAAAGGAATGAAAATATGATTACATTTTATCCTTTCGCTTTATTCTTCATTTCGACATAATTCGACAAAATACCTTATGTAAAATTCTTTAAAAATATGATTATTTACCCTTTTCTCATTATACTTCTTCACAAATTTAAAACACAAGAGAAAATGTTAATTAAAGGAAATCAATAGTAAAAATTTTTAGATATTTTCAATCAGTAACAATTTACCGATTGAAAGAAAACAGTAATGGATAATCCTATTGTTAGTAAGATGTTTGGATTGGGAAATGAGTTGCGATTGTTAGTGATTTTAGGTATATTCTTTGGGTATAAGAGGTAATGCTGACAATAAGAAAAACTCACGTTTAAAAAGCTGTCATTTAGTGTTGCGGAGCCTAATTAATATTAGGAGCCAACAACTGATCATGCTATTAAGCTTTGTGAATATAGACCTTTTATATAGATTTTAACTTTTGTATAAGTTTTCAAGGCCATATTGATTTTCTTTCATAAAGAGGAATATGGCGTTAAAACGTTACCACTTATCATGAAGGATATATCACGAAGCACGCTATACTCGCCTAATCTCAATGGTGGCGGTGTGAAGCTGGAATTTTGGATGCTTTCTCAATAAATCAGTATCCCTGATATATAGATATTAGTAAGTCGCGGGGCCCATCCCCATGTCCTTTATACAAAAAGCCCTAACCGATTAAATTCTGTAACTTTGTCTCTATTAAAAGTTAATCTCAATAGATTTTCTTTATCGCTCTTATGGTGAGATAAGGTAATATAGAGGTATAGGTTAAAAACTAAGGTAGTGAACATCATTTAAGGATTTACATATGATAGGAGGAAAAAACAATGGAAGAAAAACTGAAGACATTTTATATTACAACCCCAATCTATTATCCAAGTGGGAATTTACATATTGGACATGCCTATACAACGGTAGCTGGTGATGCAATGGCTCGTTACAAGCGTATGCGTGGATTCGATGTTATGTATTTAACAGGTACAGATGAGCATGGACAAAAGATTCAAAGAAAAGCTGAGGAACAAGGAGTTACCCCACAGGAATACGTGGATACTATTGTTTCTGGAATTAAAGATTTATGGACGAAGCTTGATATATCCTATGATGACTTTATTCGAACTACGGAAACTCGTCATAAGGATGTGGTAGAGAAAATATTTAAACGATTACTTGATCAAGGAGATATTTACTTAGACCAGTATGAGGGTTGGTATTCTGTTCCAGATGAAACTTTCTATACTGAGCTTCAATTAGTCGACCCGATTAAAGAAAATGGAAAAGTTATCGGAGGAAAGAGCCCAGATAGCGGCCATCCAGTAGAATTAGTGAAAGAAGAATCTTATTTCTTTAAGATGGGGAAATATGCAGATCGACTTTTGAAATATTACGAAGAAAACCCTGAATTTATTCAACCTGAATCACGTAAAAATGAAATGATTAATAACTTTATTAAACCAGGTTTAGAGGATTTAGCTGTTTCTCGTACAACCTTTGATTGGGGAGTTAAAGTACCAGGCGATCCTAAACATGTCATTTATGTTTGGATTGATGCGCTTTCTAATTATATTACCGCACTAGGATATGGAACAGAAGATGATTCAAACTATCTAAACTATTGGCCGGCAGATGTTCATCTGGTTGGGAAGGAAATTGTGCGTTTCCATACGATCTATTGGCCAATCATGTTAATGGCACTTGATATTCCACTTCCTAAGAAGGTGTTCGCGCATGGGTGGTTGCTAATGAAAGATGGAAAAATGTCAAAATCGAAAGGAAATGTAGTCGACCCAGTAACATTAATTGACCGCTACGGACTAGACGCACTTCGTTACTATCTGCTTCGTGAAGTTCCTTTCGGTTCTGACGGAGTGTTTACTCCAGAAGGCTTTGTAGAACGAATTAATTTTGACTTAGCAAATGATTTAGGTAATTTACTGAATCGTACCGTTGCGATGATTGAAAAGTATTTTGATGGAGTGATTCCTGAGTATAAAGGTTCTATTGGAGAATTTGATAAATCTTTGCTTGAAGCAAATGAAAATACAGTAGTTAGCTATGAAGAAGCCATGGAGAAAATGGAGTTTTCAGTGGCACTCTCTGGAATCTGGCAGCTAGTAAGCAGAACGAATAAATACATTGATGAAACACAGCCGTGGGTACTAGCAAAAGATGATGGCAAGCGTGAAGAATTGGCAAGTGTAATGGTGCATTTAGCTGAGACGTTAAGAAGAACAGCTATTTTATTAATGCCGTTTTTAACAAAAACACCAGAGAAGATTTTTAATCAATTAACTATTACAGACGAAACAATAAAGTCATGGGATAGTTTAGAGAAATTTGGTCTTATTCCAGCGCAAACAAAGGTTGAAAAAGGCGATCCTATCTTCCCACGTCTTGAAATGCAGGAAGAAATAGAGTTTATTAAAGAGCAAATGCAAGGAAGTGCTCCTCAACCAGAAGCGAAGAAAGAAGAATCGAAAGTAGAAGAAATTCCCGAAGTAGATGAAATTACTATTGATGACTTCATGAAAGTGGAATTACGTGTTGCACAAGTTTTGGAAGTGGAACCTGTTAAGAAAGCGGACAAATTGCTGAAGTTACAGCTTGATCTAGGATATGAAAAGCGACAAGTCGTCTCTGGAATTGCCCAATATTATACGCCAGAAGAATTAGTAGGAAAAAAAGTAATTTGTGTAACAAATCTCAAACCTGTGAAGTTGCGTGGTGAATTATCACAAGGGATGATTCTAGCAGGAAGCGGTGAAGGAAAGCTTTCAGTAGCAACAGTTCCTGATGCATTGCCAAATGGCTCAAAAGTAAAATAATAATAATCATAAATAGCATAAAAATGTTCCATGTGAAACATTTTTATGCTATTTTTTTCATTTTTTTATGCTGTATAACGCTAATGATTTTGGATATATATTTTATGAAAGATTAGTCATGAGGCTCTAGCAAAAGAGCAATATTCATATTCTGCATTAACGGGTAGTTATGCCCCAACTGATTGACGTTTCACCTTATTATCAATCATAATTTTACCCATGGGCTATCGCTAAAAAGAATAGGACTCGTATAGTATAATAAAAAAAGTATTTGATAAACTACAGATGAAAAGAAAGTCTGTTTGCAAAGATAAAAAAGATTTGTAAAATAAAAGGAGTTTTTCTTGCGTTTTAGTGTGAAGGACATGGGGGACGGGGCTTCAAGATTTACTAATATGGCCAATCCATTTAGCGGGTATACTTACTTTATCGAGAAAGTATCTAAAATCCAGCTCTGCACCGCCACCATTGTGATTAGGTGGGGATAACTTGCTTCTGGATTGAGTTTTCTTAGTAAATAATTACATATTAATGCAGTAGAAGTTTTGTTTGTAATATATTTGTTACATAAATGAGAAACATGAAAACTTGTAATTACTAATAGAATATTACTAGAGAGGGCGAAGATGATGTTATTTGATACACATGTTCATTTGAATGATAAGCAGTTTGATGAAGATTTGGAAGAGGTGATTCAAAGGACGAAAGAAACTGGCGTTTCCAATATGGTCGTTGTTGGGTTTGACCGACCAACGATAATACGTGCAATGGAATTGGTTGAAAAATATGATTTTATCTATGCTGCAGTAGGGTGGCATCCTGTTGACGCAGTTGACATGACAGACGAAGATCTAAACTGGATTGAGGATTTAGCCTCGCATCCTAAGATAGTTGCGATTGGTGAAATGGGACTGGATTATCATTGGGATAAATCACCAAAGGACATCCAGAAAGATGTGTTTAGAAAACAAATAAAGCTAGCGAAAAAGGTAAAACTACCAATTATTATTCATAATAGAGAAGCAACAGCAGATATTGTTGAAATACTGAAAGAAGAGAATGCACATGAAGTAGGTGGCATTATGCACTGCTTTAGCGGCAGCCCCGAAATTGCCAAGGAATGCTTAGAGATGAACTTCTACATTTCGCTTGGAGGACCTGTAACATTTAAGAATGCTAAAAAACCGAAAGAAGTTGCTGCTGAAATACCACTAGACCGTTTGCTAATTGAAACAGATTGTCCATATCTTGCGCCTCATCCATTCCGCGGAAAACGTAATGAGCCTGCATATGTAAAATTGGTAGCAGAGCAAATTGCAGAAATTAAAGAGATTACATTTGAAGAAGTAGCTGAGGCAACAACTCGGAATGCAAAGAAATTATTCGGCATAAACTGACAGCAATTTTTGTCAGTTTCTCGCTAAATTTGTCTAATGGAAACTTGTTTCTCAAAAGTTCTACAAATCTCAAGTGGTTCATGGGATAGACGTGTCGATAACTCTTCCTTTTCAATTTACTAGAGAGTGTTCATAATAGGAACTACTTTCCAAATTAAGAACTGTATGAGTTGACAGCTTTGTTAGAATGTCTATATAATCACCCAGAGGAAGGAGGAGTTTTTCATTATATTACAATCTATGAAAAACCTAATTCCCAAGTCTTTTGGGAAAAAAAGAATAGCTATTGTGCTAGGTGGTACGATAATAGTCGCTGCTTCAGTAGGAATGCTGTTTTATCAAGGGACAAAGAACACGGTGTCATTAACGCTTAATGGACAGAAAACAATCGTGAAAACACATGCCGCTACCGTAAATGATATATTGGCAGAATTCGAGATTACTGCAAAAGCTGAAGATTATATACATCCTTCGAAAGACAGTATCATAAAGGATGGGTTAGAGGTCGAGTGGAGACCAGCCCAGCAAGTGAGGCTGAATATTGATGGAAAAGAAACAGTCATTTGGACAACAGCCAAAAAAGTAGAGGAATTTCTTTCGGAACAGAAATTGGATGTTGCAACACATGATAAGCTTAGCCATTCTGAAGATTCAAAAATTGAAGATAACATGCAGATTGCCATCGAAAGAGCTTTTCCAATAAAGCTAGTTTTAGGTGGTAATGAACAGCAGGTTTGGTCAACTTCGACTACGGTCGCTGACTTTTTAAGGCAACAAGGTGTGAAGCTCAATGAATTAGATCGAGTTGAGCCACAGCTGGCAGAAAACGTTCAACCACAGAATACTGTTAACGTCATAAGAATTGAAAAAGTCACCGATGTAGTGGAAGAACCTGTTCAGTTTGCAACCATCACGAAGAAGGACGATACATTGCATAAAGGTAAAGAAAAAGTTGTGCGTGAAGGTAAGAACGGAATAATATCTAGGCAGTTTGCAGTTACAAAAGAAAACGGTAAAGAAGTTGATCGTGCACTTATATCTGAAAAAGTTGTAACTGAAAAAACAGACAAAGTGGTAGCAGTAGGGACGAAACAATTAGTTGCCCAAGTGTCCCGTGGAGAAGATAATTCTCAAGGTTCAGGCAGGGAGCTTTACGTGTCGTCGACTGCTTACACAGCAAGCTGTAATGGTTGTTCAGGAACCACAGCTACAGGTGTTAATCTAAAACAAAACCCTAATGCCAAAGTCATCGCTGTTGACCCGAGAGTGATACCCCTTGGTACAAAGGTATATGTTGAAGGATATGGATATGCAATTGCAGCGGATAAAGGTGGAGCTATTAAAGGACATAAAATAGATGTGTTCTTTCCCTCAAAATCGGATGCATACCGATGGGGAGTAAAAAAAGTGAAAATCCGCGTCTTAAATTAATCAGTTTACAGTGGCAGGGGATTGCATATCTCCTGCTTTTTTACGTTATAATGGTACAAGTAAAGTTTAAAGATCCTAAAACATACACATTTCTATATTAATTAGTATTAGACGGTGTGACACTATAAAGTGAAACTTCAATCATAATCAGTGACGTTACTCTTCATCCCCCACTGATTGTCCCATTCTAGTGTCGCTAGGTTTTAAAGCGACACTACGAACCCGGTTTGACAATCACAGACTAAGTACGCAATGTCCGTTAGGCTTTCGTCTGTGTGACCCACATCCATGGGAGCAAACTTTACCCTGCTCATGCATCGGTAAGTTTCACTGACACTAATCGGGCTTTTACTGTCCGTTAATGTGGGATAAATAGTTTCAGTTATTTGGAGGAAAATATGAGAAAAATTAAAGAAATTATTGTTGTAGAAGGTAAAGATGATACCGTTGCAATAAAGCGGGCTGTCAACGCTGATACCATTGAAACAAATGGGTCTGCTATTAATAAATCAGTGATTGATCAAATAACACTTGCTCAGCAAACGAGGGGCGTTATTATTTTTACTGATCCAGATTTCCCTGGACAGAAAATACGGAATACAATCACAGAACAAGTACCGGGATGCAAGCATGCATTCTTATCTAAGGAGCAGGCGTTGCCAAAGACAGGTAGGGGACTCGGTGTTGAGCACGCATTACCTGAAGCGATTCGCAATGCATTGAAGGAAGCTCAAACAATGGATGAGGATGCAAGTGAAGAGATTTCCAAGGAAGAGCTAATCGAGGCAAGATTGATTGGCGGAGAAGGTGCACGGGAAAGAAGAGAGCAGCTTGGGCTTTTATTGAAAATCGGATTTACAAACGGGAAACAGTTACATAAAAGGCTGAAGATGTTCCAAATCTCAAGAGATGATTTTTATCATGCAATTAACAAGATGGATCAGGAGGAAAAACATGCATAAGGATATAGCAACACCGATTCGTACACAGGAAATTTTAAAAAAGTACGGTTTTGCGTTTAAAAAGAGTCTGGGTCAAAATTTTTTAATTGATACGAATATATTACGAAGAATTGTGGAACACGCTGAATTGACTGAAGCGAGTGGTGCTATTGAAATTGGACCAGGAATAGGTGCATTGACGGAGCAACTCGCGAAGAGTAGTAAAAAAGTGACAGCCTTTGAAATTGATCAGCGTCTTCTACCTATTTTGAAAGACACATTATCACCCTACAATAATGTAACTGTCATCCATGAAGATATTCTAAAAGCGGATGTGGAGAAAGTAATAGCAGAAGAATTTATAG
This sequence comes from Bacillus cihuensis, assembly GCF_000504145.1. Classification (NCBI taxonomy): domain Bacteria; kingdom Bacillati; phylum Bacillota; class Bacilli; order Caryophanales; family Bacillaceae; genus Bacillus; species Bacillus cihuensis. The sequence continues at coordinate 39,988 of NZ_AYSD01000027.1, read as the reverse complement.
GTATCGACGATGTAATGGTCGTAGCGAACCTTCCCTATTATGTAACGACACCAATCATTCTGAAATTATTGACAGAAAATTTACCAATTCGCGGATTGGTTGTGATGCTGCAGAAAGAAGTGGCAGATCGTATTGCTGCTAAACCGGGAACGAAAGAATACGGCTCTTTATCAATCGCGATTCAATATTACACGGAAGCTGAAACGGTTATGATTGTTCCAAAAACGGTGTTTATGCCACAGCCAAATGTAGATTCAGCTGTCATTCGATTAGTGAAAAGAGCAAAACCGATTGTTGAAGTAAAAGATGAAGAATTTTTCTTTACAGTGACCCGTTCAAGCTTTGCGCAGCGTAGGAAGACCATTCTTAATAATTTAACGAGCCAACTACCTGATGGGAAATCTAAAAAAGATCAAATTCTAAAAGCGTTGGGACATACCGGAATAGACCCAACAAGACGAGGAGAAACCTTATCTATTGAAGAATTCGGCAGACTAAGTGATGAACTCCTTCTTTATTTTAAATAAACCAGAGTAAGAAGAGGTTGCCCCAAAACGAAAGGTCAGACCAAATATCCCTATATATCGTTTAAGACGTGAACATGACATAAACGGTGTATAGAGTGTGAGGTCACTTTTGGGACAACCTCTTTTTCTGTGGAAAAGGGGCGGGGCTTTGAAATATGTCCGCACCTGCATAAGGTTATACAATTTGAGAACCCGAAATTTATTTCAACATTAGGTTGGGCAGACACCTATGAATGTTTTTTATATGTTTTGCTATCTAGCTAAAAGCCGTCTAATACCTCTAGTCATACGTTCTTATGTTAAACCTAGGTGCATGTACTTTTCCAATATTACGAATTGGCCATATGGACATTTCACAAATCGAGATGAGCATGCATAGTGTAAAAGGAATGAAAATCTGACAAGACATGATGTTATCTTGTCACGAGGTGAGAGTATGAATTTACGAGTGAATGATATTGTCGGAAGATCATCATATGGGTGTGACATTTTATTCAGAGTGATTGACATACATTTAGTGGATGGAAGCCAGGTTGCAATCCTATACGGTGAGGATATCCGCTTAATTGCAGATGCGCCTTTTAGCGACTTAATTAAAATTAATGAAGAAGAAAGGCAAACCCGGCAAAAAACAAGCGAGGCTCTCCAAGAACAATCGTATCATTTATTTAACCAAGATAAACAGTTACAAACAGAGAAAAGTAATTACCAATTAAGCGATGGGTATCGGTATAATGGGGAGTTTTTTCAAATTCCGGGAAAAGTGTTGCATATTGATGGGGATGCCTCGTATTTAAATAAATGCCTTACATTATATGAAAAGATTGGAGTTCCAGTAAAAGGAGTTTATTGTAATGAGAAAGAGATGCCTATCCGCATTGGTAGTCTTATTGATCAATATCGTCCAGACATCTTGGTTATTACAGGTCATGATGCATATTCGAAGTCCAAAGGTCCTCTTCAGGACATAAATGCTTATCGGCATTCTAGGCATTTTGTGCAAACGGTGCGAGAAGCAAGAAATAAAATCGCACACCTTGATCAACTTGTTATTTTTGCTGGGGCTTGTCAATCACATTTCGAGTCGTTAATTCAAGCAGGTGCCAATTTTGCGAGTTCACCATCAAGAGTGAATATACATGCGTTAGATCCTGTGTATATAGTCGCTAAAGTCAGCTTCACGCCATTTACCGACTATATTCATGTATGGGATGTGCTTAGAAATACATTAACGGGTGAAAAGGGACTCGGGGGTATTGAAACGAGAGGAGTTCTTAGAACCGGTATGCCATATAATATCAATAAAGATGAATAAAAGGGAGGTCCAAAAGCAAAGGGTCAGAACCTCGCAACAACTAACCACAGTATAAGTCACGTGTATGAAACACGAATACTGATTTAAAGTGTGAGGTCAGACCCTTATGAGACACCCTTTTGTTTTTATCCGAATGGAAGTGGGGCACGTAGTCATTCTACCTAGGTTATGGAGAATTATAAATAGTGCTTCAACACAGCAGTCTTATTAAAGTTGCTTTGTGTACATCTGTCCTTAAACTCGGGTCGTGCCGTTTAACGTAGCGCGATATGGGTTTATATGGACAAGATTGGAAGCGTAAGGTTTACATAATTTTTCTAAATAATAGAGATAATAAAAAATGTATTTAAATTATTACGTATTTACATAAAAAAATATTGACAAACAAATTTAAATGCTGATATAATTTATTATTTTGTTTGACCTTATTGCTGGTTTGTGATATACTAAACTTAGTGAGGTGGACCGAAATGCCAAAAACTTTAGCGGATATTAAAAATTCACTAGACTCCAATTTGGGGAAACGGTTGCTCTTAAAAGCAAACGGCGGAAGAAGAAAAACTGTTGAACGTTTTGGTACGTTAGCAGAGACTTATCCGGCTGTCTTTGTGATTGAGCTCGATCAGGATGAAAATGCGTTCGAAAGAGTATCTTACAGCTATGCAGATGTATTAACGGAAACAGTAGAATTAACATTTTTGAATAAACAGCAAGAAATGTAACTTTAAGTGGCAGCAAACTATTGTTTGCTGTTTTTTTTATTGTCTAGCGCACTATACGAAGTCTATCCCTTATTAACGGGCAGTATGACTTACAAGTTAAAGTTTTATTTTATTATGCTAAATACTTTTCTGGCTTTATATGATGAAAAAGAGAATGGACATTTTAACCCATTATAGATATTCAATAAAATTTCCAAATGGATAAATAAGGAGTTCATGTTTTATTTCTGAATGTAGAAACTAGAATTGTGCAGCATGATAAAAAGGGGCTGATTCGTTTGGGCAGAAGAAAAGGCATCATGTCACCAGGTCTTAAAGAAGAATTAGCTAAGGAATTGGGGTTTTATGATGTTGTCCAAAAGGAAGGCTGGGGAGGAATACGAGCACGCGATGCGGGTAATATGGTTAAACTTGCTATCGAAATGGCTGAGCGCCAATTGATGGAGAAAAGATAATCAAGCATGGTTGAGCGAATTTTACCGAACACTTAATAAATCATCGCTGCACATTAGTTTATAAAGCCAGACCCTTTATCCACTTATGGAGTCTAACAAAATGTTAGATGGCCATGCGGATAGGTCTGGCTTTTTATCCCATGAAAACCTGATTTGAGAAATACAGTGAAACTTACTGATACGTAAGCAGAGGTAAAGTTTGCACCTACAGAATGTGGGGCACACAGAAGATAGACTAAAGGACATCGCATATTTAGTCTATCTTCTGTGATTCATTGAGTTAGGTTAGTAGTGTCGCTTTATCGAAGATTTAGCGAAGACCTCATTGATTGTAGTTTCATTTTATCACTACCTCAATATCACCTTTAAAACATTTCTTATTTTCGTTGTAGTTTTGAATAGTATGCATTGAAATTACCATGAAAAAACCTTTAGAATGAAATCAAATATGATAAAATAGGACAAGAACTTTAGAAGAACGTAAAAGTAGGTGGAAATATTGAAGCTTATGGAGAAAGCGCCGGCTAAGATTAATTTAGCATTGGATGTGCTTTTTAAGCGGCCGGATGGATACCATGAGGTGGAAATGATCATGACGACGGTCGATTTGGCAGATAGAATTGAACTGAAGGAGATCGGTGGAAATCAAATCGAAATTCTATCACATAATCGTTTTGTTCCTGATGATCATCGGAATTTAGCTTATCAAGCAGCATACGTATTAAAGCAACGATATGGAATTAACACAGGGGTTCAAATTGCTATAGAAAAAAATATCCCTGTAGCAGCTGGTTTAGCTGGAGGTAGCAGTGATGCGGCAGCTACTCTTAGAGGGTTGAATAAACTTTGGAAATTAAATTTATCTATGGACGAGCTTGCTGAAATTGGCGCAGAGATTGGTTCAGATGTTTCATTTTGCGTTTATGGCGGTACTGCTTTAGCAAAAGGGAGAGGCGAGAAAATTGTACAGTTACCTGCTCCACCTAAATGTTGGGTAGTCCTAGCTAAGCCTACAATTGGAGTATCTACCGCCGATATTTATCGAAGACTCCAGGTTGGGAACATTAGCCATCCAAATATTAAGGAAATGATCTCTGCGATTGAAAACAATAGCTATGAAAGAGTATGCAATGGGCTTGGGAATGTACTTGAACAAGTTACATTGCAATTATATCCTGAGGTTGCGAATATTAAGTCACAAATGAAAAACTTTGGTGCAGATGCGGTGTTAATGAGTGGAAGCGGGCCCACGGTGTTTGGTCTAGTAGAACATGATTCCCGTATGCAGCGAATTTATAATGGCTTGCGTGGCTTTTGCGATCAAGTATATGCAGTTAGGATGTTAGGTGATTTAAGTGCTATTGAATAAAATCGGACGTTAGTGTTATATTTATTACATAATATTCGTTTTTTTGGCGAGGAGTGTTAAAATGAAATTTAAGCGTAGCGAGAGGCTTATTGATATGACAAATTATTTACTTGCTCATCCCGGCCGCTTGGTGTCGCTCACTTTTTTTGCCGAAAGATACAGTTCGGCAAAGTCATCAATTAGTGAAGATTTAACCATTATTAAAGACACGTTCGAACAGAGAGGAATTGGAACGTTAACGACAGTACCTGGAGCTGCAGGTGGTGTAAAATACTTGGTAGGCATTAAGTCAGATGAAGCAACCGCTTTTATCGATCATCTTTGCAGTATTATAGCGAGCCCTGAACGTCTGTTGCCAGGTGGATATTTATATATGACAGATATTTTGGGTCACCCAGAGACAGTTAATATGATTGGTCGAATTATTGCTGCGGCTTACGCTGATAAGCAGGTAGAAGTCATCATGACCATGGCCACAAAAGGAATTCCATTAGCTTATGCAGTGGCCAATTATTTAAATGTTCCAGTTGTGATTGTTCGGAGAGATAACAAAGTAACGGAAGGGCCTACGGTTAGTATTAATTATGTATCTGGATCATCTAAACGTATTCAGACAATGGTTCTTTCAAAAAGAAGTCTAGAGGAAGGGTCTAATGTCCTGATTGTCGATGATTTTATGAAAGCCGGCGGTACTGTTAAAGGGATGGTTAGCTTACTAGATGAGTTCAAAGCAACTCTTGCTGGAATTACTGTTTTTGTGGAGTCAGAAGAAATAGAAGAACGCCTTATCGATCAATTTGTTTCTTTAATAAAATTAACAGAAGTAGATGAACGTGATAAAATAATCTCAGTATCAAGAGGTAATTATTTAAATAATTGAATGATAAAGGAGAGGGCATGATGAAATCTATCCGTACTAACGAGGCACCTGCTGCAATTGGTCCATATTCACAAGGAATTATCGTCAATAATCTTTTTTTTAGTTCAGGACAAATTCCACTTACAGCGGAAGGGGAAATGGTAACGGGTGATGTTAGAGAACAAACTCACCAAGTATTTAACAATCTGAAGGCTGTATTAAAAGAAGCTGGTGCTTCCTTTGAAACTGTTATTAAAGCGACCGTTTTCATTAAGAGCATGGACGACTTTAGCAGTATTAATGAAGTATATGGTGAATATTTTTCAACTCATAAGCCGGCACGTTCTTGTGTAGAGGTAGCTTGCCTTCCTAAAGACGCTTTAATTGAAATTGAAGTAGTTGCGCTCGTTAAATAATACGGGCGTTTTTTTATGAATAAAAGTAGTACCTTGTTTTTCAGGCAAGTTTTTGCTGTATACATAAGCTCCAACTTTCGTGCATGCCCTCATAGTAACGCTTTTGTATTAAACAAGCACTCTGATAGCGTAAGCAAAGTTTCGTTACATATCTTTATTTTTGTTGTAACCATCTTACTACCCCCCTATTAAATCCTAATAATAACAATAAAAGAAAAAATATAAATATTATTTACATTTTTTAAAAAAATAGCATTTTAAAAAAGGAGAATACGTTATCCTTGTTGAATATATATTCTAAGTTTTTAATTTATTTAAGGTGGTGAACAGGAATGGAAGTAACTGACGTAAGATTACGCCGCGTAAATACTGATGGTCGAATGAGGGCTATCGCCTCTATTACTTTGGATAATGAATTTGTTGTCCATGATATTCGTGTGATTGATGGTAATAATGGTCTTTTCGTTGCAATGCCTAGTAAAAGAACGCCGGATGGAGAATTCCGCGATATCGCCCATCCAATTAATTCTTCAACACGTGGTAAAATCCAGGAAGCTGTTTTAGCGGAATATCATCGTTTAGGAGAATTGGAAGTTGAATTAGAAGAAGCTGGAGCAGGAGCTTCGTAAAATAATTTAAATGGAATAGCATCAGGAGCCTACTTCAAAAGTAAGGCTCTTTTTAGTGTTTATTCAAGAAGTGCTGTGGATTTTTAGATTCCCCCTATACCCTCATTGGCATATAGAAAAAATTTCCCTAATAAAATTTGTTAATAGCGCTAAAAAAGTCTTTAGAAAAGTATATAATAAAGAGAGACTTATTTGTGACCAATTGAGCAAGTTGATTTGGTACTCAAACTTATGAAATATAGAATATCCTTAAACATGATACCGTGCGTTAATCTTCAAAAGGGATGCGCATAGTGAAGTCAAGCTGCAATAGGGGCATTATTCTGGCTTTGCAAGGTGTGTATAATTTGATGAAGTCGCTGGGAGAGTAGGATATGTCATAGAAGCAATGAGATAGGAAAGTTGCGCTTCTGCTTTTCTTGTTGAAAACTATACCTATTTAAGATAATATTTTTAATGGATAAAAAGGTAAAGATGGAGGCCTGTTATGATGAATCGCTATGCAGTCATTTTGGCGGCAGGACAAGGTACCAGAATGAAATCTAAACTATACAAAGTCTTGCATCCTGTATGTGGCAAACCAATGGTCCAACATGTTGTGGATCAGGTTAGTCAATTACAAATAGAAGAGATTGTAACTGTTACTGGACATGGAGCGGAAAAGGTTCAGGAACAGCTTGGTTCTGCATGTGTGTATGCCTTGCAAGCAGAACAGTTAGGGACGGCTCATGCTGTGATGCAAGCTGATCATATGCTGGGTGAAAAGGACGGAACGACCATTGTTGTTTGTGGAGATACACCGTTAATTAAAGCGGACACCATGGAAGCCTTGATGAAGATTCATGAAGAAACGAATGCAAAAGCGAGTATTCTGACAGCCCTAGCGACAAACCCAGATGGGTACGGTCGTATTATTCGAAATGAAGCGGGTCTTGTTGAGAAAATTGTGGAGCATAAAGATGCGAATGATTTAGAACGAAATGTGAAGGAAATTAATACGGGTACGTATTGTTTTGATAACAAAGCTTTATTTACAGCCTTACAAAAAGTGTCTAATGATAATTCACAAGGTGAATATTACCTTCCGGATGTCATTGAAATTTTAAAATCTCAAGGAGAGGTTGTTACGGCTTATCAAACGGAAGATTTTAATGAGACGATGGGTGTCAATGATCGAGTTGCTTTGTCACAAGCAGAGAAGTTGATGCGTCAGCGTATTAATGAAGGCCATATGCGAAGTGGTGTGACTATTATTGACCCTGAAAATACGTATATAGAAGCAGATATTACAATTGGCTCAGATACTATCATTTACCCAGGATCGATCATTAAAGGAAACAGTATGATCGGGAGCGATTGTATCATTGGACCTCATACAGAAATTGATAATTGTCATATAGGTAACAGCTCAATTTTGAGACAATCAGTAGCTTCTGACAGTAGCATTGGTGATCATGTTAATATAGGTCCCTTTGCGCATATCCGTCCACAATCGGATATTAAGGATGAAGTGAAAATCGGCAACTTTGTTGAGATTAAGAAAACAGTTTTTGGTAAGGGAAGCAAAGCATCACATCTAAGTTACATTGGAGATGCTGAAGTTGGAGAAGATGTAAATATAGGCTGTGGTTCCATTACAGTTAATTACGATGGTTATAATAAACACTTAACCAAAATTGAAGATGAAGTCTTTATAGGCTGTAATTCTAATTTGGTGGCACCTGTAACTGTAGGAAAAGGCGCATATGTTGCTGCTGGGTCTACGATTACTTCGGATGTACCAGGGAATGCCTTGTCCATTGCTCGTGCTCGTCAAGTTAATAAAGAAGATTATATTAAGAATCTGAAATTTAATAAATAACCTGTGGAGGTCATCATGTCAAATCAGTATTTAGATCCAAATTTAAAAGTTTTTTCTTTAAATTCAAACCTTGGTTTAGCGGAAGAAATTGCAGAAGTGATTGGCGTAGAGCTGGGTAAATGCTCTGTTACTCATTTTAGTGATGGTGAAATTCATATTAATATCGAGGAAAGCATCCGTGGTTGTGATGTCTATGTAATCCAATCAACAAGTGATCCTGTGAATGAGCACTTGATGGAAGTATTGATTATGATTGATGCTTTGAAACGTGCCTCTGCAAAAACAATTAATATCGTTATGCCATATTATGGATATGCTCGTCAGGATCGTAAAGCGCGTGCTCGTGAACCTATTACAGCTAAGCTTGTAGCTAATTTATTAGAAACGGCTGGGGCGCACCGTGTAATTGCATTAGATCTGCATGCTCCACAAATCCAAGGATTCTTTGACATTTTGATTGACCACATGCAGGCTGTACCTATTTTAGCCGATTACTTTGAGGGTAAAAATTTGAAAGATGTTGTCGTTGTCTCTCCAGACCACGGTGGGGTTACGCGTGCCCGTAAGTTGGCAGATCGCTTAAAAGCTCCAATTGCTATTATCGACAAACGCCGTCCACGTCCAAATGTGGCAGAGATTATGAATATTGTCGGGAACATTGAAGGGAAAACGGCAATTCTAATTGATGATATTATCGATACAGCGGGTACAATTACTTTAGCTGCTAACGCTCTTGTTGAAAATGGGGCGACAGAAGTGTATGCGTGTTGTACACACCCAGTTTTATCGGGACCTGCTATTGATAGAATCAAAAATTCAAAAATCAAAGAATTGGCTGTAACTAACTCTATTGCTTTATGTGAAGAGAAAAAAATAGATAAAGTTGTACAATTATCAGTGGCTCCATTAATTGCGGAAGCAATTATCCGTGTTCATGAAGAACAATCTGTTAGTACTTTATTTGATTAATAAAAAAATAGCAGAGATTATAGTCTGAGCTCCATATATGGGATTCAGAAAAAATGCATTTATGCCGTAGCCAGTTCTCGATATTTAATCGGGGGCTGGTTATTTAGTTTTATTTGGGTTCTTTCATGTTAAATTAATTAATATATTCTTTCACTATTTCTGTGAGTTTACCTATCCCTTTATTAAAATGTATTTTTTTCCACGGGCCGTTCAAGCCTATGAGTTTCTCCATTCCTATACCACTGTATCCATATCCTTACTTGGTTACTACTTTTAATACCTAGTACTTCACTAATTCGGTAGAAGAATGACCATTTTTATAGCTTCCCATTTTATTTCGGCTGGATAATGCACTCTTGTCTCCATAAAAAAACACCTCTTATGTCATATAGTTTTATCTATATGACATAAGAGGTGTTTTTCCTTTATCCAATCTAAGGGTTCAGTTTATTATTTCCTTGCTGTTTTTTTTATGTTTTCAAAAAAATGTTTAGAAGTTTCAAATTAAGGGCAATTTTTATAGAGAGGAACTATGAGTTTTGATTAGAAAGGTGGAATGAGATATATGAGTAATGTATTAGTAGCGAAAGAGCGAGTAAAATCTCAAGGGTCCATATTACGTCAATTAAGATTGAGTGGCGAAATTCCTGCAGTTGTGTACGGTAACAACAATGAAAGCACAGCAATCTCAATTAACGGCGGAGACTTCTTTAAAACAATTAAAGAGGTCGGGAGAAATGGAATTATTTCTTTAGATGTTGAAGGTCAAAAGAAAAATGTCATGCTTACAGACTATCAACAAGACCCACTTAAAAGTAGTATTTATCATGCTGATTTTCTTATTGTAAATATGTCTACTGAACTGCAGACACATGTCAGAGTTAATCTTGTAGGAGACTCTACGGGTGTTAAAGATGGCGGTGTGTTACAACAAGCTGTTCATGAATTGACGATTACCGCTAAGCCGAATGATATCCCTGAAGCTATCGATGTAGATGTAACAAATTTAGCGGTTGGTGATGTTGTAACAGTAGGAGATGTAAAAGATAATTATAGGATTACATTTAACCATGAAGATGAAGAAGTTATTGCATCAGTCCTTGCTCCACGCCATGAAGAGGAAATCAATACAGGTGAGCAGCAAGATGGAGGTATTCCTGAAAACCAAGAAGGTCGTGAAACAAAAGCTTCGCCTGAATCTAAAGGATAAGAGTTCCTTACATGTCGAAAGTTGTTCGACAGGATTCTTGCATATCAAACATTCTGAACATGATATAATAGACGTAACCGTTGAAGGTTGCGTCCTTTTTATTATTGTATAGAAAAGCTCATCCATGATGTTAAATCTTATACTGCTTGCAACTATATGTAGAGATGAGGTAAGATTTTCATAGGATGTTTAAAAATTTAATGTATTGTAATTAAAAGCTGGTGACCTTTTTTTCTGTGGAAAAGGGGTGGGGCTTCGCAAAATCAGCGCGACACCGCCATCTACATAAGATAATTCAGTTTTTAGAACCTGAACCTTTTTCATCGGTGGGCTTTAAAGCAGATGCTCATGGATGATTCTAATAAAAGTGAAACTTCAATCAGTGTGGGGAGGTCTTCATCCCCCATTGTTAGTTGAACCAATGAGGCTTTTACGCAGTTTATTCCCCACCTACGCTTCTTCGATTCTTCTAAGCCTTAAGGTGGGGGATTTGACTTCCGTTAATGCGGGATAAATGGAGTGTGAATCATGAAATTGATCGTTGGGCTAGGGAATCCTGGCAGACAATACGAGAAAACAAGACATAATATTGGGTTTGAAGTAATAGATGAGCTTTCGAAAAAGTGGTCGATTCCTTTAGATCAAGCAAAGCATAAAGGGGTTTATGGAATCGGTTCGGTAAATGGTGAAAAGGTCTTGTTGCTAAAGCCACTAACATATATGAATTTATCAGGAGAGTCCATTTCGGCTGTTATGACTTTCTTTAAACTTGAGGTAGAGGATTTAGTCATACTATATGATGATTTAGATTTGCCTGTTGGTAGAATTCGCTTGCGTCAAAAGGGCAGTGCAGGTGGACATAATGGAATTAAATCAACAATTGCTCACCTAGGTATACAAGAGTTCAACCGAATCAGAGTCGGTATCGGTCGACCAGAGGGAAGAATTCCTGTGTCTGACTATGTATTGGGTCGATTTACCGAAGAAGAGTGGACAAAGATTGGAGAGACAATTGAAAAAAGCGCCCTTGCATGTGAGGAATGGTTGAAGTCCCCATTCTTACAAGTTATGAATGAGTATAATCAATCATAATGCTAAAAAAGTTTTGGAGGCTGAATATTATCCCCCTATTTAGGCCAATAATAAGGGTAATCTTTCTAAATTAGGGGGTTAGTTAATGGCTCTCCATTACACATGTAGGCATTGTGGCACTAAGATAGGAACGTTAAGTGAAACTATACTACATTCAGAGCAGCTGGGTCTTACCCAACTTAATGATGAGGAACGGCAAGATATGATTGCTTATGATTCAGTGGGGAATGTACATGTGAAAGCAATTTGCGAAGATTGCCACGAAGCATTGCAAAAGAACCCTGACTTGCATCAAAATGATTATATAATTCATTAAGCGGAAGTAAGCTTTGGATCGAAATCCAAAGCATTTTTCCGTTTCAGTATTTTTGAATTGGCTATGTTAAAGCTCATTATTGATTTTGGCACTATGTTGATTGGAACAGAAGGTGTGATACTCCTGCTAAGAAAAGCGAGTCAAAGGGAGACCCCACAGGCGCACAGCCCTGAGGAAGCTCCCGGACCGCCAGCGGAAAGCGAACACCTTACCTTCCAATCAACAGGCAAGTTTATCAGAGCCTTTGAATCAATAAATAATGGAATATATATAGGCAGTAAAATAGTCAGAAAAGGGAGGAGAAGGTGAGATGAATGGTTTACAAAATTTATTCACTAAACATAATGAAGTCCATTCGTTACTAACTGGGATCAATGAAGGACTGAAGGAGCAATTAGTTTCTGGATTATCAGGTTCATCCCGCTCGATGTTAATTGCAGCATTGTATGAAGAAACAGAAAGGCCATTACTGGTTGTTACACATAATCTATTGCAGGCTCAAAAACTTCAGGAAGATTTGGTGAATTTTATTTCCGAAGAGGAGTTGTTTATCTACCCTTCAAACGAATTAATTGCCGCTGAGTTGAGTGTCGCGAGTCCTGAGCTAAGAGCCCAGCGCATAGAGGCTTTAAATTATTGGTCATATGCAAAAAAAGGCGTTGTTATTGTACCAATTCCGGGTTTGCGAAAAATGTTGCCATCAAAAGAATTATGGCAGAAGTATCAATTACACTTTTCATTAGGGACAGATGTTGATTTAGATAGCTTATTACATACTTTCATTACTATGGGGTATTCAAGATCAGAAATGGTTTCATCGCCCGGCGAATTTAGCTTAAGAGGCGGTATTATTGATATTTATCCGATAACCGAGCCCAATCCAATTCGAATTGAATTATTTGATACAGAAATTGATTCAATCCGGACATTTTCGCTCGAGAATCAACGTTCACTTAATAAACTCGACCATATAAAGATTGGCCCGGTGACTGAAAATCTCTTGGAGTCTGAACATTATGAAAGAATCATCGAGTTGCTAGATAGTAAATTAAGCAAAAGTTTAACGAAGATAAAAAATAATCAAGCTAAGGAACAAATGCTGCAAACGATCTCGCATGAGTTAGAGCAGCTAAAAACGGGGCACAGACCTGATCAAGTCTTTAAATATTTAAGTCTTGCTTATGAAAGACCTACTAGTTTGCTAGATTACATGCCGAGTAATGGGTTAATTATCCTAGATGAGATTAGTCGAATTCAAGAAATTAACGATACACTTGAAAAAGAAGAGGCGGAATGGTACACAAGCTTGCTTGAAGCGGGTCAAATAGTACATGATATTCAAATTTCGCACAAGCTCCCCGAGCTTATCGCACAATCAAGGCAGAAATTGATATACTTATCGTTGTTTTTGCGCCATGTACCGCATACAAACCCGCAAAATATCTTGAATTTTACATGTAAGCAAATGCAAAATTTTCATGGACAAATGAATGTTTTTAAAGCTGAAATCGAACGTTGGAAAAAAGGGAAGTATGCAGTAGTTATTTTAGGTCCTGATGATGAACGGGTAAAAAAACTAGTAGGTGTTTTGGCAGATTATGATATCGATGCTGCGGAACTTTCAGATTCGAGCAAGATTTTACCGGGAAAGGTTCAAATTCTTAAAGGCAGTTTGAATACGGGATTTGAATTACCACTTCAAAAATATGCGGTGATTACGGAGCAGGAATTATTTAATAAAAAAACGAAAAAGTCGGCAAGACGTCAAAAGCTTTCAAATGCTGAAAGGATAAAAAGTTATTCAGAATTGAACGTGGGAGACTATGTGGTTCATGTGAATCACGGAATCGGTAAATATTTGGGTATCGAGACCCTTACGATTAATGGCATTCATAAAGATTATTTGCATCTTCGCTATCAAGCGGATGATAAATTATATGTACCTGTAGATCAAATTAATCTAGTTCAGAAATACGTAGGCTCAGAAGGGAAGGAACCGAAGCTTTATAAATTGGGCGGAAGCGATTGGAAGCGAGTAAAAAACAAAGTTCAGTCCTCTGTTCAAGATATTGCAGATGATCTTATTAAACTTTATGCAGAACGAGAAGAAGCAAAAGGATATGCCTTCTCCCCAGATGGAGACTTGCAACGTGAATTTGAGAGTGCGTTTGCATATAATGAAACGGATGATCAGCTGCGCTCTATACATGAGATAAAAAAAGACATGGAGCGCGAAAGACCGATGGATCGTTTACTTTGCGGCGATGTGGGATATGGGAAGACGGAAGTGGCGATTCGCGCTGCCTTCAAAGCAATGGCGGACGGAAAACAAGTGGCCTTTCTAGTACCAACTACAATTCTTGCCCAGCAGCATTTTGAGACGCTTCGTGAACGGTTCCAAGACTATCCGATTAATATAGGACTAATGAGCCGTTTTCGAACAAGAAAGCAACAAATTGAAACGATGAAAGGCCTGAAAGCGGGTACGATAGATATCGTAGTAGGAACACACAGATTGTTATCAAAAGATATTGAATATCGTGATCTCGGATTACTTATTATTGATGAAGAGCAACGTTTTGGTGTTACTCATAAAGAGAAAATCAAAAAGCTAAAAACAAATGTAGACGTATTGACGTTAACAGCTACGCCTATTCCGAGGACGTTGCATATGTCTATGCTCGGCGTTAGGGATTTATCTGTCATTGAAACACCACCTGAGAATCGTTTTCCGATTCAGACCTATGTAATGGAGTACAACGGTGTTTTAGTAACCGAGGCTATTGAAAGAGAAATGGCAAGAGGAGGGCAGGTTTATTTTCTATACAATAGGGTAGAGGATATTGCAAGAAAGGCAGAAGAAATTTCCATGTTAGTGCCTGATGCCCGAGTCACATATGCGCATGGTCGTATGACAGAACAAGAATTAGAAGCGGTCATGTTTGGTTTCATAGAAGGAGAATACGATGTGCTAGTCAGTACAACAATTATTGAAACCGGTGTTGATATTCCAAATGTGAATACATTAATTGTACATGACGCTGATCGAATGGGGCTTTCTCAACTTTATCAGCTAAGAGGCCGAGTAGGGCGTTCTAATCGGATCGCCTATGCATTTTTTACCTATCGAAAGGACAAGGTCTTAACGGAGGTAGCTGAGAAGAGGCTTCAATCGATTAAAGAATTTACAGAACTAGGCTCAGGTTTTAAAATCGCTATGCGTGATTTATCAATTCGAGGAGCCGGAAACTTGTTAGGATCTCAGCAACACGGCTTCATTGACTCTGTTGGATTTGATTTATTCTCGGAAATGCTCAAAGAAGCTGTCGAAGCAAAAAGGAACGATAAACCTGTTGAAGAGAAACCAACAATTGAAATTGATGTGGATGTGGATGCTTATATCCCTGATTCGTATATTTCTGATGGTCATCTAAAGATTGAAATGTATAAAAGATTTAGAGGCATCTCCACCTTAGAAGACTTAGATGAATTGAAAGAAGAAATCGTCGATCGTTTTGGGGATTATCCACCTGAAGTAGCCTATTTATTATTAATTTCAGAAATCAAAGTGTATGCAAGTCTTGCGTCTGTTGAAAGCATTAAGCAATTGAAGCAGGAAATTACGATTTTTATTTCTGAAAAGGAAAGTAGTAATATTGATGGACAAAAAGTATTTCATTTGAGTTCGAAGTTTGGTCGAGCAGTTGGGCTAGGTATGGAAGGGAATCGAATGAAGCTAGTGCTTCATTTAAAAGGTATGGACCATGACAAATGGTTAAGTATATTATTCGAACTTGTGAAGGGTCTACAGCATGTCAATAAAGAAAATCAAACGATAAATAAATAAATTGGTACCATAGGTAAACCAACAAAAAAGTAATTTTCTAAGGAAATAAAGAAAAAATTTTTCAAAGTGCATAGAACTTTCCATAAGAAAAATACTATATTCAAGGTCGGTAATGATTTTGTCTTAAATACGAAGTCATTATTAGGAAATCAATTTTGATGAAAGTGAGGCAACATAAGATGAAAGCAACAGGTATAGTTCGCCGAATTGATGATTTAGGAAGAGTGGTAATCCCAAAAGAAATTCGCAGGACCTTGCGTATTCGTGAAGGAGATCCATTAGAAATCTTTGTAGACCGAGATGGAGAAGTTATTTTAAAAAAATATTCACCTATTAGTGAATTAGGAGACTTTGCAAAAGAATATGCAGAGGCATTGTTCGATAGCTTAGGAAATCCTGTATTAATTTGTGACCGTGATACATATATCACAGTTGCAGGAAGTTCGAAAAAAGATTATTTAAATAAAAATGTAAGTGATTTTATTGAAAAAACGATGGATGATCGTAATTCAGTGCTAATTACAGCAAAGACACAAGTTTCATTTGTTGATAACCATGATGAGGAAGTACAATCTTATACAGTATCCCCTATTGTTGCTAATGGAGATCCAATTGGAGCTGTTGTGATCTTCTCTAAGGAAGAAACGCTAGGAGAAGTAGAACATAAAGCGGTAGAAACAGCAGCAAGCTTCTTAGCTAGACAAATGGAACAATAATATAAGACAGGCATTATACAAATACTAAAAGGACAGCGTGCAGCTGTCCTTTTTATGTTGAAGACTAAAAAAGGATTGATAGTTGTAATTATCAATTAAGATTCGTTTATCCCGAATAATGGTAGGAGACTCTCCACTGATAGAAGTTTCACTTTATCCCGGTTTAACAGGCTGTGATAATCCCTCTTTCATTTTCATTGGAGAATTAGAGAGAAGTGTGTAGTGATAAAACAGCCTGTAAAACCCCGATCGGTTCAACTAACCATCAGTGGAGGATGAAGAAAACCCTCCACTGATGGAAGATTCACTTTATCCCGGTTTAACAGGCTGTAATAATCCCTCTTTCATTTTCGTTGGAGAAATAGAGAGAAGTGTGTAGTGATAAAACAGCCTGTAAAACCCCGATTGGTTCAACTAACCATCAGTGGAGGATGAAGAAAACCCTCCACTGATGGAAGATTCACTTTATCCCGGTTTAACAGGCTGTAATAATCCCTCTTTCATTTTCGTTGGAGAAATAGAGAGAAGTGTGTAGTGATAAAACAGCCTGTAAAACCCCGATTGGTTCAACTAACCATCAGTGGAGGATGAAGCAAACCCTCCACTGATGGAAGATTCACTTTATCCCGGTTTAACAGGCTGTAATAATCCCTCTTTCATTTTCGTTGGAGAAATAGAGAGAAGTGTGTAGTGATAAAACAGCCTGTAAAACCCCGATTGGTTCAACTAACCATCAGTGGAGGATGAAGCAAACCCTCCACTGATAGAAGTTTCACTTTATGCTATAATACAACCACATATGTGTGGAAGGGGTTCTTTAGATGGTAGGAGACCCTATAAAGACAACAAGAGAACTTGTCCGCGGGGCGTTAATATTAAGTATCGCCAGTCTTATAGTGAAGGTATTAAGTGCAGCTTATCGTATTCCGTATCAAAACATTGCTGGGGATATAGGTTTTTATATCTATCAACAGGTGTACCCTTTTTATGGAATTGTCCTAACACTGTCAACCCTTGGGTTTCCTGCAGTTATATCAAAATTATTGGCAGAACGTGATGAATCGGAAGAAGGATTTTCTGTTAACGAAATACTGATGAGTTCGTTGACCCTACTTGGGGCATTGGGCATAGTATTGTTTGGTAGTTTATTTTTTTTCGCTGATTCAATTGCAAGGGTTATGGGGGATACTCAGTTAGCGGGACTCTTGAAAATCATCGCATTTTCTTTTTTACTAATGCCTGCTACATCTGTAATCAGGGGGTATTATCAAGGGCAGGGAAATATGATTCCAACTGCCTTGTCTCAAGTACTAGAGCAACTAATAAGAGTCACTACAATCTTGTTACTATCTTTTTTACTTATTCGAAATGGTTATAGCCTATATACAGCAGGTAAAGGTGCTGTTTTTGGCTCTGTAACAGGTGGCTTAACTGGTTTATTCATTCTTTTAGGCTTCATTATTTTAAGAAAGGAATGGTCGAATCTAAAAAAAATACCTTTGAGACTGAGGAAATTCCCATTCATCATGAAAGCGCTAATCTTCCAAGGTTTTTCATTTTGCATAACAGGTTTAATTTTGGTGCTCATTCAGCTTGTCGATTCTTTGCAATTGTATAATCTATTGCAAGAAATTGGCTTTGGCGCTATCGAGGCAAAAGAGTGGAAGGGAGTATACGATCGTGGCCAGCCGCTCATCCAGCTTGGAACGGTTATTGTCACGTCCGTATCACTGACAATGATCCCAATCATCGCCCTCGCTATGAGAAAAAGGGATAATGAGGAGCTAATGAGCAAAATAAGGCTCACTTTAAAACTTAGCATCTCTGTTGGTATAGCAGCTTCTTGTGGATTAATCTGCCTAATTAAACCAGTAAACGTCATGCTATTCACTGACATGAAAGGCTCTGGTACTCTTGCGATATTGGCGGTCTCCATTCTGTTTTCATCGGTTATTATCGCCCAATCGGCCATTCTACAAAGTATGGGGCATACATGGGCGCCAATTGTGGTGGTAGGCTTTGGACTTGTATGCAAATGGATTCTTAATAAGCTTCTCGTACCTTATTACTCGATAGAAGGAGCGGCTATCGCAACCGTTCTTTGTTTCATATTGATGGCGCTACTGCTAGCTATTTTTTTACAAACCAAAGTTAGTATGCCTTTATTTGAAAAAACCAGTGTATACATTATCATAGGGGCAACGGTTACTATGGTTGTTACTTTGATTGTGTACAATCAGCTTTTTCAATTTTTCCAGCTATCAGGTCGATTCATGTCTAGTGTCCAAGCCCTAACTGGTGTCAGTCTTGGAGGAACTTTGTTTATTTACAGTATCCTTAAGACCAGGCTATTTACAAAGAATGAGCTCCTTCTTCTTCCACTAGGAGAAAAGCTTGTTACATATTTACATAAAGAGGAGTATCAATAAATGGTAAACGATATTGTAATAATTGGCCTTGGCGCAGGTGATTTAGATCAGCTTCCATATGGCATTTATAAAAAACTTAAAGGTACATCTTCCTGTTTCGTGCGCACGATGGATCATCCTGTTATAAATGAATTGATAAATGAAGGGGTATCATTCACCAGCTTTGATGCTGTTTATGAAAAATATGATACTTTTAGTCAGGTCTATGAGGAGATTGCTGAGACATTGCTTAAGCAAGCAAGGAAAGAATCAGTACTCTATGCTGTGCCAGGCCATCCAATGGTAGCAGAAAAAACGGTGCAGATTCTAATTGAAAAGGGTCCAAAATGTGGAATCCCTGTTAAAATAGAAGGAGGACAAAGCTTTCTTGATGCATTGTTTCAGTCAGTGAAGATTGACCCAATTGAAGGATTCCAGCTGCTTGATGGGACATCGCTTAAAAAAGATGATTTGCAAATCAGTCAACATATGATAATTGGACAAGTATATGATCAGTTTATTGCATCGGATGTTAAATTGACGCTTATGGATAAATTGCCTGATGATCATGATGTTTATCTTGTTACAGCAGCTGGCAGCAAAACGGAATCGGTAAAAAAACTACCCCTTTATGAGCTTGATCGTGAAATGGAACTAAGTAATCTGACGAGTGTATATATTCCACCTGTCAAAGAAATAGACAAGCAATATCGAGAATTTTCTACTTTCAGGCAAATTATTGCACGATTAAGAGGTCCAAATGGTTGTCCTTGGGATATAAAACAAACACATGAAAGTCTGAAACAGTATTTAATTGAAGAAACCTACGAATTAATTGAAGCCATTGATAAACAAGATGAAGATGAAATCATAGCTGAATTAGGAGATATTCTCCTACAAGTCTTGTTACACGCGCAAATTGGCGAAGATGAAGGAATGTTTTCAATTGAAGATGTGATAGAAGGAATATCTTCAAAAATGGTTCGGCGCCATCCACATGTGTTTGGTGATATTGTAGTAAACGGGGAAGAAGATGTTTTAAAGAATTGGCAACAAATCAAAAAGGAAGAAAAAGAACAGGCGGGAATTACTAATAAATCATTACTAGATGATGTTGGCAAATCAATACCTAATTTAATTCGTGCGCATGAATATCAAAAACGAGCAGCAAAAGTGGGTTTTGATTGGAATGAAGTTTCGGAAGCTTGGAAAAAGGTTAAAGAAGAAATTATCGAAGTAGAAGCGGAAATGGATCAAGAGGGAAATGAGGCAGCTCTAAGAATGGAATTGGGTGATCTATTCTTTGCTCTTGTAAATGTTACCCGTTTTTATGGGATCCAAGCGGAAGAAGCAGTACATGTAGCGAATCAGAAGTTTTATAACCGCTTTACATATATTGAAGAGCGTATTCAAAATGAAGGAAAAGAATTTGCTGACTATACGCTTAATGAGCTTGATCACTATTGGGAGGAAGCAAAATCTAAGGGATTATAAGTGAAGGAGGTAAAGTGGCATGAGACTTGATAAATTTATGAAAATATCACGTTTAATAAAGCGCCGTACATTGGCTAAAGAAGTAGCTGATAAAGGCCGCATCAGTATTAATGGGACCCCGGCTAAAGCAAGTTCTAACGTTAAAGTAGGTGATGAACTAGCTATTCAATTTGGTCAAAAACGGGTTATGGTCCGAATTGAGAAAATACAGGAATCGACCAAGAAAGAAGAAGCGGCTAATATGTACACAGTACTGAAGGAAGAGAAACTAGGTGATGAGTAAAATAATCGGATCGTTAGGCTTGTTCTAATCTTTGTAAATCTCACATAAACATGTACAAAACGTTCTAATGTGAGGGATGAAAATGAGCCAATATTATGAGCCAGTCCAAAACAATCAAAAAGCAACAATTCAAGAACATGACGTCACCATGAGAGGACGCCGCTTGCTTGATATTACTGGAGTAAAGCAAGTAGAGAGCTTTGATAATGAAGAGTTTCTTCTTGAAACGAGTATGGGGTTTTTATCAATACGCGGGCAAAATCTACAAATGAAAAATTTAGACGTAGAAAAAGGCATCGTATCTATTAAAGGTAAAATTTTTGACCTTGTTTATTTAGATGAGCATTCAGGAGAAAAGGCAAAAGGGTTTTTTGGGAAGCTGTTCAAATGACGCTAACCATTCAATTTTATACCTTACTAGCCATGATTGGGATGGGCAGCTGCTTTGGTGCTGCCCTGGATACGTATAACCGCTTTTTAAAGCGGTCAAAGCGAAAATCCTGGTTTGTTTTTCTAAATGATTTTCTATTTTGGATTGTTCAAGGCCTTATCATTTTTTATGTGTTATTCTTAATCAATGAAGGAGAGTTTCGTTTCTATCTATTCCTAGCTTTACTTTGTGGGTTTTCTGCATATCAAGCACTTTTGAAAAAGAGCTATCATAAAATTCTTGAGGCATTAATTACGAGTGTTATTGCAATTGCAAAGTTTATAAAGAGATCTATTCAACTCTTAATTTATCAACCGATAAAATGGTTGGTAACTGGGATTGTATTCTTGATATTTGGCATATTGAAAATTCTTTTTTCAATTATTAAGTGGGTAATTCGCTTAGTATTTAAGACTATAAACATAATTTTACGGCCCTTTTGTTGGATCTTCCTATTTTTTTGGAATAAGTTGCCGAATGCTGTTACAAAAAACGTCGGTAAGTTTTATAATGGAATTACAGGAATATTTATAAAAATGAAGAAGTTTATAAAAGTAATCATTGCGAAATGGAGAAACAAATCAAACTGAGGGGTGAACAAATAAATGGATAGCCTCCGAAAAAAGAAAGTGGCGAAAATTGAATCAGACTATGTCTTACAACGTGAGCAGCAAGAGCATATATATGGAAAAAGGAGACGCGGGTTGATTCGTCGCCTCACTTTTTATGGAATATGTGCTGCCATTCTTTCTGTGCTGGCTGCCATTATGCTTATTTCCCAAGCAGAGGCTCTAGAAAAAAAGAACATGGAAATGGAACGAGTTGAGAGTAAGTTAGCTCAATTAAAAAAGGACGAAAAACAATTAAAAGAGGAAATTATTAAGCTAGAGGATGACGAGTATATAGCCAAGTTGGCAAGAAAAGAATATTTCTTATCTGAAAAAGGGGAGATTATATTTAATCTGCCTGAAAAGGATGAAGATCGTGACTAATATTGACACTGTTTTTTTCCATTCGTTATAATATAATATATGTGTTAGTTAACATTTCTAAGGAGGAACGTTTTTTTTATGTCAATTGAAGTAGGCAGCAAGTTACAAGGTAAAGTAACAGGGATTACTAATTTTGGTGCGTTTGTAGAATTACCAGAAGGTTCAACAGGGCTTGTTCATATCAGTGAAGTTGCCGATAATTATGTTAAGGATATCAATGATCATCTCAAAGTCGGTGACGCTGTTGAGGTTAAAGTTATCAACGTTGAAAAAGACGGAAAAATCGGCTTGTCTATCAAAAAAGCCAAAGATAAACCTGAGGGACAACAACCATCTTCTTATTCACAACGCCCACGCCAAGGAAGAGGAAACGATAATCGTTCCAAAGACTTCCGCTCAAAAAGTAATTTCCAGCCGAAGGAAAACTTCGAGCAAAAAATGGCCCGTTTCTTAAAAGATAGTGAAGACCGCTTAACTTCTCTTAAACGTAGTACAGAAACAAAACGTGGAGGCCGAGGAGGAAGACGCGGATAAACTGCTGCTGAAAACAATAGTTTAGCAATTTTTCCTTGAAAAATTTTATATAATATGTGAGCAGGCTTATCAATAAGCTTGCTTTTTTTTGTACATAAGAATAGGTTTAATGATTTATCCCACATTAACTGGCAGGAAGCCACTACTGTTAAAATTGTAAAACTCCGTGTCATTATAATTTGTCTAGTAAGGTTATGTTAGAGTTCCAAATTTTTTTGTAGACAAGGCCCGTTGATAATCTTACTAATTGTCGTTTCATAATACGGTCCATATTATTCTCATTTTTATTCTCAAAGAAAGTATAAAAACCCTCATTTTATTTAGATGGAAATGAATATAACGCTTTGTTTTTAATAGATTGATTTAAAAATCTGTATGTAATTGAATATTCCTATAGAAATTAGTCGAACGTTTTTGTTTTATTATTATAAAATTCTGACAAATTATGTGTAATAGTCTCTTTATAATAGAAATACTAATATGAATGGGAGTGTTTCATATATGGAAAAGATTGAACGAAATGTATTGGAGCCCATTGCTGAGGTGCATCTGCAAGGAGCGAAAGCAGGCGTTATTCATTGGATCACTCATCTTCAGACAAAATTAATAGATATCTTCATAAAACGTGGAATCGTCTTGGCTTTTATTGGCTTTTTATTAGGACGAGCACTTATTTTATCGCAATTATCTCCATTTGGCTTAGCCTTTTTTGCTGCTGTATTTTTGATGAGGCGAGATCGTGCCCCGTTGGCATTGATCGGATTAGTTTTGGGGGCATTAACGGTTTCTATTTCGAACAGTCTTACTCTGTTCTTTAGCGTTGTGTTATTTTTACTTTTTCAAAAGATAAAGCAGCCAAAAATAGAATCTCAATTTAAAATTATCTCATTATATGTATTTCTTTCAATCGTCATTGTTAGTTTGTCAAAGCAATATATGATTCACCGTACACTTGTATTGTATGATGGCATGATGGTAGGGGTGGAAGCTGGACTGGCGCTTATTCTAACCCTCATATTCATTCAATCGATTCCTCTTCTGACAGTTAAGAATAAATCACAATCTTTAAAGACTGAAGAAATTGTCTCGATTATTATATTACTTGCTTCTGTTATGACTGGAACAATTGGTTGGTCAATGTATGATCTTTCCGTGGAACATATATTATCTCGCTATCTTGTTCTTATTTTCGGATTAGCAGGTGGAGCAGCCATTGGGTCCACTGTTGGGGTAGTTACCGGATTGATTTTCAGTTTAGCTAGTGTAACAAGTTTATTTCAAATGAGCCTGCTTGCTTTTTCCGGTTTGCTTGGTGGACTTCTTCGTGATGGAAAAAAGGTAGGTGTTTCAATAGGCTTAATAATTGCTACCTTACTTATTGGTTTGTATGGGGAGGGATCGAACAATATTACGATTACTTTATATGAAACATTACTTGCTGTGCTTTTGTTTCTTGTCACCCCAAGCTCCTCTATTGGAAAGATTTCTAAGCATATTCCAGGCACTGTTGAACATACGAATGAACAACAGCAGTACATGCGGAAGGTACGTGATGTAACGGCACAAAGGGTATCACAATTTTCAAATGTATTCGAAGCGTTGTCCAATAGTTTTGCACAAATTGATGACCGAGGAGATGGAGAGGATGATGAAAAAGAACTTGATTACTTCTTAAGCAATGTGACTGAAAGGACGTGCCAGATGTGCTTTAAAAAAGAACAATGCTGGTCGAAGAACTTTGATACAACATATGAAGGGATGCAGGAAATTATGTTTCAGTTAAGTGAACATGATGGACAGCTTCCTCAAAAAACGGTAAAGGAATGGGAGAAGTACTGCATTAACAGCCCGAAAGTTATTGCAACTATTTCTCAAGAGCTTCTCTATTATCAAGCAAATAAAAAATTAAAAAAGCAAGTTCAAGAAAGTCGAAAATTGGTTGCAGATCAGTTAAAGGGTGTATCAGCTGTAATGGACGATTTTGCAAAGGAAATCCAACGTGAACGCATCAACCATCATCACCAGGAAGAGTCCATTATGGAAGCTATTCAGAACTTCGGTTTGCAAATAACGAATGTAGAAATATATAGCCTTGAACAAGGAAATGTTGATATTGAAATGAGTGTTCCATACTGCCAAGGAAGAGGTGAATGTGAAAAGCTAATTGCGCCTATGCTCTCTGACATTCTAGGTGAAACTGTGATTGTTCACTCTGAGGAATGTGCAACATTCCCTAACGGACAATGTGAAGTTGTATTCCGTTCAGCGAAGAAGTACACGGTAGAAACGGGTGTGGCCCATGCCGCAAAAGGAGGGGGGTTAGTCTCGGGAGACAGTTTCACCACAACGGAAATCGGTTTTGGCAAATATGCAATTGCCATTAGTGATGGAATGGGAAATGGCGAAAGAGCTCATTTTGAAAGTACGGAAACGTTAAAACTACTGCAAAAATTTCTTATGTCTGGTATAGAGGAAAAAATTGCGATTAAATCGGTGAATTCTGTCCTATCTCTGCGAACAACAGACGAGATTTTTTCAACATTAGATTTAGCGGTGATTGACCTACAGGATGCGAAGGCTAGATTTTTGAAGATTTGTTCAATACCTAGCTTTATCAAGAGGGGGGATAAAGTCATTAAAATAGAAGCGAGTAATTTGCCGATGGGCATTATTCAGGAATTCGATGTAGATGTTGTATGTGAAGAGCTAAAAGCAGGGGATATTCTTATTATGATGAGTGATGGCATTTTTGAAGGGCCGGCTCATGTGGAGAATTTTGAATTTTGGATAAAGAGAAAATTGAAGGAACTGCAAACAGAAGATCCACAGGAAATTTCTGACTTGATTTTAGAAGAGGTTGTTAGAACGAATGGAAACATTGAAGATGATATGACTGTTGTTACGGCGAAAATCATGCATAATACACCAAAATGGGCAACCATACCTGTTCATACTCAACGGAAAAGAGCATGAAGAAAACATAAAGGAGGAAAGGAATTAAACGTATAATTTATTATTTTCTTGTCGAAAATGGTAACAGTATTTTTTCGAGGGGAGAATGAACATGAAAACAGGAACATTGAAGCAAATTTTGTTAATTACAGATGGTTGTTCAAATCAAGGTGAAGATCCTGCTGCAATGGCTGCTTTGGCGAGAGAACAAGGGATTTCGGTGAATGTTATAGGTGTTATGGAAAATGATACAATTGATGAAAAAGGGTTGCAGGAAATAGAATCCATCGCATTATCAGGTGGAGGGATCAGTCAGATTGTGTATTCAAAGCAGTTGTCTCATACTGTACAAATGGTGACGAGAAAGGCGATGACGCAAACGATACAAGGACTGGTGAATAAAGAGCTTCAGCAAATACTTGGAAATTCAACGTCAATGGAAGATTTGCCACCGGATAAGCGGGGAGAAGTGATGGAAGTAGTTGATGAGCTTGGTGAGACAAGTAAATTGGAAGTACTTGTTCTTGTAGATACAAGTGCAAGTATGAAACATAAACTACCAACTGTTAAAGATGCTCTTTTGGATTTATCGCTAAGTATGAATGCTAGAATGGGTGATAATAAGTTTTCTGTATTCGTATTTCCTGGGAAAAGAAAGGATGTCGAGAAACTACTGGATTGGACTCCGAAACTTGAGGTGCTTACTAAAATATTTCCGAAGCTTACAACCGGTGGAATAACACCGACTGGCCCTGCTATTAACGAAGCACTAGGTTATTTCCATAAAAAACGTTCATTAAGGGGATTGTTGTCTCATGATGACGAATCATTCTTTGAGGAAACAGTGTAACCTCCTGCCTGGGAGTCTCATAACTGGAAAGTGGAATAAGAATCCTTACCGAATTCAACAGGAATTGGGTTATGGAGCAAATGGCATTGTCTATCTTGCGGAAAGCAATAACGGACAAGTTGCCTTAAAACTAAGTGATGATTATTCGTCCATTAGTTCAGAAATGAATATACTAAAATCCTTTTCCAAGGTCCAGGGACACTCTCTTGGACCTTCTTTTTTTGAAGCGGATGATTGGTTGAAAAATGGAAGACCAATTCCGTTCTATGTCATGGAATACATAAAGGGTGAAGGCTACTCAGCATTTATTGAACAGAAAGGGGATTCATGGGTTGGGGTATTAATGCTACAACTTTTGTCCAGCTTGGATGAACTTCACAAGCAAGGATGGGCTTTTGGTGATTTGAAACCAGACAACCTGATTGTTACGATCCCTGCTTATAAAATTCGTTGTATCGATGTTGGTGGTACTACATTATTCGGTCGGTCCATTAAAGAGTTCACAGAGTTTTTTGATAGAGGGTATTGGGGAATGGGATCTAGAAAAGCAGATCCGCAATATGACTTATTTGCGGTGGCGATGATTATCATCAATTCCTTTTACCCAAAACGATTTTCGAAAAAAGGAGACGGCTATAAACAACTTAATGAGATGATCAAGCAAAAAAAGGGACTTCATCCGTATAGCAAAGTGCTTGATAGAGCAGTGAAAGGTCAATATCATTCAGCAGATGAAATGCGTCATGATTTATTGGGCATATTAAACAGGCAGCCTGAACATAAAAAAGTAGAAGCACAATCAACATTCCAAGGTAAAAAAAATAACAATAGCACAAGTCAAACACGCTCTATGAGAAAAAAAAGAAAAAAGAAAAAAAGAGGCTTACTTGAGACACTTATCTTAGCTATTTTTGTATCAATATTGTATGTTCTGTATGTATATAATCAGTTCCTATGATATAGTAAGAAAATTAAGGATTTCATGAAATGTTATTCTATCTAAAGCGTACAATTTAGAGCTAGGATAAAACATGCTTGTAAAGAAGGAAGATATAATGTTTGAACAGAAGGTATTGTCTGAGATAAACCGGTATCAATTAATCCCAAGAAAATCGAGAATACTTGTCGGTGTTTCTGGTGGTCCTGATTCGCTAGTTCTTTTGCACTTTCTTTGTTCGTTAAAGGAAAGATTGGAACTTGAACTCGTAGTTGCGCACGTCGATCATATGTTCCGAGGTGAAGAATCATATGAGGATTATCAGTTCGTCGAGAAAACATGTCAGGAATGGAATATTCCATTTGAGGGAAAAAGAATAAATGTCCCTGTCTATATGGAACGGACGGGTGACAGTTCGCAAATAGCAGCAAGAACTCTTCGATATGCCTTTTTTGAACAAGTAATGAAGAAATATCAACTGTCCATCTTGGCACTTGGACATCATGGTGACGACCAAATTGAGACAATGCTTATGAGGATGACGAGAGGAGCTTCAGGGATAGCTCGAGCAGGCATTGCTGTTAAGCGTCCTTTTCTAAATGGAGAGATTATTAGACCCTTCCTAGTTGTAACAAAGGAAGAAATTCATGCGTACGCAAGTCGCTGTAAATTGACTCCTAGATTGGACCCTAGCAATCAACTTGATAATTATGTAAGAAATCGTTTTCGTCATGATGTATTGCCTGCTTTGAAACGGGAGAACCCAAAAGTACATGAACATTTTCAAAGGTTTAGTGAAGAGTTAGCTTTGGACGAACAATTTTTGCAGCAAATGACAGAAAATTATATGGAAAAAATTTGGCTAAGTAAAACGAAGGGTGAGTCTCAAATCGATTTGAATCAGCTACTTATGATACCTAAACCTTTACAAAGAAGAGCGATTCAACTAATATTAAACTATCTTTATTTAAAGAGACCATCATCACTTTCAGCAGTACATATTGATCAGCTTTCTGCTTTGTTTTTTAATCCCCATCCTTCAGCAGAATTACATCTTCCGGAAGGGCTTATTGCGGAGAAATCTTATGGAACGTGTACGTTTCGATTTCATCAAAAAGAAAGCACTGATTATTCCATTATCATTGCGATTCCTGGAGAGACTCTTCTACCGAATGGATATAAAATTAAAGCACAATATTTAGAAGAAACTCCTGATCAAGCTGGAAACCATTCTTTTTATCTGCCTGTCCACAAAATAAGACTGCCGCTCATCGTCCGTAATCGAAGAAATGGTGACAATATGATTATTAAGGGCAAAGGCAATCATACAAAGAAGCTGAAGGATATTTTTATTAACGAAAAAATCCCAATGCATATGAGGCAGAATTGGCCAGTTCTAATCGATCAATCAGGGGTGATTGTTTGGCTACCTGGTCTGAAAAAGTCCAATCTAGAGTTTGTTGATACGTATGATGAACAATCTTTTATTTATTTAGAATATCATAAAGCTTAAATATTCTTGGGGGGCAATCAATTACAATGACCATGCAAAACGACATTGAAAAAGTATTAATCACTGAGGAAGAATTACAGAATAAAATTAAAGAGCTCGGAGCGCAGCTGGAACAAGAGTATAAAGGCAAATTCCCTTTAGCTGTTGGAGTTTTAAAAGGTGCTATGCCATTTATGAGTGACCTGCTAAAGCGTATTGATACACATTTGGAAATGGACTTTATGGATGTTTCTAGCTATGGAAATTCCACAGTCTCTTCAGGTGAAGTAAAAATTATCAAGGATTTGGATGCATCTGTTGAGGGTCGTGACATTTTAATTATTGAAGACATCATCGATAGTGGCTTAACGCTTAGTTATCTTGCAGAACTTTTCCGTTACAGAAAAGCGAAGTCAATCAGTATCGTGACATTGCTAGATAAGCCAACAGGAAGAAAGGTTGACATTAAACCTGATTATGCTGGCTTTATTGTACCAGATGAATTTGTGGTTGGATATGGTCTAGATTATGCGGAAAGATACCGTAATCTTCCGTATATCGGCGTTCTTAAACCGGAAATTTATGAAAAAGGTGAATGATTTAATATACGATCTTCATTAAATTAAGTAGCGATGTTAAATTATTGTAACTCCATTATTTTCTATGATACTATTTACTATAGTTGTTTACCAGTGGGAGGAGGTAAGGGATGAATCGGATCTTCCGTAATACAATATTTTATTTACTCATCTTTTTAGTCATCATTGGAATTGTTAGTATTTTTAATACAAATAATGAACCGACTAAAGAAATAACCCAAGACCAATTTTATAGTCAATTGGAAAATGGGCAATTAAAATCATTTGAAATCCAGCCTGTACGTAATGTTTATGAAATCAGAGGAGATTACAAAAAAGGCACAGATAAGTTCTTTACCTATGTAACAAATAGTGAGGTTACACAAACCCGTATTTACAACCTTGCTGAAGAAAAGGGAGTTGCTATTAAAACAATTCCGGCAGAGCAAACTAGCGGATGGGTGACATTCTTTACGTCTATTATACCTTTTGTGATTATCTTTATATTATTCTTCTTCTTGCTTAACCAAGCTCAAGGCGGCGGCGGTCGTGTTATGAACTTTGGGAAGAGCAAAGCCAAGTTGTATAATGATGACAAGAAAAAGGTGCGTTTCAATGACGTAGCTGGTGCAGATGAAGAAAAGCAGGAACTTGTTGAGGTTGTTGAGTTTTTGAAAGATCCTCGCAAATTTGCTGAGCTTGGTGCCCGCATACCTAAAGGTGTCTTGCTTGTTGGACCACCAGGAACAGGTAAAACTCTACTTGCGAGAGCGGTTGCAGGGGAAGCGGGAGTTCCTTTCTTCTCTATAAGTGGTTCTGACTTTGTTGAAATGTTCGTCGGCGTGGGTGCTTCTCGTGTTCGTGATTTATTTGAAAATGCGAAGAAGAATTCCCCATGTATCATTTTTATTGATGAAATTGATGCTGTTGGACGTCAGCGTGGTGCTGGTCTAGGTGGCGGTCATGATGAGCGTGAGCAAACGCTTAACCAATTGCTTGTTGAAATGGATGGTTTCGGAGGAAACGAAGGAATCATTATTATTGCAGCAACAAACCGTGCTGATATTCTTGACCCAGCGTTATTACGACCAGGTCGTTTTGATCGTCAAATTACAGTAGGACGTCCAGATGTTAAAGGGCGAGAAGCGGTGTTGAAAGTTCATGCCCGCAACAAGCCTTTAGCGGAAAGTGTTGATTTAAAAGCGATTGCTCAACGTACTCCAGGATTCTCTGGCGCCGATTTAGAGAACTTATTAAACGAAGCTGCTCTTGTGGCAGCCCGTCAAGATAAGAAGAAAATCGACATGTCCGATCTTGATGAAGCATCTGATCGGGTTATTGCTGGCCCGGCCAAGAAAAATCGTGTTATCTCCAAGAAAGAGCGTAATATCGTTGCTTGGCATGAAGCTGGTCATACGATTATTGGGTTAGTGCTGGATGATGCTGAAACGGTTCATAAAGTAACGATTGTACCGCGAGGTCAAGCAGGAGGTTACGCCGTTATGCTCCCTAAAGAAGATCGCTTCTTTATGACAAAACCGGAACTTCTTGATAAGATTGTTGGTCTTTTAGGTGGACGTGTAGCTGAAGAAGTTGTTTTCGGTGAAGTCAGTACCGGAGCTCATAATGATTTCCAAAGGGCAACAGCTATTGCGCGCAGCATGGTAACTGAATACGGGATGAGTGACAAACTTGGACCACTTCAGTTTGGACAGTCTCAAGGCGGCCAAGTGTTCCTAGGAAGAGATTTTAATAATGAGCAGAATTATTCAGATGCGATTGCCTATGATATTGATCTGGAAATTCAAAGAATTATTAAAGAATCTTACGAAAAAGCGAAAAGTATTATTACGGAAAAACGTGATAAATTAGATCTGATTGCGAAAACGTTATTGGAAATTGAAACATTGGATGCTGGACAAATTAAAAGTCTTTATGATCATGGCAAATTGCCAGAACGTGATTATACAGCTCTTAATGGTCGTTTAGACAATGAAGGTAACTTGAAAGTTACCATTAGTAAAAAAGAAGATAAAGAAGCGTTGCTAAAGCCTTTGGATGAAAGAGGACCAGAGAGTTTAGAAGTAACGAATGATACTCTTCCGAATACACCAATTGAAGAAAAACGCACTAACGGTGAACCTAATTCATTCCCTAACGAAGACGATCAGAAGAAATAAGATATAAAAAAGGTATTTCCCTCCAAGGAAATACCTTTTTATATTTTAGGGGAAAATAATCGTGGAAAGTCCGTCTGATAGCGTCTAAACTGAGCATTATGTTATGATGTGTGAGAATAATTTTCCGGAGTGATGAGATCGATGATTTTTGTTTTAGATGTCGGTAATACGAATACCATGTTAGGGGTATATGTAGAAGATGATTTGAAATTTCATTGGCGTATTGAAACGAATCGTCATAAAACGGAAGACGAATATGGGATGACGATTAAGGCGTTATTAGAGCACGAAAAGATTACCTTTAAAGATTTCGATGGGATTATAATTTCATCTGTTGTTCCGCCTATTATGTTTGCTCTTGAAAATATGTGCAAAAAGTATTTTGGAATTCAACCAATTATCGTCGGACCAGGGGTTAAAACTGGTTTAAATATTAAGTATGATAATCCAAGAGAGGTGGGGGCAGACCGAATCGTTAATGCGGTTGCGGGAATTCATGAATATGGATGCCCGTTAATTATTGTGGACTTTGGTACAGCCACAACGTATTGCTACATCGATGAACATAAACAATATATGGGAGGAGCTATAGCTCCGGGTATTGGTATTTCAACGGAAGCTTTATACTCAAAAGCTGCTAAATTGCCTAGGATTGAAATTATCCGTCCTGATGAAATTATTGGGAAAAATACAGTAACAGCTATGCAAGCTGGAATATTGTATGGGTTTGTTGGACAGGTAGAGGGGATTGTCTCCAGGATGAAAGCCCAAAGTAAGTATCCACCTAAAGTAATTGCTACAGGAGGATTAGCGCATTTGATTGCTAATGAATCCACAATTATTGACGTAGTTGACCCCTTTTTAACATTAAAAGGTTTACAATTTATATTTAAAAAAAATAAAGGATAGTCCTAAAAAAATAGCCAGGAGGCGTACAGAGATGGAAGATTATTTAGTGAAAGCTTTAGCTTATAATGGTCAAGTACGTGCCTATGCAGTTTCAACAACAGAGACGGTAGGAGAAGCACAGCGTCGCCATTATACATGGCCAACTGCATCGGCTGCACTTGGTCGTTCAATGACAGCAGGTGTGATGTTAGGGGCAATGCTTAAAGGAGAAGAGAAACTGACCATTAAGATTGAAGGTGGCGGTCCGCTCGGAGTTATTTTAGTTGATGCAAATGCCAATGGGGAAGTAAGAGGGTATGTGGCGAATCCTCAGACCCATTTTGACCTTAATGAACATGGGAAGCTTGATGTAAGAAGAGCGGTAGGTACGGACGGGATGTTGTCGATTGTAAAAGATATAGGGCTTCGGGATTACTTTACAGGACAAGTTCCGCTAGTATCTGGTGAATTGGGAGAGGACTTCACATATTATCTTGTTACATCTGAACAGGTCCCTTCTTCTGTTGGAGTAGGCGTCTTAGTCAATCCTGATAATACGATTCTTGCTGCCGGTGGTTTTATTATTCAACTTATGCCAGGAGTAGAAGATGAGACGATAACTGCGATTGAAGAACGATTAAGAACAATAACACCTATTTCAAAAATGATTCAACAAGGGTTAACGCCAGAGCAAATTCTTGATGAAGTATTAGGTGAGGGGAATGTTAGGTTACTTGAAAAATTACCTGTTCAATTTAAATGTCAATGCTCCCGCGAACGAATTTCTAATACATTAGTTAGCTTAGGTAAAGACGAGATTCAGGATATGATCGATACTGATGGCCAGGCTGAGGCCCATTGTCATTTTTGTAACGAGACTTATCATTTCACGAAGGAAGATTTGGAATCGTTAATTAAAGAATTATAGTAATATGAAGAGTAGGAAATCTAAGTGGCCTTTGGATATCTATTTAACTTATCCGTTAAGTTAATGAGATGCTGCTGAATGTTGCTTACTATTAGGTTTGGTCAATAAACGGAATAGTTTAAATAAATTGACAGTTCCATTCTGTTGGTGTACATTTTATATAAAACCAATAAAATTACTAGGTATTAGGAGTGGGGATAATGACACGTATTTTAAATTCTGTCGCTGAATTAATCGGCCAAACACCTATTGTAAAATTAAATCGACTACAAGATGAGAATAGTGCAGATATATATGTAAAGCTTGAATATATGAATCCAGGTAGCAGTGTAAAAGATCGAATCGCACTAGCTATGATTGAAGCAGCTGAAACAAGCGGTAAACTAAAAAGTGGTGATACCATTATCGAACCTACAAGCGGTAACACAGGTATCGGTTTAGCGATGGTAGCGGCAGCTAAAGGATATAAAGCAATTCTAGTCATGCCTGAAACAATGAGTTTGGAGCGTCGTTCCTTGTTACGTGCATATGGAGCGGAATTGGTGTTAACGCCTGGTCCTGAGGGGATGAAAGGGGCAATTGCAAAAGCGGATGAACTTGCAAAGGAAAATGGTTACTTTGTCCCCCAACAATTTGAAAATCAAGCAAACCCTGAGGTGCATCGCAATACGACTGGACCTGAAATTGTAGAAGCGTTTGGTAATGAGAAACTGGATGCTTTTATTTCTGGTATTGGTACTGGTGGAACTATTTCCGGTACAGGGGAAGTATTGAGAAAAAAATACTCTGATATCAAGATTTATGCAGTGGAGCCTACCGACTCAGCTATTTTATCAGGTGGTAAACCTGGTCCGCATAAAATCCAAGGAATTGGTGCAGGGTTTGTTCCAGAAACTTTAAATACTGAAATTTATGATGAAATAATTACTATCAGTACAGAAGAAGCGTTCGAATATGCTCGACGTGCTGCCAAAGAAGAAGGAATCCTAGGTGGTATTTCTTCTGGAGCAGCCATTTCGGCAGCGGTGCAAGTAGCGAAGAAATTAGGTAAGGGCAAGAAGGTTTTAGCTATTATTCCAGATAACGGAGAACGTTATCTGAGCACGCCTTTATATCACTTTGATTAAGAATTGATTTTAAAAATAAGAGGGTGTCTCATAGGGTCAGACCTCGCACTCTAAATCAGTATGTAGTGTTTCATACACTATCGTATACTGAATTTAGTTGTTGCGAGGTCTGGCTCTTTGCCTTATGGACATCTTTTATTATTGGTAAATT
Source organism: Bacillus cihuensis (assembly GCF_000504145.1). NCBI lineage: Bacteria > Bacillati > Bacillota > Bacilli > Caryophanales > Bacillaceae > Bacillus > Bacillus cihuensis. Next base: position 5,461 of record NZ_AYSD01000027.1, on the reverse strand, counting down.
ACTAGAAGTGGTGGCGATCAAAGATGACTCCAGTATTTGAGTTTTCTTATGCCTTATCTGGTGATGTGTGAGTAATTTCTCGACCTTAAATACTAAGACATCTTATGGTACACTTGTTATATGAGGACTTTATCCCGGGTTAACGGGCAGTAAAACCCCGCAAGGCTTGGAGGAATCGAAGAAGCATAGGGGTGAGGGATATAATGCCTTATCTAGTTGCGAATCTTAGCCCTACTTAAGGTCATAAGGTGTAATACTCTGTGGCAAACTAAGCCACGCCGTATCCCATCTTATGCTTGTTGGATTATCACAGGACGTGAGCAATCTTAGTAGACGTTCTTTAAAGCAGTCGCCTCGCCTTTTGAAGTAAAAGTCCGATTGGCGAGATACGGTGAAACTTACCAAGAGTTTTACAGAGGTTCAGGCCTTAGGAAGTGGGTCACAAGAAAGGCTAAAGGACGAGTTCGTGCTTAGTCTGATTCATTGAACCTTAGTTCGTAGAGTTGCTTTATTGAAGCGAAGTAAGGTACTAGCGACTCGAATCTAGCACGGGGACTAACAATCAGTGGAAATGAAGGAGATTCCCATTGGATAAAGTTTCACTTTATTAGGATAAGGAGACCGATACATGCCATCGCTAAAGATTAAATGTGGTCCATATTCGCTGGACTTTAATAAAAAAACAATAATTATGGGGATATTAAATGTCACTCCGGATTCATTCTCTGATGGAGGGCGTTATAATCGAATTGATCGGGCTTTGAAACATGTTGAGCAAATGGTTAGAGATGGAGCAGACATTATAGATATAGGTGGAGAGTCAACTCGTCCTAACTATGATAGAATTTCAGATGAGGAAGAAATTGAACGGATTGCTCCTATCATTGAAGCCATTTCAAGAAATATTGACGTACCGATGTCTATCGATACGTATAAGTCTGCCGTAGCGAGGGAAGCGCTAACAGCGGGGGCGCATATTATCAATGATATTTGGGGGGCTAAGGCGGATTCTAGCATGGCTAAGATTGCTGCGGAATTTCAGGTCCCAATTATACTAATGCATAATCGCAAGGAGATCGATTATCAACTTTTTATGCGTGATGCCATCAATGATCTATATGAAAGTATTATCCTTGTAAAAAATGCAGGAGTATTGGATGAGAATATTATTCTTGATCCTGGAATTGGTTTTGCGAAGGATACTTCATTGAATTTGGAGATGATGAGAAACCTTGATAAACTCGTCGCGTTAGGATATCCGGTACTATTAGCAACTTCCAAGAAATCTATGATTGGTAATGTTCTTGATTTGCCGCCGAATGATAGAATGGAAGGTACTGCTGCCACAATTTGCTTTGGGATTCAACAAGGATGTCAAATGATTAGGGTTCACGATGTGAAGGAAATGGCACGTGTAGCAAAGATGATGGATGCCTTGGTAGGAAAGGGAGAATACAGTGGATAAAATCTATTTAAATAGTATGCAGTTTTACGGCTACCATGGCGTATTTCCAGAAGAGACACGTCTAGGCCAGCGTTTTTATGTGGATTTAATTGTAGAAACAGATTTAGCTACAGCGGGTAAAAGTGATAATCTTGAGGATTCTATTAACTATGGTGAGCTATATGAAGTGTGTAAGGATGTAACGGAAGGTAAACCATTTAAATTAGTAGAGGCTGTTGCGGAAAAGATAGCATCGGAACTTCTTTCACGCTTTTCTAAGGTGCAAACATGTACAGTAAAAGTATATAAACCCGATCCGCCAATCCCTGGCCATTATCAATCTGTAGCAGTTGAGATTAAAAGGGGAAGATAACATGGGGAATTATTCTTATTTATCGATTGGCTCTAATATTGGCGATCGTTCGACCTATATTAAAGAGGCCATTTTACTATTAGATGAAATAAAAGAAGTGAATGTTGTACAAACATCATCACTTTATGAAACTGCACCTGTTGGATATTTAGATCAGCCTCAGTTTTTAAATGCAGTTATATTGGTTAATACTGGATTTAGCGCGGATGAATTACTAAGTGTTTGTCAAGAAATTGAACGTAAATTAGGAAGAAAAAGGAATATACATTGGGGTCCTAGAACAATAGACCTTGACATTTTATTATATAATCATGAAAATATTGAGACAGAGAGACTTTCTGTACCACATCCTCGAATGATGGAAAGGGCCTTTGTACTCGTACCATTATTAGAGATAAATCCAACTATCATGCTACCGAATACTGATACACCTTTGAACAATATTCTTGAGAAATTAGAGGATAAAGAAGGAGTCCAACTATGGAAGCAGAAAAGTGGGGAAGGCGCATACGTGCTTTTCGAAAGTTAAAAGGGTTTACTCAGGAAGGTTTCGCAAAGGAGATAGGTATTTCTGTATCTCTTCTTGGCGAAATTGAAAGAGGTAATCGTCTTGCCTCAGATAAATTATTACTTGAAGTGTCAGAAGCGCTTGGAATAACAGTAGAAGAACTTCAGCCAATTGAAGATAAAGAGTAAGTTGAAAAGCGTTGCAGGAGGTTATAGTGTGTTAAAAATTAGGGATATCGAAATGAGTAACCCCGTTGTTCTAGCGCCAATGGCTGGTGTCTGTAACTCTGCTTTTAGATTGACAGTAAAAGAGTTTGGAGCAGGTTTAGTTTGCGCGGAAATGGTAAGTGACAAAGCGATAAATTTCAAAAACGAAAAAACAATGAATATGCTTTATATAGATGAAAGAGAAAATCCTCTTAGCTTGCAGATTTTTGGTGGGGAAAAAGATTCATTAGTTCAAGCGGCAAAATTCGTTGATAAGAATACAAATGCTGATATTATTGATATCAATATGGGATGTCCTGTTTCGAAAATTATCAAATGTGAAGCAGGAGCTAGGTGGTTGCTAGATCCAAATAAAATTTATGACATGGTATCGGCTGTTGTAGATGCAGTAGACAAGCCGGTAACTGTAAAGATGCGTATAGGCTGGGATGATGAGCATATCTTCGCTGTTAAGAATGCTCAAGCTGTTGAACGTGCAGGTGGCAGTGCTGTAGCTATTCACGGTAGAACGCGTGTTCAAATGTACGAAGGAAAGGCAAACTGGGATATCATTCGCGAAGTGAAAAATTCTGTAAATATTCCCATTATTGGGAATGGTGATGTGGAAACACCTCAAGATGCAAAAAAAATGCTGGATGAGACCGGTGTTGATGGTGTCATGATTGGACGCGCTGCGTTAGGCAACCCATGGATGATTTACCGTACCGTAAAATATCTTGAGACGGGTCAATTGATGGATGAACCTGGTGTGCGTGAGAAGATGGATGTATGTATCCTTCATATGGACCGTTTAATTGCTTTAAAAAATGAGGCTATCGCTGTTCGTGAGATGCGCAAGCATGCTGCGTGGTATTTAAAAGGGGTTCATGGCAATGCGAAGGCAAGAAAAGGAATAAATGAGTGTAATACAAGAGAAGATGTTGTCACCCTTCTTTATGATTTGGTAGAAGAAATTGAAGCCAAAGAGGCAACGATTCAAATGGTTTAATAATTTGACATTACTTCCCTGTTTACCTATAATACGCTTAAAACTAACTGCCAGGGATAACTGGCAGTTTTTATATGGATGTTTTTAAGGGAAAAGACTGTTCGATTACTTTACTTTATGTAAAAATAATAAAGTATCTAATTAACCATCGAATCAATATAAAGAGAAATAGAAAAATGGAGATGAACGTTCATGACTGAAGAGTTAAATGACCAACTGCAGGTTAGGCGCGATAAAATGCAAGCAATCTTGGAAAATGGACAAGATCCATTTGGGAGCAGATTCGATCGAACTCATCAAGCTAAACAAATTATACAAGCGTATAGCGAAGTATCGAAAGAAGATCTAGCAGAACAAGAAATTGAAGTGACAATTGCTGGACGTATCATGACAAAACGAGGAAAAGGTAAAGCTGGGTTTGCTCACGTACAAGATTTGACAGGACAAATTCAAATCTATGTAAGATTGGATGCTGTCGGAGAAGAACAATATCAATCATTTGGACAAACAGACTTAGGGGATATCGTTGGTATTACTGGGTTGATTTTTAAAACCAATGTAGGAGAACTATCAATTAAAGCGACTAACTATGTTTTCTTAACGAAAGCTCTTCGTCCATTACCGGATAAATTCCACGGATTGAAAGACGTTGAAGAGCGTTATCGTAAACGTTACGTCGACTTGATTACAAATGAAGAAAGTAAAAATACGTTAATTTTGCGCAGTCAAATTATCCGATCAATGAGAAGGTATTTAGATGATCACGGATACCTTGAAGTGGAAACGCCTTTATTACATTCTATTGCAGGCGGAGCAGCAGCTCGTCCTTTCGAGACACATCACAACGCTTTAGATATGCCTTTGAATTTAAGGATTGCAATTGAACTTCATTTGAAACGCCTTATTGTAGGTGGCCTTGAAAAAGTATATGAAATTGGTCGTGTCTTCAGAAACGAAGGTGTTTCTACACGTCATAATCCTGAGTTTACCTTGATTGAACTATATGAAGCCTATGCGGATTATCAAGATATCATGAGTTTAACAGAGAACTTAATTGCTCATATCGCACAAGATGTACTAGGTACAACCACTATTCAATATGGAGATTATGAAATAGATCTAAAGCCTGAGTGGAAACGCCTGCATATGGTTGATGCGGTTAAAGAGTATACAGGAGTTGACTTCTGGAAAACGATGAGCAAGGAAGAAGCACAACAATTGGCTAAAGAACATGGTATTGAAGTGAAAGATACAATGGAATTTGGGCATATTGTTAATGAATTCTTCGAGCAAAAGGTAGAAGATAAACTTGTTCAACCTACTTTCATTTTCGGTCATCCGGTCGAAATTTCACCATTAGCCAAGAAGAATCCGGAAGATTCACGATTCACTGACCGTTTCGAATTGTTTATTGTTGGTCGTGAACATGCGAATGCGTTCACTGAGTTAAATGATCCAATTGATCAACGTCAACGATTTGAAGCGCAACTGAAAGAACGGGAACAAGGGAATGATGAAGCACATGAAATGGACGAAGATTTCATTGAAGCGCTTGAATATGGAATGCCGCCAACTGGGGGATTAGGAATTGGGATTGATCGTTTGGTCATGCTATTAACAAATTCTCCATCTATTCGTGACGTTCTATTATTCCCGCTTATGAGACAACGTTAAGTTTCTATATTTATAAAGGACCGATTTAGATAATATCTGCTCGGTCCTTTATTTATTTTAAAAAACATGCAAAAAAGTCTTGCGTAGTTTTTATTATGATGATATATTTATATCTGTTGTTAAGAAAGAGTTACAAAGACGTTAAAACTTCATTTTTTTTGAAATAACGCTTGACTCTTGTGTGATTAACATGATAGTATAATAAAGTCGCTTCTAAATGAGTGGCGAAATTGCTCTTTGAAAACTG
>NZ_AYSD01000026.1:0-60460 GCF_000504145.1 Bacillus cihuensis | reverse complement strand
CTATTTATAGCTGGTCTTTTTTTGTTATAGAAGGGCTTTTTTAAAGATCGGTAACTATTAATCCCCACCCAATTTTGCAAAAAAATATTGTGTGACTTAAAACACAGAAATCCGCTGTTCATAGGTCATCAGTGGCCTGAATTATAATTGAATTCCTTCTGTGAGTGTAGGACGACACTAGTAATCAAAAAATCAGCTAGCTATAGTTGATTTTTTTGAATTACATACATATATATGTACTCAATAAATAATTTCACACGACAAGCTCATTATAGCAATGGGGATTTTTCATACCACTTTTATTGATTAATACTAAATATTTAACTCCTTGCCTTTAGTTAAAATCTAATATATTTGTTTCCTTATCATTTCTTTAACGAAACAAGAGCCCCTTTTAATAATGGTTTAAAAAAATCGTTAAGCATTAAAAAATTTTTGATTTAAAAGTTAAAATACATAACAAATGGAAATAATGGATCATATAATCAAAAAATAAATGCATCTAAGTTGCAAAATTAGGTTTTCGATGTATAATAATAGTCAAATATAGTCAAAGTCAGAATGGGGGAGGGCGAGTGAAAAATATATCTGATATTATCGAAAGTTATTTAAAACAAGTTCTTGAGATGAGTCAGAAAGACATTTTAGAAATCAAGAGAAGCGAAGTAGCTGATAAGTTTCAATGTGTTCCATCTCAAATAAATTACGTAATTAATACGAGATTTACAATTGAACGAGGCTATTTAGTGGAAAGTAAGCGCGGTGGTGGAGGCTACATTAGAATTATGAAGGTTCAAGCACACGGCCAAGCGGATCTAATAGATCAACTACTGTCGTTAGTTGGGTCTAGAGTCTCTCAATCAGCAGCTGAAGATATTATTATACGCCTTGTGGGTGAGGAGATTATTTCCAAAAGAGAGGCGAAAATCATGCTTAGTGTGATTGATCGTTCGGTAATTTGTATCGATTTGCCTGCACGTGATGAATTAAGGGCAAGCATTCTAAATGCAATGCTAACCACTTTAAAATATAAATAAAGACCTGGCAGAGGTGATGATATGGTTTGCCAAGAATGTAATCAAAGGCCAGCAACTTTGCATTTTACAAAAATTATTAATGGCGAAAAGAAAGAAATCCATATTTGCGATAAGTGCGCCAATGAAAAAGGTGATTTATTTATGCAGAATGGTTCAAATGGATTTTCGATAAACAACTTATTAGCCGGTTTACTTAATATAGAACCATTTCTTCAGCAAGCGAAAGCAAGTACGCTTACACATGTTGATGAATTAAAGTGTAAGAACTGTCATTTGACCTTTAAAGAATTTGTCCATGTTGGGAAATTTGGTTGTGCAACATGTTATGAAACGTTTAAAGATAGTCTGGATCCTATTTTAAAAAGAGTTCATGGCGGCAATACTGCACATGTTGGGAAAATTCCGGAAAGATTAGGCGAAAGTATTCATCTTAGAAAACAAATTAAGGATTTGAAAAGTGAACTTAGAGCCCTAATTGATCAAGAAGAATTTGAACAGGCAGCTTTAATGCGAGATCAAATACGTTCACTTGAAAAAGAGGATATAGCAGCAAAAGAAAGGGGAAATCAGCCATGACTTTAGATCACTTCGCGCAAAATGCAAAAAGCTCTTGGTGGAATGAAGCTGGTCCTGATGCTGATATTGTCCGAAGCTCCAGAATTAGATTGGCGAGAAATTTTAGGGATTTTAGATTTCCAACTATTTACAACAAAGAAGAAGCCAATAAAGTGATGGAACTGGTAAAGGAAAAACTAGGAAAACAAAACACCGATGCAGTAGGAAATTTGGACATATTCGAATTAGAGAAGCTTGAATCTCTCGAAAGACAGGTATTGGTAGAAAAACACTTAATTAGTCCTAATCTAGCTGAAGATTCTTTGTATGGTGCTTGTCTGCTATCTGAAAATGAAGATATTAGTATTATGGTCAATGAGGAGGAACATATCCGGATTCAATGTATGATATCTGGCTTGCAACTTACTGAAGCTTTAGATCTGGCAAATAAATATGATGATTGGGTGGAGCAGCAGATTGATTATGCGTACGATGAGGAGAGGGGGTATTTAACAAGTTGCCCTACAAATGTAGGAACAGGCTTAAGGGCGTCAGTTATGATGCATTTACCAGGCTTAGTCTTAACTCGTCAAATCAACCAAATTATCCCGGCAATTAACCAGTTAGGTCTTGTGGTCAGAGGAATTTACGGAGAAGGTAGTAGTGCAGTTGGCAATATTTTTCAAATTTCAAACCAAATTACACTTGGAAAATCAGAGAGAGATATTGTGGAAGACTTGACTAGTGTTGTTCAACAAATCATCGCACAAGAAAGGTCTGCTAGAGAAGCATTAGTCAAAACCTCTCACATACAATTAGAAGATAGAGTATATCGTTCTCTTGGAGTTTTATTGAATGCGAGGATTATTGAGTCTAAAGAAGCAGCAACTTGTATATCTGATGTTAGTTTAGGTATCGATTTAGGGTATATAAAAAATATAGAAAAAAGTGTAATGAATGAATTGATGATTTTAACACAGCCCGGATTTTTACAAAAGTACGCAGGCGGGCCATTACAACCATACGAAAGAGATGTTCGCCGCGCTTCGTTAATACGTGAACGGTTAGATTTAGCCCAAATTGAAAATTCTTAAGGAGGAATTATCTTATGATGTTTGGACGATTTACTGAAAGAGCTCAAAAAGTATTAGCATTGGCCCAAGAAGAAGCTATTCGCTTAGGACATAACAATATTGGTACTGAGCATATTCTATTAGGCCTCGTTCGTGAAGGTGACGGTATCGCCGCAAAAGCACTATATGCACTTGGGCTTGGCTCAGATAAAATTCAAAAAGAAGTAGAAAACCTAATTGGTCGAGGTCAAGAGAAGGCTCAAACGATACATTATACGCCAAGAGCTAAAAAGGTTATTGAGCTATCTATGGACGAAGCCCGAAAACTTGGACATTCGTATGTTGGTACTGAGCATGTTCTGCTAGGATTAATTCGCGAGGGAGAAGGAGTTGCAGCCCGTGTCCTTAATAATCTTGGGGTGAGTTTGAACAAAGCACGTCAACAAGTACTACAATTGTTGGGAAGCAATGAGTCTGGTGGTCATCAAGGTGCTGTTTCAGCAAATGCTAGCACACCGACTTTAGATGGCTTAGCCCGTGATTTAACAGCAATTGCACGTGAAGGAAGTCTAGATCCAGTCATTGGACGCAGTAAAGAAATTCAACGTGTAATTGAGGTGTTAAGTCGTCGGACAAAAAATAACCCAGTCTTAATTGGAGAGCCGGGAGTGGGTAAAACAGCCATTGCTGAAGGACTTGCTCAACAAATAATAAATAATGAGGTTCCAGAAATTCTTCGTGATAAGCGAGTTATGACCCTTGATATGGGAACTGTAGTAGCTGGTACGAAATACCGTGGTGAGTTTGAAGATCGTTTGAAGAAAGTGATGGATGAAATTCGCCAAGCTGGAAATATCATTTTATTTATTGATGAACTACACACATTAATTGGTGCTGGTGGAGCAGAAGGAGCAATTGATGCCTCTAATATTTTGAAACCTTCATTAGCTCGTGGTGAATTACAATGTATTGGAGCTACGACTCTTGATGAATATCGAAAATATATTGAGAAGGATGCTGCCTTAGAGCGCAGATTCCAGCCTATAACGGTTAATGAGCCTACATTAGAGGAATCCATTCAAATCCTAAAAGGCTTACGTGATCGTTATGAAGCGCATCACCGTGTCTCTATTACAGACGAAGCGATAGATGCTGCGGTTAAACTCTCTGATCGTTATATTTCTGACCGCTTTCTTCCTGATAAAGCAATTGATTTAATCGATGAAGCTGGTTCAAAAGTTCGATTACGTTCTTATACGACTCCGCCGAATTTAAAAGAATTAGAAGTGAAACTTGATGAAGTACGAAAAGAAAAAGACTCTTCTGTACAGAGCCAAGAGTTTGAAAAGGCAGCCTCTTTACGCGATACTGAACAGCGATTAAGAGAACAACTTGAAGAAACGAAGAAGACTTGGAAAGAAAAACAGGGTCAAGAAAATAGTGAAGTAACCGTCGATGATATTGCTCATGTCGTATCTAGTTGGACGGGTGTCCCTGTTACAAGACTTGCACAAACGGAATCAGATAAATTGTTGAAGATGGAAAGTATTCTTCATGATCGTGTAATTGGTCAAGAGGAAGCGGTAATTGCGGTTGCTAAAGCCGTACGTCGAGCTCGAGCAGGCTTGAAAGACCCCAAACGACCAATAGGCTCATTTATTTTCCTTGGACCTACAGGAGTGGGTAAAACAGAACTAGCAAGAGCGTTGGCTGAATCCATTTTCGGTGATGAAGAGGCAATGATTCGCATTGACATGTCAGAATACATGGAAAAGCATTCGACTTCACGTCTTGTTGGTTCACCTCCTGGATATGTAGGATATGAAGAAGGTGGGCAATTAACCGAAAAAGTACGTAGAAAGCCGTACTCCGTCGTCCTATTAGATGAGATTGAAAAAGCACACCCAGATGTATTCAACATTCTTCTTCAAGTTTTGGAGGACGGCAGATTAACGGATTCTAAGGGGCGTACAGTAGACTTTAGAAATACGATTCTAATTATGACTTCCAATGTAGGAGCAGCCGCTTTAAAATCAAATAAATATGTAGGATTTAACATCCAAGATCAAGGTCAGGATTATAAGGATATGAAAGGAAAAGTGATGGAAGAGCTAAAGCGCGCGTTCCGTCCAGAGTTCCTAAACCGAATTGATGAAACAATTGTATTCCATGCTCTTGAGAGAAAGCACTTGAATGAAATTGTTACACTTATGACAACTCAACTTACAAACCGCTTGAAAGAGCAGGAAATTTTAATTGAATTGACAGATACTGCGAAAGAAAAAATTGCTGAAGAAGGATATGATCCTGAATATGGGGCTCGTCCGATTCGTAGGGCGCTACAAAAGCATGTAGAAGACTACTTATCTGAAGAGCTGCTGAAAGGAAATGTTCAAAAAAATCATCCGGTTACGATTGATGTAAAAGATGGTGAATTTGTACTAAAATATGTAGAACCAGTAAATAGTATTAAATAAGTGGTGACAAGAGGGTGTCCCAAAAGAAGGGTCAGACCCCGCGATAACTAAAGACAGTATATGTTTAGTGTATGAATCACTACATACTGTTTAGAGTGCGAGGTCAGACTCTTATGGGACACTCTCTTTTTTTTTCTAAAAAATTAAAAAAACTGGAATGATTATGAAATAAGCAGGATTATGACAGGTCAATACATAATATCTAGTATAGGGATTTTTTTACATAAACGTATTGGCGATAGAGGCTTATTTATTTTACTAAAAGAAAGGGAAGTTATCATGGCAACGAAAAAAAAGACGAAGTTCATGTGTCAATCATGTGGATATGAGTCAGCAAAATGGATGGGGAAATGCCCTGGCTGTGGAGAATGGAACAAAATGGTTGAGGAAGTTGAAATTGTAAAGCCCACGAGACGCGGAGGGGCCTTTACACATTCAGATGGAATCGCAGGAACGGCCGAGCGGCAAAAGGCAACACCTATTACAACAATTGAAACGTTACAAGAGCCAAGAATTGCTACAGATTTAGCAGAGTTGAATCGAGCATTAGGTGGAGGGATTGTTCAGGGGTCACTTGTTTTAATCGGTGGTGATCCAGGGATTGGTAAATCGACACTTTTGCTACAGGTATCTTCTCAACTCGCACAAAAGGAGAAGAAAGTCCTTTATATTTCTGGAGAAGAGTCGGTAAAACAAACGAAACTGCGTGCAGATCGACTTGGAGTTACATCTGACCATTTATATGTATATTCAGAAACAGATATGGATTATATCCAGCAAGCAATTGCTGAAGTGAATCCCGATCTTGTTATTATTGATTCTATTCAGACAGTCTACCAGTCGGAAGTCACTTCTGCCCCTGGTAGTGTATCGCAGGTCAGGGAATGTACGGCTACATTAATGCGTATCGCGAAATCAAATGGCATCGCCATTTTTATTGTTGGTCATGTAACGAAGGAAGGGGCTATTGCGGGTCCAAGATTATTGGAGCATATGGTAGATACAGTATTGTATTTTGAAGGAGAACGGCACCATACATATCGAATTATCCGAGCCGTTAAGAATCGCTTTGGTTCTACAAATGAAATGGGTATTTTTGAAATGAAGGAGAGCGGTTTAGAAGAGGTCGCAAATCCATCTGAAATATTCCTCGAAGAACGGTCCCAAGGTGCGGCTGGTTCAACAGTTGTCGCTTCGATGGAAGGAACACGCCCAGTGCTTGTGGAAATTCAAGCACTCGTATCTCCGACAAGCTTCGGGAACCCACGAAGGATGGCAACTGGTATTGACCATAATCGGGTATCACTTTTGATGGCTGTTTTAGAAAAAAGGGTCGGATTACTCTTACAGAACCAAGATGCTTATCTAAAGGTAGCTGGTGGAGTAAAGCTGGATGAACCCGCGATAGACCTTGCAGTTGCTGTAAGTATTGCTTCAAGTTTTCGAGACAAAACAACGAAACCTACGGATTGTATAATTGGGGAAGTAGGCCTGACTGGTGAAGTGAGAAGAGTATCAAGAATTGAACAGAGGGTTCAGGAAGCGGTGAAACTTGGTTTTGACCGAGTAATACTTCCAGCTAATAATGTAAGTGGGTGGAGTGCACCTAAAGGAATTGAAATTATCGGAGTGTCAACCGTTGCGGAAGCTCTTCAGTATGCGCTAGGAGGCTAAAAATGACAGACAAAAAAGCATTTGAAAAGATTAAATTAGAAATCCTTCACATGGTTGCCCCAGGTACACCATTAAGAGAAGGGATCGATAATGTCTTGCGTGCTAATACAGGAGGACTCATCGTTGTTGGTGATAATGAGAAAGTCAGGTCAATAGTAGACGGTGGATTTCAAATTAACTCTCCTTGTACACCAAGTACATTGTATGAACTGGCAAAGATGGATGGTGCGATCCTATTAAATGAAAAAGCGGATAAAATCATCCTTGCTAATGCACAGTTGGCACCAGACACATCCGTACCATCCAAGGAAACCGGGATGCGTCATAGAACAGCAGAACGAGTGGCAAGGGAAACAAAATCACTTGTTATTGCAATTTCACAGCGGAGAAATGTTATTACACTTTATCAGGGAAATTTCCAATATGCTCTTAAAGATATTGCTGTTATTTTAGCTAAAGCAAATCTTGCGATACAAACGTTGGAAAAATATAAAATTGTTTTGCAGCAAAGTATTAATGAACTGGGATTGCTTGAATTTGAAGATATGGTGACCTATACGGATTTATTGCAGGTCCTCCATCGTTACATTATGGTTTTAAGAATAAAACTCGAGTTAGTTAATTATTTGAATGAGCTTGGAACAGAGGGGAGATTAATCCGTCTTCAGATGAACGAGTTACTTTTTGAGTTGGAAAGTGAAGGGAAATTAATTATAAAAGATTATCTCAATCAGAAGGAAGACCAGCCAAAAGAAATAATCGAAAAGCTGCACGAGTTAGCCCAGCAGGAGAAGTTTGAGGAAGGCACTTTGTTAAAGGTACTTGGATATAACGGTTATATTCATCTGGATGAAATTGTAAGTCCGAGAGGGTATCGGATTTTACATAAAATCCCCAGATTGCCATTTTTGATTGTTGAGAATCTTATCAATCAATTTGGCAATTTTATTACCGTCTATCAGGCTTCTGTAGAAGAGTTGGACGATGTTGAAGGTATCGGTGAAGTCCGGGCGAATAAAATTCAAGAAGGTCTGAGACTGCTGAAATCACAACTTGTTGCAGAGCGAAGAATGTGAATGGAATGAATAATTTTTGACACTCCTATTGACGAATGCTAGGCTGAGGTATGGAAGTTATCTATAATTTTATCGTAAAATTTTATCAAAAAATTAAGTAAGAAGGTTTCGAATTTTAATATTTGTTAATAATGAGTAAAGGGAGGTGAAGGGATGTTAAAACGCATTATACAAGCATGTTTCTTAATTGTCGGGGGTACACTTGGAATTGTGTTAATTCCTTGGCTATTAACAATGATACATGTAGATGATATTGCATTATTAAATAACTCTTATGTTACTGCTATTTTAGGAGCCATCATATTTTATCTTATTACTTTTTGGGTTGTAGAGTATGTCGTTAATTTTATGAAGTGGCTAGAGGAACAACTCGTCAAGGCGCCGATTACGGATATTGTTTTCGGAAGTATTGGTTTGCTTGTAGGTCTCTTGGCTGCCTATATTATCGGTTCAGCACTCAATGCCATCCAAGTACCTATTCTAAATACGGTAGCACCGATTCTTTTGACTCTATTATTTGGATATCTCGGTTTTCAAGTAGGCTTTAAGAAGCGGGATGAATTCTTGAATTTATTCTCCAAAGCTGGAAAAAGAAAAATTCAAGGAAGTGAACAGGAATTAGAAGAGCAAAATCGAAAAATGAAAATCCTCGATACAAGCGTCATTATTGATGGAAGAATTGCGGATATTTGCCAAACAGGATTTTTAGAAGGTGTAATTATCATCCCGCAATTTGTTTTAGCGGAGCTTCAACATATTGCCGACTCATCAGATGCATTAAAAAGAAATCGTGGTCGCCGAGGATTGGATATCCTCAATCGCATTCAAAAGGAATTATCGATAAAAGTAGAAATGTATGAAGGTGATTTTGAAGATATTCAAGAGGTGGATAGCAAATTAGTTAAGCTTGCGAAAGTATCCAATGGTGTTGTTGTTACAAATGACTTCAACCTCAATAAAGTGTGTGAATTTCAAGGGGTACCTGTGCTGAATATTAATGATTTAGCCAATGCTGTGAAGCCAGTTGTACTGCCAGGGGAAGAAATGAGTGTACAAGTCATTAAAGATGGGAAAGAGCAGAATCAGGGCGTTGCTTATCTTGACGATGGAACGATGATTGTTGTTGAGGGTGGAAGAGATTATATCGGCAAGCGGATCGATGTATTAGTAACCAGTGTCCTTCAAACATCTGCAGGTCGTATGATTTTTGCAAAGCCTAAACTATTAGAAAAAGCATTATAGGAAGTAAACGGGTCCTATAGTGGCAAGGAGAGGCCGGTATGTTTTATGAAGTAGTCATTCCAGCAGCGGGACAAGGAAAAAGAATGAAGGCTGGAAAGAATAAATTATTTATCGAACTTTTAGAAACTCCAATTATTGTGTATACACTACAAGTATTTGATCGTGACCCTGCCTGTAAGCGGATTATCCTGACGATTAATCCAGATGAAGCAACCATTTTTGAAAGTCTAATTAAGCAGTATGGAATAAAGAAAGAGATTAGGCTTGTTCCAGGTGGTAAAGAGCGTCAACAAAGTGTGTTTAACGGGGTGAAAGAAATCAAGGAAGACGGCCTTGTATTAGTTCACGATGGAGCAAGGCCGTTTATTGACCAATTGCTTATTAACCGTTTAACAGAGGCAGCATCCTCACATGGAGGGGCAATTGTTGCGGTTCCGGTTAAAGATACAATAAAAAAAGTGAAAGAAAGTATGGTTATAGATACCGTGGAGCGATCTAGCTTGTGGGCTGTCCAAACACCACAGGCTTTTCGTGTGTCCATTTTGAAAAGGGCTCATGAGGAAGCAGAAAAAGCCGGTTATTTAGGTACTGATGATGCTAGTCTTCTGGAACGAGTGGGGCAACCTGTTGTAATTATTGAAGGTAATTATGATAACATTAAGATTACGACTCAAGAAGATTTATATTTTGCAGAAGCAATTTTACATAAAAAACCTGTATGGGATTAAAAGGCCACCATTTATCATGAAGGATAAATGATGTAGCACTTTCATAAAAATAAGATGTAAAGGGAGAGATGAAATGATGTTTCGAATTGGACAAGGATTTGATGTTCATCAGTTGGTAGAAGGAAGACCGTTAATTATTGGTGGAGTAACAATTCCTTATGAAAAAGGTTTACTTGGCCATTCAGATGCAGACGTATTACTTCATACAGTTGCCGATGCATGTCTTGGGGCAATCGGTGCAGGTGATATTGGAAAGCATTTCCCGGATACAGATCCAGAGTTTAAGGATGCCGATTCAGCGAAGCTTCTTCAACATGTATGGGCAATAGTGAAAAAGAAAGGTTATGTACTTGGAAATGCAGATTGTACAATCATAGCGCAAAAGCCTAAAATGTCCCCTTATAACGAAAAAATTAAAGCAAGAATAGCTGAGCTGCTGGAAGCTTCCGTGGATCAAATCAATGTAAAGGCAACGACAACTGAAAAGCTTGGTTTTACTGGCCGTGGAGAAGGAATAGCCGCACAAGTTGCTGTACTCTTAGTGAAAGCGGAGTGACCGCCAAGAGATACTTTCTTCAAAGACTTATTGGTGGTAAAATAAAATGAGACTTCCCATGTGGTTAGGCCATTTTGGGATTATGAAGTGACGTATGGAATGTATTCATTAGGAGGAGTCAGATATGAGCAGTGACATTCGAGTCCGATATGCACCTAGTCCAACAGGGCATTTACATATAGGTAACGCACGTACGGCTTTGTTTAATTATTTGTTTGCACGAAATCTAGATGGGAAGTTTATTATCCGTATTGAAGATACAGACCAAAAGCGGAATATTGAGGGTGGCGAAGAGAGCCAGCTCAAATATTTAAAATGGCTTGGGATTGAGTGGGACGAAAGCATCGATGTTGGTGGGGAATATGGACCTTACCGCCAATCTGAGCGAAATGATATTTACAAAGAATTATATGACGGTCTGCTCGAAAAAGGCTTGGCATATAAATGCTATTGTACTGAAGAGGAAATTGAGGCGGAGCGCGAGGAGCAGCTTGCTCGTAATGAAACGCCTAAATATTCAGGGAAATGCCGTCATTTGACAGAAGAAGAGCGAAGTAAGTTTGAAGCAGAGGGGAGAAAGCCTAGCATCCGCTTTGCTGTTCCATCTGACAAGGTCTTCACGTTTAAAGATATGGTTAAAGATGAAGTATCCTTTGAATCGGACGGGATTGGCGACTTTGTTATTGTGAAAAAGGACGGGATTCCAACTTATAACTTTGCAGTGGCAGTAGATGATCATTTGATGAAAATCTCGCATGTACTTCGTGGCGACGATCATATTTCAAATACGCCAAAACAATTGATGATTTATGAAGCATTTGGTTGGGAGCCGCCTGTATTTGGACATATGACTCTTATCGTTAATGAGAGTCGTAAGAAATTAAGTAAGCGTGATGAATCAATCATTCAATTTATTGAGCAATATGAAGAATTAGGCTATTTGCCAGAAGCTTTATTCAATTTCATTGCATTATTGGGTTGGTCACCAAGCGGAGAAGAAGAAATCTTTTCAAAAGATGAATTTATCAAAATGTTTGATGCAGACCGCCTGTCAAAATCACCGGCTTTATTTGACACTCAGAAGTTAACATGGATGAACAATCAGTATGTGAAACAACTTGATATCAGCCGTGCTGTAGAAATATCATTGCCTCATCTTGTAAAAGCAGGGAAAATATCTGCTGAAATGAACGAAGAAGAAGCTAAATGGGTTTATCAATTAGTTGATTTGTATCAAGAGCAAATGAGTTTTGGTGCGGAAATCGTTGGACTTTCACAACTATTCTTTAGGGAAGAGTTGGATTTCGAAGAGGAAGCGAAAGAGGTTCTTGCAGAAGAGCAAGTTCCAGAAGTTATGCAAGCATTTCTTCAAGAACTTGATTCCCTTGAAGCATTTACTGCTGAGGAAATTAAGAAGGCGATTAAAGCCGTTCAAAAAAGCACAGGACAAAAAGGGAAAAAACTGTTTATGCCGATTCGTGCAGCAGTTACAGGACAAACACACGGACCTGATCTTCCGAAAGCTATTGCGCTTTTAGGTAAGGAAAAAATAAAACAGCGTGTAGAGAACATTTTAAGTTAACAATTTGTTGGAAATGTAATATAGTATTAGATAATTATTAGTTAAAACGCGTAGATAGGGAGAAGTAAGAAAATGATGCTTGAAAGAGAGAACCATAACCTGCTGAAAGTGGTTTAAGCCCCTCATTTTATGAAATGCACCCTGGAGTCCTTTGCTGAACTAACCAATAGTAGGTAAAGGCGGAACTTCCTCCGTTATCAGGAAACAAGTTGGAAATGGAACGATTTGTTGTACATTTCAAACAGAGTGGAACCGCGCTAAAAAAGCGTCTCTGTCTATTGGACAGAGGCGTTTTTTTATTGAACAAAATGAATATATAGGTCGCTAGATACGGTCATTTTTGTCCAAACGTCAAGCAAATAGAGAAAAAGAGAAGGGATATATAGGAGGTCACAGCGGTGTTTAAAATGTTCAAGGAAGACTTAGAGGTCATATTTGACCAGGATCCTGCAGCACGTAGTTATCTAGAAGTTATTTTGACATATGCCGGATTGCATGCCATTTGGAGTCATCGACTGGCCCATGCCCTTTATAAACGAAAATTCTTTTTCATTGCAAGAGCTATTTCGCAAATTAGCCGCTTCTTCACTGGTGTTGAAATTCATCCAGGTGCACAAATTGGGAATCGTTTTTTTATTGATCATGGAATGGGGATTGTGATTGGTGAAACTTGTGAAATTGGGAATAATGTATCTGTGTTTCAAGGTGTTACACTTGGAGGAACAGGAAAAGAAAAAGGTAAACGGCATCCCACCATTAAAGACAATGTATTAATTGCTACAGGTGCTAAGGTATTAGGCTCTATTGAAGTTGGGGAAAATTCCAAAATTGGCGCAGGTTCTGTGGTACTGAAAGAAGTTCCCCCGAATTCGACTGTTGTTGGTATTCCAGGAAAAGTCGTTATTCAGGATGGAGTAAGGATAAATAAAGATTTGAACCATACAGATCTTCCTGACCCAATTGCAGACCGCATCATAGAACTGGAAAAAGAACTGTTGGAAATGAAAGCGGAATTGAATGTGTTAAAGGAAGAAAGGAGCAAAGAATATGACTATTAAAATTTATAATACTGTATCACGGCAGAAGGAAGAGTTCATTCCAATAGAAGAAGGTAAGGTGAAGATGTACGTTTGCGGACCTACCGTGTACAACTATATCCATATTGGCAACGCCCGTCCTGCTATTGTGTTTGACACGGTCCGCAATTATCTTAAATTTAGCGGTTATGATGTAAAATTTGTTTCAAATTTTACTGATGTAGATGATAAGTTAATTAAGGCTGCAAAGGAATTAGGTGAAGATGTTCCAACGATTGCAGAACGATTTATTAATGCTTATTTTGAAGATGTCACTGCGTTAGGTTGCAAAAAGGCAGATAAACATCCGACTGTTATGGAAAATATGGATACGATTATTGATTTTGTTTCTGCATTGATTGAAAAAGGATATGCTTATGAATCGGAAGGCGATGTCTACTTCCGAACTCGTAAATTCGATACGTATGGCAAGCTTTCACATCAATCCATTGATGAGCTACGCATTGGCTCAAGAATTGAAGTAGGGGAAAGGAAACAAGATGCGTTAGACTTTGCACTATGGAAAACAGCAAAGGAGGGCGAAATTTCTTGGGAATCTCCGTGGGGAAATGGCCGCCCAGGTTGGCATATTGAATGCTCAGCTATGGCGCAAAAATACCTAGGTGACACGATTGATATTCATGCAGGTGGCCAAGATTTAGCATTCCCGCATCATGAAAATGAAATTGCCCAATCAGAGGCTTTGACTGGGAAAACATTTGCAAAGTACTGGATGCATAATGGCTATATAAATATAGATAATGAAAAAATGTCGAAATCATTAGGGAATTTTGTCCTTGTACACGACATTATTCAGCATCACGATCCACAAGTATTGAGATTCTTCATGTTATCTGTTCATTATCGCCATCCTATTAATTATAGTGAAGAAGTACTTGAGAAAACCAAAGCAGCATTTGACCGTTTGAAAACATCTTTTCAAAACTTAAAGCATCGATTAGATTCTAGTGCCGGATTAGCGGATAGCAATGATTTGTGGTTGAAGAAAATTTCAGAATTACATGATGAATTCACCCGTGAAATGGACGATGACTTTAATACAGCTAATGCCATTTCTGTCTTGTTTGAGCTTTCCAAGCAAGCTAATTACTACATGATGGAAAAGAATACAGATCAGCATGTGATTGAGAAATTCATCGAAGAGTTCAAGTTATTAACGTCCATCCTTGGTTTGACTCTTGAGGAAGAAACTTTACTGGATGAAGAAATAGAAGCGTTGATTCAGCAGCGTATCCAAGCGCGTAAAGACAGAAACTTTAAACTTTCAGATGACATTCGAGACCGACTAAAACATTTAAATATTATTCTCGAAGATACACCTCAGGGTACTAGATGGAAAAGAGGATAAACAGTATGCAACACGAGAAGAAAGTCGATGAAAAAATGGTGAATAGCCTTGCTCTTGCTTATATGGGTGATGCCGTATATGAGACGTATATCAGGCATCATCTATTGAAAAAGGGTGCAGTGAAGCCGCATTTACTTCATAAAGAAGCGACTTCATTCGTATCGGCGAAAGCACAAAGTAAAATCATTCATTTTTTTATTGAAAGCAATCAATTAACAGAGGAAGAACGAGCTGTCGTTAGGCGCGGACGGAATGCCAAATCAGGTAGCGTGCCTAAGAATACGGATGTTCAAACTTATCGATATGGTACTGCGTTTGAGGCATTAATGGGTTATGTATATTTATCAGGAAACAATGAGAGATTAGAGGTTCTGATTAATCAATCGATCCAATTTATTGAAGACGAAAAAAGGAGATGAGCTTATGAACGAGGAATATATCATTGGAAAGAATCCTGTATTAGAAGCATTACGTTCTGAGCGTGATATGAATAAAATATGGATTGCTGAAGGTTCGCAAAAAGGTACAATGCAGCAAATTATTACATTGGCAAAAGAGAGGAATATATTCGTTAATTTTGTCCCGAAAAAAAAGATTGATCAAATGACAGAAGGCATTCATCAAGGGGTTGTTGCACAGGTAGCTGCGTATTCATATGCAGAAGTGGATGATCTATTTGCTGTGGCAGAGTCTCGTGAAGAAGCTCCCTTTTTTATTTTATTAGATGAAATTGAAGATCCTCATAATCTTGGATCGATCATGCGTACAGCAGATGCGGTAGGAGCTCATGGTATTATTATCCCGAAACGTAGAGCTGTGGGCTTAACTGCAACTGTAGCAAAATCATCAACAGGAGCCATCGAATACATTCCTGTTGCCAGAGTTACTAACATGTCTAGAACGATTGATGAATTAAAAGAACGTGGGGTCTGGATTGTTGGTACCGATGCGTTGGGCACTGATGATTACCGAAACATGGATGGTAAGATGCCAATTGGCCTCGTAATCGGCAGCGAAGGAAAGGGAATGGGCCGCCTTATTAAAGATAAATGTGATTTTCTTATTCGTATGCCAATGATCGGAAAGGTAACTTCTTTGAATGCATCTGTTGCAGCGGGTTTGTTGATGTATGAGGTTTATCGAAAAAGAAATCCTATAGGAGAATAGGTAATGAATATTCTGTTGGTAGACGGTTATAACATTATTGGAGCTTGGCCGGAACTAAGAGAATTAAAGGAACACAATTTATCAGAAGCGCGTGATCGTCTGATAGAGAAGATGGCAGAATATCAAGCTTTTTCAGGTTACAGAGTCATAGTTGTGTTTGATGCCCATTTTGTCCAGGGGATTGAGCGTAAATATAAAAATTTTAAGGTAGAAATTATTTTTACAAGAGAAAACGAGTCCGCAGATGAGCGGATCGAAAAAATGGCTATCCAGTTAAATAATATTAAAACGCAAGTTTACGTGGCAACTTCTGATTTTACGGAACAATGGGTGGTTTTTGGGCAAGGAGCTTTACGAAAATCTGCACGAGAACTATTAATTGAAATGGAACATATAGAAGTTGAAATTGACAAAAAGCTTGATAAAGCGACAAAATTCAAACAAAATTCCAAGATTGATTTAACGGACGAAGTGGCAGAAATTTTTGAAAATTGGCGCCGGGGGAAGTTTTGAGCTGTTGACGAGTAAATTTCACCTACTGTATAATATTGCTAACTATGCGTACGGTCAGGGGGATAAAATGTGGGGTCCAACTTCGGAATGAAAGTGAATGAGGATTATGGCCAGTTTGATGATGACGTGCTTGTGGATTATGTGCATAAAGGAGACAGTGAGGCTTTGGATTATTTAATCCAAAAATACCGAAACTTTGTAAGAGCTAAAGCTAGAACCTATTTTTTAATTGGTGCTGATAAAGAAGACATCGTACAAGAAGGTATGATAGGTTTATATAAGGCTATTCGTGATTTCAAAGGGGATAAACTGTCAACATTTAAAGCCTTTGCAGAGCTTTGCATTACAAGGCAGATTATTACAGCGATTAAAACAGCAACAAGACAAAAACATATTCCCTTAAACTCATATGTATCTTTGGACAAGCCTATTTATGATGAAGAGTCAGATCGCACACTTATGGATGTTATTTCTGGAGCAAAAGTTTTAGATCCTGAAGAACTTTTCATAAATCAGGAAGAATTTGATGACATCGAATTAAAAATGGCGGAACTATTGAGTGATTTAGAGAGAAAGGTTCTTGCTCTTTATCTAGACGGACAATCTTACCAGGAAATTTCAGAAGAATTAAACCGACACGTGAAGTCTATAGACAATGCCCTACAACGAGTGAAGAGGAAGCTAGAACGATATTTGGAAGTGAGAGAGGTAACCCTGTAATTCCCTGTATTCATGCGGTATTTAAGCTTATTGTTTGTTGACAATAAGTGACAGCCGTGATAAAGTTTTAACGATGTAGAGATAGATAGGTGTGGAAATGATGAGAAAAAAGTTAATCCTCGCTTGTACAGATTGCGGTTCTAGAAACTACTCTTCTGAAAGCAATAAAGCAGCAAGTGTGGAGCGTTTGGAAATTAAGAAATTTTGTAGTACTTGCAATGCCCATACCATGCATAAAGAAACGAAGTAACTGTTTAAATAGATTGACAGAAGCTATCTAAGTTGGTTGGAGGTTACATTCATGAATCGCATAACCGAATTTTTTCGCGGTGTTGCTCGAGAGATGAGGAAAGTAAGCTGGCCTAAAAGAAAAGAGCTTACAAGATATACGGTAGTAGTACTTTCAACCGTTGTCATTATGGCAGTTTTCTTTGCTGTAGTAGATTTAGGCATATCTAAACTAATTCGTCTTGTTATTGAATAAGAGATTCCAAAATAAGCTATAATAGTGCTAAAATAATAAACAACAGTAAAAAGCCCGGAAACGGGTTTTTTAATTTGTCTTTTTTAAGAGTAAGAAAGCGTAAGTTTTCAAACGGATTTTGATGCTGAGCGAAAGTTACCTTATCAGTTAATAGACAAATAATTGAATAGGGAGAAAAACATTGTTCTCTATCTTGTTTGTCATATACAAGCCTTTGTAATGAACAAAGTGCTTTTCGCTTTTCTTAAAAGTAATTCATCTGGAAGTCAGCAATGCCTTCTTGGACTTTTCATGTAAAAATGAAAACAATATGAAAAAAAGAAATGTATAGGGAGGGAAGGGCGATTTAGTCCTATTAACATGGAAAAAAATTGGTATGTTGTACACACATACTCAGGATATGAGAATAAAGTAAAAGCGAATCTTGAGAAACGTGTAGAAACAATGGCGATGCAAGATAAGATCTTCCGCGTCGTTGTTCCTGAAGAAGAAGAAACAGAAATTAAAGATGGTAAGAAGAAGGTTCTGAAAAAGAAAGTATTTCCGGGTTATGTACTTGTGGAAATCATTATGACGGATGATTCTTGGTATGTAGTTCGAAATACTCCTGGGGTAACAGGGTTTGTTGGTTCTTCTGGAGCTGGTTCAAAACCAACGGCTTTACTACCTGAAGAAATTGAAGTAGTTCTAAAACGCATGGGTGTTGATGAACAACGAATTGAAGTAGATTTCGAGTTAGGTGACACAGTTACGGTTAAAGAAGGACCATTTTCCAATTTCTCAGGAGTTATTGAAGAATTGGATAAGGACAAAAGTAAAGTACGGGTGCTGGTCAATATGTTTGGCAGAGATACCCCGGTTGAACTAGATTTTAATCAGGTGGAAAAAATATAATCTGAAAAAACTTGAAATCATTGTTGGAAAGTGGTAAAATTTCATAGGTCAGTATGTTTCTATTACGAGACCTAAATGATACAAACATTCTTTATTTAAATAAAGAATTTAAGATGAGTGGGAGGGTATACCCCTATTACCACATCACGGACTTAGACTTATAAGGAGGTGTGTCTCGTGGCTAAAAAAGTAATTAAAATGGTTAAATTGCAAATTCCTGCTGGGAAAGCGAATCCGGCACCGCCGGTTGGTCCTGCACTAGGTCAAGCTGGTGTTAACATCATGGGATTCTGTAAGGAGTTCAACGCTCGTACAGCAGATCAAGCTGGTCTAATTATTCCTGTTGAAATTACGGTATTTGAAGACCGTTCATTTACATTCGTAACAAAAACTCCACCTGCTGCAGTATTGCTTAAAGTTGCAGCTGGAATTGAGTCTGGTTCTGGTGAACCTAACCGTAATAAAGTTGCTACAGTCAAACGTGATAAAGTACGCGAGATTGCAGAAACAAAAATGCCTGATCTAAACGCAGCAAACGTTGAGTCTGCAATGCGTATGGTTGAAGGTACAGCACGCAGCATGGGTATTGTCATCGAAGATTAATCCCATCTAAACAGTTATTCGTTTCTACGGGGTTGCGATTCATACTCGCAACCTTTATTCGTGGGAGGTTATTCCGTTAAAACCACAATATAGGAGGATTTTATATCATGGCTAATAAAGGTAAAAAGTATCTTGAAGCGGTACAATTAATTGACCGTACTAAAGCATATTCAGTAGCAGAAGCTGTAGAACTTGCTAAAAAAACTAGCTTTGTAAAATTTGATGCAACAGTTGAAGTTGCTTTCCGTTTAGGCGTTGACCCTAAGAAAGCTGACCAACAAATCCGTGGAGCAGTCGTGCTTCCGAACGGAACTGGTAAAACTCAACGTGTATTAGTATTTGCTAAAGGCGAAAAAGTTAAAGAAGCTGAAGCGGCAGGTGCTGATTATGTTGGAGACGCAGAATACATCAACAAAATCCAACAAGGTTGGTTCGAATTTGATGTAATCGTAGCTACTCCAGATATGATGGGTGAAGTTGGTAAATTAGGACGAGTATTAGGACCAAAAGGTCTTATGCCGAACCCTAAAACTGGTACAGTTACATTTGATGTAACGAAAGCAGTTAACGAAATTAAAGCTGGTAAAGTTGAATACCGCGTTGACAAAACAGGTATCATTCATGCTCCAATTGGTAAAGCTTCTTTCGAAGACAGCAAATTGGTTGAGAACTTTACAACTATCTATGACACATTAATGAAAGTTAAACCTGCGGCAGCTAAAGGAACTTACATGAAAAATGTTTCTGTAACGACTACAATGGGCCCTGGTGTTAAGGTTGATCCTTCTTCATTCAATGTAAAAAATTAACATTTGACAATATGAAACGATTATTGCTATAATCTGTTTTGTTAATATAAAAGAATATCATTTGTACCGTAGACAGTAGGTGCTCACGTCTTGAGCTTAATTTCCTGCCGAGGTAATTCGATAAAATAGTCCATGACTATGACTTTCAAATTACTGCCTCCTCGTCTGCAAGATGTGGAGGCTTTATCTTTGACCGGTATAAATGTTTTCAAGCAAATCTATAGGAGGTGTAAGGATGAGCGCCATTATCGAACAAAAGGTTCAAATTGTTAATGAGATCGCAGAGAAATTCAAAGCTAGCCAATCAACTGTTGTTGTTGACTACCGCGGATTATCTGTATCAGAATTAACAGAACTTCGTAAACAACTTCGTGAAGCGGGCGTTGAGTTCAAGGTTTACAAAAACTCTATGACTCGTCGTGCTGCTGAAGCTGCTGAATTAGTTGCTTTAAATGAATCATTGACTGGCCCGAACGCAATTGCATTCTCTACTGAAGATGTTATTGCTCCTGCGAAAATCCTTAACGATTTCGCGAAAAAACATGAAGCATTAGAAATTAAAGCTGGAGTTATCGAAGGAAATGTTGCATCAGCTGAAGAAATTAAAGCTCTTGCAGAACTTCCATCACGCGAAGGTCTACTTTCTATGCTACTCAGCGTGCTACAAGCACCTATTCGCAATCTTGCTCTTGCTACAAAAGCTGTGGCAGAACAAAAAGAAGAACAAGGAGCGTAAGCTAGCGCTTTGCCCTTGGTAATCAAAAACTAAAACAAACCCTAGGAGGAAATATACAATGACTAAAGATCAAATCATTGAAGCAGTTAAAACGATGACTGTTTTAGAACTAAATGACCTAGTTAAAGCAATCGAAGAAGAATTTGGCGTAACTGCTGCTGCTCCAGTAGCTGTAGCTGCTGCTGGTGGCGCTGCTGCTGAAGAAAAAACTGAGTTTGACGTTGTTCTTGCATCTGCAGGCGACCAAAAAATCAAAGTTATCAAAGTTGTTCGTGAAATCACAGGACTTGGTCTTAAAGAAGCGAAAGAACTTGTTGATAACACTCCTAAAGCAATCAAAGAAGGCGTATCTAAAGAAGAAGCTGAAGAATTCAAAGCTAAACTTGAAGAAGTTGGAGCTGGCGTTGAAGTTAAGTAATTTTGCTTGTTAAAAAGCTCGCTATTATGGCGGGCTTTTTTTCTCTTACTTTTGAAAGTGTAAGTGATACACAGATATATTGTTGTAAACAGTAAGCTTCTAATCTTCACAAATCTTCTCTCAAAATTCTTCAATTAATCTTTTCTGATAGGAGGAGATGACTCTGGCAGATCATTACTACTCACAAAAACCGGATGTTGAAAGCAATCCGAAATTTTGGGACTACACTCTGAGAGGACGCTCATTTCGTTTTAAAAGCGATAATGGAGTGTTCTCTAAAAACGACATCGATTTTGGCTCGCGTTTATTAATTGAAACTTTTACATTTGATGAGGAGACAAAAGGGAGTATTCTAGATGTTGGTTGTGGATACGGCCCGATTGGACTTTCTATTGCTGCAGCCTTTCCTGAAAGAACAGTGGAGTTGGTAGATATTAATAGCCGTGCTGTTGCTCTTGCGAAGGATAATGCGAAAACGAATGGAATTACAAATGTAAATATTCATGAAAGTGATCAATTGGACAGAGTGGAAATTACTCAATTCGCAGCAATATTGACTAACCCGCCTATTCGTGCGGGAAAAAATGTTGTTCATGGCATTTTAGAAAAAAGTCATGCGAAATTAAAAAATGGCGGCGAGTTATGGGTCGTCATTCAGAAAAAACAAGGTGCTCCATCAGCAATGGAGAAGATGGAACAGGTTTTTGGGAATGTCAGAACGGTTGTAAAGAAAAAAGGTTATTATATACTTGTATCTAAAAAAGTTTGACTCAATTTTTTTGCTATGTTAGTATTATAAAATGCATATATTATAATTCCTTAACTATGCAATTTTTATACAAAAGGTGTATAGAAAGTGGATTAATTGGAAAAAATATATAAATAATAGTTCGTTTTATGAGAAATTGTGGTTTTTAAACAAAAACCATTTTCTTTTTGTCTATGGAAATACATGTTTCCACAAGACAAATGGAACCTTATAACGCTTGATTTAAGGGGTGAATCGGTTGACAGGTCAACTAGTTCAGTATGGACGACACCGCCAACGTAGAAGTTATGCAAGAATCAGTGAGGTATTGGAATTACCAAACCTAATTGAAATTCAAACCGCTTCTTATCAATGGTTTCTTGATGAAGGGTTAAGAGAGATGTTCCAGGATATTTCTCCGATTGAGGACTTTACGGGCAATTTATCGCTTGAATTTATCGATTACAGTTTGGGAGATCCCAAGTATTCGGTAGAAGAATCGAAAGAACGTGATGTAACGTACTCAGCACCACTTCGAGTAAAAGTCAGACTTGTAAATAAAGAAACTGGGGAAGTCAAAGACCAAGATGTATTCATGGGTGATTTCCCTCTTATGACTGAAACAGGTACATTCGTCATTAATGGTGCAGAACGCGTTATTGTTTCGCAACTTGTTCGTTCGCCAAGTGTGTACTACAACGGAAAAATGGACAAAAACGGAAAGTACGGCTTTACAGCTACTGTTATCCCAAACCGAGGTGCGTGGTTGGAATATGAAACAGATGCAAAAGACGTAGTTTATGTCAGAATTGATCGCACACGTAAATTGCCAATTACAGTATTAATGAGAGCTCTTGGGTTTGGGTCAGATCAAGAAATTCTTGACCTTATTGGAGACAATGAGTATATCCGTAATACGCTTGAAAAGGATAATACCGAAAGTGTAGAAAAAGCATTGCTTGAGATTTACGAACGTCTTCGTCCAGGTGAACCACCGACTGTAGAAAACGCGAAAAGCCTTTTGGTATCACGTTTCTTTGATCCGAAACGTTATGATTTGGCGAATGTAGGCCGTTATAAAATTAATAAAAAGCTCCATATTAAAAATCGTTTATTCGGTCAGCGTATTGCAGAAACATTAGTGGATCCGGAAACTGGTGAAATTATTGTTGAAAAAGGCACTCTTTTAGATCGACGCACTTTAGATCGCATTCTTCCACATCTTGATGAAGGAATTGGTAACCGCACATACCAGCCAGTAGGCGGTGTGGTTGAAGATGAGATTTTGCTACAACCAATTAAAATTTATGCACCAAATGATACAGAAGGCGAGAAAATTATCAACGTAACTGGAAATGCGAATGTAACGGACCGGGTGAAGAATATCACTCCAGCCGACATTTTATCTTCTATTAGTTACTTCTTTAATTTACTTCACGGAGTAGGGATTACAGATGATATTGATCACCTTGGTAATCGTAGACTTCGTTCAGTTGGTGAATTATTACAAAATCAATTCCGGATTGGGTTATCAAGGATGGAACGTGTGGTACGTGAAAGAATGTCCATTCAAGACACGAATACCATTACACCGCAACAATTGATTAATATTCGACCGGTAATTGCTTCTATTAAAGAATTCTTCGGAAGTTCTCAACTTTCGCAGTTCATGGACCAAACAAATCCATTGGGAGAATTGACGCATAAACGTCGTCTTTCTGCATTAGGACCAGGCGGTTTAACACGTGAACGTGCTGGCTTTGAAGTACGGGATGTTCACTATTCTCACTATGGGCGGATGTGTCCAATTGAAACACCGGAGGGTCCAAACATTGGACTTATCAACTCATTATCCAGCTACGCGAAGGTGAATCCATATGGATTTATTGAAACACCATTCCGTCGTGTTGATCCGGAAACTGGAAAAGTTACAGATCGAATTGACTATTTGACAGCAGATGAAGAAGATAACTATGTAACTGCTCAAGCGAATACTCGTTTAGCTGATGATGGTTCATTTGTTGATGATAAAATTGTAGCCCGTTTCCGTGGCGAAAACACAGTAGTACCACGCGACCGCGTTGACTACATGGATGTTTCACCGAAGCAGGTTGTATCCGCGGCGACAGCATGTATTCCTTTCTTAGAGAACGATGACTCTAACCGTGCTCTTATGGGAGCGAACATGCAACGTCAAGCAGTTCCGTTACTACAACCAGAAGCACCACGTGTTGGAACAGGTATGGAATACGTATCTGCTAAAGATTCTGGAGCAGCTGTTATTTGTAAGCACGAAGGAATCGTAGAGCATGTAGAATCACGTGAAGTCTGGGTACGACGAGTAAGTATTGTAGATGGACAAGAGGTAAAAGGAAATCTTGATAAATACCGTCTATTGAAATTTATCCGTTCTAACCAAGGTACGTGTTATAACCAACGCCCAATCGTAAGTGTAGGGGACAAAGTGGTCAAAGGTGAAATATTAGCTGATGGTCCGTCAATGGAATCAGGTGAACTTGCTTTAGGTCGTAACGTTCTTGTAGCATTCATGACATGGGATGGCTATAACTATGAAGATGCCATTATTATGAGTGAACGTCTTGTGAAAGATGATGTATATACATCTATTCACATTGAAGAATATGAGTCAGAATCACGAGATACAAAACTTGGGCCTGAAGAAATTACCCGAGATATACCAAACGTTGGGGAAGATGCACTTCGTAATCTTGACGAACGTGGCATAATCCGCATCGGTGCAGAAGTTAAAGATGGAGACTTACTGGTAGGTAAAGTAACGCCAAAAGGTGTAACTGAACTTACAGCTGAAGAACGTCTTTTACACGCTATATTTGGTGAAAAAGCACGTGAAGTACGTGATACGTCCCTACGTGTACCTCATGGCGGCGGTGGAATTGTACATGATGTTAAAGTGTTTAACCGTGAAGATGGAGATGAGCTTCCACCAGGTGTAAACCAACTTGCACGTGTATATATTGTACAAAAACGTAAAATTCATGAAGGCGACAAAATGGCAGGTCGTCATGGTAATAAAGGGGTTATCTCTCGTATTCTTCCTGAAGAAGATATGCCGTATTTACCAGATGGCACACCTGTTGACATCATGTTAAACCCGTTAGGTGTACCATCCCGTATGAACATCGGGCAAGTATTGGAATTACATTTAGGAATGGCTGCTAGAGCTCTTAATATCCATGTTGCATCTCCAGTATTCGATGGAGCAACAGAGGAAGATGTTTGGGCAACAATTGCTGAAGCTGGTATGGCAAGCGATGCGAAAACAGTCTTATATGACGGGCGTTCAGGTGAACCATTCGATAACCGTGTATCAGTCGGTGTCATGTATATGATCAAACTTGCTCACATGGTTGATGATAAGCTTCACGCTCGATCAACAGGACCTTATTCACTCGTTACACAGCAGCCGCTTGGAGGTAAAGCACAATTTGGTGGGCAGCGTTTCGGTGAAATGGAAGTTTGGGCACTTGAGGCATATGGTGCTGCATACACCTTGCAAGAAATCCTTACAGTTAAGTCCGATGATGTCGTCGGTCGTGTGAAAACATATGAGGCGATTGTGAAGGGTGAAAATGTTCCAGAGCCAGGTGTTCCTGAATCATTTAAAGTATTGATTAAAGAGCTTCAAAGCTTAGGGTTGGATGTTAAAATCATGAATGCTGAAGACCGCGAAGTGGAAATGCGTGATTTAGAAGATGAAGATGATGTAAATCATTCTGACTCCTTAAACATTGATACAGAAGGTAAAGAAATGGTTGCCTCAGATGCTGGCTTAAAGACAAATGCCATCACAACGGATTAACGCTTTGAATAAATAGTTTATTTTACCACTCTGACTAGGCAGTATTGGCTCTTTTAACGGATCGAACCATGCTGCCTGTTGGAGTTCAATTAATTAGGTCGGCTATTTTAAGGGAAAATGGCGCCTAATACATGACAGTTCATGATAAGCAATTTAGGTATAACCTGGAGATCAAAAGGGAGGTAGGCCCCTTGATAGATGTAAATAATTTTGAGTATATGAAAATTGGTCTTGCTTCACCAGATAAGATTCGTTCTTGGTCACATGGCGAAGTAAAAAAACCAGAAACAATTAACTATCGTACATTAAAGCCTGAGAAAGATGGTTTGTTCTGTGAAAGAATTTTTGGACCGCAAAAAGACTGGGAATGTCATTGTGGTAAATACAAACGAGTTCGTTATAAAGGTGTAGTTTGCGATCGATGTGGTGTAGAAGTTACACGTGCGAAGGTCCGTCGTGAGCGTATGGGTCATATTGAGCTCGCTGCTCCTGTATCACATATTTGGTATTTCAAAGGAATTCCAAGTCGTATGGGACTTGTGTTAGACATGTCTCCACGTGCTTTGGAAGAAGTAATATATTTTGCATCTTACGTAGTCACTGAAACGGGTGATACAACGTTAGAAAAGAAGCAACTTCTTTCTGAAAAAGAGTATCGTGCATACCGCGAAAAGTACGGAAAAAAATTCCAAGCTGGTATGGGTGCAGAAGCAATAAAGAAATTATTACAAGACATTGATACCGAAAAAGAAACAGAAGCATTAAAAGAGGAATTAAAAACAGCTCAAGGACAACGTAGAACTCGAGCAATTAAGCGTCTTGAAGTGTTAGAGGCTTTCCGTAATTCTGGAAACGAACCTTCTTGGATGATTCTTGATGTACTACCTGTTATTCCTCCAGAACTTCGTCCTATGGTGCAATTAGACGGTGGTCGTTTTGCGACTTCTGACTTAAATGACTTGTACCGACGAGTAATTAACCGCAATAATCGTTTAAAACGTTTATTGGATCTTGGTGCACCGAGCATTATCGTTCAAAACGAAAAACGTATGCTTCAAGAAGCTGTAGATGCTTTGATTGATAATGGACGTCGTGGTCGTCCGGTAACAGGACCTGGTAACCGCCCGTTGAAATCACTTTCGCATATGCTAAAAGGAAAGCAAGGACGCTTCCGTCAAAACTTACTTGGTAAACGTGTTGACTATTCTGGTCGATCCGTTATCGTTGTTGGGCCGAACTTGAAAATGTATCAATGCGGACTTCCAAAAGAAATGGCAATTGAACTCTTCAAACCATTTGTTATGAAAGAACTTGTTCAAAAAGGATTAGCACACAATATTAAATCTGCTAAACGTAAGATAGAACGGTTATCTCCAGAGATTTGGGACGTTCTTGAAGCAGTCATTAAGGAGCATCCGGTATTACTTAACCGTGCCCCTACTCTTCATAGACTCGGTATTCAAGCATTTGAACCGACACTTGTTGAGGGTCGCGCAATCCGTCTTCACCCACTTGTATGTACGGCATATAACGCGGATTTTGACGGTGACCAAATGGCAGTACACGTTCCGTTATCATCTGAAGCACAAGCTGAAGCAAGGTTACTAATGTTAGCTGCGCAAAACATTCTAAATCCGAAAGATGGAAAACCAGTTGTTACTCCTTCACAAGATATGGTATTAGGAAACTATTACTTAACTTTAGAAAGAGCTGGAATTATCGGGGAAGGAATGGTCTTTAAAGATACAAGTGAGGCATTGCTTGCTTATCAAAATGGCTATGTTCACTTGCACTCACGTGTAGCTGTTCATGCAGGATCTCTAAATAATGAAACTTTTACTGAAGAGCAAAATAATCAGCTCTTATTAACAACTGTTGGTAAACTGATATTTAATGAAATTTTACCTAAATCGTTCCCTTACATTAATGAACCTACAGGATACAATTTAGAAGTGAAAACTCCTGAGAAGTATTTTGTTGAAAACGGGGCAAACATAAAAGAACTTATTCAGGCACAACCGTTAATTGATCCATTCAAGAAGAAAATTCTTGGGAACATAATTGCGGAAGTATTTAAACGTTTCAAAATTACCGAAACGTCGAAAATGCTTGATAGAATGAAAAACCTCGGATTCAAACATTCTACGAAGGCTGGAATCACTGTTGGTGTTTCTGATATCGTAGTTTTGGGTGAAAAACAACAAATCATCGAAGAAGCACAACAAAAAGTAGATAACGTCTTAAAACAATTTAGACGAGGTTTAATAACGGAAGACGAGCGTTATGATCGAGTTATTTCAATTTGGAGTGCTGCTAAAGATACGATTCAAGCTAAACTAATGGATTCATTAGATCGTAGCAACCCGATCTTCATGATGAGTGATTCTGGAGCGCGTGGTAACGCATCTAACTTTACTCAATTAGCAGGTATGCGGGGATTGATGGCCAACCCGGCTGGACGTATTATCGAGTTGCCAATTAAATCAAGTTTCCGCGAAGGACTAACGGTATTAGAATACTTCATCTCTACCCATGGTGCACGTAAAGGTCTTGCCGATACCGCACTTAAAACAGCCGATTCAGGCTACCTTACTCGCCGTCTCGTAGACGTAGCACAAGATGTTATTGTTCGCGATGATGATTGTGGAACTGACCGAGGCCTGAAAATTTCAGCTTTGAAAAACGGTACAGAGGTAATAGAGACGTTAGAAGAACGTTTAATTGGTCGTCACGCTAGAAAGGCAATTAAACATCCTGAAACGAATGAAGTGATTGTTCATGAAAATGGACTTATTACTGAAGATCTTGCTAAGTATATTGAAGATAGTGGAATTGAAGAAGCGTGGATTCGCTCGGCATTTACATGTAATACAAGCCATGGTGTATGTAAAAAATGTTATGGTCGAAATCTTGCGACGGGTCAAGAAGTTGAAGTTGGGGAAGCAGTTGGAATTATTGCTGCCCAATCGATCGGAGAACCTGGTACACAGTTAACGATGCGTACATTCCATACAGGTGGTGTAGCCGGAGATGATATCACTCAAGGTTTACCACGTATCCAAGAAATATTTGAAGCAAGGAACCCTAAGGGGCAAGCGCTAATTACTGAAATCGAAGGTACTGTTGTTTCAATTAATGAAATACGAGATAAGCAACAGGAAATTGTGATTCAAGGTGCAGTTGAATCTCGCACGTATACCGCACCATACTCTGCGCGCTTAAAAGTATCTGTAGATTCATACGTACAGCGTGGAGAAGAATTAACCGAAGGATCTATTGATCCGAAAGAGTTACTGAAAGTTACAGATGTTCTTGCAGTTCAAGAGTATTTGTTACGCGAAGTTCAAAATGTATATCGTATGCAAGGGGTAGAAATTGGGGACAAACATATCGAAGTAATGGTGAGACAAATGCTTCGTAAAGTCCGCGTCCTTGATGCAGGTGAAACGGATGTTCTTCCAGGTACTTTACTTGATGTACACCAATTCACTCAAGCGAATACAGACGCACTTCTTACTGGTAAAATACCAGCTACTGGACGACCTGTCCTGCTCGGTATAACAAAAGCATCACTAGAAACAGATTCCTTCTTGTCGGCTGCTTCATTCCAAGAAACTACTAGAGTGTTAACAGATGCAGCGATAAAAGGAAAACGTGATGAATTACTTGGATTAAAAGAAAATGTTATTATTGGTAAACTGGTACCTGCGGGAACAGGCATGCTTCGTTATCGCAAGGCAAGCCCTGTTATTGTAGAAGATACAAACGAAGATAGTGTTCCAGTAGAGTAATGATATAAACACTGACTCGTGATGTGCATGTTCTTTTATTAGATTTTAGTTTAATCATGTAAAAGGTCCACATGATATCACGAGTCAGTATTAATTTATTTTTTTTAAAAGATAAGTTGACAAAAAGACATTTTAAGTGATATTATTGCAAAGGTGCTCCTATGATAACCTGTTACTTTGGAGGATATGATAGATGTCTTATGAAAAAGTACTACAGGCAAAGTCAGTGATAATAGGAACGAAACAAACCATGAGAGCTCTCAAACAATATTTAATTCGAGAGGTTATCATTGCACAGGATGCTGATCAATTATTGACAGCCCATGTTGCAGAGACTGCTCGAGAATTAGAAGTTCCAATCACGTACGTTGATTCGATGCAAATGCTTGGAAAAGCATGTGGTATTGATGTCGGAGCAGCTACTGTTGCCATTAAAAAGTAAAACTGTTTTTGCAAAAAAGATTTTGCAAAAACTTTGTTTTTGCTCATTTATGAACCACCTGGATGTGTGGTACTAGA
Organism: Bacillus cihuensis; assembly: GCF_000504145.1. NCBI lineage: Bacteria > Bacillati > Bacillota > Bacilli > Caryophanales > Bacillaceae > Bacillus > Bacillus cihuensis. Next base: position 30,772 of record NZ_AYSD01000026.1, on the reverse strand, counting down.
ACTGAAAAGTGAAGGGAGGACAAATTAATGCCTACTATTAATCAATTAGTGCGTAAAGGTCGCGAGTCAAAAGAATATAACTCAAAATCTCCAGCACTTAACAAAGGTTATAACAGCTTTAAAAAATCACAAACTAACGTAACTTCTCCACAAAAACGTGGTGTATGTACTCGTGTGGGAACTATGACACCGAAAAAACCAAACTCAGCGTTACGTAAATATGCGCGTGTACGTTTGACAAATGGTATCGAGGTAACAGCTTACATTCCTGGTATCGGACATAACCTACAAGAACACAGCGTGGTACTAATCCGTGGAGGTCGTGTAAAAGACTTACCAGGGGTACGTTATCACATTGTACGTGGTGCGCTTGATACTGCTGGAGTAAACAACCGTATGCAAAGTCGTTCTAAATACGGAACAAAACGTCCAAAAGCACCAAAAAAATAATAGAACTAAAAATATGAACTACATCGAAAGGAGGAAACATAATGCCTCGTAAAGGACCTGTTTCTAAAAGAGACGTATTACCAGATCCGATTTATAATTCAAAACTTGTGACTCGTTTAATCAACAAAATGATGGTTGATGGACAAAGAGGTAAATCACAAAAAATTCTTTATTCTGCATTTGATACAATCCAAGAACGTACTGGCAACAACCCGATGGAAGTGTTTGAACAAGCACTTAAAAACATCATGCCAGTACTAGAAGTAAGAGCTCGCCGTGTGGGTGGAGCTAACTACCAAGTACCAGTTGAGGTGCGTCCAGATCGACGTTCAACTCTTGGTCTTCGTTGGTTAGTAAACTATTCTCGCCTTCGTGGTGAAAAAACGATGGAAGAGCGTTTAGCTTACGAAATCATGGATGCTGCTAACAACACTGGTGCAGCTGTTAAGAAACGTGAAGATACACATAAAATGGCAGAAGCTAACAAAGCGTTTGCTCACTACCGTTGGTAAGATTGATTTATATAAAATTATTCTCATAAAAAGGAAGGAGAAAGACCAAGATGGCAAGAGAGTTCTCCTTAGCAAATACTCGTAATATCGGTATCATGGCTCACATCGATGCCGGTAAAACTACGACAACTGAACGTATTCTTTTTTACACTGGTAAAATTCATAAAATTGGTGAAACGCACGAAGGTGCATCACAAATGGACTGGATGGAACAAGAGCAAGAGCGTGGTATCACTATTACATCTGCTGCTACAACAGCACAATGGAATGGTAACCGTGTAAATATCATTGATACACCAGGACACGTAGACTTCACTGTAGAAGTTGAGCGTTCCCTGCGTGTACTTGATGGTGCTGTAGCTGTACTTGATGCACAATCAGGTGTTGAGCCGCAAACAGAAACTGTTTGGCGCCAAGCTACGACATACGGCGTACCACGTATCGTGTTTGTAAACAAAATGGACAAAACGGGTGCAGACTTCCTATATTCTGTAGGAACGTTACATGATCGCCTTCAAGCGAACGCACACCCAATCCAATTACCTATTGGCGCTGAAGATCAATTCAAAGCTATCATTGACTTAGTAGAAATGAAAGCTACATTCTACGGTAATGACCAAGGTACTGAGATTTCTGAAGGTGAAATCCCTGAAGAACATCTTGAATTAGCTCAAGAACACCGTGAAAAGCTTATCGAAGCGGTATCTGAAGTTGATGAAGACCTAATGGAAAAATACCTAGGTGGAGAAGAAATCTCAGTAGCTGAACTTAAAGCTGCAATCCGTAAAGCGACACTTAGTGTTGAATTCTACCCTGTAATTTGTGGTACTGCATTCAAACACAAAGGTGTTCAATTAATGCTTAATGCAGTAGTTGATTACTTACCATCTCCACTTGATGTACCTGCAATTAAAGGTACACTTCCTGATTCTGAGGAAGAAGTTGAGCGTCATGCTGATGATACAGAACCATTCTCTGCACTTGCATTCAAAGTTATGACGGATCCTTATGTAGGGAAACTTACATTCTTCCGTGTATACTCTGGTACATTGCAATCTGGTTCTTACGTAATCAACTCAACTAAAGGTAAACGTGAACGTGTTGGTCGTATCCTACAAATGCACGCAAACAGCCGTGAAGAAATCTCAGTAGTACATGCTGGAGACATCGCAGCTGCTGTAGGCTTAAAAGATACAACAACTGGTGACACGCTATGTGATGACAAAGACCAAGTTATTCTTGAGTCAATGGTCTTCCCAGAGCCAGTTATCTCCCTTTCAGTTGAACCAAAATCAAAAGCTGACCAAGACAAAATGGGTCAAGCACTACAAAAACTTCAAGATGAAGATCCAACATTCCGTGCACATACTGACCAGGAAACAGGTCAAACAATTATTGCAGGTATGGGTGAGCTTCACTTAGATATCCTTGTAGATCGTATGCGTCGCGAGTTTAAAGTTGAAGCAAACGTAGGTGCTCCTCAAGTAGCGTACCGTGAAACATTCCGTGGATCTGCGCAAGTTGAAGGTAAATTCGTTCGCCAATCTGGTGGTCGTGGACAATTCGGTCACGTTTGGATTGAGTTCTCTCCAAACGAAGAAGGAAAAGGATTCGAATTTGAAAATGCTATCGTCGGTGGTGTTGTTCCTCGTGAATACATCCCTGCTGTTCAAGCTGGTCTAGTTGATTCACTTGATCGCGGTGTTCTTGCAGGATATCCACTTGTAGATATTAAAGCAAAATTATTTGACGGATCTTATCATGATGTTGACTCTAACGAGATGGCATTTAAAATTGCTGCGTCTATGGCATTGAAAAATGCTGCATCTAAATGTAATCCAGTAATTCTTGAGCCAATCATGAAAGTAGAAGTTGTTATTCCAGAAGAATACATGGGTGATATCATGGGTGATGTTACATCACGCCGTGGACGTGTAGAAGGTATGGAAGCACGCGGAAACACACAAATGGTTAAAGCGATGGTTCCACTATCTGAAATGTTTGGTTATGCAACATCTCTACGTTCTAACACTCAAGGACGCGGAACATTCTCTATGCACTTCGACCACTATGAAGAAGTACCGAAGAGCATCTCTGAGGAAATTGTTAAAAAAAATAAAGGTGAATAATTGATTTTCATCATTTATTAAAGTATAACTACTTATGTAAGCTGCAATTCCAGGTATCGCCTAGTTTTGCAGCATCATAATTCAAAAATATAAATTTCTTATTTCAAGGAGGAATATCCTAATGGGTAAAGCTAAATTTGATCGTTCAAAACCACACGTTAACGTTGGAACAATTGGTCACGTTGACCACGGTAAAACAACTCTAACAGCTGCTATCACAACTGTACTTGCTAAAGCAGGTGGAGCAGAAGCACGCGGATATGACCAAATCGACGGTGCGCCAGAAGAAAGAGAACGTGGTATCACAATTTCTACATCACACGTTGAGTATGAAACAGAAGCTCGTCACTATGCACACGTTGACTGCCCAGGTCACGCTGACTATGTTAAAAACATGATCACTGGTGCTGCACAAATGGACGGCGGAATCCTAGTAGTATCTGCTGCTGATGGTCCAATGCCACAAACTCGTGAGCACATCCTTCTTTCTCGTCAAGTAGGTGTTCCTTACCTAGTTGTATTCATGAACAAATGTGACATGGTTGACGACGAAGAGCTACTTGAATTAGTAGAAATGGAAATTCGTGACCTTCTTTCTGAATATGAATTCCCTGGTGATGATATTCCAGTAATTAAAGGTTCTGCTCTTAAAGCTCTTGAAGGTGAAGCGGCTTGGGAAGAAAAAATTCATGAATTAATGAACGCTGTTGATGAATATATTCCAAACCCAACACGTGACACTGACAAACCTTTCATGCTTCCAGTTGAGGATGTATTCTCAATCACTGGTCGTGGAACAGTTGCTACAGGACGTGTTGAACGTGGACAAGTTAAAGTCGGCGATGTTGTAGACATCATCGGTATGACTGAAGAACCAAAACCAACAACTGTAACAGGTGTTGAAATGTTCCGTAAATTACTTGACTATGCTGAAGCTGGTGACAACATCGGAGCACTTCTTCGTGGGGTTTCTCGTGAAGATATTCAACGTGGACAAGTACTTGCTAAACCAGGTTCAATTACTCCACACACTAAATTCAAAGCGGAAGTTTATGTTCTTTCAAAAGAAGAAGGTGGACGTCATACTCCATTCTTCACAAACTACCGTCCACAATTCTACTTCCGTACAACGGATGTAACTGGTATTTGTAATCTTCCTGAAGGCGTAGAAATGGTTATGCCTGGAGATAACATCGAAATGTCAGTAGAACTAATCGCACCAATCGCTATCGAAGAAGGTACTAAATTCTCTATCCGTGAGGGTGGACGTACTGTAGGCGCTGGTGTAGTTGCTACTATCACTGAGTAATTAAATAGTTGAAAGGGACGCCTTTCAAGTGGAGCTGCTGGGACGCCGGCAGCTCTTTTTTTATATATAGCAACTTGTAATATTATTAGCAAATTTATAGACTAGCTTTACACCTATTAAGAGCAAAAATAGAAAATGTATAATAGTAGATATTGATTATAGAAAGTAAGGTAATATCAGGTTATTATTCCGCATAAACAGTAGTAATTCTTCAACATCAAGGCTTAGAGGAATCGGAGAAGCGATGGAGGGGCGTAACTGCCAGTATAAATCTAGTTGGAGAGATGGATCCTAGCGAAAGTAGTACAGGGCTCACAATTATGGGGATGTTGCAAACCTCCAACTAATTGAAGTTTCACTTATTTATAAGCAGATGGTATTGTAAAGGTTTAGTGCAGATGCTTAATCTATCTGGTGTGCTGCGTTAGCATAAATATTCTTATCTATTTTTCCTACGAGCAACTCAAGGTCACGAGAAGAGAAAACAGTTTACATATATTATTTTGGTTGTTCTCATCTATAAGATAAGGTATATGATTGTGATTCTATGGCACCTTGTTTGAAAGATTGTTAAGAAGTTAGTTTAATTAGGTGGTACGCTAGTTGATTTATAAACTTATTGATAGGTATGAAGTTAAGTTATTTTTTGTAAGAAACTCTTCGATTTTAATGAATACGGATGGGACTAAGTACGAGTAGGGTCTGTATAAAATAATTTTATTTATCAAATTGAATATAACGTAATTAAGTTGAAAATTCCTTATTAATAGTGTGTGAAGATACAAGAATAAATTAAGCTTGATAAAGAGTGGCCTACTATGTATAATAGTAAAAGTGTTGCACAGAGAAACATTTAAGTTTTACTTGATTTTCTAATGTGCATTAGTTATAATAGACAATGTTGGTCTTTGACTGCGATGATTTGGAAGGTTGCTGACACACCCGGCCGCTTTGCCATGGCGAGTGTGTGGGAAATTTCCAATGAGAAAGTCTATTTAGAAAATAGGCGAAAAGGAGGGAAAATAATGGCAAAACAAAAAATTCGTATTCGTTTAAAAGCATATGATCACAGAATCCTTGATCAATCTGCTGAGAAAATTGTTGAAACTGCAAAACGTTCTGGTGCTGCTGTATCGGGTCCGATTCCATTACCAACTGAGCGTTCTGTTTACACGATTCTTCGTGCAGTTCACAAATATAAAGATTCTCGTGAGCAATTCGAGATGCGTACACACAAACGTCTTATCGATATCGTGAACCCAACTCCACAAACAGTTGATTCATTGATGCGTTTAGACTTACCATCTGGTGTTGACATTGAAATCAAACTTTAATTATAGAAAACAGAAAAATCAGGAGGTGTGACTAATGACCAAAGGAATCTTAGGAAGAAAAATCGGTATGACGCAAGTATTTGCTGAAAATGGTGAACTTATTCCAGTAACAGTAATCGAGGCTGCTAACAACGTAGTTCTTCAAAAGAAAACAATTGAAACTGACGGTTATGAAGCAATTCAAATCGGTTTTGAAGATAAACGCGAAAAGCTTTCGAATAAACCTGAAAAAGGCCATGTTCAAAAAGCAAACACTGCACCTAAGCGCTTCGTTCGCGAATTCCGTTCAGCTAATCCAGCTGATTACGAATTAGGTCAAGAAGTCAAAGTTAGTATTTTCGCAGAAGGCGATACAGTTGATGTAACAGGAATCTCTAAGGGTAAAGGTTTCCAAGGCTCGATTAAACGCCACGGACAATCACGCGGACCTATGTCACACGGTTCTCGTTACCACCGTCGCCCAGGTTCAATGGGTCCTGTTGCTCCAAACCGCGTATTCAAAGGTAAGTTATTACCAGGACGTATGGGTGGAGAACAAGTAACTGTTCAAAACTTAACAATTGTTAAAGTTGACGTAGAACGTAACTTACTTTTAGTAAAAGGTAATGTTCCGGGCGCGAAAAAAGCTTTAATTAAAGTTAAATCTGCTATTAAAGCTAAGTAATATCTGAGAAAGGAGGAGCATTAGAATGCCAAAAGTTACATTGTTCACTCAAACTGGCTCAAAAGTTGGCGATATCGAACTTAATGAGTCTATTTTCGGGATTGAACCTAATAATTCTGTATTATTTGATGCAATTATCATGCAAAGAGCTTCTTTAAGACAAGGAACTCATAAAGTGAAAAACCGCTCAGAAGTTGCAGGCGGCGGTCGTAAACCATGGAGACAAAAAGGAACTGGGCGTGCGCGTCAAGGTTCAATTCGTTCACCACAATGGCGTGGCGGTGGTACTGTATTCGGTCCAACACCAAGAAGCTATTCTTACAAATTACCTAAAAAGGTTCGCCGTTTAGCGATTAAATCTGCACTATCGGCTAAAGTCCTTGAAGATAATGTATTAGTACTTGAAAACCTAGTTTTCGAAGCTCCAAAAACAAAAGAATTTGCAGCTGTTCTTAAAGGACTTTCTATTGAAACTAAAACGTTGATCGTAACTGACGGTTTAGATGAGAAAGTTGCGTTATCTGCTCGTAACATCCCAGGTGTTACTGTTGTAGAGGCGAATGGTCTTAATGTTCTTGATGTTGTTTCACACAACAAATTGATCTTGACTAAATCTGCTGTTCAAAAAGTAGAGGAGGTTCTAGCATAATGGATGTTCGTGATATCATTAAGCGACCAGTAATTACAGAAGCTTCTTCAGACGCAATGGCTGAGAAGAAGTATACGTTTGAAGTTGATGTAAAAGCTAACAAAACCCAAGTTAAAGATGCTGTACAAGAAATCTTTGGCGTAAAAGTTGAGAAAGTTAACATCATGAACTACAAAGGTAAATTTAAACGCATGGGTAAACATGCAGGTTATACAAACAAACGCCGTAAAGCGATTGTTAAACTAACTGCTGACAGCAAAGAAATCGAATTATTCGAAGCTTAATTCATTAGAGAAGGAGGGAAATACACATGGCGATTAAAAAGTATAAACCTACCTCTAACGGTCGACGTAATATGACTACTTCTGACTTTGCTGAGATTACTGCAAGCAAACCAGAAAAATCATTACTTGCTCCTTTAACACGTAAAGGCGGCCGTAATAACCAAGGTAAGTTAACAGTTCGTCATCAAGGTGGCGGCCATAAGCGTCAATACCGTATCATTGACTTCAAACGAGTTAAAGATGGTATACCAGGACGCGTTGCTACTATTGAGTACGATCCAAATCGTTCTGCAAACATTGCATTAATTAACTATTTAGATGGAGAAAAACGTTATATCCTAGCTCCTAAAAACCTAGAAGTAGGCATGGAGATTATGTCAGGTGTTGACGCTGATATTAAAGTAGGTAACGCTCTTCCATTATCAAACATTCCAGTTGGTACAGTAATCCATAACATCGAATTAAAACCAGGAAAAGGTGGACAATTGGTCCGTTCTGCAGGTACATCTGCACAAGTTCTTGGTAAAGAAGGTCGTTATGTACTTGTACGTTTAAATTCTGGAGAGGTTCGTATGATTCTTGCAACTTGCCGTGCTTCTATCGGTCAAGTGGGTAACGAACAACACGAATTAATCAACATCGGTAAAGCCGGACGTTCACGCTGGTTAGGAAAACGCCCAACTGTTCGTGGATCTGTAATGAACCCGAATGATCACCCGCATGGTGGTGGGGAAGGTCGTTCACCTATCGGACGTAAATCTCCAATGTCTCCTTGGGGTAAACCAACTCTTGGTGCTAAAACCCGTAAGAAGAAAAACAAATCCGATAAATTTATCGTACGTCGTCGTAAAAAATAACGGGATTGAACTACGGTTCACATATAGAGCCGTAGCACAATCACGAAGGGAGGTACACTCATGGGTCGCAGCTTAAAAAAAGGTCCATTTGTTGATGAGCATTTGATCGTTAAGGTTGAAAAGTTAAATGAAACTGATAAGAAGCAAGTTATTAAGACTTGGTCTCGTCGTTCAACAATCTTCCCACAATTTATCGGTCACACAATCGCTGTCTATGATGGTCGTAAACACGTACCGGTTTATGTAACGGAAGACATGGTAGGTCATAAACTTGGCGAATTCGCACCTACACGTACTTATAAAGGTCACGCAAGTGACGACAAGAAAACAAGACGTTAACGAGAGGAGGGCATCTCATGCAAGCAAAAGCTGTTGCTAGAACAGTTCGTATTGCTCCTCGTAAAGTCCGTTTAGTTGCAGATTTAATTCGAGGAAAACAAGTAGGTGAAGCTGTAGCGATTCTTCGCTTAACTCCAAAAGCTGCTTCTCCAATCGTAGAGAAAGTTTTGAAGTCTGCAGTTGCAAACGCAGAACACAACTACGAAATGGATATCAATAACCTAGTTGTTTCAGAGGCATACGTAAATGAAGGACCAACATTGAAACGTTTCCGTCCACGCGCAATGGGACGTGCGAGTGCGATTAATAAACGTACTAGTCATATTACTATCGTTGTATCAGAAAAGAAGGAGGGGTAAACTGTGGGTCAAAAGGTAAATCCAATCGGTATGCGTATCGGAATTATTCGTGATTGGGAATCTAAATGGTACGCTGATAAAGATTACGCAACTCTTTTGCATGAAGACCTTAAAGTTCGTGAATACATCACGAAACGCTTAAGCGATGCTTCTGTATCAAAAGTTGAAATTGAACGTGCTGCTAACCGCGTTAATGTTTCAGTACACACTGCTAAACCAGGTATGGTTATCGGTAAAGGTGGTACTGAAGTTGAAGCACTTCGTAAAGCTTTGAACCAGTTAACTGGTAAAAGAGTTCACATTAACATCATTGAAATTAAAAGAGCAGATCTTGATGCTAAATTAGTTGCTGAAAACGTAGCTCGTCAATTAGAAAACCGTGTTTCTTTCCGTCGTGCTCAGAAACAAGCAATCCAACGTACAATGCGTGCAGGCGCTAAAGGAATCAAAACACAAGTATCTGGTCGACTTGGCGGAGCTGATATTGCTCGTGCTGAACACTACAGTGAAGGAACTGTACCTCTACACACACTTCGCGCTGACATTGACTATGCACATGCTGAAGCGGACACTACTTATGGTAAGCTTGGCGTGAAAGTATGGATCTATCGTGGAGAAGTTCTTCCTACTAAGAAGAAATCTGAGGAAGGAGGAAAATAATATGTTATTACCTAAACGCGTTAAATATCGTCGTGAACACCGCGGTAAGATGAGAGGTAATGCTAAAGGTGGAACTGAAGTACACTTCGGTGAATATGGCCTTCAAGCAATCGAAGCATCATGGATTACGAACCGTCAAATCGAAGCTGCTCGTATCGCTATGACTCGTTATATGAAACGTGGTGGTAAAGTTTGGATTAAGATTTTCCCAAGCAAGCCTTACACTGCTAAACCACTAGAAGTACGTATGGGTTCCGGTAAAGGGGCACCTGAAGGATGGGTTGCAGTTGTAAAACCGGGTAAAGTAATGTTTGAAATCTCTGGTGTATCTGAAGAGGTGGCACGAGAAGCTTTACGTCTTGCAGCACACAAACTTCCAATTAAATGTAAGTTTGTTAAACGACAAGAAATTGGTGGTGAATCAAATGAAGGCTAATGAAATTAAAGAGTTAACCACTGCCGAAATTGAACAAAAAGTAAAATCTCTTAAAGAAGAATTATTTAATCTTCGTTTCCAGTTAGCTACTGGACAACTTGAAAATACAGCACGTATTCGTGAAGTTCGTAAATCGATCGCTCGTATGAAGACAGTTGTTCGTGAAAGAGAGATCGGTGTCAACAATCGATAATTGAGGGGAGGTTTGCAGAATGAGCGAACGCAACCAACGTAAAGTATACACTGGACGCGTTGTATCCGACAAAATGGATAAAACGGTAACTGTTCTTGTAGAAACTTACAAAAAGCACTCACTATACGGTAAGCGCGTAAAGTATTCTAAAAAATTCAAGGCTCATGATGAGCTTAACGAAGCTAAAATTGGCGATGTAGTTAAAGTGATGGAAACTCGTCCATTATCCGCTACAAAACGTTTCCGTTTAATAGAAGTAGTAGAAAAAGCTGTAATTATCTAATCTATGTTCGGATTAAGTTAAATCCGAAGGGAGGTTTCGTACATGATTCAACAAGAATCACGTTTAAAAGTAGCTGATAACTCTGGTGCTCGTGAAGTACTAACAATTAAAGTTCTTGGTGGTTCAGGCCGTAAAACTGCTAACATCGGTGATGTTATCGTTGTAACAGTCAAACAAGCAACACCAGGTGGCGTTGTTAAAAAAGGTGAAGTAGTTAAAGCAGTTGTTGTACGTACAAAACGCGGTATGCGTCGTCCTGATGGATCTTACATTCGTTTCGACGAAAACGCATGTGTAATTATTAAAGACGATAAGAGCCCGCGTGGAACACGTATTTTCGGACCTGTTGCACGTGAATTACGTGATAGCAACTTTATGAAAATCGTTTCACTTGCTCCAGAAGTATTGTAATGATAAATATCGTAAAAGGCCTTTCAAGGAGGTGCGAAGCTAATGCATGTTAAAAAAGGTGACAAAGTCGTAGTCATCTCTGGTAAGGATAAAGGCAAACAAGGTACAATTCTTGCAGCATACCCTAAGAAAAATCGTGTGCTTGTAGAAGGAATTAATATCGTGAAAAAGCACTCTAAGCCATCTCAATTGAATCCACAAGGTGGAATCATCAGTAGAGAAGCTGCTATTCACGCATCAAATGTTATGCCACTTGATCCAAAAACAGGGAAGCCAACTCGCGTTGGTTATAAGATTGAAGACGGCAAAAAAGTACGCGTAGCTAAAATTTCAGGTGAATCTTTAGATAAATAAGTCATTAATGAAGGGAGGTACACTAAGTAATGAACCGCCTAAAGGAAAAATTCCAAAAAGAAATTACTCCTGCTCTTATGAGCAAATTTAATTACAAATCAGTAATGCAAGTCCCTAAAGTGGATAAAATCGTTATTAACATGGGTGTCGGTGATGCTGTTTCAAACTCAAAAGCATTGGATGTTGCTGTTGAAGAATTAGCACTTCTATCTGGACAAAAACCAGTTGTAACAAAAGCAAAAAAATCTATCGCAGGCTTCCGTCTACGTGAAGGTATGCCTATCGGTGCGAAAATTACATTGCGCGGTGAGCGTATGTATGATTTCCTTGATAAGCTAGTCTCTGTTTCTTTACCTCGTGTACGTGACTTCCGCGGAGTTTCAAAAAAATCTTTTGATGGTCGCGGGAACTACACTTTGGGTGTTAAAGAACAACTTATCTTCCCTGAGATTGACTACGATAAAGTGAGCAAAGTTCGTGGTATGGACATCGTTATTGTAACGACTGCTAATACTGACGAAGAGTCTCGTGAACTACTTACTCAATTAGGAATGCCGTTCCAAAAGTAATCTCTAAGTAAAGGGAGGCGAAAACGTGGCTAAAAAATCAATGATCGTGAAGCAAAAACGCGGAGCTAAATTTGGTGTTCAAGAGTACACACGTTGCGAACGTTGCGGACGTCCACACTCTGTATACCGTAAATTTAAACTATGCCGTATTTGTTTCCGTGAACTTGCATATAAAGGACAAATTCCTGGCGTGAAAAAAGCTAGCTGGTAAAACCCAATTATGGGAAGGAGGTAAAAAATAATGGTCATGACAGATCCTGTTGCAGATATGTTAACTCGCATTCGTAATGCGAATATGGTTCGTCACGAGAAATTGGAAGTGCCCGCTTCTAAGATCAAAAAGGAAGTTGCTGAGATCTTAAAACGCGAAGGCTTCGTACGTGACGTTGAGTTAATCGAAGACAACAAACAAGGTATCATCCGTATCTTCTTAAAATACGGTGCAAATAACGAACGTGTTATCACAGGACTAAAACGTATCAGCAAGCCTGGTCTACGTGTTTATGCAAAAACTGGTGAGGTTCCACGCGTTCTTAATGGTTTAGGTATCGCAATTGTTTCTACTTCTCAGGGAGTTTTAACAGATAAAGAAGCTCGCGCTAAACAAGTTGGCGGAGAAGTACTAGCATACGTTTGGTAATACATTTTCACAAGAATGGAGGTGCACTAAATGTCACGTATAGGTAAAAAACCTATTGAAATTCCTGCTGGTGTAACAGTTACTCTTAACGGTAGTGAAGTAGCTGTTAAAGGACCAAAAGGTGAATTATCTAGAACTTTCAATTCAGATCTTACAATCTCTGTGGAAGAAAACGTGTTAACTGTAACACGTCCATCTGACGCAAAAGAACACCGTGCCCTTCATGGTACAACTCGTGCGGTTATCTCAAACATGGTTGAGGGTGTTTCTAAAGGGTTTGAAAAAACATTAGAACTTATCGGGGTAGGTTACCGTGCTCAAAAGCAAGGTAACAAACTTGTCCTAAACGTAGGATACTCTCACCCGGTTGAATTCGAAGTTGAACAAGGACTAGAAGTTGAAGTTCCTTCAAATACAAAAGTCATTATCAAAGGGATTAACAAAGAACGCGTTGGCGCTTTAGCTGCTGATGTTCGTCAAGTTCGTCCACCAGAGCCTTATAAAGGTAAAGGAATCCGTTACGAAGGCGAATTTGTTCGTCGTAAAGAAGGTAAAACAGGTAAGTAATGTCGCCTGAGTAAATGAAAGGAGTGACGTAAATGATTACGAAGCTTGATAAAAACGCTACTCGTCAGAAAAGACATGCACGTGTACGTGCTAAACTTTCTGGAACTGAAGCTCGTCCTCGTTTAAATGTGTTCCGTTCAAACAAACACATTTACGCTCAATTAATTGACGATGCAAATGGCGTAACACTTGCAAGTGCTTCTACTCTTGATAAAGAGCTTAGCATTGAAGCTGCTGGTAATGCAGAAGCTGCTAAACAAGTTGGCGCACTAATTGCTAAACGCGCAGTTGAAAAAGGATACAGCGCTATTGTATTTGACCGTGGTGGATACCTTTTCCACGGACGTGTTAAAGCATTAGCTGACGCTGCTCGTGAAAACGGCTTAGAATTTTAATAGATAAAGGAGGGACAAAACTGATGCGAGGTATTGATCCTAATAAATTAGAACTTGAAGAGCGTGTAGTAACTGTCAACCGCGTAGCTAAAGTTGTAAAAGGTGGACGTCGTTTCCGCTTCACTGCACTTGTAGTTGTAGGTGACAAGAATGGTCACGTTGGCTTTGGTACAGGTAAAGCACAAGAAGTACCTGATGCAATCCGTAAAGCTATTGAGGATGCTAAGAAAAATCTAGTTGCGGTTCCTGTCGTTGGTACGACAATTCCACATCTAGTGAACGGTCGCTTTGGTGCAGGTCATGTCCTTTTAAAACCTGCTTCTGAAGGTACAGGAGTTATTGCTGGTGGTCCGGTTCGTGCGGTCCTAGAATTAGGTGGAGTAAGTGACATTCTTTCGAAATCACTTGGAACAAACACACCTATTAACATGGTTCGTGCTACAGTTGAAGGATTAAAGCAATTAAAACGTGCTGAGGACGTAGCAAAACTACGTGGTAAATCAGTAGAAGAACTGTTAGGATAAGGAGGGAATATCAATGGCAAAAAAATTAGAAATTACCCTCACTCGCAGCTTGATTGGTCGTCCGGATGACCAACGCGTTACAGTTAATACTCTGGGTTTACGCAAAATGCATCAAACAGTTGTTCATGATGATAACCCTGCGATTCGCGGTATGATTAACAAAGTTGCTCATCTTGTTACTGTAAACGAACAATAAAATAATTACCACTTAACAAGGAGGTGCCAACAACAATGAAACTTCATGAATTAAAAGCTGCAGAAGGTGCTCGTAAAGAGCGCAAACGTAAAGGTCGCGGTATTGGTTCTGGCAACGGAAAAACAGCAGGTAAAGGCCATAAAGGTCAAAATGCTCGTTCTGGTGGCGGAGTGCGTCCAGGATTTGAAGGTGGTCAAACACCATTATTCAGACGTTTGCCTAAACGCGGGTTTACGAACATTAACCGTAAAGACTATGCTATCGTAAATCTTGAAGTGTTAAACCGCTTCGAGGATGGTACTGAAGTAACACCTGCTCTATTAATTGAGACGGGTATCGTAAGTAAAGAAAAAGCAGGAATTAAAATTCTTGCAAAAGGCAATGTTGAGAAAAAGCTTACTGTTAAAGCTCATAAATTCTCCTCTACTGCAAAAGAAGCTATTGAAGCAGCTGGCGGTACAACTGAGGTGATCTAATGTTTCAAACGATTTCCAACTTTATGCGCGTGGCTGATATAAGAAACAAAATTATGTTTACCCTTTTAATGCTCATCGTCTATCGCATCGGTACATTTATACCCGTACCGAATGTGAATGCCGATGTGTTAAAGGCACAAGATCAGCTAAGCGTATTTGGTGTTCTTAACACTTTTGGTGGTGGAGCACTCCAAAACTTCTCTATCTTGGCTATGGGAATTATGCCGTATATTACGGCTTCGATCATAATCCAACTTTTACAGATGGATGTTGTTCCAAAGTTCACTGAGTGGTCCAAACAAGGAGAAGCTGGACGTCGTAAGTTAGCTCAGTTTACTCGTTACTTCACTATAATACTTGGGTTTATCCAAGCATTAGGTATGTCATATGGCTTTAACAACATGTCCAATGGAATGCTTATCAAAAACGCTGGTGTTAGTACTTATCTGCTAATTGCTTTAGTATTAACAGCTGGTACGGCTTTTCTCTTGTGGTTAGGAGAACTGATTACGTCCAAAGGAGTTGGTAACGGAATTTCCATTATCATCTTTGCTGGTATCGTAGCAGGAATGCCGAATACTGCAAACCAGATTTTTGCTCAGCAATTTGAAGATGCTGGGGATCAACTCTTCTTAAGAATTCTTACAGTTGTTTTACTTTTGATTGCTGTGTTAGCAGTTGTAGTGGCTGTTATTTTTATTCAACAAGCGCTACGTAAAATTCCGATCCAATACGCTAAGCGTGCGGCAGCAGGTCGTACACCAGCGGGAGGGCAATCTACTCACTTGCCGTTAAAAGTAAATGCTGCAGGAGTTATTCCTGTCATTTTTGCCATGGCATTTCTTGTTACGCCGACAACAATTGCTTCATTCTTTGGTTCGAATAAAGTTACTGACTGGATAGCTAATAATCTTACTTATCAACACCCAATTGGTATGGTCATTTATGTGGCTCTTATCATTGCATTTTCTTATTTCTACGCATTTATTCAAGTTAATCCTGAACAAATGGCAGATAATTTGAAGAAACAAGGTGGATATGTACCAGGCATTCGACCAGGAAAAGCGACGCAAGATTATGTGACAAGTGTGTTATATCGCTTAACTTTCGTGGGCTCGCTATTTTTAGCAGTTATTGCGATTTTACCGGTGATATTCATACAACTTGCTAACTTGCCGGCTTCGGCACAAATTGGTGGAACAAGTATCTTGATCGTTGTCGGTGTTGCGCTTGATACGATGAAGCAGCTTGAATCACAGTTAGTAAAGCGTCATTATAAAGGGTTTATAAAGTAATGGAGTTTTAGGGACAGCGTTGTTCCCTAAAATCCATTATGGAGTTTGAGGGGGAACGAAACGTGAATTTAGTGTTAATGGGTCTTCCGGGTGCCGGAAAAGGTACTCAAGCCGAAAGAATCGTCGAAAAGTATAACATCCCTCATATCTCAACTGGAGATATGTTCCGAGCAGCTATTAAAGAAAGCACGGAACTTGGTTTACAAGCTAAATCATTCATGGATAAAGGCGAGCTTGTTCCTGATGAAGTAACAATCGGTATTGTTCGTGAGAGATTAAGTCAAGATGATTGCAGCCAAGGTTTCTTGCTTGATGGTTTTCCTAGAACCGTGGCCCAAGCAGAGGCTCTTGAAAAGATTCTTACAGACTTAGATCGTCAATTACAATATGTAATTAATATTGATGTTGATAAAAACATCTTAATGGATAGATTGACTGGGAGACGCATTTGCAAATCTTGTGGTGCTACTTATCACCTTGTTTTCAATCCTCCAGCTGTTAATGATGTTTGTGACCGTTGCGGTGGAGAGCTTTATCAACGTGCAGATGATAATGAAGAAACAGTTCAGAATCGTCTCGACGTAAATCTCAAGCAAACACAACCACTTCTCGACTTCTATGAAGCGAAAGGGTATGTACGCAACATTAACGGTCAACAGGATATTAATCTTGTTTTTGAAGATATCAATAAGCTGCTGTCAACCTTGCGATAAGGTTTTAAATTAACAAAACGACTCTTTAAAGAAGCTAGAGTCATTATATAGAGAGTTGAAAGAAGCGAGTAAGATGTGCGTCTTTCAAACATCTCCCATGCTATTCAAACCTATGTCAAGGCTGGAAGCTTCTCTTACAGTAGAGAGTATGGAGGCCACATAATCGGTCAAGACTTACATGAGGGCCAAATATTCCTCAAACCGGTCTGCCTAACACTTGGTTACCGGTAGAAGCCTGGTATGGTTACGCCCTTATTAATAGGCGAAATCTGAAAAGCAGAGATGTGAAGACTTTAGAGGATGATGGACGAAAGTAAAGTTTGACGGAAAGATGTGAACCCTTTTAGAGAGCTATATATCTTGAGCTGTTGTCATCATTGACAATGTGCTGTAAAGGTGATATTGTTCATGTGCTAAATGGGTCCATGCATAGAGAAGGGAGAATCACTTAATGGCGAAAGACGATGTAATTGAAGTAGAAGGCACAGTACAAGAGACTTTGCCAAACGCAATGTTTAAGGTAGAATTAGAAAATGGTCATACTGTTTTAGCTCATGTATCCGGTAAAATTCGTATGCACTTTATTCGCATTTTGCCTGGAGATAAAGTTACGGTTGAGCTTTCCCCGTATGATCTAACTCGCGGCAGAATCACATACCGATTTAAATAATCTGGTTACGCTCCGATCTGTATAAGGAGGTTAGATAGCAATGAAAGTCAGACCATCTGTTAAGCCAATCTGCGAAAAGTGTAAAGTTATCCGCAGAAAAGGTAAAGTTATGGTTATTTGCGAAAACCCTAAACATAAACAAAAACAAGGCTAATATAGAAGGAGGTGCACACATCTATGGCACGTATTGCTGGTGTAGATATTCCCCGTGACAAACGTATTGTCATTTCTTTAACATACATTTTCGGTATTGGAAAACAAACTGCGATTAAAATTCTTGCAGAAGCTGGTATTTCTGAAGAAACTCGTACTCGCGACTTAACGGAAGATGAATTAAACAAAATCCGTGAAATCATCGATGCTTTAAAAGTAGAAGGTGACCTTCGTCGTGAAATTTCTCTTAATATCAAACGTCTAATGGAAATTGGTAGCTACCGTGGTTTACGCCACCGTCGTGGTCTTCCTGTTCGTGGACAAAACACTAAAAACAACGCTCGTACGCGTAAAGGACCTCGTCGTACAGTAGCTAACAAGAAAAAATAATCAGTAAAGGAGGTTACTTTTCATGGCACGTAAAACTAATACACGTAAACGTCGTGTGAAAAAGAATATAGAAACAGGTATCGCACATATTCGTTCAACTTTCAATAATACGATTGTTACTATTACAGATTCACATGGTAACGCAATTTCATGGTCAAGTGCTGGAGCACTAGGTTTCCGTGGATCACGTAAATCAACTCCATTCGCTGCTCAAATGGCTGCTGAAACTGCTGCAAAAACATCAATCGAACATGGTATGAAAACTCTTGAAGTTACTGTTAAAGGACCAGGTGCTGGACGTGAGGCTGCAATTCGTGCACTTCAAGCTGCTGGACTAGAAGTAACTGCAATTAAAGACGTAACTCCAGTTCCTCATAACGGATGCCGTCCACCAAAACGTCGCCGTGTTTAATTTTTCTGTATAAATTTTGTATTCATGTCTATAATGGGACATAATACTAAGTTTGCGTTCTAACAGAATGATTAATTCAGTTGTTGCTCACAAGCGGGAACGTATACATGGGGAATTTCGGTTATAAGGTAAAATACTTAATGACCGAGGTTTCGACGTTTTGAAGGAGGGTTTGTTAAATGATCGAAATAGAAAAACCAAAAATCGAAACGGTTGAAATCAGCGATGACGCCAAGTATGGCAAGTTCGTCGTAGAGCCACTTGAGCGTGGATATGGAACAACTTTGGGTAACTCCTTACGTCGTATTCTTTTATCCTCACTCCCAGGTGCTGCTGTCACATCTATTCAAATTGATGGAGTGCTGCATGAGTTCTCAACAATTGAAGGCGTCGTAGAAGATGTAACTTCTATCATTCTTAATGTGAAAAAGCTTGCTCTAAAGATTTATTCCGATGAAGAAAAGACGCTTGAAATTGATGTGCAGGGTGAGGGAGTTGTTACAGCTGCTGATATCACTCATGACAGTGACGTGGAAATCCTTAATCCGGATTTGCATATTGCTACTATTGGGAAAAACGGTCATATGCGTATGCGTTTAATGGCTCGTCGTGGCCGCGGTTATACTCCTGCTGATCAAAACAAAAGAGAAGATCAGCCAATTGGTGTGATTCCAATCGATTCGATCTATACTCCTGTAGCTCGTGTTTCCTACCAAGTTGAAAATACTCGTGTAGGCCAAATGACCAACTTTGACAAATTAACGTTTGATGTTTGGACAGATGGAAGCAATGGACCACAAGAAGCAGTTGCTCTTGGGGCTAAGATTTTAACTGAGCATTTGAATATTTTCGTTGGATTAACTGATGAAGCTCAAAATGCTGAAATTATGGTAGAAAAAGAAGAAGACCAAAAAGAAAAAGTTCTTGAGATGACTATCGAAGAACTAGATCTTTCAGTCCGTTCTTATAACTGCCTAAAACGTGCTGGAATCAATACCGTTCAAGAGCTTGCTCATAAAACGGAAGAAGACATGATGAAAGTACGAAATCTAGGTCGCAAATCACTTGAAGAAGTGAAAGCGAAACTTGAAGAACTAGGCTTAGGTCTTCGTAAAGATGACTGATGACTAGTCGGCTAAGCTGAACTAGGCATTTTATTGTAAGCCTCGAACGATGAATATTTAACTTCTATAGAAGGAGGGAATCTCTAAATGGGTTACAGAAAGTTAGGACGCACTAGCGCTCAACGTAAAGCATTACTTCGTGATTTAGCTACTGATTTAATCATCCATGAGCGCATTGAAACTACAGAAGCACGTGCTAAAGAAATCCGTTCTGTGGTTGAAAAAATGATTACTCTTGGTAAACGTGGTGACTTACACGCTCGTCGTCAAGCGGCTAGCTTCATCCGTAAAGAAGTGGCTAACGCTGAGAATGGGCAAGATGCTCTACAAAAATTATTCAGTGACATCGCTCCTCGTTACGAAGAACGTCAAGGCGGTTATACTCGTATTTTGAAAATGGGTCCACGTCGCGGAGACGCTGCACCAATCGTAGTAATCGAGTTAGTTTAATTACAGCTTTGAAGAGGGCTTAGGACAGTTGAACAAAAACTTGTTCTTCGTCCTTTTCTTTTATATACAACTAGAATAATCATACAAGAAATCGCTATTTGAGTGTTATGATGGCTGGCATGCAGTCTGATTGTGTCTTCACGTCTAGCTCAAGTACCCCTTCCCGCTTATGTAAGCGTAATAAGAATATACCCATTTATCGAAATGAGTATTAGGAAAAGCTGCTCTTAATTTACCGAAATGTTTCGGTGGAAGGGGTGCAGCGTTTTTTTATATTCAAAAACAAGTATGGTTTCATTTCGACCTGAGCTGAGATATGATAAGAATAGGATAGCTGAGGATAGGAGAGAGCATAATGGCGAAGAAACTTGTTTCATTAGAAAATATTGTTTTCAAATATGAAGGTCAAACAAGAAACGCAGTCGATCATGTTTCTTTTGACATATACGAAGGTGAGTGGCTTGCGCTTGTAGGTCATAACGGTTCTGGTAAATCAACATTGGCAAAGCTTCTTAATGGTCTTCAATTTCCTCAAGAAGGGTCCATTCTAGTCAATGGAACTGAGTTGACAGAAGAAACAGTTTGGGAAGCTAGGAGCAAAATTGGTATGGTTTTTCAAAATCCAGATAATCAATTTGTTGGTGCTACTGTTCAGGATGATGTGGCTTTTGGTTTGGAAAATGCGGGTATTCCGTTACCAGAAATGGTCAAAAGGGTGCAGAATGCCTTGGACAAAGTGAAAATGGGGAGTTTTCTCAATCAAGAGCCGCACCATCTATCTGGTGGTCAAAAGCAGAGAGTAGCAATTGCTGGTGTTATAGCTTTACAGCCGAATTTGATAATTTTAGACGAAGCGACTTCTATGCTCGATCCAAGAGGTAGGGAAGAAGTACTTGAAACGGTTAGAGAACTGAAAGAAGCAAATCTTTTGACAGTAATTTCTATTACCCATGATCTTGAAGAAGCTGCAAAAGCTGACAGAATGATTGTGATGAATGAAGGGAAACTTTATCGCCAGGGAATACCAACTGATATTTTTCAAATGGAAGGTGAGTTAATAGAGCTAGGTCTTGATATCCCTTTTTCCGTCAAATTAAGTAAAGAATTTAAAGAACATGGTATTGGATTAGTAAAAAGCCATTTGACAGAGGAAGAGTTGGTGAGAGAGCTATGCGAATTACACTCCAAGATGTAGAATATCGATACCAAATAAACACGCCGTTTGAACATTTAGCATTGCATGACGTGAATATAGACATTGAACCTGGATCATATACAGCAATTATTGGGCATACAGGTTCAGGAAAATCGACATTGCTTCAACATTTTAACGCATTGTTAAAGCCGACAAAGGGATCCGTCACGATTGGTGATCGTAGAATTGAGTCTGGTCGTAAGGAAAAAGAACTTCGGGCAATTCGGAGTAATGTTGGGATTGTATTTCAGTTTCCTGAGCATCAGTTATTCGAGGAGACGGTTGAAAAGGATATTTGTTTTGGCCCTATGAATTTTGGGGCTTCAGACAAAGATGCAAAGGATCGTGCAAGAAAAGCGTTAAAACAGGTAGGTATGGCTGAAGAGATCCTTGAGAAATCTCCTTTCGACTTATCTGGCGGACAAATGCGCAGAGTGGCGATAGCAGGTGTTCTCGCGATGGAGCCAGATGTTCTTGTTTTAGATGAACCGACTGCAGGCTTAGATCCCCGAGGTAGGATGGAGATTATGGACATGTTTTACCAGCTCCATAAAGAAAGAGGTATTTCAACAATCCTCGTCACCCATAGTATGGAGGATGCAGCACGTTATGCAGATGAAATCATCATTATGCATCGAGGCACTGTATTTAAAAAGGGGACACCCCTTGATATTTTTTCA
The DNA here is from genome assembly GCF_000504145.1 of Bacillus cihuensis. Taxonomy (NCBI): domain Bacteria; kingdom Bacillati; phylum Bacillota; class Bacilli; order Caryophanales; family Bacillaceae; genus Bacillus; species Bacillus cihuensis. The sequence continues at coordinate 9,100 of NZ_AYSD01000026.1, read as the reverse complement.
CAGCCAGAACAACTGTTAGAATTAGGTCTTGACGTTCCAGATACTGTCCGTTTTCAATTAAAGCTGCAAAAAGAATTAGGAATTCGTTTTGAGCGGATTTGTTTATCGATTGACGATCTGGTTTCTGAAGTTAAAACAGTAATGGAACGGGGGAACCAATAATGCTAGATAAAATGATCCTCGGTAGATATGTTCCTGTTGATTCTACTGTTCATAAATTGGATCCGCGTTCAAAGCTGCTTCTTGTTTTTCTATTTGTATGTATTATTTTTTTTGCGAACAACTTAGTTACTTATGGATTGGTTGGATTGTTTACCCTTTTATTGCTGATGCTTTCGAAAATACCCATTCGTTTTTTATATAATGGGCTAAAGCCAATTTTATTTCTCATTGTTTTTACATTTATTCTTCATATTCTGTTTACAAAAGAAGGGGAATTGCTGTATAAGCTAGGTTGGTTAGAGATTTATGATGGGGGCTTGAGACAAGGTCTTTTCATTTCACTACGATTTACATTTTTAATACTTGTCACTTCATTACTAACTTTAACAACGAATCCAATATCTATAACAGATGGGATGGAGACCCTTCTGCATCCTTTTAAAAAGTGGAAGCTACCTGTACATGAGTTGTCGCTTATGATGTCGATTGCATTACGCTTTATTCCAACTTTAATGGAAGAGACTGACAAAATTATGAAGGCACAAATGGCAAGAGGCGTCGACTTCACTTCAGGGCCATTAAAAGAGCGGATTAAAGCCATTATCCCATTATTAGTCCCATTGTTTGTGAGCGCATTTAAGAGGGCAGAGGAGCTTGCGATTGCAATGGAAGCTCGCGGCTATCGCGGTGGCGAGGGTCGGACAAAATACCGCCAATTAAAATGGCAAACAGCTGATACTTTATTGATGCTTTCTTTAGTAGTTTTGACAATTTTCTTAGTTTTATTACGTTCATGAAGAGGGTAGATCATGCAAAGATATAAATGTACAATCACTTATGATGGCAGCCTTTTTGCTGGCTATCAAGTGCAGCCAGATAAACGAACAGTCCAAAGTGAGCTTGAAAAGGCGCTTGCTAAAATGCATAAAGGCGAAAATGTAAAGGTGACTGCTTCTGGGAGGACGGATGCTGGTGTCCATGCGAAAGGACAGGTCATACACTTTGATTCTCCGTATACTTTTCCAGCAGAGAAGTGGGAGCGTGGGCTAAATGCATTACTCCCTGATGATATCGTTGTACTAAATTCGTCAATATCTGCTAATGATTTCCATGCCCGTTTTGATGCAGAAGGCAAGGAGTATCGATATTATATCAGTCGTAGTCATCATAAGGATCCATTTCGTCGTAATTATGTGCACCACTTTCCGTATGCTTTAAATGAAACCTTCATTCGTCAGGCGATTTCTTATTTGATTGGCACACATGACTTTTCTAGTTTTTGTGCTTCTAATACAGACGTGAAAGATAAAGTACGAACCCTTCATGAAATTGACTTTTATGAGGAAGGGGACTTGTTTGTTTTCCGCTTTAGAGGCACAGGCTTTCTGTATAATATGGTCCGAATTCTAGTCGGAACTCTTCTTGAAGTCGGGAATGGGAAAAGGGAGGCTAGTGACATTCCAATGATTCTTGAAAAAAAAGATCGTGGAATGGCAGGAAAAACTGCACCTGCACAAGGATTATATTTATGGGAAGTCTATTATGGTGCTGGAAATTAAAGTTTATCTTAAGACAACTAAACCTGGTGTAACATTTACTTGACAATATAAGTGGGAGCATATAATATAATATGGTATGTATTTTAATCCCGCGATAAGCCCCGGAAAGTTTATTGTGATTGAAAATAAATATAATGTGAAACAATTTTTAGGAGGGTAATCATGCGTACGACATTTATGGCAAAAGCTAATGAAGTTGAACGTAAATGGTATGTAATCGATGCTGAAGGTAAAACTTTAGGTCGTCTTTCTACTGAAGTAGCATCCATTTTACGTGGCAAAAACAAACCAACATTTACACCGAACGTTGATACTGGCGATCATGTAATTTTAATCAATGCAGAGAAAATTCATTTAACTGGTAACAAGTTAAATGACAAAATCTACTACCGTCACACTATGCATACAGGCGGACTTAAAACAAGAACTGCTCTTGAGATGCGTACAAACTATCCTGTGAGAATGCTTGAGCTTGCTATCAAAGGAATGCTTCCAAAGAATTCTCTAGGTCGTCAAATTTTCAAAAAATTACACGTATATGCAGGACCTGAGCACCAACACCAAGCTCAACAACCTGAAGTATACGAATTACGCGGATAATTATTAAGGAGGTTACTATCTTGGCACAAGTTCAATATTATGGTACTGGTCGCCGTAAGAGCTCAGTAGCTCGTGTACGTTTAGTACCAGGCGAAGGTCGCGTCGTTATTAACGGTCGTGAAATTAATGAATACATCCCATTTGCAGCGCTACGTGAAGTTGTTAACCAACCACTAGTTGCTACTGAAACTACTGGAACTTATGACATTCTTGTAAATGTTAACGGTGGTGGATACACTGGTCAAGCTGGCGCAATCCGTCACGGTATCGCACGTGCATTGCTTCAAGTAGATCCAGAATTCCGTCCAGCTCTAAAATCTGCTGGATTACTAACACGTGACCCTCGTATGAAAGAACGTAAAAAATACGGTCTTAAAGGCGCGCGTCGTGCACCTCAGTTCTCAAAACGTTAATATATCTACGTTTCAAGGCTCTCGAACCTTTTGGTTTGGGGGTCTTTTTTATGCTTGGAAAAGGCTTTTGACCACGGAAATATTTATGGCCGCATCTCATAGCTCATTGTACCTTTGAAATTTTTGTGCAGTTTGCACTTTAATAGTATTCTGTGGCATGAGTAGTTATTCGTTGTCATTTGAATATCAGGGTCTTATTAACTTCTTATGTACTACTTAGACACTTGTCGCTGTTAGACATAGACGGAAATTACTTTATTTTTCATTAATTCCTATTGATGCAAGATAAGATTCATTTTGTAGAAGTTGCCTTTATTTGAAAAAAAGGCCTTTTTTACATTAATTAAACGATTTGATTCCATCGGGTTAAGCGTTTAAATCTGAAAGTTTCATTTTGTGAATTGTTAGATGATGTGGACGGCATTTATGGAAAGGGGAGTTAATGAAATTGAAAGCTTTGAATTGGGGATTGATAATAAAAAAAAGAGGATCTCCCAAAGGGTCCGTCCCCAACTATACAACGATTAAATTGTGTAGTGTGGGAATGGGTCCTTATGAAGAGATCCTAATCACGACAAAATCATGGCTTACCAACCGAAATCTATCGTGTTAATTAGAGTTTATATCAAATGTCGTATTTTGTCGAAGGAGAAAGATTGGTGTCTATACCAAAATTTAGGTCTAAACTGACTGGATATTGTCTGTTCAGCGGAAATGCTTTGTTAAATGTTGATATTAACTATAAAAAAGATTTGGCCTCATAATACAAATTTCCATCTAATAACTAGAATTGCTATCTCGAGCTCGCAGACACTATAGGTAAGCCGGGAAATAACTCGGGAAATGGGGTCTGACCCCTTGGAGGTGCTGTTAGTGATTATAGAGGGTTTCGAGAAGCGTCGGAGGGAGCAGCAGATTAAGTATGAGCGTAGGTTGCTTCGGGATTTATCTGTAGAAAATATGCGGAGCAGAATCCGGGAGTTTTTTGGCCCTAGTTCATTTAACGGGATCCGTGTTTCTGAAGTGCTTGAGGAAGGCTGTTTTGATGTGGCTATCGAGAGCTATTTGCTTGGAGGGCATTTTAGCAGATTTGGTTATTATGGTGAATCTGAAGATATGGTGAGGGCTCGATGCCAACAAGAAGAGACGCACCTTATTGATACTCTATTTAATTTTATTCTTTATTGGGGGAAGATTGGTGAACAAGAGCTATACAATGATAGTCTTTACTATAGATGTAGTGTGTACGTTGAAATGTGGTGGAAGGAAGGATTTCGAACAGGGGAAAGATCGTATAAATTAAGACTGCACTAATGTGAGCCATTTGAAGAGTCTCTAAACAGCTTGTTCTACTTTTTATCAAGTACACATACTTTATATTATATAGGACTAGGACAAGCGAGAGGTGAACTAAATGGTTAGAAAATTGAAATATACGGGAGTGGCTCTTGCTCTGATTGCACTTTTCTTAATTGTGACGTTTAAATTTATGGAAGATGATTCTTGGAATGCATGGAACCTTCCGTTGTCCGGGAAAATAATTGTTTTAGATGCTGGACATGGCGGATTGGATGGGGGAGCCTCTGCTGAAAAAGTTTTAGAAAAGGAAATTTCGCTAGCAGTAACTATGAAAATAAGGGACTTACTACAAGAGCAAGGGGCACTGGTTCTAATGACAAGGGAAAGTGACAAGGACCTTGCAGACGAAAGTACGAAAGGGGTTCGAAAGCGAAAACAGGAAGACTTACATAATCGAGTTGCCTTTATTAACGAATCGAATGCCGACTTATTTCTTAGTATTCATCTTAATTCCATTCCTTCAAAGAGATGGAAAGGAGCTCAAACGTTTTATACACGTAGGTTTGAAGAGAATGAAAAGGTGGCAAGATTTATTCAAACTGAAATTATTCGAAATTTAGAAAATACGTCTCGGGAAGCAAAAACCATTGATCAAGTGTATGTAATGTCCAACGCAAAAAAACCAGGTGCATTAGTGGAGATTGGCTTTCTTTCTAATGATGAAGAAAGAGGAAACCTAATCCAAGAATCATATCAGGAAAAAATTGCAGCGGCTGTTTACAATGGAGTATTACGATTCTTTACAGAGGATTCAGATGAGATTCACGAATATAAAGAATAAATCGACATATAAAAATTAGAAAACAAGTTCAGGAGCTAGCCAATAAGTAAATATTAGTGGATATGGTATACTACTATTGGAAACGAATTCATTTAAGGTAGGTGCCTATATCATGTTAACTGAAGAGAGTATCGTGGAAATATTAAAGGATTTTAATGATCCTTTCCTTCATAAAAGCTTGGTTGAAACAAATGGAATTCTTGAAGTCAAAATTAAACCTGAAAAAAGTCATGTAAGTGTAAAAATAGCAATTGCAAAAACAGGAACGTCTGAACAATTGCAATTACAAACGAAAATTGTAGATGCATTAAAGGAGGGTGGTGCATCTTCGGTAGGTATTCGCTTTTCTGAATTGCCGGAAGCTGAATTGGCTAAGCATCGTGACAGTTTGCACGAAGAAGCTGAAATGGGCTTATTATCACCTGCGAGTAAGACGACATTTATTGCAATCGCTAGTGGTAAAGGTGGTGTAGGGAAATCGACCGTATCGGTGAATTTGGCAACTGCATTAGCTCGGCTTGGAAAAAAAGTAGGCCTTGTGGATGCTGATATTTATGGATTCAGTGTTCCTGACATGATGGGTATATCAAAACGACCTATAGTTCGTGGTGAGAAAATTATTCCCGTTGAGCGATTTGGCGTGAAAGTCATTTCAATGGGCTTTTTTGTAGAAGATAATGCACCGGTTATTTGGCGCGGACCAATTCTAGGGAAGATGCTGAATAGTTTCTTTAATGAAGTAGAGTGGGGCGAGCTTGACTATTTACTTCTCGATTTACCTCCTGGAACAGGGGATATTGCGTTAGATGTACATACTATGCTTCCTTCATGTAAGGAAATCATTGTGACAACACCTCACCCAACTGCAGCATTTGTAGCGGCAAGAGCGGGGGCGATGGCAATTAAAACTGAACATGAAGTCATTGGAGTTGTTGAGAATATGGCATTTTTTGAAAGTGAAATAACAGGTGAAAAAGAATATGTTTTCGGTAAAGGCGGAGGAGATAAATTGGCAGAAGAGCTTCGCACAGAAGTGCTAGGACGTCTGCCTCTTCAACAGCCGGACTGGAATGAAGATGACTTTGCTCCATCCATTTATGCAGAAGACCATCGTTTAGGTAAAATTTATACAGAGATAGCCAATAAGATCATTCATAAAATCGATAACTAAGCAAATTTGTACGTCTTTGATCTATTTTCAATACGATGTAAATGTTAATAAAGTGGTTGTAGGGACTAGTACATCTTGCTAGTCCCTACAATTTAACTTCCTCCGCCACCGCTTCCGGTATCTCCCCCTGAACCTTTCTTCTTATCATTAGACTTTTCGTCCGTTTGCATTTTGGTTGCAGCTTTTATGAGAATGTCTTGCATTTTTGCCTTCACTAAAGGGCTGTCCATCGTTTCAAGAAGCGTTTCTTTATAAATAGAGCGGATTTCATTGGATTTTAATAACTTATTTATTTCGGTTTGGAATCCAGGTTCTTTCATAATGTCCGTAATCATTTCACGATAGTTAGGATCTTTGGCTAGGTCCTTTAAAAGTTGCTCATGTTCCTTTTTTAAGCTTTTTGCGTAGTTAGCGGCAAATTTGGGATCTTTGAAGGAATTTTCCCAGAACTTCTGGCCTTTATCTGATGTAATCGTTGTTTCTACAGCTTTGGTAACAACATCTTGATCTAAAATTAGCTTACTTTTAATCGATTCGTCAGACAGTACATCTTGGATAGCCTTTTTGCCATCGTCTGTTTTTAAAATATCAACAACCATTTTTTTTGTTTCTTCATAATCCATTTTCGCTACGCTTGTTCCGCTTTGGGTACAGCCGGAACCTACGAGGCAAAACATAGAGAACAATAATAAAATAACACTATATCTCATGTGTTAAGAACCCCCCTTTCCTTTCAATTCATCATATATTTAATATGGATTAGAATAATGATTTTATGCGTCTTGAGAGAAAGGTGGATTTTTTACAAATGGGTTGGTAAAATTAGAGAAAGAAAATGCTTACTTTTGGGGGAAAATAATGAATAGCCGTAATATTGTTCGCTTATTTATATCAACGCTACTTGTAGGAGGTATAACAGGAGGTATTGTCGGTTTCGTTGTACGGTGGGAGGAATTTACTTCATTTGATTTAGTAGAGCTTTTATCCGTCTTTGTGTGGCTTGTAGGGGTAGGGTTAATTTTCAGTGTGATTAGTCAAGCTGGTTTCTTTGCCTATTTAACCATACACCGATTTGGGCTTGGGATCTTTAAAAGTACCTCATTGTGGAATGGAATTCAAATTGTTTTGATTGCATTTGTTCTAGGGGACCTTGTGTATTTTCGATATATAAATTTCGCGGATAAGGGTGAAGGGGTCTTGCCATTTGTCTATCCAGCGGTGTTTTTACTCATCTTTGGGGCGATTATCGCTTATATCAAAGTTAAGCAAACGAATAAGCAAGCGTTCATTCCCGCTCTTTTTTTTATGACAGTTATTACTGTGTTAGAGTGGGTTCCTGTTTTGCGTACAGATGATGATAGCTGGTTGTACTTTATGCTATATCCATTGTTAGCATGTAATGTGTACCAATTGTTGATTCTCAATCGGTTGATCGATGCTTCTCAAAAAGAATTGGCTACGAAGAGGGCAAAACAAGCAACTATTACAAATAAGATGATGACCCAAAAGAAAAAAGATCAAATCAATATCAAAGAGGTTTAATCGTTAAAAGAGCGGCGCAAAGTCATGTCTTTGTGTCGCTCTTTGTCTATGTTTATCCTGCATTAGCGGGCGGTAAGACACTTATAACTTATGAGGTACAATGATGGTAGGGGGAGAAAGCTACCTGTAAACGGAACCTACCATCAGTGGGACTGAAGGAAAAGACCCACTGATGGAAGTTTCACTTTACTGAATTTCCTCATGTTTTGTACTGGAATTTGAAATCATCTCTGAAACTGTAACGAAATTAAGATCTTTAGAGCGGAGTTCTTGAATGAGTTCTGGTAATGCCTTATTTGTTTGTTTTGCTGAATCAGACGCATGCATAAGAACTATATCGCCCTTATTTGCTTTATCAACATTTTGGACAATGGCATTTACACCCGGATTCGTCCAGTCTTTTGAATCAACGCTCCAATGAACAATTGTATAGCCAAATCGTTCTCCAATCTTTAGCAGACGTTTATCGAAGTGTCCCGTTGGAGCGCGAAGAAGTTTAATGTCCGTAACATTCAACTTCTTAAATGCTTCCTGTGCCTTGGAAATATCTTTAATGATTTCTTCATCTTCTAAATCAGAATAATCTACATATGAATACCCCAAAATACCAATTTCATAACCTTCTTTTACTATGGTTGCTACAATTTCTGGATGGCGTTCGGCCCATGACCCCGAAAGGAAAAAAGTAGCTGATGTGATCTTTTCGTTTTTTAGTGTTTTAAGTATAGGAGAAGCTTGTTTATCCCCCCAACCGATGTTGAAGGTGAGAGCAATGTTTTTTTCACCCTTATATACTGCCTTTGGCCCATCAGGTGTAGAAAAAACAGGAGCATGAAGAACGTTTTGAAGAAATAAAAACCAAGCAGCAAATAAGGCAGCTAGTATAATTACAGCATATCGTTTAATTGACTGAGCTCTTAAAACCCAGAAAAAATTCATCCACATCACCTCGTCCAATACTCTTGTCTCATATCTATTCAAATAAACCCACATTATGACTAATAAGAACTCCAAGATGAATTAGAAATCAGGAGATTGGAAATAATAGGAGGAAAGAGGAGTTGGTATGTATGATAGGGTTAATGGTTAATGAAATGGAGCAAAAAGAATTGGAATATGTTTTAAAACGTGAACTTGATGAAATTCTGTTTGATTTTCAGGATGCCAGAATCGATGCTTTTGTTAAAAGGGCGATGGAAGAAAGATATAAAATCCTGTTTAACCTATTTAAAAGAGTCGCACCGTCATCGGAATGCATGAAATATGTGAGAAGCAAGAAGCGTAATTTAGAGAAGAAGGACTCAATTTAATTAATATTTAAAAATCATTCTATAAAAATGTATTGACTATTTTTCGTATCATTGCTATATTATAAAAGTCGTTAAACACACATTCTTTAGAAAATTTTACTTTAATTTTTTTTCAGAAATATTATTGACGGCAATTGAAAGATCTGATAAGATATAAAAGTCGTTTGTAAAAAAAATGGCAAATTGCTCTTTGAAAACTGAAC
>NZ_KI632496.1:1007-66021 GCF_000504145.1 Bacillus cihuensis | reverse complement strand
ATTCGGCAACGAATAAGCAATAGATTTATCAATTGCTTCCGGTTACCACGATTGAATGAATTACTCATTCAAAACTGAACAAAACAAAAGCACCACGTAATATCCTTAGAAAGGAGGTGATCCAGCCGCACCTTCCGATACGGCTACCTTGTTACGACTTCACCCCAATCATCTGTCCCACCTTAGGCGGCTGGCTCCTTGCGGTTACCTCACCGACTTCGGGTGTTACAAACTCTCGTGGTGTGACGGGCGGTGTGTACAAGGCCCGGGAACGTATTCACCGCGGCATGCTGATCCGCGATTACTAGCGATTCCGGCTTCATGTAGGCGAGTTGCAGCCTACAATCCGAACTGAGAATGGCTTTATGAGATTCGCTTACCCTCGCGGGTTCGCAGCTCTTTGTACCATCCATTGTAGCACGTGTGTAGCCCAGGTCATAAGGGGCATGATGATTTGACGTCATCCCCACCTTCCTCCGGTTTGTCACCGGCAGTCACCTTAGAGTGCCCAACTAAATGCTGGCAACTAAGATCAAGGGTTGCGCTCGTTGCGGGACTTAACCCAACATCTCACGACACGAGCTGACGACAACCATGCACCACCTGTCACTCTGTCCCCCGAAGGGGAACGTCCTATCTCTAGGATTGTCAGAGGATGTCAAGACCTGGTAAGGTTCTTCGCGTTGCTTCGAATTAAACCACATGCTCCACCGCTTGTGCGGGCCCCCGTCAATTCCTTTGAGTTTCAGCCTTGCGGCCGTACTCCCCAGGCGGAGTGCTTAATGCGTTAGCTGCAGCACTAAAGGGCGGAAACCCTCTAACACTTAGCACTCATCGTTTACGGCGTGGACTACCAGGGTATCTAATCCTGTTCGCTCCCCACGCTTTCGCGCCTCAGTGTCAGTTACAGACCAGAAAGTCGCCTTCGCCACTGGTGTTCCTCCACATCTCTACGCATTTCACCGCTACACGTGGAATTCCACTTTCCTCTTCTGCACTCAAGTTCCCCAGTTTCCAATGACCCTCCACGGTTGAGCCGTGGGCTTTCACATCAGACTTAAGGAACCACCTGCGCGCGCTTTACGCCCAATAATTCCGGACAACGCTTGCCACCTACGTATTACCGCGGCTGCTGGCACGTAGTTAGCCGTGGCTTTCTGGTTAGGTACCGTCAAGGTACCAGCAGTTACTCTGGTACTTGTTCTTCCCTAACAACAGAGCTTTACGACCCGAAGGCCTTCTTCGCTCACGCGGCGTTGCTCCGTCAGACTTTCGTCCATTGCGGAAGATTCCCTACTGCTGCCTCCCGTAGGAGTCTGGGCCGTGTCTCAGTCCCAGTGTGGCCGATCACCCTCTCAGGTCGGCTACGCATCGTGGCCTTGGTGAGCCGTTACCTCACCAACTAGCTAATGCGCCGCGGGCCCATCTGTAAGTGACAGCCGAAACCGTCTTTCCATCTCTTCTCATGCGAGAAAAGAAATTATCCGGTATTAGCTCCGGTTTCCCGAAGTTATCCCAGTCTTACAGGTAGGTTGCCCACGTGTTACTCACCCGTCCGCCGCTAAATCATGGGAGCAAGCTCCCAATCATTCGCTCGACTTGCATGTATTAGGCACGCCGCCAGCGTTCGTCCTGAGCCAGGATCAAACTCTCCAAAAAGTGTTTGACTTGCTCATTTGTTTTTATAGTGTGTACTCACTTAAATTTAAACGTTGGCGCTTTGTTTTGTTCAGTTTTCAAAGAGCAATTTATTGTTAAGCTGTAATTAGATTAACATATCCATGATTAGTTGTCAACTTCTACGAAGTTTTAATTTCATTTATAATCGCTTATTATTCAGCGACCAACTAATCTTAACATTCACTTTAAAAGAAGTCAACATTTTTATAAAATGAATTTTTCTTTTTATTTACTTACTCGTGTCAAAATAGGAATGTTTAGTCATTGCTCAATCAGCAACTTTAATAGAATACTCTTCTTCCTTACTCGTGTCAATATCTTTTTTGACATTTAGCTTTGAATTTCTCATTTCAATCATAGACCCATGTATTCATGTTTGATTAAAAAGTTAGAAACATGAATTACTCCCTAATCATTAGCTCAAATAAACAAAATATATTCCTCCTACTATCATTTATAGATAACCTTCTTTCTATATACTAAAGGAATATATAGGATCAGTTTCTCTAATCAGAGGCACGCAAATATTTAGTACTAATCAAGGAGTGGAAACCGTTCTTTTAAGGAGCCTTGTGACTAGTACAAGCATAAACATCTACAAAATTTACGCAGGGAGGTGATAATAACTAACATAAAAATGGATAAGAGAATAGGTAATACCCGCTTCTCAAGCTTATTATATTCTCTGTATAAGAGCAGACACTCTTAATGTTCGTACTTATAATTAAAATTTCATATTCTTACTAAATATACGTTTAATATTTTGTGCATTGGGTAAGTGGGTAATGTATATGAAATATGAACTTTTAATACCTTACACTACTAGAAATCAGGATATTCAATATCACCCTATAGTACTTTTGTTATTTTCGATTTCTACCTAACTAAGATATAATTAATGCATATAAGATCAGCTATACATATTTTGATTATGATGGATATTCACGATCAGACCTCAATTACAACCATGATAAACGATATGAAATAGTACCTTCCGATGCATAAGCTCAAAGGAGATAAAAGAATGACGATTTTAATCGTAGACGACAACCAGGTAAACCTTTTCGTAATCGAAAAGATATTAAAAAAAGCTGGTTATCATGATTACACTTCGCTTACATCTGCTCAACAAATGTTTGACTATTTACAAATAGACTCCGCAAACCCCAAGGAAACGAATGTTGATATTATTCTTTTAGATATAATGATGCCTGATGTTGATGGAATCGAAGCCTGCAGACGCTTGCAAACAATCCCTCATCTTAAGGATATTCCAGTTATCTTTGTTACTGCACTTGAGGATTCGAATAAAGTAGCTGAAGCTCTTGATGCCGGCGGCATCGACTACATTCTAAAACCAATAAATAAAGTAGATTTACTTGCACGCATCCGTGTTGGACTTCGCCTGAAATATGAAAAAGACTGGCATCGAATGCAAGATGAAAAGATGGCTCGTGAACTGGATTTGTCCATGCAAGTACAAAGTAGTCTACTAAGCGAACCTATAACTCTTGATAATCTAGTCATTAAAGCATCGTATTTTCCAGCTAATAAATTGGCTGGAGATATGTATTATTGGCATCGTATTGACGATAGACGATACGGAGTCATCTTGTTGGATATGATGGGACACGGAATTACCGCTTCCTTAGTTTGTATGTTTATTTCATCTGTCTTACGTGACGCAATCCGAACTCATACAAATCCAGAAGAAGTTATTAAAGAACTTAATCGTTGGATGTCAATTTTAAATAAAGAGGAAAACCAAGTTCATTATTATTTTACTGCCATTTATCTGATTATTGACACACTAGACAAAACATTAGAATACGTAAACGCAGGACATCCACCCGGTTTCGCTTTAATTGATAACGATGAGGTAATTCCTCTTTCGACAGGAAGTTGTCCAGTTGGGTTTTTCAATGAAATGAAGATAGAAAAAGCTACTCTGACTTACCAAGATGACATCCAAATACTTTTATTTACAGACGGGGTAATGGAGGCACTTGATACTAGCGATGCAGACGGGTTAGTTCAACTAAGTAAAGCTGTTTCAAAAAAATGGCTGACTTGCCGTGAAGATGCTCCCATCGATTTCGTCATGCCAAAGCATCTTCAGATTGATCAGCCTGATGACATGTGTGTTGTCATGATTCAAGCAAACTAAGAAGAACAGTCATACTTTCTTAATTTACTTGAATAAAAACGAGGATGTTTCAAAAAGATGATACAATTTTGAGACATCCTCGTTTTATTTAAATTAGTTTCTGGTGATCCCTTGTATCTTCAGACGTGGCCATTTTAGTCTTTCTTATACTTTACGATAAATTTTCTCCAGAGAATCAAAATCTTCATATTTATCACAAAAAAACATAGTACGAATGGTTTCTTTACTTCCTAACCCAAGAAAACCACCTTTACTTAGACTATCGTAGAATAACTGATTAACGTCCTCTTGCAAGTCTGCTGTGAAATAAATCATAACATTTCTACACATGATAACGTGAAATTCATTAATAGAACTATCTGTAACCAGATTATGTTGAAAAAAATCAATATTCCTGAGCAAGTCGGGATTTAAATAGGCATGCTGGTAATCCGTAGAATAGTATTCGGAAAAAGCTCGGTCTCCACCTGCTTGCAAATAGTTTTTTGTATAAGCCTGCATTCGGGTTAATGGAAGAACTCCTTTTTCTGCTTGTTGTAATACTTTTTCACTCATATCCGTTGCATAGATTTTTGCTCGATCATAAAGACCTTCTTCTTCAAGCAAGATCGCCATTGAAAATGCTTCTTCTCCAGTTGAGCACCCCGCATGCCAAATCCGGATTTCAGGAAGTTCTCTTAAGAATGGAATCACTTTGGTCCTAAAAGCTTTAAAAAATTCAGGGTCCCGAAACATTTCTGTTACATTAATCGAAAAATCTTCCAACATTTTTTCAGCATACCCTTTTTCATACATTACCTTTTCAATTAACCCGCTGATTTTCAGTACTCGCTCCAACCTCATTCGGTTTTCAATCCGTCTCTTAATTGAAGTTCTCATATACCGACGAAAATCAAAACCAGATACGCGGTAGATTGCTTGTAACAGTAAATCTATTTCAAAATCTTCCCTTTCCTCAATGGTTAATAAATCTTTCATGTAATTATCCTTCCCAAATCCTTTTAATAAAAAGAGCTAGCCCGCCTATGGTGAACATAGAAGTTAACACTTCCTCCATGCGTCCAGTAATTGTTCTAAAGGATAGCTCCCTATACTCGAAGTTCTATGATCACAAAGGTGGACTCTTTCTTTAGTCAGTAAAAACTATTAAAACGGATCCGTTTCTTTCCTGAGACAAAAGCGCTCGCTCCAAATGTGGACACTTACCGTATGCGCATGACATTGTGACTATTTAGTCAATGATACCCCATTACTTTCGATATCAAACCAGTATAAATACAATCTTCTATATACTGGTCTTAGAATAATCGAAATGGCAGATAGATGCGGATCAAACAGAAGTTTTATCATGATGGTCTTATAGTTCCATTCGTCAACCAAACTCGCAATACAGAAAGAAGCTGGTTTAACTTGAGCGGCTTACTAACATAATCGGAAGCTCCTGCTTTCAAACATTTCTCACGGTCACCTTTCATTGCTTTAGCTGTCAGAGCAATGATTGGCATGTCATTAAACTGACCTGTACTACGAATTCGACGCATCGTTTCATATCCGTCCAGTTCAGGCATCATAATATCCATCAAGATAGCGTCAATAGTATGGTCTTTTTTTATGATTTCCAAGCACTCCAATCCAGTCTTAGCCGTTAGGATTTTCATCCCTTCCTGTTTAAGCGCATTTGTTAAAGCATAAATATTGCGATGGTCGTCATCCACAACTAAAACCGTTTTGTCTTGGAAGAGATTGTTTGGTTTATGTGTTTCAACCAGACTAAGTTCTTCTATTAAAGGGTCATGGTTACTTTCAACAACAGGCTCATTTATCGATGCCGCCACCTGTGGTAGGGCAGAGCCAACTTCAGCTGATTCCTCGATTCCTCCCGGAAGACTAGGGAGGAATAGCGTGAAGACACTTCCTTCCCCTTCTTCACTATCAACAATCAGCCACCCTCTAAGTAATTTTGCAAACTCTCGGCAAATCGATAAACCTAAACCGGTACCGCCATATTTCCTCATAGTTGCACCATCACCCTGCTGAAATGCTTCAAATATCAACTGCTGCTTAGATTTCGGAATGCCGATTCCAGTATCAGCAATAGAAACTTCAAGCCAGCCATCTGCTCCATCAGTATGGACCCACTTACTTAGCTCCTGTTCTTCTGCACACTTGATATGAACAGATATAGAACCAGTTTCCGTAAACTTAAATGCATTGGACAATAAATTTTTTAGTATTTGCTGAAGACGCTGTTGATCGGTAAAGAATATATCAGGTACATTTCCATCCTTTATTACGTTAAATTCCAACCCTTTTTTCTGAGCAATATGTTCAAAATTTTGTGTAAGCAATTCAGGCAATTCACTTACATTCATTTCATCAAAAACAACATCCATTTTTCCTACTTCAACTTTTGATAAATCCAAAATATCATTAATAAGCGATAACAAGTCTTGCCCAGAGGAATGAATCACCTTAGCAAAATCTTGTTGCTCCTCTGATAAAGTACTCTCTTGATCTGAAAGCATTTCAGATAGAATAAGTATACTGTTAAGAGGTGTTCGTAATTCATGAGACATATTAGCTAAGAACTCTGATTTATACTTCGAACTTTGTTTCAACTGCTCAGCCTGATCTTCAAGATGTAATTTAGCACGCTGCAATTCTCTTGATTTCGCTTCTGCTTCGCGATTTCTTTCTTCCAGTTGTTCATTAATCATACGCAATTCTTCCGCTTGCGACTGAAGTTCTTCGGATTGGGCTTGCATCTCCTCTGATTGGGATTGCAATTCCTCAGACTGCACCTGCAATTCTTCTGTTTGAGCCTGGGATTCTAATAAGAGACGTTCTATTTCTACACGACCCTGTACGCTATTAATCGTAATCCCAAGGGTTTCAAGAACTCGCATTAGGAAGTTTTGCTGTAACTTTGTGAATGTTTCTATACTAGCAAGCTCGATTACAGCAACAACCTCTTCTTCAAATACAACTGGTGCAATGAAAATGCTTTTTGGTGCTACTTTTCCTAAACCTGTTGATATCACTTTATAATCTTTTGGGACTTGATTAATAATCTGCGATTCTTTTTCTAACGCACATTGGCCAATCAAACCTTCTCCTAGTCTGAACTCTCGACGTCCTACTTCTTCTTCATCAGCATAGGATGAAAGTTTTACAAATTTCGCTTCTTCTCCTTGCCCTCGTTTAATATAAAAGACTCCTAGAGAAGCGCCCATTAAAAGCGCTAATCTACTGATAACACGCTGCCCAAGAGTTTCCATATTAACGATTCGCTGATACATCGTAGCAATGTCAGCCAGTCCGGTCTGAATCCAATTTTGCTCACTAATTTCCGTTGTAAAATCTTTTTCTTTTTGATAGGAGACTTCTAATGATGCCGCCATCTCATTATAAGCTTGAGCAATATCACCAATCTCATCTTTAGTCTTCACATGTATACGCGGAAGGTCCGTTAGATAATTAAAGTCAATTTTTTTCATAATACTCGTGATAGATCTCAGATTCTTGGTCGTACTTCGAATCATCCAAATCATCGCAATCGTAATGAAAATAATCACTAGACCTACAGAGAAAATAATAAATTGTATAATTGCATCATAAGTTTCATACGCTTCTTTCAGCGCCTCATTCATCAATCCTTCTTGATAATCTTTAAATTCCTCTATAGAACTAGTTACCTTCAACCTTTTATCTCTTTGCTGGGCCATCAGGGTATTTATATCAGATGCAGATTTACCTTGTTCAAGCGCATAAATAATTTCTGTTTCCGTTATCGAGTAGGAACCATAATTCGCTTCAACCTGTTTAATCACCTGCGATCCATTACTTCTATTTACAATTTGCGATAATTCAGCAATCTTCAAATTAATTTCGTCTTGATTATTTTTAATTATCTCCAAACTATCCCTAGCTTCTTCTTTAGTAATAGAATCATTGACAGCATAAAGAATTTCCCGATCGCTACGTGAAAATAATTGACGAATTTCCATTGCAGCACTTACTTTAACATACCGATCGTCAACGATTTCCGTTATATTGCTTTTTACACTGTTCACCATAAATACAATACCCATTAGCATAGCGGCTAAAAAAAGGATAATTACACCAAATACTACAAATTGCTTCTTTTTAAAACTCACCCTATCCCCTGCCCTCTTGATTTTATTTATAAAATCTAACTCTTGAACGATTAATCGAACTCGCCAAAAGGAATATGACTCTATTAATTCATATTAATTATTCTACCACTATAGAAAATTACTCTCTCTTTAATCCCTAGATAGAGAAAGCCAAAGATTATCTGTTCAATCAAATCTTTGGCTTTTTTTAAATCTATTCTTTTATTTAACTAAAGAAGAGCTTGCCTTCTTGACTTCTATATATAAAACATGATGTCCATCCATCTCTTTCACAGTGAATTCATAGTCCTCGAATTCTATTTTATCTCCTACTGACACATCATATTTACCAGTTAAAATCCAACCGCCAATCGTGTCTATGTCCATTTCAGGCAGATGGATTCCTAATGTAGAGTTGACATCACCTATTAATGTTTTGGCATCAAAAACATAATGCCCTTCTGTGATTTTTTGGATATTAGGTCGTTCATCCTGATCAAATTCATCACGGATATCACCGACAATTTCTTCTAAGATATCCTCAACCGTCACCAAACCTGCTGTTCCACCATATTCATCTGACAGTATCGCCATATGAATCCGTTCTTTTTGCATTTTAAGCAGTAAATCATGAATGGGTATTGTCTCAAGTACCCGAATAACTGGAGTAATAAATTCATCAACATTTAAATCTGCCACATTGTCTTCCGTTATTGTAGCTGTATAAAGCCGTTTAATATTTACCATGCCAACAATATTATCTTTATCTCCATCTGTTACTGGGTATCGTGTAAATTGTTCTTCTTGGATTACTTCAATGACATCAAGAAGCGAAGTTCCTTGTTCAATCGTTACCATTTCCGTTCTTGGCACCATGATTTCATTGGCAATTCGATTATCAAATTCAAAGATTTTATTCACATATTTATATTCCGATTGATTAATTTCACCGCTTTTGTAACTCTCAGATAAGATTAAGCGTAACTCCTCTTCAGAATGGGCTAATTCATTCTCAGACGCAGGCTGCATTCCGAACATACCGACGAGCAGACGAGAGGAACCATTAAGAACCCAAATAAATGGATACATAATACGGTAGAACCAAATTAAAGGTTTAGCAAATGCAAGGGTAACTTGCTCAGCTTTCTGAATAGCAACTGTTTTCGGAGCCAATTCTCCTACAACAACATGCAAGTAAGTTACTGAAGCGAATGCAATGGCAAATGACAAAATGCTTATTGCTGGTTCAGCAACATGCAATTTTTCAAATAAAGGATGTAATATCGCCTCGACCGTTGGTTCACCTAGCCAACCAAGCCCAAGGGCTGTTACAGTAATTCCTAATTGACAAGCAGATAAATACTCATCAAGATGAGACGTTACTTTCTTCGCTGCAAGTGCATTTTTATGTCCTTCTTCTATTAATTGGTTAATACGAGAACTTCTCACTTTGACAATCGCAAATTCAGAAGCAACGAAAAAGGCAGTTAAAGCGATTAGTAATGCTACGGCTATCAATTTTATGGTAATCTCCAATGTGGATGGGTAATCGGTATACAATCCTTATTTATGATCCTAATGTCTTGCTTGAATCAAAATAAGGAGATACTTGAATACGATTGAATCCCAGGCACCTCCTGTATAGTGTCTCTATTTATATATATAATTTACACATAATCTCGATTTCTTAACCCACTGAACATTACAAAAGTAAAAGCAGCAATGTTTGCATGAATGACTTACTTTTTTTGCGATACTTTATTTTTTTACGAACTTTTTATTTTCATGCTGATAATGGTCTGAAATTCTTGGAATGTATCATTTTGATCTTATCCAATGGAATATTGCCATTTTCTATACGTGACAATCCAAGTTCACCATATTTGTAATAGTGGTAATTAAAAGAGAACGTTCAGGTTTTAACAATCCGAGATTTGTATAATAGTCGAATGTGCACTTTGTCACATTCGCTAATTGTGCTAGCTCACTTATTCTTAGTCTCCCGTTCCCAACATAGTTACCCCCTTACTATCACATTATGGATTTGTTTGATTTAATTACTCAAACATATTTCTATTTTACAAAATGAATGACCCTAAGAAAAATATTTTTCACTGAAACACATAAATATTCGTAAAAATAAAAAACCGACTCTTCTTAAGTCAGAATAATCGGTTGAAATGTATAATTTTATTTATTTGTTTTAGAAGCTTGGAGTCCAATAAGAATCTTAGGACCACATTGGCATAAAGCAGAATGTTTTAATTTTTTTATAGGTGCTCCACATGTGTTACAAATTTTTACCGCCATGATTCGTCCTCCTCTTTTACTCACTTAACTTATAGTATACTACTTTTCATGTAATAATCAATATTAGTTTATAATAATTATAAATTAAATATACCAAGAACTCAATTATTCTCTTCTCTCTCCGCCATTAGTTTTTCGTTTTCGTGATCCATAATCCTTATTACTTTTTCAACAAAGCCAAGAATAACAACTAATTCTTCTTCAGTATATGTCAAGCAAGCTTCTTTGGTCGCTTCTGCTAACGATTCGAAATGAGCCTTTATTTGTTTTTGTCGTTCCTGAATTGGAGTGATCACGACTTTCCTGCGATCTTCCTCATCTTTTTCTCTCATTACATAGCCTGTTTTTTCAAGCCGATCAATAAGAGCCGTAACTGACCCGGAGCTAAGACCGGTAATTCTCGACAGCTCACCAGCAGTAATGGGGCCTGTTTCATTTAGTATCTCTGCAGTCTTTAAATCTGTGTGGACAACCCCCATCTTCTGTGCCATATTTTGTTGAAATAAGACGGTTCTCATCCCGTACTTATGCAGGCTTTTCAATAAGCAGTCTAACGTCTCTTGTTTTTGAAGTTTATCCCTTGACATGGACAGGCACCTCCCACTAAACTTGGTTTTATCTCGATTATCAAGATAATCATTTTTATAAAATTTTTCAAGTGATATAATCACTGGGTCCATAAAAAAAGGGGGATTTAATTGATGGATGGTATTCAACAGAATAAAAATCAAAACCTTATTGTTGCTGGTTTACTATTAGCTATTTTCATGGCAGCAATGGACAATACAATTGTCGCTACAGCCATGGGAACCATCGTTTCAGATTTAGGCGACTTTGATAAGTTTGTCTGGGTTACATCCGCCTATATGGTTGCTACAATGGCTGGGATGCCGATCTTCGGTAAACTTTCCGATATGTATGGTCGTAAACGTTTTTTCATTTTTGGTCTTATTGTTTTCCTACTAGGATCTGCATTATGCGGAATTGCCCAAAGCATGGTTCAATTAAGTATTTTTAGGGCGATACAAGGGATTGGCGGTGGGGCACTAATGCCTATTGCCTTTACGATTGTATTCGATATTTTCCCACCTGAAAAACGTGGAAAAATGACCGGGTTGCTCGGAGCTGTATTTGGGGCATCGAGTGTAATAGGGCCTTTATTAGGCGCTTATATTACCGAATATGTAAGCTGGCATTGGGTATTTTATGTAAATGTACCCATTGGATTAATATCCTTATTTTTCATACTACGTTATTATAAAGAATCTCCACAAATTCGAGAACAAAAAATTGATTGGGGTGGAGCTGCAACACTTATCATCGCCGTAATTAGCCTCATGTTCGCACTTGAATTAGGTGGTGGTAAATATAGCTGGGATTCAGTCCAGATTATCGGTTTATTTACTAGCTTTGCCGTATTCTTTCTATTATTTTTCTTTTTCGAAAAAAGAGCGCAAGAACCAATCATATCTTTCTGGATGTTCAAAAAACGCTTATTTGCGACTTCGCAACTTTTAGCGATTCTTTATGGGGCATCGTTTATTATTTTAACCGTCTATATTCCAATCTTTGTTCAGGCTGTCTATGGTGGGTCAGCCACGAATGCAGGGCTTATCCTCATGCCAATGATGCTCGGTTCTGTAGCTGGAAGTGCATGCGGCGGGATTTTTCAAACAAAGGCAAGCTTCCGTAAGCTGATGATTATTTCAGTTGTCGCTTATTTTATCGGCATGTTCTTGCTCGGAACATTAACACCTGAAACAAGCAGAGGATTACTCACTCTTTATATGACAATTGTTGGAATTGGAGTTGGTTTTTCATTTTCTTTACTACCAACAGCATCTATTCACGATCTAGAGCCGCGTTTTCGAGGTTCCGCTACCTCAACAAATTCATTTTTGCGTTCATTTGGAATGACATTAGGTATTACTATTTTCGGAGCTATACAAAACCATGCGTTTACGAGCAATATAGCAGATTCATTTAAAGGAATGGGAGCTGGTGGTGAAGGGGCGTTTGGCAAACTTAAAGATTCGCGAGAGCTGTTCCAATCAGAGGCTCGTGCTCTTATCCCAGACTTTGTTCTTAAGAAGATCGTCCAATCTATGTCGGATTCGATTACTTTAACTTTTATGCTGGCGCTTATTCCAATTAGTATAGCAGTTATTACTGTTTTCTTTATGGGAAACACACGTGTTAAAACTACACAAAAAGAGCAAGATTAAAACGTGTAATACTTAATAACTAATGATCTGCCCCCAACTTCATACATGCCACAATAGAAATGTCCATCTAGTGTGGGGGCAGACCATTATGCTTTGACCGTGTTAGAAGCTTAACCCTAACTATATGTTAAATCATAAACTCTTGATCTCTACATTATCAGGAAGTTTAAATGGGTTTTTTTCATTAATTCTGTCATAGAACATGATACCGTTCAAATGGTCGAATTCATGCTGGAAAACGATAGCCGGGAACCCTTTCAGGCGAAGCTCGATTTCCTTTCCAGTTAAATCCGTTGCTTTTACTCTAACTCGCTCATATCTTGGCACATAGCCACTTATTTCACGGTCAACAGACAGGCAGCCTTCACTTTGTGGCAAGTATATCATTGTTGCTGAATGACTGATAATTTTCGGATTAACAAGTGCATGTTCATATAAAGTTCCTTTTTCGTCTGTAAAGTACATGACGAACATCCGTTTATTCAAGCCGATTTGATTCCCAGACAAACCTACGCCAGCACGCAATTGATATTTTTTTGCTATCACAGGATCCTGACTATTCTTTAGAAACTGCATCATACTCTCCAATGTTTCTTTGTCTTCTTCCGAAAGGGGCAGTTTGACTTCTTCCGTTTTCTGCTGTAGTATCGGATCGCCCTCTTTCACAATATCGTCCATCGTAATAATATAATCACTCTTAAATTTATTCATACGTAACCATTCCTCTTTTATTGTTTGAGACATGTTTCATACCTATTCTCTATTCACTTTACCATGTCAGTCTTCATACTGTCTAACAACGAAGAAACGATGGGAAATTAAGCCACAATATCATAATTTCCATTATTTTACACTTCAAATAGTACAAAAGAACCATTTATAATAGAGAGTAGTTCACTATACTAGTTTCATAGTAAAGGGGAGATAAGAAATTGAACTCAAACTCTACATTTGTTTCTAAATTCACGCCAATCTTCGTGGCATTACTTGTGATCATTTCCGGTGTTTTATTGTATGTTGTTAATCCGACACAGAAGACAGAAATCCCTTTTTCTTCAGTCGAAGATAAGATTGCAGCTCAGAATGGTGATTTAGTCACGTTAAAGGAAAATCAGAATGGTACTTTGACATTGATTACGCCAGACGGAAGTTATGTTTCTCACATACCACCCAATAGCACATTAGTAAACAAACTTGTCGAAACATATAATGTTCAGTATTCTTTCTCATCAACTAGCCCATTTAGTCTATGGTTATTAGGTGGAATAGTCGCAGCATTAGCGGTAACCGCCATTATTATACAAAGAAAAACAAAAGGTGGCATTGGAATCGGAAAAAGGAAGAATAGTGTTTCTTCAGCAAAACCACTTCCAGCCATTACCCTTGATGATATCGGTGGATTACAGACCGAAATCAAAGAAGAAATTCTTCAGACACTTGCCATTTTAAAAGAACCTGAGCGTTCAGAGAAACTCGGAATCACCGCTCCAAAAGGAATTCTATTATATGGGCCTCCTGGGACCGGCAAAACATTGCTTGCTCAAGCAATTGCTAAAGAAATGGGCGCCAACTTCTTTTCTACAAGCGGTTCCGCCTTTAATGAAATGTTTGTTGGTGTCGGAGCCTCTCGTGTCCGGAGTTTATTCCAAAATGCAAGAAAGCAAACACCAGCGGTTATTTTTATCGATGAAGTAGATGCTCTTGCTGCTAAACGAAAAGAGCACGGCGGTGAAGAAGGAGAAAAAACACTGACCGAACTGCTCGTCCAGCTTGATGGTGGGCATTCGAACGATGGGATTTTGTTTATTTCGGCTACAAACCGAAAGGATATGCTAGATGAAGCCTTCCTTCGCCCTGGTCGGATTGATTTTTCATTTCAAGTGCCGTTGCCAGATACGAAAGGCCGGAAAGAAATTATTGAAATCCATTCCAAAGGTAAACAACTATCGGAAGATGTGCAGCTTTCCCTTGATACATTAGCTGAAAGCACTTCAGGATTTTCCGGAGCAGATTTAAGCTCTCTATTCGATACCGCCTCAAGACGAGCATTACGTAACGGGCAAGCGTTTATTGAGAAAAGCGATCTTGATTATGCCATTGATCGTACAATATTAGGCAGCACTTCACGTTCATTAAATGATCCTGATACAAAAAGGCGTGTTGCTATACACGAAAGCGGACATGCACTTGTAGCAGCGATTACGAAACCGGGTTCTGTTCGCAAAGCAACTATTATCCCTCGTGGTGATGCTCTAGGTTATGTTGCACCCATTCAAAAAGAACTGCATTTAGCTACAACAAGTGAATTATTCGATCAAGTCAAAATGATCCTTGCTGGCGGTGTTTCAGAACGGATGTTTTTAGGTGAACATAGCATCGGCGTAAGCGGCGATGTCAAACAAGCAAAACATCTGCTTGAACAAATGGTCGAAACAGGGATGCTACAAGAAGGCTTCACTCTTACCTTCAATAAAGGTGAAAAAGAGAAAAAAATGCAGGAATTGTTTAACGAGGCGATTCAAGCAACCGAAAAACTTATCAATAATAACCGTGAACAGTACGAAGAACTTGTTGAAACATTATTAAAGAAAGAAACGCTTGAAGGATCTGAGGTTGAAGAAATCGTTAGCAGTAGACGACCTGAAATAGTTCTTGTTTGATAAAAAACCTCCTTGGCACTGATGATTGCCTAGGAGGTTTTTCTATTTTTATCCTGTATTAATAGGCAGTAAAACCCCCACTGATTGAAGTTGCACTTTATACTTTATTTCCATTTTCCCCTTAAGAATTCGCATTAAGACCCTGATCAACCACTGTAAACCTAAATGATGTAGTTTAGCAAACGAGCTTATCGGGAAAATACCAACAAGCTAATCACATTAATGCTAGGAGGAATTAAACATGGTTCAAACATCAGATGATCAAAATAATAGCAAACTGGTGAAAGGAATAATTGTCGGAGGAATTATAGGTGGAGCTCTCATGCTCTTAAATTCATCAACAAGGAGCAAAGTAAAAGAAACAGCAATGGATATTAAAGACTCATCCTTGGACATGATTACCCAAGTGAAAGAAAACCCGAGTGAAGTAAAAGATGATATGATTAACCGTTTTAAGTCAGCATCCGAAGTACTAAAAGAGGCAATCAGTGATGCTCAAGCCCTTAATTCAATGATTAATGAAGATGTGTTCAGCAAAGTAAGTGAGGTTAAAGATATTTCAACCGACGCCGTGTCAACAGTAATGGAAGCCAAAGAGGAATTAGCGGATATTGGTTCCAAAGTCGCTGAAGCAGGTAGTCAATTAAAGGAGGCATCACCAGAGCCTAGAACCAATTCTAAATAGCCACAACTAAGAGCAAAACCTTGAAATTATTAAAAAGAGGGTGTCCCAAATGAAAAGTCAGAGCCCACACCTACTAAATATTGTTATATGACGTGTCATTGACACGATAAACAATGTATAGAGTGTGAGATCAGACCCTTTGAGAAACCCTCTTTAGATTTTGAATGGATTATTATTTCTCAGGAACTAAGGAATTAGTAATCTTGTGATCTTTTTTCTGCTCTGCTAGCCAGGTCGGGAATTCTGCAGATAGTTTTTCCGTTTTTAGAGCTTCTTTGATATCCTTTTTGCTATCTTCAAAGTTCGCTGCTTTCGCTGCTTTTTTTCCAGTTACTTGAATGATGTGATAGCCAAAATCCGTTTTAACTGGATCACTGATTTCATTTACCTTGAGTGAGAAAGCTGCACTTTCAAACTCTGGAGCCATTTCCCCTTTTCCGAAATAACCCAACTTCCCTCCATTGGAAGCATTAGCGGTGTCCGTAGAATATTCTTTTGCTAATTTAGCAAAGTCGCCTCCATCAGCTAGTTTCTTAGCTACTTCTTTAGCTGTCGCTTCATCCTTCACTAAAATATGACTTGCTTCTACTTGTTCAGCTTGCGCGTATTGATCTTTATTGGCTTCAAAATACTCCTTCATTTCATCGTCTGTAATCTTGATTCTAGGTTCTAATAGTTTTACAGTCTTTAAATATGAACGAATATCTTCCTCAATATCCGCGGTTTTCAAGCCACTACTTGCAAGCTGGGCTTCGAACGCATCTTTGCCACCATAAGATTCCATCATCGTATCAAGCTCTGTTTGAATTTCCTTATCGGTGATTTTAACATTTTCTTTATCCGCTTCAAGGTCAACCAATTTATTCGTGATCAATGTGTCCAAAGCAGTCGCTCCATATTGAGTGACAAGGGCATCGTATAACTCATCCTTACTAATTTTATTCCCATCCACTTCTGCTACAGCTTCACTGCTTGAAAAAGAGGCAATAAGTACGGCTGCAGCAACAATTACTAGAATTGCTGCACCCCATATGTACGTTTTTGTATTTTTAAAGAAATCCTTCATCATCGCTCTCCCTTATCATTAGTACGTTCGATTCTTTGATTTGTTCTTGTTCATTCATCATATCGAGAAAGTGTGACGAAACTATGAACGAGTCTTTAAATAAGTGTGAAAATGAATAATAGCTGCCTCAAACCAATGGAATAAACCTCACAACATCAGTAACGTTTCAATTTAACCTTTGTCACACGATAGTCCATCTATGGAGTGTGAGTTAGACCCTGTTCGAAGCAGCCCCTTGCTTATTATTTCCGGTGCATTTTAAACTCTAGGAAAAGTTCATTATAGGTAGCCAAATTTCTTTTCCCAAGATTCTCATACACTTCTAGCTTATCCGTTAGTTCTGGTGCTGGATAAAAGCGTTCATCGTTTACCATTTCTTCAGGCATAAATTCAAGTGCTGCTTTATTAGGAGTTGAGTAGCTTACATACTCCGTGTTTTGTGCAGCAACTTTCGCATCTAGCATGAAGTTAATGAAGGCATGGGCTCCATCAATATTTTTTGCTGTTTTTGGAATAACCATATTATCAAACCATAAATTAGACCCTTCGCTTGGTACGACATAGTCAAGATCTTCGTTTTCAGACATTATTTCAGAAGCATCTCCTGACCAAGTAATCCCAATGGCCGCTTCTTGGTTAGCGAGAAGCAATTTATTTTCATCACCGACAATCGCCTTGATGTTTGGAGTTAATGTATCAAGCTTTGCCTTCGCTTCTTGTAAATGCTTTGGATTTGTATCATTTAATGAATAATGTAAACTATTAAGCCCCATTCCGATTACTTCTCGCGCACCATCAATCAATAGAATTTCGTTTCTTAGTTTTCGATCCCACAAATCATTCCAACTTGTTATCTCCATTCCACCCAACATTTCCGGATTATAGACAATACCCACTGTTCCCCAAAAATACGGAATAGAATATAAATTATCCGGATCAAATGGTAAGTTTAGAAACCGTTCATCGATATTTTTCAGATTCGGCAGCTTTGAATGGTCTAGTGGAATTAATAAGTTTTCCTTAATCATTTTATCAATCATATATTCTGATGGAACCGCAACATCATACGTCGTTCCACCTTGTTCAATTTTTGTCATCATCGCTTCATTCGAGTCAAATGTCTCATAAATGACCTTTATGCCTGTTTCTTTTTCAAACCGATTAATTAAATCCGTATCAATATAGTCTCCCCAGTTATAAACCGTCAACGTATTGCTTCCGGAAAAACCTTGTGATTGATTCAATCGATTCGTGATAGAAAGGAGTACAATAGAAACAAGAATAATTGTCAAAAATGTACGGACTAATTGCTTCATTTGTGAACCCCCATTCCGCCAGACTTCATACTACGCTTTGTGATGAAGTAATAACCAATGACTAATAGAATGGTGAATAGGAATAGTAAGGACGATAGAGCATTAATATTCAATGATACTCCTCTACGCGCTAATGAGTAAATTTCAACCGATAATGTTGAAAACCCATTTCCTGTCACAAAGAATGTAACTGCAAAATCATCAAGAGAGTATGTCAGCGCCATGAAAAAACCAGCAAATATGCCTGGTGTAATATAAGGTAAGATCACTTTTGTAAGCACACCTAAGTTGCTTGCTCCAAGATCACGTGCCGCATCAATATAGGTGGGGCTCATTTCCATTAGCTTCGGCAGAACCATCAAGACAACGATTGGTACACTAAATGCGATATGTGCTAACAATACGGAATAAAAACCAAGCTTAATTCCAGCCATCGTAAATAAGATCAAAAACGATGCACCGATAATTACATCGGGGCTGACGATGAGCACACTATTCAATGATAAAATGGTGTTTTTCGTTTGTCTTCTCTTTACCGAATGAATAAACAAAGCACCTATTACGCCAATAATCGTCGAGATTAGCGCAGATAATAAAGCAATTACAAGTGTATTCAAAACAATAATTAAAAGGCGTGTATCATCAAATAATTCTCGATACCAATCCAGCGTAAAGCTTTCAAAGTTAAACATAGTACCGCCGCTGTTAAATGAGTAAAAGATAAGAAAGAAAATTGGTGCATACAAGATAAAAAAGATAAGCACTAAAAATAGCGAAGATACAGGTGACAATTTCTTCTTCACCTTATACACCTCTTTTCCTTGCACCTGTCAATGCCATGATCAGGAACATAAAAATAATTAAAAAGACCGCAATAGTCGAGCCCATTCCCCAATCTTGGATGACAAGGAAATGCTGTTCAATCGCTGTACCTAGTGTAATCACACGGTTACCAGAAATTAAACGTGTCAGCATGAACAGTGATAAGGCTGGAATGAAAACAACCTGACAGCCTGATTTCACGCCATCTAATGTTAACGGAAAAATAACACGGCGGAACGTTACCCATCCAGATGCTCCTAAATCATTAGCCGCGGCTATTAACGTCGGATTCAATTTATTTAACGCATTGAAGATCGGTAAGATCATGAATGGTATAAAAATATAAACGGACACGAAAATAAAACTAAAATCCGTGAAAAGAATTTGCCGAGAACCAATTCCGATTCCTTCCAAAAATTTATTTGCTGCCCCATATGTGCCGAATATACCGATAAACGCATAAGCTTTCAACAGCAGATTGATCCACGAAGGAACGATAATCAGCAAAAGCCACAACTGCTTGTGCTTCGTCTTTGTTAACAAATAAGCGGTCGGATAGGCAACAAGCAATGAAAAGAAGGTAATTAAAAATGCATACCAAAAAGAATTCACTGTCATCATTAGGTAAACAGGCGTAAAGAAATTCTGATAATTAACGAATGAAAAATTCCCATCTATATCGAATAAGGAATAATAAAGAACGAGTAAAATTGGCGCAATGACAAAACAGACAATCCACAGAAAATACGGAATGGAATATATATTAAACTTCGCTTTATTTTCCATCTTGAGCTCCATCATTGTAAGCTTCTAAACGTTTATCAAACTCTTCTTCCGATTCGCCAAAGCGCATAACATGAATAGCCTCTGGATCAAAGTATAGACCAATTTGATCACCAACAGTTGCTTTCTTTGTAGAATGAACTAACCACTCATTTCCTTCTGTATCATAACTGCTAATTTCATAATGAACGCCACGGAATAACTGAGAGTCCACGCGCACTTTTAATTTCCCTCGGTTCACATCAGTAATTTCCAAGTCTTCTGGTCGAATCACAATCTCAACTGGCTCATTTTCATTAAATCCACCATCGACACATTCAAACTCTTTACCAGTAAACTCGACTAAATGATCACGAATCATTTTTCCTTCGACAATATTCGATTCCCCAATGAAATCCGCGACAAAACGGCTGATTGGCTCATCGTAAATATCTGTAGGCGTCCCGCTTTGTTGAATTTTTCCGTTATTCAAAACAAAAATCTCATCTGACATAGCAAGCGCTTCTTCCTGATCATGCGTAACAAAGATAAAAGTAATTCCAAGCCTTTGTTGTAATTCTCGTAATTCATATTGCATTTCCGTTCTCAGCTTTAGATCAAGCGCAGACAAAGGTTCATCTAACAAGATTACTTCAGGCTCGTTTACAATTGCTCTGGCAATCGCCACACGCTGACGCTGTCCACCTGACATTTCTGAGATCTCTCTTGTTTCATAGCCGTCAAGGTTGACAAAGCTTAATGCTTCTCGAACCTTTGCAGTAACTTCACTATTCTTCATTTTCTTTATACGTAATCCAAATGCAACATTTTCAAAAACATTCAAATGAGGAAATAACGCATAGTCCTGAAAAACTGTATTTACTTGCCGTTTATTAGCTGGTACTCGGTTAATAATTTTCCCATTAAAATAAATCTTTCCTTGCGTAGCCTCTGTAAAGCCAGCTATTAAACGTAGAATGGTTGTTTTTCCGCAACCAGAAGGTCCTAGTAGCGTATAAAATTTGCCTCGTTCGATTTCAAAACTAACATCATTCAACACAGCTGGATCTGCATCATATTGTTTAGTTACTCGTTCGAAACGAATGATTGACTCATTTGTCAAAGTATTCTCCTCCTCAATATCTTTATGTGTGATCCTTTTCACCAAATAGCTGAATGCTCACAGATAGGAATTTGTAACAACTAGAAGCAATTCTGTAGGACCATCATTATCATTAACCAATTGGTGATCTTCAGAAGCATGAAAATAAATTGATTCCCCCGCCTTAGCCATATATATACGGTTTCCTAAATAAACAATGATTCTTCCGCTTACTACATACCCAAACGTTTCTGAAAGAGATGGTTCAAACTTCTTGAACTCCCCTTTTTCCTTAAATGATAGATAGATTGGTTCCATTTCCTTTTCGTTTGATTCCGGTACGAGCCATCTAATCTGATAGCCTTTCTCTTCTTCTGCGTAAAAGGTCTGCGAATTTTCATCATAGACAACTTTTTGAACACGCTCTTCATCATCGAAGAATTGCTTTGGGGAACATCCAAGCACCTCAATTATATTGAAAAACGTTTCAATAGAAGGTGAACTCAAGTCACGCTCCAGTTGAGATATATAACCCTTACTTAAATCTGTTCTTTCGCCTAACTCCTCTTGTGTCAACCCTTTTTTCAAACGTAAATTCTTAATCTTTTTTCCAATTTGCATAGTTCCTCCAAGGGCTCATCGTCGCCATCTTTTTAAACAAAGGATCGTATTTCTTACTTTCACTGACTCGACTGTAAGTTTAGTTTTACTAAACTTCAAAACATAAAAGTATTCTATATATAAACTTCTAGTTTACTTTTGACCACAATTATTATACAGGAATCAGGACAATCTTCAACATCATTTTTAAAATCAAATAATACTTCAGTCGACATAAATATTTCCTAAGAAATAAATTTCATCAAAATACTACATGAGATTCACATATTGTCGTCTTGTACCAATACACTTTGCTCTAAAAAAGTATAACTTCAATCAGTGTGGTGTTTTACCGACTTTAAATGCGGGAAAAGATCCTTGTTACTAATTGAATCAAAACAGCAAAAAACCTCGTGAGCAAGTCCCACGAGGTTCAAGTATGTATCATTTATAGGGAAGCTTTTGATAAAAGTAATTTGGTTTAATGATCTGATTTTTATAAGGATTATGGAATATATGAGTGGTGGCTGGAGAAACTGGTGGAATAAGCCACGTCCAATTACCGGTTACAGGACGATCAGCAGCCTTTTCCTTTTTCTCAAACATCTTAAATTGCTGAGCAGCTGTATGGTGATCGACAATACTTACCCCATCCTCTTTAAAAGAATAAAGAACTGCCTGATTAAGCTCGATTAGAGCCCGGTCTTTCCAAAGCGATGAATTCTTACGGATATCTAGCCCCATATGTTCTGCTATTATAGGAAGCATATTATATCGATCCTCATCTGCCAAGTTTCTCGCTCCGATTTCTGTACCCATATACCAACCATTAAATGGTGCAGCTTGATAAGTGATTCCACCGATTTCAAGACTCATATTCGAAATAATCGGAACGGCATACCATTTGAGTTCTAAATCTCTAAACCATTCAAAATCAGGATGACGCAAAGGAACTTCCTTCACAAGATTAGAAGGGATTTCAAACCATCGAGGCTTTCCACCATCTACTTGTATAACGAGAGGTAAAAGATCAAACCAGCCACCGCAACCCCTCCATCCCAACTCCTCACAAACTTGTGTGAATCGCAACGAATCTAGATCTCCGATAACTCCATTTTCTGTTTCATAGCCTGCGTATCGAATTAATTGATGATTCCATATCCGAACTCGGTCAGGATGAAAAACAGTAATGGACGGCCGTATTTTACCGCCGTTTGTTGCAAACGATATATGTTCGAACAGCGCTTCTACTATCTCTTCTATTGATTGTAAATCACGTTTATCCATTACCTGCATCGTTTCCCAAAACAGACGTCCAATACATTTATTACTATTCCGCCACGCCATTTTAGCTCCATGTTCAAGCTCTTCAAGCGTATGTTCATACTTGTCTCGTTTCTGAAGATGACCAGTCACTTCTTCTAAACGGGCATAAATTTCTTCTTCACTTTTATGCAATTCCCCATAACTAGTTCGAATAAAGTGTTCTGCTTCTTGGAGTCGATGTCCCATAGATGTTCGTTGCCTCCTATGTTAGTCTTCAACATGATTATCTTTTACAAATAATGTACCACACCCATACTCTTATCTCTAACTGAGACAACAAGAAAAACCAAATATAATAATATACAACTATTAAAGATTATTTAAACAACTTATTTTTATTGACTACCCAAATTAAAAAGGATCTGACTCACGTGTAACGAGTCAGACCTCTGTTCATAATTGCTCGATTACCCATTTTGCTGTCGCCTCACCATTTCCAATGCAATCAGGAATACCCACTCCGTAATAGGAACAACCAGCTAGCCGAATCCCAGGAAAGTCTTGCTCAAGCTTCTCTTCTAATCGCTGTACAACTTTCCGATGATGAATGTGATAATTAGGCATCATATTGCTCCAATTAGTCACTTCACTTGTCACAGGAATACCTGAAATACCCAGACTTACCTCAATATCTCTTAATGCAACCTTAAGCAACTCTTCTTCAGTTGCAGTTTGTAACGTAGCAAAAGCAGGGTTTGTACTTTTATAAAAAAGCCGGATTAGTAAAAGATTCTTCTTAGATGTATGTTCCCATTTTCTACTTGTCCACGTACAGGCATTACAAGTTAATGCACTAGTTCCTGCAGTAATAAATCCTGTTCCATCCTTTGGAAGCTCACTATCCGCCAAATCGAAGCCCACATAGACGCTAATAAGCGAACTATTTTTTAATTGGTCAAATTCCTTTTGAAGTGCAGGATTCTCTAATAGTTTTTGTGCAGCATTGTAAGGAATGCTTAAAATGATATAATCAGCGATAATGCTTTCTCCGTTTACAAAAGTGACCGTGTATGTACTCCCTGTTTTTGTTACAGCCTTTACTTCTGTCCCTTTACGTATTTCAACATCTTCCATCTGTTCTTCCATACGATCTAGCAATGTAGACAGTCCACTTTTAAAAGAAAGAAATTTCTTATCGCCATTTCCTTGGAAGGCTTTTTTATTTTCTGAAAGCCCTTTTATTATGCTGCCATATTCATTCTTGTAATCTAATAAATATGGTAGGGTTGAAGCAATAGTCAAGTCGGCAAGCTTTCCTGAATATACACCAGAAAGCACGGGAGCAATTTGTTTTTCTACTAATTCTTTCCCAAGAAAGCATTCCAGAAAGTCACCGATGGAATCATGTGCCGTGAATGCTTCATTCTTTGTGTAGAAATCCTTCAATGCCGCAACTTTCCCTTCAGCTGACACTAATGTAGTTTTCGCCAATGACTCGATGCTCGTTGGAATGCCAAATACAGCTTCTTCTGGAATAAGTTTTAATTCTCCTTCATTATGAATGAAGGATCGTCCTGTCGCATTGTATACGACTTCTTCTTGTATTCCTAACTCTTCAATTAACGGTCCAATATACCCTTTACGCGCCACGATAGAATCAGCGCCCGATTCCATAATGAAATCACCATCATGTACCGAACGAATTTTCCCCCCCAGCTCCTCATTTGCTTCCGCCAATATGAGTCTAACATTCGATGCTGTCTTCTTTTTCCACTTTTGCAATTCATAAAGAGCAGATACTCCTGTAATGCCTCCGCCTATCACAACGACTGTTTTCAACGTATGTACACCTCAATCACGATCCAAATTATACTTCTTAAAGTGTACCATAAGGGTTCTTTAATTAGTATTTATAGACTTAACAAAAAAATGTTCCACTTCAATATCTTACAATAGTCGAGAATGAAATTTTATGACAATTTATAGCTATATATATGCATCTGTCCGCTTCTCCCGTTTTTTTCAGCACCTGTATCACGGAAGCCTGATTTTACATACAAAGCTTTTGCTGGCTCATTGTCCTCATTAACTGCAAGAACAATTTCTTCTTTATCCGAGAATTGTTGTCGGACAAAATAGGGTAAAACAGCCATTGCCCTGGATGCATACTTTTTACCTTGATAACGATGATTTATACAAAAAGCTCGCAATAAAATAGTTCGTGGATTTTCAGAAAAATCTTGAATCCCTTCACCAGTATGGAGAACAAAAAAACCAACTGGCACTTCCCCCGAAAAGACCATGATCGGTCTTCTATTTGGATCTTCGGTACATATCTTCAATGCCTCAATAGGAAGAGCTGTAAATTTTTTCTGCTCTACCGTTAAATGAAATTGGGCTAATTCCGCTTTATATTTAGATTCATATAGCCGTAGTGAAACATCCTGATTTTCAAGCATCAGATCTACTCCCTCCCTATCTGTCTAAATCAGTGTTTTGTTTAAACTTTTTTATTGCATCAGGGACCGTAATTGCTTTCTTCTACTGTACTCGCTTCCCTAATATTAATATACTGGCGAATTTTTTGCGCAATTTCAAAACTGATTGTTCCTTCTTCAAACATGTCCTGAATGTCATCACGCTCAGCTTGGATAGCGATATATTGTAAATCTCGTTCGAAATTTATTTGTTTATACCTTTCGCTTACTTTAGTCTCCCGTCTAAATCTTGAAATTAGTGAACTATATTCCGCGATCACAATTAAAGAAATCCCCCTATCTTCTGGACTTGTTTTTTCCTTAATCTCTCTAATTGCCGCTTTAGCTGTCTTCACTTTCAATGTGATGAATTTATGAAGATGCTCATTTCTTTGCTCGATTAATTCTCTTTTTCTAATTGAAAATAGACAGCTAATCATTAATAACAGTTTTTTTATAAATAGTGAGAAAATCAACCGGCGATATTTCATTCGATTTGTCACTGCCATTTTCATCCTTTGAATATGCTCCAAATACAAGTATACAGTTTCCCCATCTACTAGCTCAGAATTTACAAGATTCTCGATTTCCTTCTCTTCTGCCTCTATTCCTATCAATCGAATTTTATTTTCTCTCTCTCTCATTTCAGATTGATTCTTTTGGCTTCCAGCTGCATAAGCTTGGTTAAGCCTAAGGTTATATTTAGAAATAATTCTTACGGCAACATCTCGGTTTTCATTTGTAATAGAAGATTCGACTGCTTTTATTGCCGCCAAATGGGAATGAATCAAAGCACGTTTTTCTGTTTCTGCTTTATTCTCACCTGTATACTCCTCTTTTGACCGAGCAATAATCGGTAAGAAAATGCTTGTAACTAACAGTGTCGCCAAAATGACTCCAGCTGCAATAAAAATAATTAATGAACGTTCTGGAAATGGACTGCCATCTTCTAACGCAAATGGGATGGTAAAGGCCCCCGCCAATGTAACAGCTCCTCTGACACCAGAAACAGTTATCATCCCAATAGCTTTAAATGACGGCTTTACCATCTCCTTCTTTACTTTCCAACCAGTCCACCACGCCATCAATACCCAAGCGAAACGGAGAGCAAATAAGGAAATACTAATGATGATGATATAACCGATCACTTCCTTATTATTAAAGGCAGCATTTTGAAAAATAGAATTCGCTACACCTGGCACCTGAAAACCAAGTAAAACAAAAACAAGACCATTCAAAATAAATAAAATGACAGACCATGTACTATTTGAAACAATTTGCAGCTTAATTGTCGGTGACTGCTCATGATCTCGATCAATTGCATGAACAATTCCACCAGCTACAACACCTAATATTCCTGAAAAGTGAAAATGTTCTACGCTTAAATAAATCACAAATGGAGTTAAAATCTGAATGAGCATATGGATGGTCACATCTTCCATACCTAATCGGCGGATTATGACTCGTAGTCTAATAATCATAAAGGCAATGAGCCCACCCCCGATAAGGCCCCCTAAAGCAATAATAATAAAGCTTAACGATGCCTCCACTAAAGAAAAATAACCAGTTACCGTAGCTGCTACAGCAAACTTAAACGCCACAAGACCTGATGCATCATTCATTAACCCTTCTCCCTCAAGAGTATGCATAATAACTTTCGGTAACTTAACGCGACTCGCCATAGCACCTACAGCGACTACATCTGTAGGTGAAAGAATTGCTGCAAGTGCAAAAGCAGCAGGTAAAGGGATAGATGGAATCAACCAATGAATTAAATAACCGATTATAAGAACGGTTACCAAGACCAGCCCTAACGCTAATAATAAAATGGGAACTCTAAGTTTCCATAGTGCTGAACGAGGTACATTTTTTCCATCATTAAATAACAACGGAGCAATAAACAGGACAAAAAACAATTCCGGCTCCATTGGCACGTGTAAACCCATAGGCAATATAGCCAATATCCCGCCTAAAGCGATTTGAATAAGTGGTACCGGAATAAATGGAATAAAGTGATTAATCATATTAGATAGTCCAATGGTGAACAACAAAAGTAAAACTATTAGAAATAACTCCATTAAACCACCTTTTCTATATGTTTTTTTATCATTAATTTACCATAAAAAATTTTTTCTATTTATCAAAATGCTTGATTTAATTTATTTTTTCAAATAACTGTTTTTCATTCACACAAACAATTTACTTAATCTTCACAAATATTTAACACTATTCATGGATAATTAGACCTAGAAAGAAGGGGTGGATGATGAGAAAGTTATTTAGTTTTCATGAAAACTGGTCCTTAAAGACCAAGCTCTTACTATTTATAATATTTATCTTAATTTTCACGTCCGGCATCATTAGTTATATGTCTTATGTAAAATCAAAAGATGCGACAATGACCGCTGTCGAACAACGTCTAGAAAGAGAAGTTATGCTTTTTTACCAGATGGCACAAAACCTCATGTATCTCCATGTAGGGGACGAACAGAATTTTAACAAGAAAATTGATGGCTTTATTAAAAGTCAGAATGCAGATATGAGTCAAGATGGTCTCCATAGTGATTACTTCCTTATCAAAGGGAAAGAAACCATCCCTTTCTCAGTCAGTGAAAAAACGGCAATAAAGATTCCTGATTCTCTACAAACAGAAATCTTAAAAAAAGGGAATGGCATTTTACATAAAGATATTGACGGTATTACCTATACATTTGCTTTTCAACATATTCAAGAAGTAAAAGGGGCTTTTGTCATCGCTCTTCCACAACAAGTATATTTAACTAAGATCCATGAAATGGCTTTTTCTATTCTCACCGTTACGATTGCTTGTGTACTTATTACTGCTCTTCTTGTCATCGTACTCGTTAATCAATTGACTAGACCTTTAGAAAATCTTCGCGGACTTATGAAAGAAGCCCGTGAAGGTAATTTTGATATATCATTGAAGAATATTCCAAGGAGCTCAAGCGAAGTAACATCTCTTGTTAAGAGTTTCGAATCATTATTACTTACTGTGAAAAACATGCTACAAAACATAAGCTCTACAACCCATCAATTACATACAACCGGTGCCAAGCTGCAAACTTCCTCTAATATTGTGCTGGTCCGGAATCAGGAATTGATTAATGAAATAGAAACGGTTAAAACTGCCGCGGATGAAACAGCTGTTAGTTCTGAATTATCTATGGTTGCTTTTGACAAAATGAAGACGGACATTTACCAAACATTTCAGGAAATGCAACATATTTTTGACATATCAAAAACGATGGAGGCTTCTTCTCTAAGTGGGACAAACCATATGGATCAACTAGTACGTGAACTCGGTTTATTTCAAAGGGAGTTTAAAAACATCACACAGACAATGAACACACTGAAAACTCATTCAGTCTCTGTCACATCCATCGTCTCACTGATACAGACCGTGGCTGAACAGACGAAACTTCTTGCTTTAAATGCAACAATCGAAGCAGCAAGAGCAGGGGATGCTGGTAAAGGGTTCTCTGTTGTTGCAACAGAAGTCAGAAAGCTTGCTAACGAATCATTCAAAGCAGCAGAAGAAATTGCTACAACAATGGGGCAAATGGAAGAGATAACAAGCCAGACACATCGTGAATTTGAAGATATTCATCAGATCGTCAATAAAAATGTTCAAGTAGCATCAAAAAGTAAAGACTCAATTGACTTATGGAGTTTACATGTTGATGAGGTGAACGTTAAGCTTCGGTTCATAGAATCCATTCTAAAAAACTTGCAAGGTTCCTTACCTGAAGTAGAACAATCATCCGAAAGATACGTAGCACTATCGCAACAGACAAGTGCTAGCGCCGAACAAATGCTATCAAGCTTCCAAGAACAACTGAACCAATATAAAGAAACATATGAGATTGGGAAAGTGCTCAATGATTTATCAGGCAAGCTAGGCGAACAGACAGAGGGAATCAAGGCCTAAGTGGTTTATAGAGAGTTTCGTTTTGTCCAGCCTGAACATTAGCCGTATTCTGTTTTAGCATAAC
This sequence comes from Bacillus cihuensis, assembly GCF_000504145.1. Lineage (NCBI taxonomy): Bacteria > Bacillati > Bacillota > Bacilli > Caryophanales > Bacillaceae > Bacillus > Bacillus cihuensis. The sequence continues at coordinate 36,734 of NZ_KI632496.1, read as the reverse complement.
AAAAACGGAGGTGTCCCCCCAAAAAACAGGGTCTGCCCCCGCAATAACTAAATTCAGTATAAGATACGTGTTTGAAACACGACATACTGATTTAGAGTGCGAGGTCAGACCCTCATTTCTTATTATATTCTTTATTTTGTAGCCATCTCTTCAGTAAGCTGACTAGCTCTTTCAGCCCATTCTTCATCCGTTAGATTGTGTTGCTTTACGTAAAGGTTACGTGGATGCACGCGGCACTCGTGTGAACAGCTTCGCATATATTTGTGTTCATTTTCCTCTGACGCGAGGATTTGTTTATTACACTCAGGGTTTGCACAATTAATATAACGTTCACATGGCTCACCAGTGAAATAATCGCGGCCAACAATGACATGTTCCTTTTGGTTGATTGGAACAGAAATTCGCTCATCGAATACATACATTTGTCCATCCCAAAGCTCGCCTTGCACTTCAGGGTCTTTTCCGTAAGTGGCGATACCACCATGAAGCTGACCTACATCTTCAAATCCTTCTCTTACAAGCCAGCCAGAGAATTTCTCACAGCGGATACCGCCGGTGCAATAAGTTAATACTTTTTTTCCTTCAAACATTTCTTTGTTATCGCGTACCCATTGCGGAAGCTCACGGAAGGATTTAATATCTGGTTTAATGGCATTTCTAAAATGTCCTAACTCGTATTCATAATCATTTCTTGCATCTAGAACAATAGTATTTTCATCTTTAAGTCCTTCATAAAATTCCTTTGGACTTAAATATCGACCAGTAAGCTCAAGTGGATTAATATCATCTTCCAAACGAAGCGTTACAAGCTCATTTCGTGGTCTAACGTGCATTTTCTTAAATGCGTGTCCGTCTGCTTCATCTATTTTAAATACGATACCTTCAAATAAGGGATCGCTTTCCATCATGTTGATATACTCATCAGTTTGTTCAATTGTACCTGATACAGTCCCATTAATTCCTTCATTCGCAACCAAAATACGACCTTTTAGCTCGTGCTCTTTACACCAAGCTAGATGTGCAGCTGCAAATTCCTCAGGGTTCTCAATCGTGACATAATAATAGTACAACAATACTCTATACGGTTTACTTTCTATCATTCTTATTACCACCTATCCATTTATATTTGCAAGATATAAAAGGTGATCCTTTTAGGCACTTTACTCTTACAACAAAGTATTATACCAATAAAACTACAGAATCGTCAAAAAACGATTGGAAATAATCCCAGTCGTTTCCTACTTCTCATCAAATTTGCTTAAATGCTTTTTCAAATAATTATTCGATATATTCCCTGATTTTCACACCAACTAATTCCTAAGACTCTATAGCAAGCTTCTTTATAAGAATACTATTCCTCTTCCAGATTTAAACCGATAAGTACATCCTTAAACTTGCGCAAAGCACCTATACCATCCAACGCTCTGCGCAGTTGATTTTTAACGGTCTCATTTCTTTGTATTCATCGAAATGATCTTGCACATCAATCGCCAACTCTTCTTCTACCAAGCTTAACCCTTCTTCTAAAACAGTGACAAATTTTCCATTTTTTAATGACACGAAGGTTTGATACCCTTCAAATTGAATATCTGTTTCCTCAATCAACTGTTTTATCGTACCTGCTTACTTTAGTTCCCTTCTGCTTTCGCTCCTTCTTCTTATATCCATCCATTTTGTTCTGCAATTCATTTAGGGAAAACGGGAAATATTAACATGAAAAATTATTATATTTTTCTGTAAATTATCTATACATTTTTCACTAACGGGTATATACTGTATTATAACAAGTAACAATAATTTGAAACTGTATTATAAAAAGGGAGGAACTACACATGCAAACAAAAAAACCTATGGAATTCTTCAGAAACTTACCGCCGAAACAATGTCCGGATTGCGGTCATCATATCGATGAACAAGCAGAATCCTATGTGGTTAAGTGTACAGAATGCTCATCAAAACAATAATTGCAAAATAAAACGGGTTAGCATTGGAGCTAACCCGTTTTATAGAAAATGATTTACATTCCCTATTTTACTTTTCTCTTCTTTTTGACCCCTGCATAACCCTTCCGGCCTTCAATCTCATAATTTTGAGCAGATAAACCCGTATCACCTACTCGCTTACTATCATGAGTCTTTCAACACAAACGTCCGATATTTATCACAATCACTATGTTTACACTCAACTTTGATTTTCGTACCTTCTTCTTCATATTCAGTTTCGAGGATTTGCGCATGTTCATTAAAATAAGAAATGATCTGACCTTGATCATACGGGATTAGCAATTCACAGCGAACATAATCTGTGAAGATGTTTTCACGAATCTTTCCAATCAATTCATCCACGCCAATTCTCTGTTTTGCTGACAAATAAACAGAATCAGTACGAACTTGTGGAATCTCCATTTCTGTTAGATCTGCCTTATTATACGCATAAACGGTTGGGATATTTTCAATCCCAATTGCTTTAAGTGTTTCATTTGTAATTTCAATAAGCTGTTCATAATTCGCATTAGAAAAATCGACGACATGAATGAGCAAATCAGCTTCAGCCACTTCCTCAAGCGTTGACCGGAATGCTTTAACAAGATGATGCGGCAGCTTTGAAACAAATCCTACTGTATCTGTTAACAGAAATTCTTTCTTATCTGGGAGCGGGATGTTTCGGACAGACGTCTCTAATGTCGCAAACAGCATATCTTTTTCAAAAACCTGCTTTAAAGCAGATGTATGAAATTTTTCGACAAGAGCATTCATTATTGTCGACTTCCCAGCATTTGTATACCCAACAAGAGAAACAACAGGTATTGCATTTTTCTTTCTTTGCTTCCGCTGTGTTTTCCTATGCGCCACGAGCGTTTCTAATTCTTTATTCAACACATTAATCTTTTCTTCGATTCTTCGACGATCAAGCTCGAGTTTTTTCTCCCCGACCCCTCTGTTCTTCGTACCGACACCACCACTTTGACGTCCCAATGACTCCCTGAGACCTATCAAGCGTGGCAGCATATATTGCAGTTCCGCCACTTCCACTTGTAATTGCGCCTCTCTCGTCTTCGCCCGATCCGCAAAGATATCCAGGATTAATATCGTACGATCAATCACCTTACAGTCTAAATCACGTTCTAAATTTCGAATTTGTGATGGAGATAGTTCATCATTAAAAATAACCAGATTACCATCACAATATTCTACAAGAGTCTTTACTTCCTCTACCTTACCACTACCAATATAATGAGATGAATTCACTCTTTGTAAATTTTGAGTCATCTCTCCAACGACCTCTACACCACAAGCTTCGGCTAGATTTGCAAGCTCTTCCATAGAGTAGGCAAAGTCCCGATGGTTATTAATATTTACTCCGACTAATACCGCTTTTTGTTGCAATTCTTCCATTTGCATATTCCCCCTTAAGTTTTGTAAGTACTTTTGCTGCACCGCAGTTTGAATATGCTAAAAAAACACAGACCTATTACCTGTGTTTGAGTAAACGAAAAAGGTGACGTTAAGGACACAGCACTCTCTTTAGTATAGACAATACGAATATGGTGTTAAAACACCAACATTCGCCACGAAGGATACATCCTGTAGCACGCTACACTCGCCTAATCACAATGGGGGCGGTGCGGAGCCGGATTTTGAAGTACTTTCAAATAAAGTACGTATATCTGCAAAGTAGACTGTCTATAGTAGAAAGTTGTGGTGCCTCACCCCCATGTCCTTCATACAAAAAAGAGAGCGTTCATTCAGCCCTCCCTCATTGATTCATTATAGGGTTTTCGTTAATTAGGCAGACTTATCCCGTTCACTCTGCACACAGACAGAAGTTTTTGAGCACTATTCAGTTAGCGACACAAAAGTGTTGAACGTAGTCTGACAAACTTCACTGTAAACCCCTCCGTTTCATTTAAGTTATGGAAATTTTACCATATGAATGTTTGATTGGCAATTTGTTTTTTATAACAGGTCTGACGCTTCCTGCTTAACTTAGACAACATCACTAAAGTAACGGAGCAATTCATCTAATAAAATTTCACATTACAACTGAATCTAAATTCAGCCCAAATCTTCATTTTCTCCGTAGTTGCCACCGTTTAACGTAATTTAACACTATAAATGGTGTTTAGAGGGTAAGGTCAGGTCCTTTTTAGAGACATCCTTATTTCCCATTAATATTCATAATCCATTACTTCAGTTCTCACGAGACTTTCCAATTCTTCATAGAGGATTTCGCCAATTTTTTTATACAGTTTGGAAACGGTAGCTGCACTTATATCATACTTATCAGCAATTTCCTTTTGTGTCGGAGCTACTATACCCAGTAAAGCAGATTGTACCAGGTAGTCAATTGATGCAGCGTACACTTCAGGTTTATGAATAGAAGGTGACTCTTTCTCACAATACGACTTCCAAATTACAACAGCAGTCATGATCATATCTATGGAGCAATCGTCCTCTCTCATATGTTCCTGAATAAGAAGCGCAACTTTCAGCTCTTTTTCTGAACTCCATTCAAACTGTGTTATGTCTGGCAATTCAATATCCCCTACCATTCTTAGAAGCAGCCTTTCAAGGATATACGGAAAATCAATTTGGTAAAAGTCTTCATATCCTCCGTCATCTTCAAGATGCTCTTCCAATTCATCCTGAAATTCCTTTACTAATACTTCCGTCCCAGCTACAGGGAATTTGATAGGTTCGCCCCAAAAGCGCATGCCAGCGCCCATATCTAACAACATACCAAGTAGTAAACTATTTTCCTCCACCATTTCTTTTTCAAACTCCAGTGGCAGTTCATACTCACCCCTACTAAGTATTTCTTCTATCACGACGCTATCCGAATGGATGGTCTTTACCAGGTATAGATTTGGTGTTGCCCCACGCCATGAATGGATTAGGTTTTTCGTTCTCTTTCTGATTATTTTAGAGGATTTTTTTCGATAAAATTCTTCGAAAATCGTCTGTCCTTTAGCAATCGGTAAGTTAAACACTGCCCATGTAAACATGTGTTGCATATAGATATCATGTGTTTCGACAAGAATTGGTTCCTCTTCAACATCCATAAAATCAAATAATGGATATTGAAAGGCAAGATTTAGAATATCAGTCTCATACTTTTCAAGAGTATATTGAAATAACTCCTTTTGGAACATGTCTGTTTCTTCACTAATCGAAATCGTTGGAAACTCTATTACATTCTGTCCGCAACAATTTTTATATATTTTCTCACTTCCACACGGACATGGATTCTCTATAGATATTTTACTCAAAAAACTCTCCTCCTTTATAAAGAACGTAATCGGTCCAAACTACACACCTAGCAATTTTTACATACCCATATATTACCTTGACCATTGAAAATGGAGCTCCAACCTCTTGAAAGCTAATACCTTTCCTTAAAGTCTGAAGATATTTAAACCACAAGGGTTATTTTCGTTAGATACTATTATTAAAATAGGCCACCAAAATGGCAGCCTATTTGTTTATATTTCTATTTTTTCTCCAACCGTTGCTTCTATTTCTTTATAACGATTTGATAAAGTAGAAGCGCCTACCCCATATTTCTTAGCAAGCTTAGTCTGCGAAGGACTGAACTCCCCTTTTGAGAGCAGTTTCACTGAATACTCCAGTGCTGCAGCAAAGGCTTCTGGTTTTCGAATGGATGGAGAATGCTCCGTACAATAGGTGTTCCACAACGTTTGAACACTTTCTATTAGTGATTGCGGGTAGCCCTCTTCATTCATTCCTCGTTGCACCATTTCTGCTGTTTCTCTTTCTTTCTCATTGTACCATACTCGCTCATTTGTTTCAGTTTTTGGTAACTCAATACCTTCTGTGATAGCCGCGAGACTATGGAAGATTTGCAAGAATTTTCGAGCCATGAATTCTTCTGCTTTTCCACCCGCATTCTTGTATTCTTCTAATTGTTGTTTTATAGTTGTTAAAATGCTGTCTGTGAATCTTGGTTCAAAGCTTATAAACTGACCAAAGAAATCACTTCTCGTTCCCATATCAACTAGATACCCAAGAATGATTTCGCCAATTCCTAATTCCTGACTTGCATATGGAGTATACGGAAGCGTGGTAGTTTGTTTTGTCACGATATCTTCTAAAGTTATTGTTTCACTAGTTAACTCCTTAATTGAAAATAATACAGGAGCCGTACCTTTCCAAGACTCTACTACCTCTCTCGTTTTCTCCCTTACAATACGAGACCCTTCTTGTTCCATAAATGTATCATAGATTGTATTGCCGTTCACGACCGGCTGTGTGAAAGTACCCCAAATATTTACATTAAATTGATAAATTTCTTGAACCTCTTCACTTACAGTTGCCGGAAGTGGATTATCAAGCAAAAGCTGATTGATTTCAGCTTTATAATTCTTTTCTGTAAAATCCATTAACTCCTTCTGAATTAGTGTTGCTTCTTCATAATGAACAGCTGTTGGATTTTCATCAACTTTTCTGCCGCAGCATTTCTTATATTTTTTCCCGCTGCCACATTCACACGGTGCATTTCTATTTAATTTTCCCATATATATACCTCCAAAAAACAAAACGCTACTCACCATTGTATCAAAAAATCACGAAATTACCTAATGGAACTCATAGGAAGATTGATACTCCTTCAAACTCCCCCTGGGGTCAGACCCTATTTCCCGGATTAAATCCACTAGCCATCAACCCACATATACCAAGGGATTTCATACTTTCATAGTGGGGTCAGACCCCATTTCCCGTTTGTGATGATACATAAAAAAGCTATCCCACCAGGTTAAGCCTTGTGAAATAGCTTATATTTTTGTGTAATTCAAGTGATTAGCAAATAAGTAAATACGGGGTGTTTTAAGGAGTTGAGGTGTTTGATTTTGTCCGTCATGTCGATCCATTTCACCTTCGCACATCTTTCTTCCAACTTCTCATTTATTTCTCTTTCTATTTCATGCATAAGCTTAATCATTTGACCATATTCCAAACGAAAGTGTTTGGCTGCAGTTCGATGTGGTGCATGTTTCACAAATAGCTGCAGAAGATGTTCAGCGTTCTCCGCTTGCTGTGCCAATTGGTCTTCTTCATTGACTATATATTGATAAATCTCACGCTTTTCATCCGGTAAATGCGAAACAATATCCCTTAGTAAAAATTCCATTAGAATCTCATTCATTATTAGCTACCTCAAGTTTTATGAGTCCATTTTTCTTAATCATAACGCATCTTTTTATATTTGTAAATCGTAATTATTACTATTTAATTCACAAACTCTAATACTTTCTTTATAATAAATGAACTTATACGCCAAAAAAAGACAGACTCCTAAGTAGAGTCTGCCTTTTGCATGTATCAATTAAGCTTTTTGTACGTTAGAAGCTTGTGGTCCACGTTGTCCTTGTTCAACTTCAAAAGTTACTTCTTGACCTTCGTCAAGAGTTTTGAAACCTTCAGTTTGAATAGCTGAGAAATGTACGAATACATCGTCTCCGTTTTCGCGTTCGATGAATCCAAAACCTTTTTCTGCGTTAAACCATTTAACTTTACCTTGTTCCATTGTTGTTGCCTCCTAGTGCGTTCATCACACATTGTATTACTATCCTTGCTCAAAGTGACAATCGAGTCAAAAAGTTCTCACTTTTAGATTCCTACAGTACCGAACAAAAATAATTCCTCTTAATAGTAACAGGATTTGGCAACGATTGCAAACCAATAAAATAAATATTTTTGACAAGGATGTCTGTTACTGGATAACTATTCAAACATTATTACAGCCCATAAAATGTTTTTGTATTTCCATATATATCTACGTATACCTTCTCTACCGGTACCTTCTTTATTTCCGCTATTAATTGAATGCTACGATGAATCATTTTAGGATGAGTCATCGTATTTTTAAATGATCCTTCGAATGGCCATGGTCCATCCGTTTCCACCATCAGCTTATCTAAAGAATACTCTTTTATCAATTGTTGAATTTCCGTTTCATACAAACAATCCGGAGTGACTGAAATATAATAGCCATTTTGAATCATACGCTGAATCGTTTTTGCGTCTCCTTTAAACCAATGGAAATGTGCCTTCGTCACCGAGTGTTTCTCTAAAAGGTCGCAAACGACAGGAGCGTCATCGTATACTGCATGAAGAATAATTGGTTTATTCAGCTTTGAAGCTTGTTTTACAAACACATCTAATATTTCAATGTAAGGCTCGACTTGTATGTCTGGATGCTCAATCCGCAAGTAGTAAGGTAAGCCCACTTCACCTACAGCTACCATTTGATTTTTGTGTTCATCCAAAAATGAACATATTTGACTCAATTCCCAATCACCCGGCAGCTCTTGTTCTGGATGAAAGCCAAAAGCAGGCTTTATTCGTTGATCCATCTCTGCTAAGGCTAAATTTCTTTGAGAAGAAGCGAGATTCGTTGATACGGAAATAAGTGCTTCTACTTTGTATGCTTGCAAATCTTTTAAAATGGTTGACCGGGCACTTTCTGAATATTGATCAAAATGAATATGAGCGTCGATGATAGAATGTATCACATAATCACCCGCAATTCATTGTATATCTTTTTTTTCCAATTTAAAAATTCCTCGCTTAACAAAATCGATGCTTGCCTTGGTCTTGGAAACGGAACGACAAACTCTTTTTTCACATGGGTAGGCTTCTCTGATAACACAATAATCCGATCAGATAAATAAAGAGCTTCTTCAATATTATGGGTAACAAGCATTATAGCTCGCTTATCTTCTTCCCAAACAGATAGGAGCCAGTTTTGCATTTCGAGTCGCGTGAATTCATCTAGTGCTGAAAAAGGTTCATCTAAACAAATCAGTGATTGCGGGCTTAAGAGACTGCGAATAAATGCAACTCTCTGCTTCATTCCTCCAGAAAGCTCATAAGGATAAGCATTCTCATATCCTTTCAGGCCCGCTTTATCAATCATTTGTAATGCAAGTGCGTGATCAGTCTCTCCCACTATTTCACCACCAAGTAGGATATTACCGAGGACTGTTCGCCAAGGCAACAGCGATGGACTTTGAGGTGTGTAACTTATCGAACCAGTTTTACCGTTAATACGTTTGCCATCCAAGCTAATTGCTCCAGAATCAGGTGAATACAAACCACCAATTAATTGGAATAAAGTGCTTTTCCCACTCCCAGAAGGACCTAATATCGACACAAACTCCGCTTCTTTTACACGAAGAGACAATTGATCCAGTACTTGATTTTCACCAAATGATTTCGATATGTTCTCGATTAAAAGTTTAGTCACGCCCCTTGCCATCTCCTTTCGGCTTCCACTTCACAATCATCCGTTCCAACGATACAATCAAAGTAAAGAATACCAAGCTCAATATCATGATCAAAAAGATCGCAACAAAGACGCGATCCGTTCGAAAGGATGACGATGCTAAGGTCATATAGACACCTATTCCTTCTTTAGCCCCGAGCCATTCGGAAATAACAGCCCCCATCACACTGTATGTAGCAGATATCTTCAAACCTGAGAAGATAGACGGTAGCGCATAAGGCCATTCCAGCTTCCAAAAGATTTGTCCCTTCGAAGCTCCTGCCATTTTCATATAATGCGAAAGCTCTGAGCTCGTCTGCTTAAATCCATCCAAAGTAGCCACTGTGATCGGAAAAAAACAAACAAGCGTAATGACAATGATCTTAGGTAAGATACCAAAGCCGAACCAAATAACGAGCAATGGAGCCAACACAATGATCGGAACGTTTTGTGAGAGAATGATGATTGGATAAACCGCTTCTCTGAGCCTAGGAAGTAGATGTAGCCCAACAGCAACTGCAATACCTACACTTGCTCCAATTAAAAATCCCAAGATTGTAAGTCCGATTGTCGCTGTTAAGTGGTGATAATAATTCGACCATCCTTCAGCACCTTCTAATACGATCTGTGAGGGAGAAGGTAGGAGCCACCTCGGTATTTCGAAAAGACGACAGGACACTTCCCAAACGACGAACAAAAGGATGAGGACCAAAACTGGTCGCCATCCCTTATGCCAAATGTTCATGGGCGATATTTCTCTGTCAGTTTCTCCATAGATGCACCGCTCGGTTGATAAAGGATTTTCACTTGGGATATCACATTACTGCTACCAATCTCAATCATTCGTTGATTCATTTTCTCGATAACCGAAAAGATCTCTGTCAAATTACCTTCCATCGTTGTTTCAAGCGGGTGCACTTCATATTTAATACCCGAGTTATGAATAATAGCGATCGCTTCATCGACGTAAGGAATAACATCTTCGCCATTTTTCGTTTTCGGGATAATTTGAATGCTTACTAATGAGTCACTCATGTTGCTCTCCTCCTTAATTCGGTAAAAATTCATTGGTAAACGCTCGCTTCGCCTCTAGTTTACTTTCAAGCAAACCGTTCTCATACATCCAATTTGCATAGTCTTCCCAAACCTTTTGATCTTGAACGCCCCATTTCGAAGCGTCATCTTGATATTTGGGTGATAACCATTTTTGACTAGCTTTTACTAATTCCGAGTCTAGATCAGGAACTTCTTTAATTAAAATATCAGCTGCTTTTTCTGGATGTTCAATCGCATATTGATATCCTTTGGACACTGCTGCTACAAAAGAACGAACCGTTTTGGGATCTTCTTTTATCAAATTCTCACTAGTTGTGAGCACGGGTGTATAGTAATCTAGCTTTTTCGAGTAGTCTGTCACATATTGCATATTCAATTTCTCGCCACGCAACTCGGCTTCTATACCTGTCCAACCATAGTATATCCATGCAAAATCAATATCTCGTTTCACCGCTGTAAAAAAGTCCGTATCTCCCATATTTACAAAATCGACTTTTTCCACATCTCCACTTTCCTGTTTCATCAAAGAAGAAAGTACCGCCTTCTCTACAGGTGCTCCCCAACCGCCATACGTCTTTCCTTCATAATCTTTCGGTGAAGTAATTTTTTTATCAACTGGAGAAGCAAATCCAGACGTATTATGTTGGATAATGGCAGCAAGAGAGACTAATGGCACTCCTTGCACACGTGCTTCTGTCAAAGCTTCCTGGTAGCCTATTCCGAAGTCTGCTTTCCCCGCAGCAACAAGCTGGTCAGCACCCGCTTCACCTGGCATTATGATTTCAACATCCAACCCCTCTTCTTCAAAATACCCATTTTCCTTCGCGACATACAAACCAGTATGATTTGTATTCGGCGTCCAATCTAAAACAAGAGTGACTTTCTTTAATTTCTCCTGATTATTTCCCTTTGAACCATTGTCCTGACTATTCCCGCAAGCAGCAAGAATCAGTACCGTACATAGTAATACAAGCCATTTCTTCATCACAATTCCTCCTTTAAATATGTCTTTACAAAGCAGAAAACGAAGAAACAAGGAGGAAGATATGTAAACGTTTAAGGAATAGCGCTACGCAAAAAAGCACCGTAGGTTTATACCTAGGGTGCATATCATAACAAATAAGTCCTGTTTAAATATGTTCCCTACGCTGGTTTTAACCAGATCAGGTTCCAAGGGTATGTATCTATTGGATACGGTCTCAACCAGCAACACTGGTACCCCTACATGTTTCATTATTTAATTCGTTTTATGCTTCATTACCTTATTACTTTGCCATAGGTGGTGGGGTTTTTCAAGAGTTATGCTTAAAAAGAAGGGCGATGTTAAAGCTCATTGTTGATTTTGGCAATATGTTGACTGGAGCGGAAGGCGTGAGACTCCTGCTTAGAAAAGCGAGTCAAAAGGAGACCCCACAGGCGCACAGCGCCGAGGAGGCATCGCCTGAAGTGGAAATGACAGGTTTTCAGAAAAGCAATCAATAGAGATGGCATGCCTACTAATCTATCGGAATCCGAACTTGAAAAAATAATGACGCGTATTCTTTTATTACAAGTCAAGCATCCTAAACAGAAAATAGCAAGCTTAGTAATACCAGAGCTAGAATATGCTCAAACCTTGCCCCTCACTTACCTGGTCTATCACGATGAAGAGCCAGTCAGATACTCGGAAAGTACATGGAAATGGTCGAAATCTTCCCCCTCCACTGGAAGCTCGTCAAGTGAAAGTTATTATGGTGATAGTGGCGGTGACAGCGGCGGTGGAGCAGACTAATCTAGTAAAATTTAAATGGAAAGCCAAATACCTATTTCAATTTACGCTCAGTTACAACACTAGATTCCTCATCCAATTTAGATTTCACCACATAAAAACACGTATGAAAAGCGGTTTTTCATCGCTAACCCATACGTGTTCTTTACGTGCTATATTTAATAACAGCCAATTTTAAGAATCAATTTCTGTTTACACGATTATACTTCAGGTGCTTGTCCACCAAAAGCTGCCCACTCTTCCCTTGCCGGCCCGTATACACCAGGAACAGTTAAACCTGCCTGACGCATGAGTACAGTCATTTGGCCACGATGATGTGCTTGATGACCAATTAATAATCCAAGCACCGTGTTAATGGACCACATTTCCCCGTACATTTCTCTCTCTTCGTTCAATGTTTCGTCATTCCATTGTTCGCGAATCGAAGCGACCATCTCTTCGCTTGATGTGCGATATGCCTCAGTTATTTCACTCGCCGTTTTCGGTACTGGCGCATCATGCCGAGCCGCATTAAAAACAAGCCCTGTACGTCCAATCATTTCATCAAGCGTCGTTACGATATGCCAGGCAATCCTTCCAAGTGTGCGATCTTCAGGCGATACTTCCTGTGCTAATGATTCATCTGTTAACGCATTCAATATTTTTTGTGTAGATCCACTTTCATGCTTCCAATTTGTCAAGAAATCCTCAATTGTACTAAACATCTCTTCGCCTCCAATTAGCAATTTCCATCTATCAACATTACCTACATTCGCTAATAATATCCACATTCCTGCTAAAGATTACTATGAACTTTTGTTCTATTGTTTCTCAACCTTTCTGAATTATTTAGTTTAAAAAGTAAATCAAGATGAATTAGTTCTTAGACATACATAATACCGCCCACAAATGCGGGCGGTATTATTATATATTAAGGTATGTTTTCATTTGCATAAGGTGTTTTTAAAAGAGGAGGAATTTTCATAAAACCACTGAAAGCATTTCTATAAATTTGCCGACCGTGGACGTTTTAGTGAGATAATCTTATGCCTATTCAATCGACTTATCTTTTCCAGGTCCCGTTTCCAACACATTTTCTATATAATATTTACCCCATTCATACATAGAATCTAGAATCGGCATTAAGCTTCGTCCATGCTCAGTTAGAGAATATTCTACTTTTGGAGGAACAACAGGATAGACCTCGCGATGAATAATCAAATGATCCTCTAGTTCACGCAATTGATTCACTAACATTCGTTGCGTAATTCCTGGCATTAGCGCCTTCAGTTCACCAAAGCGTTTAGTGCCCTCTTTCCCTAAATGCCACAATATCAACATTTTCCATTTACCACCAATAACAGAAAGAGTCAGTTCTTTTTCACAATTAAAAAATTTATCCTCTAGGTTTGGCATTTGCTCCACCTCATAAATATATTATAGTATACTTTTTTTCACTATGTTTCATAAACGTATGTACTTTAATTATTAATAGTATAAGCAACTGTTTACGTTTAGTAAAGGTTAAATCAAAGAAGCAAGTATGGATGAAACTAGGAAATTGCTACTTTACTGACTCCTCCAGAGTAGCAGAGTCACTAGAATAAAAGGACTGGTTCCATAGGAAAGAAAAACATTGAATTCGATAGCTGAAATGCCGTAACTGTAACGATCCCCGAAAGTTCACTCTGTTAGGATGTATAAAACAATGAAACGAACGGAGTCATTTTTGCCCACAAAAATAACCCATACTAAATTGTATGGTATATAATCCATTCTAGAATCTGGATTTATTATGTGAAACATCCAAAAGATTTTGCTGCCATTTAATACGGGTTAAAGTGAATATTGCAAAACCAAAAAAGTCAAAAGACCCCACATCTACTATAAATCGTTTAAATCACGCGTAAGTGACACGATAAACGATGTATAGAGTGTGAGGTCTTTACCCTATTGGGATAACCTTTGTTTACGAATTAGACAATGATTAGGTCGTCATGCGAATCATCTAGATTGGCAATTCCTTTTTCTAGTTTCCCTATCAATCTAATTGAGCTGAGTAAGGATTAATTTTTTTTCTTAACAAACTGATAACATATCCTAATACTCCGCCGATAATAGCAGTACTGATCCAGCCAAGTCCTACTTCATAGCCTGGTAGAATAGCAGTAAATAGCTCATTAATTACTTTAATTTCCACTCCTGCAGCTTTTAATCCATCGAATAAACTAATAATAAAAGTCATTAGCATCGTGCCTAAATAAACTTCTTGTCTTCCTTTAAAGAATGAATGTAAGAAAGTTAAAAAGATTAACGCGATTGCTAATGGATAAATCGCTGAAAGAACAGGAACAGATATACTAATTAACTTCATTAAACCAACATTAGCAAAAATCGTACTAAAAATAGACAATACAACGGCGAACATTTTGTAAGAAATGTTTGGAAATAACTTATGGAAGTAAGATGAACATGCCGTAATAAGTCCGATACTCGTTGTTAAACATGCTCCTAATACGATTATTCCTAGTATTGGACCTCCGAATGATCCGAAGTAGTGAGTAGAAACAGCTGTCAGAACGGCTCCACCATTTTCTAAATGTCCAATCCCATCTACACTTGATGCCCCAATATACGTAAGAGAAGTATAAATAATAGCCAAAAGCGCTGAAGCAATTAATGCAGCTTGTGTACAAACGATCATCGTTTGCTTCTTAGATGTTACACCTTTTTCCTTAATAGCATTAATAATAATGATACCAAAAACAAACGCCGCAAGAGTGTCCATTGTTAAATATCCCTCTTGGAAACCTTTAAAGAATGCATGCTCTGTATAAGCTTCGATTGGAGCTTGGAATTCTCCAATCGGATTAGCGATTCCAAATATAATTAAGATTGCAATAACAATTAATAAAATAGGTGTCAAGATTTTTCCTACTATATCGACAATTTTCGACGAATTGAGTGAAAAAAAACAAGTTATCCCAAAGAATAAAATTGTAAAAATCAGTAATGGTAAAAAGCCAGCATTTTCAGGTAAGTAAGGTTTCAAGGCGATTTCGTATGAAACACTACCCGTTCTTGGTATCGCGAATAATGGACCAATGGATAAGTAAAGAGCCATCGTGAAAACAAGTCCGAAAATTGGATGTACCCGACTCGCTAATGATTGTAAATCACTTTTACCCGATATCCCAAATGCCAGAACGCCTAGTAACGGAAGGCCGACTCCTGTTACGACAAACCCAGCATTAGCTGACCAAAAATTCACACCCGATGATTGACCGAGCATGACAGGGAAAATAAGATTCCCAGCCCCAAAGAATAAAGCAAATAACATAAATCCTACAGCCACTAAAAATGAAAATGATATTTTATTAGTCATATTAAACTCCCTTCGTAGCAAGTAAATTATTTTTTTAATATACGAAAGATACCACACAAATTATACTTACGCAATATATTTCAAAGAATTTGCAATTTTCAGTTCTTTGGTAATGCATTGAATTTAGCTATTCTTTTTTATATACTACAATCATGTACAGCCTGCATTCAAAATTAGCTATAATTCACGAGTCAACTTCAACATTATTCCATTATCATATTATCAACAATATTAAAAGGTGGTCATACGATGCCCATACCTACTAATTTCTCAATAAAACCTCGTGTATCTGCAAAAAAGCGTGCATTTAATCAAATACAGGAATGGATTATTGATGGTACTTTAATTCCAGGAGAAAAACTGAATGATGCCGACCTTGCACAAGCATTAGGTGTAAGTAGAACTCCTATTAGGGAAGCTTTGCAATTGTTAACCGTCCAAGGTTTCGTCGAAATGTATCCCGGAGTCGGCACGCAAGTCACCGCCTTAAAAAAAGAAGATGTTTCAAAAATTTTGCCTCCATTAGCAGTGTTACAAGCTTTGGCAGCAGAACTTGCAACATCTGTCATCAATCAAGAAACGATTCATTTGCTACGTGATATAAATACAAGATTTGCTCAGTCTATTAAAAATGGCGACTCTGACAATGCCTTAAAGTTGGATGAACAATTCCACAATATCATTGTAGAAAACGCGCACAATGAGTATATTTCAAGTTTAGTTTCCACGCTTCAGTCACATGTTTTTCGACTTTATTATCATTCATCGATTATTTTTACGAAACGTTCAATCGAAGAACATGAAGCAATTTTGAGTGCTTTTGAAGAGAAAAATAAAGTAGAAGCTGCTCGACTGGCGCGAGTCAATTGGCTTCATCCGGTTGAGTTTTTCTATTCAGAGCATAAAGATCAGACAAACAAATAAACCTAGCAATCCTTCTCATTTATTGATTAAACATCTGCAAAAATCGTCAAAAACCAGTTATCCACAAGGGAAACTGGTTTTTGACTGTTCTAACCATATTAGCGAGTAATTCGCTCAATAAAGTCATTTAATTTATCTAATGTGATGATATTCTGATTACATTTCTGACTATTTTCACATATATAGTTCCCTCTTTTAATAAATGTGCCAATTGCTAATCCTTTTGCTTCCGAAAGAAACATTCCTATTTCTTCGTGATGATTACACAGTGAACAAATGCCTTTTTTATTTATACTTTTAAATGTACCTTGTAAGCCAACCAGTTTATGATCGCGAAGAGCTACGATGTATTTTTTATTAGACCCCTTATCATTCCATCCTAAATATGAAATCTCTCTTAGATCCATGCTCTCGAGTACTGGTACTTTTAACTTCTTTGCTTTTGGAAATAATTTTTTAATCGTTTTGTCTGTTACTTCTTTAAATGGAATGACAAATGGTTTTACTTGTGATAGAAACTCTTCAGCTTTATCGTTATCTTTTATAGTACTGATCGGATCTAGTACCCGTCTTTGCTCTTCACTTAAGTCTCTAAACAAATGTAACACTTTTTCTTTAACGATTGACTTTAATGCAAGAAGTACATCATTGTCATTAACAGTCGCGTGGCCATTAATTAAAATCTGTAATTGCGCTTTAATGAAATTATACTGATCACTTTTAATAAAAGGTTCCATTTTCACCACTCCAGTTACTCTATTATATTACAGGCAAATCTGCCACGAAGCCGTCATATTAGAGAGCCTATTTCATTCTATTCATTTATAACCTTAAATTGCACACCCAACATAACAGCTAATTCCCCTTTTTACTTTAAAAGTTCAGCTTACTTTTTTCAATGTAGAAAATTACTAAGAAGCTAGCTTACCAGATAAAAGATGTTCCCCATTTTTGATAGGTCGTTTCTGGTTTAGGTATATAAATGGATTCTCTTTGAACATACTTTTGAATTTCTATATTCAGCTTTTCAGGCAAAATAGTGGTCGCATCTACAAATTTCATATCTGCCAGCTCCTTATTTTTTGTATGAATGAAAATAAGGTGCAAAACCAACTATTAGAAATGATATAAACTAAACTTGGGCGATATTAGATAAGCGTTCACCCCATACAAAGTATCGCCTTTCCATAGTAGGCTTTGCATGAGACGCTACAGATTTTGGCAACCAAGTTCCGTTTACCATTCCACATCATGTCCTTAAACGTTCTTAAGAGAAATAAAATCCCCATAGCCCATGCTTTCACTGGATTTCACCAAAATATCCAAATTGGTAAATTATGATATTTCAAGTTTACCATATGCTTCTTTTGTCGAAAACAAACAATTATTACTATCATTTCACCTGAGTTTCGTAACCATATTTCTTTGCCTGATCATGTCTAGGGACTTGAAAGAAACTCAAATGTTTGAAGTAATAAGGCCTCACTATTCGCACTCCTTACCCATTTTTTTTAAAAAATAATGTAGCAAATCTGATGGAATGAGATATTTGAATGACGGGCAAAAGGTTGTGGCTTTTTTCAATAGGTTACGTTAACGCTCCTTTTTGATTTTGGCACTATGTTGATTAGAGCGGTAGGCGTGAAACTCCTGCGGAAAGCAAACGGCTGAAACGGAAATCAACAGGAAAGTTTAATAGAGCCTTTCAATAAAAAATTGTTTCTCGTGGAACAATTTTTTATTGTATGTAAATTTTCAGCTTCGGTCACCCCACATATTTTTATACATTTATAACCAACAGGTAGTTATTGATAACTGTTATGTACTTCTTTCATGTATAATTCAAATATCACAATACAGACACTAGAGCGAATTTACACTTAATAAGGAGGAATGAATTTGTCTTGGGTTTATTTATGCCTAGCCATCTTTCTTGAAGTAGCAGGCACAATCAGTATGAAATTGTCTGAAGGATTCACTAAATTAACGCCAAGTATATTATTAGCTTTCTTTTACATTGGTAGTCTTAGTTTTTTAACGTTAGCACTAAAGACCATTGAAGTGTCAGTCGCATATGCAATTTGGTCTGGTATTGGTATCTTGATTATCACCTTCATCGGCGTATTTTTCTTTAATGAAAGCTTTAGTCTGCTAAAAGTTGTTTCAATACTTCTCATTATTATTGGTGTTATAACTTTAAACTTTACAGTAAGTCATGATACATCCAAAGATAGGCAGATAACAGAAAAGCAAAAATGAATTGCCCCATACATAATAAAAGAAGATGGAAGTATTTATATACAGGTAATTCCATATTTAAGTCTTTAAAAAAAATAAATGTCCATTAAAAACTAGCTTAATGGACATTCCTATTATCAATTATTTAGATGTTATGTGGTGACTATAATGAGAAACGAGGTTTTTATAGTGGAAGTGTTCAATAACACGCCTATTAGTATAGAAACTATTTCGGCTTGTTACTTTTAAACTTTTTTAACAAATTCAGATTTTAATTTCATTTCTCCAAAACCATCAATTTTGCAATCAATATCATGATCCCCATCAACTAAACGTATATTTTTTACTTTTGTTCCTATTTTTACAACCAATGAACTTCCTTTTACTTTAAGATCTTTGATTACTGTTACAGTGTCACCATCATTTAAGACGTTGCCATTTGCATCTTTAATTATCTTTTCATCTTCACTGTTATCAGTTTCTACTTCTAAAGTCCACTCATGACTACATTCAGGACAAACAAAAAGACTTCCATCTTCGTACGTGTATTCAGAATTACATTTTGGGCAATTTGGTAAATCAAACATTATTTCATTTCCTCCATTCGTGAATTGTTCCTTCTAATAGATAGGAATTATTTTCATTTCCTTTTTACACCTTCGTAAGAAAAGCAATTACGAACTTTTAATTATAGGCTAATAGACGTAACTTAAACAACTCTATGCTTTAAAAGGTATTACTTTTTGTAAATATAAATTCCCCTATAATAGGATGATACGGGTGCTCGCCGCCTAGTTCTTCAGCTAATCATATAATGTCCCCTCTATCTCGGCTCTCTTATGTTTAGGAGTCCATACGTTAAACCTGTTAGTCCGATAATTCCTTCCCTACCTTTTATTTCGATTTTCCATACAATGCCTCGTTTTTTCTTTGTAGTTCTTTGCACTCAACAAATTGTTTTGCTTGTTATAGTATCTTGTCCATAACAGCTTGTCACATCGTTATTAGAAAAGCAATTGAAGATGCCTAAAGCAACTTTATATGTAGAAATTAGAAAGAAACGCGAGAACAACATAGAATAGTTGTTGCACGTTTTGTATGTCTCCATTACATCTATAATGCGTGATAATACATTTATTACTGTGTACCAACCACCACCAACTTGTATCGTTTGACCTGTTGTAAAGTTTGATTGATCTATTTCTGCCTATTTTGCATAATCAGTGTTATCGGTATTGAAACATAAGAAATCCTTTTTAAAATTAGAAATCCTACATCTGGAATAAAGGGCTTGTACTATTTTTACCCTTTAGAAAGAGGGTAATTCTAATCAGCAGGTTATTAAGGAGCGGAAGTAGGATTCTCTCTAAGTTTGTAGATGAGCTCCCCATTTCCCCTATTTTAAAACCTCGATGGAAAGATCAGTTTTATACTTATTATGAAGTAAATATGACGGAATTTAAGCAATCACTACATAGTGAATTAAATGATACAACTGTATGGGGCTATGAAAGCAGCTATCCAGGACCTACAATTGAAGTAGAGATCGGAGAATCTGTAAAAAGTCATTATACTTTTCGATATTATCTTTGAAGAATCTATATTGTACAAAGAATTCAAAAAAGTTGTAGCTTTGGAATAAAGTTTTAATGAAAAGTATATTGAAAACGCTAATTCTATATAGAATTGAAAAAACGCATTTTGAACAAAATTTTATCAAAATGCGTTTTTACCATTTGTTAAAAAGATTCATTTTCACAAAAAGATTGATTAGTCAACGTCGTTTTTTCCTCTTATAAATAACATGTTTTATGACTCCCTCTACAAATGAAACAACGAAATACATTCCAAACAATGACACAATGAAACCGAGAAAGAAGCAAATGGTGACAAAGTATATTTTAGACATAATCCATATCGATCATTCCGTTGTTGAAGTCAGCAACACATTTAATAATCTTTCCAATTGCTCTCGGTTCACAAACCTTTTTAATTGCCAACTTTGCCATTCCGTCATAAACGTCCAGAGCCCTAACCCTTGAAACGTCTTGAATGGTTGTTGACGTTTCAATGAAATCCGTAAGCTCTGGAGGAGAAATTAACCTCATTCCATCCTCGTCCTTGTCCTCTTTTTGCTTCTCTCTCTGACTTTGTTTCAGTAGGAGAAAATGTAAACATCGCCCCCGATATCATAGTAGTGATTATCGAATCGTTCATTGACATTTCGTAAAGGATGTAGATTTGTTACATTTCTAGATTAGTTGCTATAAAAATCATACACGCTCTTTGATGTTTGGATAACCGAATCATTCAATTAAGGACCATACTATCACTCAGGTGTACGGATAACTAAAACGTCACATTTAGCTGAACGTACGATTGCTTCAGATACAGAACCAATTAAGAAACGTTCAACAGCATTCAGCCCCGTAGCACCACAGATAATTAAATCCGCCTCGACTAAGCTAGCAAGCTCTTTCGTGATGATCATTCTTGGAGAACCGTGTTCGATTACTACTTTTACGTTTTCAACATCTTCAGCCTCAGCTTGTGCCTTGTAGCCATTTAAAAGTTCCTCTGATCGATGCTGTGCACTTTCAACACTTGCACGTTCATAAGTCTCGAATGACCGAGTATCGACAACATTTACGATGTTTAATA
Organism: Bacillus cihuensis; assembly: GCF_000504145.1. Taxonomy (NCBI): domain Bacteria; kingdom Bacillati; phylum Bacillota; class Bacilli; order Caryophanales; family Bacillaceae; genus Bacillus; species Bacillus cihuensis. The sequence goes on along the minus strand of NZ_KI632496.1, from coordinate 15,438 downwards.
TGGAACCTTTGTTACGCTTTGCAACATCGATTGATTTACGAAATGCGTATTCAGCTTCTTTTGAACCGTCTACAGCTACTACAATACTTTTATAATGATTTGCCATATGTCATAATCTCCTTCTAACATGATTTGAGCTCTATTCAATGGGAATTCTACACCTTGTATAAAGGATCCGTTGTATTCATGTAAGATTTTGTCTTTAGATTAATGCTGGGGCTTTTTTAGGAAGAAAGACAGTACAACATTAATCACAGCTAATATTAAACCGATTGTAAAAACTAGTGATGATCCCACAGCCGCTGCTTGTGGCAAGTCATTCGCAGTTGTTGCTAAGTAACTCCCCTGTTTTGCTGAGAAAACCGATACCAATACTGCAATACCAATAGCGCCAGCTACTTGTTGGATTGTTTGAGTGATCGCAATTCCATCTGGATAGTATCGTTTAGGAAGCGAATTTAGCGTGTTTGTTTGAACTGAAGCAAGCACTGCCCCTATACCTAACATCATAACAATATGAGTTACCACAATCATCCATGTATCCGTTTCTGTACTAAATTGTGAATATAATACATAACCAATTGCTACTAAAATCGTTCCAGGTGTAATCACTGCTTTCGGGCCATATTTGTCAAATAATTTACCAATGGATGGAGCTAATATACAGTTAAGTAAGCTACCTGGTAGAAGGATAAGACCTGTTGTAAAAGCAGCCATTAATAAAGCCATTTGCATATACATTGGTAAAATGACCAGCATTGACATCATATTAAAAAAAGTAATAAAACTCATTATGACACCAAGAACAAAGAGTGGAGTTTTAAATGCCCTTAGATTCATCGTAGGAGTCTCCATTTTTGTTTGGCGAATCGCAAAAAGAATGAGTGCTATCAATCCAATGATAATTGTTCCTAAAACCGTTGCACTTGTCCAACCGTGAACACCAGATACACTAAATCCGTATACAATACCACCGAATGCAATCGTCGAAAGTATAACAGATAGTGTGTCAATCGAAACCTTACGTACTTCATTCACATTCGTTAAATATATTTGTCCGAAAATAAGTGAAAACAGTAAGAAAGGTACTGTAACCCAGAAAATCCAATGCCATGTTAATGTATCTAAAATAAGTCCTGCTACTGTTGGACCTAGTGCTGGGCCGGCTAACATAACTAATCCCATGAGCCCCATAGCGCCACCACGTTTATTTGGAGGGAAGATGGTAAAAATAACATTTTGCGTTAAAGGTAAAGTAATGGCTAATCCTGCTGCTTGAATAATACGTGCCACCAATAAAACACTAAATGTTGGTGCTACTGCTGCTAAAATCGCACCGATAAGGGCTAACAATATAGCAGTCATAAACATTTGTCTTGTTGTAAATTTTTGCATCAAAATACCTGTTACTGGTATTAAAATACCTAATGTTAAGAAATAACCTGTTGCTAGCCACTGAATCGTTGTGGGATCGGCACTGAATATTTTACTTAATTCTGTAAAGGCAATGTTTAATGCCGTTTCACTAAAAAGTCCAACAAACCCTGCCACTAAAAGAGCAGCCATGATCGGGCCTGTTTTGATCTGTTGTTGCGTTGTCGGAAGTGTTTTGGCTTGTGTATTCACTTATTAAAACTCCTTTAATAAATTTGGTAATCCCTGAGAAATAATTTTTAGTGGTTCACTTGTTTTATTGGTTAAACAAAGCATGATTCCACCCTCGATAGAAGCCGTCATCATTAAAGCAATTGAATTAGCCGTTTCTATCGAAAACCCATCCGCTACTAATTTGTTCGAATAAATCCCTTGAATCTTTGTGTAAAGGTCCGAACAAGCATTTAGGACTGGTTCACTTAGTGCCGCCGCTAACGATGCTGCTAAATGTATAACTAGTAATCGTACCTTCTCGCTCAAAGTTGGCTACTAATTTCTCAATCATCTTCTTTGTGGCTTCTTGAGTGGTTAGATATCGGTTGAAAATTACCTCGGTATCTGTAGTAATCGCTTCATCTATGTTCTTCAAGCGATGAGTAATTCTTCTTTTCCATTCGGAAAATGATGATAGTGCGCACCTTTTGTAATAGTACAGGCTTTTAAGATTTCGTTTACTCCTACACCTATATATCCTTTCTGCTGAAAAAGATTTGTCGCGATTTTGATTATCAGCGATTTTGTATCCATTTCCGTAGCACACCCCCACATACCAACCGGTCTGTTTAATATATCAAAAATTTTTTATTAACGTCAACTAAATTGACAATATTTTTTCACTGAGCTATTATCAACTTAGTTGACAATAAACACTAGGAGGAACAAATGTTCAATATTGGAGATTTAATCATCTATTCCGCACATGGCATTTGTAAAATTGATGATATTTGCGAAAAAACAGTTTCAGGTATTACAAGACCTTATTACGTATTACATCCTATAGAGAATAATCATCAATTAACAATAAGTACCCCTATTAATAATGATAAGGTAGTCATGCTTGAACTAATCCATCAAGAGGACGCCGATGAAATACTTGAATCTTTTAAAAACACTGGGATAAAATGGATTGACAAACCTAACATTCGTCACGATATATATTTCGATCTAGTAAATACAGGTGATCGAAAAGAAATTGCTAAAGTTGTAAATACGCTGATGCGAAAAAAAATTGAGGTTGAACTTGAGGAAAGAAAATTTTATGAACAAGATCGTAAACTTTTGGACACTACACAAAATATACTATTTAAAGAATTAGCTATTTCATTGAACACTACTTTTGAAGAAATAAGTGTAAAGGTAATAAGGTTGATAAAGGGAATTAAATAGGAAGAATCTTTTATTCTTTAAAATAGAATGGCCCTATTGAAATGAAATATTCTATAGGACCATTGTTTTCTATTCTATTTAACTTCCACTTTGATATAATCCAGCTCTAAAAAAGTCTACTGTTCTAAAGAACATACATCCATATTTTTGACGAATACAGCATTTATCTTCCTCTGTTAAATTCCCCAATCTAACTTTAATAGATCTTTAAGAATAGTTACTTGCTCACTACCTATTTTTTCTGCAATTTTATTTTCAAGCTGGGCTTTAAGGGCGGCGTTTTTTTCGTAGCACTCTTCTCCTAATGCCGTTAACTGGATACACTTCTCTTTCTTATTGTTTTCCAGATTTAGGATTTCAACTAATCCTTTTGCAGAAAGATTTTTGATAAACTTATGTATCGCCTGGCGAGAAATTTCTACATTTTTTGTAACATACGAAATGGTCGGTCGCTTTTTATAAACCCTAGCCATGATATACCATTCAGAATTTGAAATATAAATCTCACTTTTATCATTCCAGGCTTTCTCTGAAATTCTTCGGACCAAACTATGACGCTCACTTAATAAATCTATAAGATCTAAATTTTGTAATTCAGAGTTTGAAGTCAAACGATTCACTCCAATCATAATCTTCGCCACTTACTATACGAAATCCGCTATTGGATGTCAATTTGGTTGACTTCTAATAGCTTATAAAAGGCCTATGAATGGGGTAATTCTCGTAAGAAATATTGGAGAATAGCCAAAAGTCCAAATCTCCAAAGAACCCTCACAAATTCCTACTAGAAGATACAAGGGTTGAAAAGTCCCTGTGTGAGATATTCACAACTACGTCAGACATAAATGGAACCGCCGCATACGTAACCGTACATACGGTGGTGTGAGAGGTCGGGAGTAAATCACTCCCCCCTACTCGATTTGTTAGAAATCCTTTGATTCACTTGATTCATATTCTTCGAAATCCTCAAATTCATCATCAACTACGATAGGGTGAGGATTATCTTGAATGAATCTAACAGCATTTAGTGGACCTATTCGGGGTTCAGTTCATCCTTAATAATCCATATGTTTATTTCCGCCAAAAAGTTGAACAGTCTGCCTTATCCAAAATATTAAACTCGATCATTTTTTCAAGTAATGAGAAATCAACCGGACTATCCCACGGGATACGTACCAACTGCTTGGTGTGATCATAGCCAGCCTGCACAATTTCATCAGAAAAATGATTAATCCCTGCACTTTCAGGGGCAACAGCCAAATGTTTTTTAGCTATGCTAAAACCAATAATAAATGTGCCATGATCGGTAAACATAGGCTGATTCCACGCAATTTTGGGCTTTAAATTTGGAAATTGCCTAGTTACCCAAGCCAAAACTTCTTCCGTTCGGTCCCGATGTTGTAGGTCATCAATCTGAGCTACGTATTCTGCCAAAACTTCCATGTCGTTCTCTCCTCAAATAAAATTTATTTTTATAGGATGTAATTTTTCATGCCATTACACCATTCGCAACCTCATCCGTATCATCATCAATATGAATTAAATCGCCATCTTCACATTTTCTAAATTTAATGCCTTATGGCTTTCTTTCAACAGTCCGCCATAGGAAATCAATTGTTTATAAGCCAGCGCCTTATCCAAGTCTTTAACCATTTGAATATTTTCTGGTGTCACTCAATTACCTCGAATGACATCCGTATCTTTGACAGGATACTTAGGCACCTTAAAAATTTCCTTTTGTTCAGCAATAGTTTTTTACTTCTTCTTCAATTTCGATAAAGTCCGCAGACTATTATTTAGGTTTAACTTTTTCTATATGCACAATCGGTTTGTAAACTAACCTCATTGTGCTGCAATTACCTAATAATCGGTTTGATCGATGATATTGAACGACTTTATTGTCACTGCACACCATTTCCTATTCCTCGGCCTTCTTTAATCCTCTTATCAACTTTAGATGTTCTCATTCTTTTAGACATAAAAAACACCCCTTTAGATAATCATATCCAACGGGGTGTAGCCGTGCAACTTTTGTACAAACGGTATAACTTTATTTAACATCCACAATCACATTAACTTATATTCCTAAACTTACTCCACTGTAACGCTTTTCGCTAAGTTACGTGGTTTATCTACGTCACATTCGCGGTGAAGCGCTGCGTAGTAGGCAATGAGTTGGAGCGGTATAACAGAGACAAGAGGTGTTAATAATTCATGAACAGCAGGGATGACAAAGCGATCTTCTGCTTCTTCCAAGCCTTTCATTGAAATAATGCATGGATTTGCTCCACGGGCTACGACCTCTTTGACGTTGCCGCGGATGCTCAAATTGACACTCTCTTGAGTGGCAAGCGCAATAATCGGTGTTCCATCTTCAATTAAGGCGATGGTTCCGTGCTTTAATTCGCCGCCTGCAAATCCTTCTGCTTGGATATATGAAATTTCTTTAAGTTTCAGTGACCCCTCAAGGCCAACATAATAATCTAATGAACGCCCGATAAAAAATGCATTGCGTGTAACAGACAAATATTCACGAGCGATTGCTTCAAATTCTTCTTTCGAGTCACAAAGTGCTTCCATGGCTGTTCCGATAATCCCAAGTTCTTTTACAAGATCAAATTCAACCGGCTGGTTACGGAATTTAGCCGTTACATTAGCTAAAATGGCCAGTACAGCAATTTGTGCAGTATAAGCTTTCGTTGAAGCAACAGCAATTTCAGGACCTGCATGTAATAGCAATGTGTAATCAGCTTCACGTGACAATGTCGAGCCAGGAACGTTTGTAATCGTGAGGGCCTTATGTCCAAGTTCTTTAATAGCTACGAGTACGGCACGACTATCAGCTGTTTCACCGCTCTGTGAGATAAAGATAAATAGCGGTTTTTCTGAAAGCAATGGCATATTGTAGACAAATTCAGAAGCAACATGGACCTCAACTGGAATCTTCGCCATTTTTTCTATGAATTGTTGTCCAATTAAGCCTGCATGATAACTTGTTCCGCACGCAACGATATAAACACGGTCTGCTTCACTCACTGCTTCAGCAATATTGTAATCAATGGTAAGCTTGCCTTCTTCATTCTGATAAGCTTGAATGATTTTACGCATAACAGCAGGCTGCTCATCAATTTCTTTCAACATATAGTGAGGATACGTGCCTTTTTCAATATCACTTGCATCCAGTTCTGCCGTGTAAGGGGAACGAGTCATTTCTAGACCTTCCAAGTTCTTAATTGTGATATTTTCCTTTGTTACGATGACTACCTCTTTATCCATCAATTCTACATATTGATCGGTTACTTGAATCATCGCCATAGCATCAGAAGCAACAACATTAAAATCATCACCTACACCAATAAGCAACGGGCTTTTATTTTTTGCAACGAAAATCGTGTCGTCATTTTGGTTATCTAGTAATGCAAGTGCATAAGATCCTTTTAAAAGCTTAAGGGTTGAAATAAAGGCAGCTTCAACATCCTGTCCTTCATTAACGAACTTCTCAATGAGCTGAACGATAACTTCTGTGTCAGTATCGCTGTTAAACGCTACTCCAGCCAAATAGTCGCGTTTTAGGATTGCATAGTTTTCGATCACTCCATTATGAACCAATGTCAATCGTCCTGAAGTACTTTGATGTGGGTGAGCATTCTCATGGTTCGGTACACCATGGGTTGCCCAGCGTGTATGGCCAATCCCTGTATTTGCAGCTACCGTTACATCTACAACTCCACGAAGATCTGCAATCCGTCCTTTTTCCTTAAAGACTTGCACACTTGATTTATTTTTGAGTGCAATCCCAGCAGAATCATAGCCTCTATATTCAAGTTTTTCTAAGCCTTTTAATAAAATTTCCTTTGCATCTTGATTACCAATATATCCAACAATTCCGCACATAATTTGTTCCTCCAGAAATCAGCAAGGGAACAAGAATGCTGGGGGGCATGCTTGCCCCCTTGTCTCTAATATTTTTTATGTGCATTTCCGATCCTTTGTGCAGCAAGTTGCCCTGCTGTTTTAAAATCGAAATTCTTGCGGCTATACACATTTAGCCGGGAGGCATCCGCCGAAATATCGATAAACCTCCACCTCGTCAACTAAGCCATATCGTCCGAGCTTAGTCCTGGCGCTTATGTTCGTACTGACACAATCCTCCTTCCATGGTTATTTCCCCATTCTTGTAAAAACAGGATAATCATAACCTAAACATTAGGATCCGTCAATCATATTGTTAAACTCTTGCTTTTATAAAAATATGCATAAGAGAAATAAACGTTCCTCTTATGCATACTTGTTTTATTCTTTAAGCCCCATCTCCGCTTTCACAACTGCTACAATGCGGTCTACATACTGATTACATTGTGTGGCATCAGGAGCTTCCGCCATTACACGGACCAATGGTTCTGTTCCAGATGGGCGGACCAGAATCCTTCCGTTCCCATTCATTTCTGCTTCTACTTCAGAAATAATCTCCTGAACTTTAGCGTTTTCCGTCACACCATGCTTATCAGTGACACGGACATTTACTAGTGTTTGCGGATATTTCTTCATTTCAGTAGCAAGCACAGATAATGGCTTTTTTGTCATTTGGAGAATACTAACAAGCTGCACACCAGTCAACAAGCCATCCCCTGTTGTATTGTAGTCTAAGAAAATAATATGGCCAGACTGTTCTCCGCCTAAGTTATAGCCGCTTTTCTTCATTTCTTCCACTACATAACGATCGCCAACAGCGGTTTGAACACTTTTAATACCAATTTCATCTAACTTTTTATAGAAACCTAGATTACTCATTACCGTTGAAACAACCGTACCGTGTTTTAATCGATTTTCTTCATGCAAGTATTTCGCACAAATATACATAATTTGGTCGCCGTCAACAATATTTCCTTTTTCATCAATGGCAATCAGACGGTCTCCATCGCCATCAAATGCTAATCCAATGTCTGCACCCTTTTCTAGTAAAAATTGCGAAAGGGCTTCTGGATGAGTAGACCCAACGCCGTCATTTATATTTAATCCATTCGGTGAAGCACCCATTGTAGAAATATCCGCATCTAAATCGGCAAATAAATGAGCAGCAAGTGAAGAGGTTGCACCATGTGCGCAATCCAAGGCTACGTGAATCCCTGTGAAATCTTCATCAACCGTTTGTTTCAAATATTGAAGGTATTTCTGACCGCCTTCAAAGTAATCATTTACATGTCCCAAATCTCCACCTACAGGACGTGGTAGATGATCTGTTTCTAAATCAATTAAATCCTCTATCTCTTGCTCTTGATCATCTGAAAGTTTAAAACCATCTGGTCCAAAAAATTTAATTCCGTTATCAGCTACCGGATTGTGGGAAGCAGAAATCATTACACCCGCTTCTGCACTTAAGGCTTTCGTCAAGTAAGAAACACCTGGTGTTGAAATAACTCCAAGACGCATAACTTCGGCTCCAATGGATAATAGTCCTGCTACCAAGGCTCCTTCAAGCATATGACCAGAAATACGAGTATCACGGCCGATCAATACTTTAGGTCGCTCCGTATTCTTAGTTAAAACATATCCTCCAAATCGACCTAGTTTAAATGCCATTTCAGGTGTTAATTCACTATTCGCAACTCCTCTAACCCCATCCGTTCCAAAATATTTTCCCATTACAATTCGCTCCTTCTTCAAATGATTCCTAAGAGGAATACATCACATTATGTCTCGTCTTTTTTTATACTCGATATCGATATTGATGCCTGTTTGTTTTGCAGTTCCCAGGTTATTGAAGATGGAGCATTGACTTGAATATCTAAATTATGCTCACCTTCTTCCAAATCCGCTGCTTTAATCGAAAGCTGTAGATTGGACTCATTCACCTTTTTCAATTCATCTTCAGGTCCTTTTATAAGGATACTTGTAACACCATCTGTTGGTGATAAAAATTCCAATTGCTTCTCAGCTGGCAATCCAATCGCTTGAATTTTAAGATTAGAAATGGTCTTCGTCTTCATTTGTACAGAAGTTTCTTGATCTTTTGGCTGTTCCATTTCTTGATTGCTCGGCGGGCTTTCCTCTTTTACAACAGGATCTGTCTGAATTCTCACTTTCACCATTTCTCTAGAAATCCTTTGAACATTATCGGGGACAGTAATCGGCAAGTCAAGTTCTTTGTCACCGACGATATTTGATACATCAACGGGTACCTTCACTTCTTTTATATTTTGCAACACTGATGCTTTACCATAAAGTACAACTTCCTTCTGATCAGCAGTAACACTTTTTATCTTAAGATCGTTTCTTACATTACCAGTTTGAACAAGTATAATTGGAACAGTTTTGGAAGAAATATTTACCTTTAACGTAAAGCGTACACTAGCAGGCTCAATGATCACATTTAACTTATTCAAGTCTCGATCCAGTGCGCGAACGGTCGCTTGTCCATTGACAGTATCTTTTACATCTTTATTTAACTCGAGCATTGCTTTCACATAAGCAATCTGATTAATCGTGTCCTTTGCCCCTGTAATCTTCACAGTTTGTGGTTTAATAACTAAAGACTCTGTCGTATAGCCATCTTTTAGATTTGCTCGATTATAGTCTGGTTCTACTGAAAACTCTTCTGTCACCCGTTCTTGGACGTTCACAGTTACATATCCAGGATCGATTTTGGCTTTCAACTTTTCACTTAAATCCATGATCTTAATTGGCACTTTTTTATCGCCCATTGTTATGTCTGGATCTGAAAGGTCAATGTATACTTTAAAATCCCGTTTACTTTTTGCAGACATCAATACAGGCTTAACACCTGTTAATGTAATATCAACAGTTTCCGGTGCTCCAGTAACAACAAGATTTTTTTGATCATAGTATACTTCTACCGGTACATCCTTAATTATTTCAGTATCATTTTCCCCAGGGGTAGATGTATCTGCTTTTCCTAGTTTCGAATTAGGCACAAAGTTAACAGAAATAAATAAAAGAGCAGCGATTGCAAACGCAATAATTCGAGTGAACCATATGCTGTTCATGAATTTATCCATTTTTCTTCCCCCTCAAATTCCATCGTCCTGAGGAAGTTGCCTTCGTGTCATCAACAAGCTCCTTTGTCAACATTTCCTTGAATGTCTCTAGACTGAGCTCACGATAAAGCTCTCCATTTTTTGTTATGGAGATTCCACCGGTTTCCTCGGATACAATCACTGTGATACAGTCTGTTACCTCACTTATTCCAATTGCCGCCCTATGCCTTGTTCCAAGTTCCTTTGATATGAAAGGACTTTCTGATAGCGGCAAATAACAGGCTGCAGCTGCCAACTGATTTTCCTTTAGTATGACTGCACCGTCATGTAATGGAGTATTAGGGATGAAGACATTAATTAATAACTCAGACGAAATATGTGATCCTAATGGTATGCCTGTCTCGATGTAGTCAGTTAAACCTGTATCCTTTTCAATCGAAATCAATGCTCCAATTCTTCGCTTTGCCATGTAGGAGGTAGCCTTTACAATTTCCTCTACTAAACGGTCCTGCTCTTCTTGCTCTTGAACAATACTCCTTGAAAAAAATTTCCCTCTGCCCAGCTGCTCAAGTGCTCGCCTTAATTCAGGTTGAAAAATAATAATGGTAGCAAGAACTCCCCAGTCCATGACTTGCTCCATAAGCCATCCAAGCGTATTAAATCCAAGCAAATTACTTAAACTGTGTACGACAACAATGACAAATATCCCTTTAAGCAGTTGAATTGCCTTTGTTCCTTTAATAACAACTAATAATTTATATATGACAAACCATACAAGGACAATATCGATAATATTTATGAAATAATCCAGGAAAGTAAAGTTGGATAATGACATGTTACTTCCTCCAGTCGGTGATACTCTAAAACCATTCATCGTAACTAACTTAGTATACCATGTATTTTCTAATACTTCTAAAGAATGTATACGTTCTAATTGAGCCATTTTCCTGAATACAAATCATAGCCAAAAAGCCCTGCATACAATGAACTGACCCAATGCTGTTAGACATAAAATTTTATGCAACATCCAAGACCTGAGTTCGGTATTCTACCGGACTTAGGTCTTTTAATTTTTCCTTCATTCGTTTGTGATTGTAATATTAGATATAGTCCATCCAACCCTTGTTCGAAATGCTCCATACTTTCAAACTCTTGCAGATAAAGTAGCTCAGATTTTAATAAGCCAAAGAAATTTTCCATGACCGCATTATCAGTGACATACTTTGCGTAATATTGTGTTGCTCTAATGATTTTTGATACTTCTTCATCTGATAATGCCATCCTTTCCGAGTGAAGAAAAAATTTCAACTCCTGGGTGAAGGCGTGTAAAAGCTTGCTCTAACATATCACCATTAAGTTGGTAAACAGGACCACGCATTACGGTATATGCAATATTTTCGCCATTACATAAATCTAATACTGGTGATAAATAACGTTTCTCCCCAAATAAGTGGAATTCAGTTACATCTGTTACCCATTTTTGATTCATTTTCACTGCGTTGAAATTACATTGTAATAAATTTGGGGCGATTTTACCCGCATCTCCTTTATAAGAGCGATTCTTTTCATACTTACCATACACTTTAATCCAATTTCATTCCTAAACAATTTATCGTTTTCGGATCATGTCGGAAACCTCTTTTACGTAGCTCTTTAGCCATACGACGATAGCCATAACGGCCTTTATGTTCATTATAAATGTCTTTGATAGCTACTTTTACTTTCACATATTTATCAGCTTGAATTAACCGTATTTCAATAATAATACATGCTACGTGGAATGGAAGCGACTTCAACTAAATCCACGATACTATACTGATTCTTTAGTTCAAAAATTACTTGCACTTTGATTTTTTTTGTAATTTTTCCTGCATTTGAACTAAAGCGTTCAACTTTTCTAGATAGGCATTCCCCATTTCTAAATGCGCGATTCTTGCTTGTAGTGCTTCAACTGCACTTTCAACTGGTACAGGTGTTTGCGATTCGATTTTCTTTGTTTATTTTTTCACGGTGGGACTCCCCTTTTTCTTTGGTAGTAGGGCATCCGGTCCACCATTTTCAAATTTCTTTCTCCACGTACTAATCGAGGAGATGGAATATTAAAAATAGCAACTACATCATAAGAGGACATGCCCTTTTCGTTCATAAAATTAAGTATATCCAGTTTAAACTGTTGAGAATAACTTGTATAGGATTTGATAAATCCTTCTGAACCATTATGGTTCTAATTGTTTAACCCAATTGGAAATAGTCATTTGGTCTATATGAAAAGAAACTGCAATTTCTCTCGATAACTTTCATGTCCGTTTAAATATCGTTAAACCGCATTTAATTTATCTCCAGCTGTGTATTTAGCCATAAAAAAACACCCCGTAAATGTTAGTCACCTAACATTTACGGGGCAGTTCAATAAAAATAGGGCTTCATATTTTTGTTTTTTGGTTAGTCCCCATCCAACTGAAATAAAGCTTCTCCTGTATCTTTTATGTTAAACCAAAGCCATTCAAACATTTGATCAATTACGTAAATTTGACCGGTAACATTACCTGCCGAAGCCATGTATTGCTTACCATTTATAACTGTTACATTGCCCTTGACTTCTCCTTCAATACGAATGTCCCCGTTTTTGACGACTACATCCCCGTTAACAACTTCGCCAGCAGGTACAATGACGGTTTCATTGTCTACTACTAAATTATTTTGTTTTGATACTGAGAAAGTTTCATCCTGATTCCATGTTGAGAACAGTGATCCTGCCATTAAAATAATAAATAATGAAGCTGCTGTTAACAATGGATGATTCCTCATCCATCGCTTGGCACTAATATTTTTCTTTTCTTTAGGAAGACTCGCCTTTACTCGTTCTGTAAAATTGTCAGGAGCTTTAATATGCGACGTACTTTGTACTAGCGCTACTGCTTTCTTCATTTCATGAAAATATGTGCGACACTCTTCACAGTCCTGTAAATGTTTTCTCAAAGATTCTTCGTCTTCAGCACTTATTTCTTCATCTAAATAATTGTGCATATATTCATAAACTTCATCAGGACATTTCATTCTTTCTTCACCTTCTTTTATAAATGGCGCATTTGTTTTCTTAATGCCTCTCGACCTCTATGTATTCTCGTTTTTACCGTACCAATTGGCAAATCTAAGATCTCACTGATTTCCTTTAAGGATAATTCTTCGATATACTTCAATACAATCACGGATCGATACTTTTCTGGCAATTTGAGAATTTCAGCTTGAATCGTTTCTTGCAGCTCTAGCGATTCTAACTGTTCTTCTGGTAATGCAACTTCAGCTGCAATTTGAGAATACATGTCCAGGCCATCAGTACCCGCAACTTCCGCATCTAAAAAATAATCAGGTTTCTTCTTTCGTATCCGATCTATGCATAAATTTGTTGCAATCCTGTAAATCCAGGTCGAGAACTTCATTTGAATATTAAATCGATGTATATTTACATATGCCCTCACAAAGGCTTCTTGAGCCATGTCTTCAGCTTCGTGACGATTGCCTAACATTCGAAAGCAAAGTTGGAAGACTTTATCTTTATATAGCTCAACAACTTCACCGAAAGCATTTTGATCGCCTTTTAATACTTGATGTATCCTCTGCTTAACAATTAACTCCATTTATTTACCCCCGCTCATGCGGCTATACGATACGTATACGAATCGCAAGCTAAAAGGTTCCCTAAAACATTACTATTATTTTAACAAACTTTAACAAAATGTGTTTAATTAATTCCATTAATAGAAATATAAAGGATGTACACTTGTAATTGATGTCTAGAGGTTATCTAAAACTTATTCGTCTAAATCTCCAGATATAAATAAATGGATAATATGGCCACCGAGTTATTAGTTTAGATGCTTTCATTAAGGTTATACAAGCTATGTGCCCATGCACTTATTCCTGATTTTTTGATTAAAATTGAAGAATGAATGTAATTAAATAATCTGGATCAAGAGAGACAAAGTAAGTGATTTGCTTAAAATAATAGTTCAATCAGTGGAGATTTTACTTCCTATTAATGCCGGATAATTAATTTTACAATGTTTTTTAGAAAATAAAAAAGTCTTAAGCTATATGGCTTAAGACGTAAATGTAGTGATATGTAAATTAGGTGGTGGAGCCTAGCGGGATCGAACCGCTGACCTCCTGCGTGCAAGGCAGGCGCTCTCCCAGCTGAGCTAAGGCCCCTTAATATAAAATTTTAGTTTTTAGAGCGGAAGACGGGATTCGAACCCGCGACCCCAACCTTGGCAAGGTTGTATTCTACCACTGAACTACTTCCGCAATTAAAATGAGCCATGCAGGATTCGAACCTGCGACCCTCTGATTAAAAGTCAGATGCTCTACCAACTGAGCTAATGGCTCGAATATGACATACTGAGAAAATCTATATTTATTTGTTTAAATTTATATACAATGCTATATAAATGGCTGGGCTAGAAGGATTCGAACCTTCGCATGACGGAATCAAAATCCGTTGCCTTACCGCTTGGCTATAGCCCAATAATCTTGCTTTTTGACAAAAAAATAGGTGGTAATCATATACTTCCCTGACAAGGAGAATATATAACTAACCAACAAATAATTTTTTATAA
>NZ_KI632496.1:0-997 GCF_000504145.1 Bacillus cihuensis | reverse complement strand
TGACATACTGAGAAAATCTATATTTATTTGTTTAAATTTATATACAATGCTATATAAATGGCTGGGCTAGAAGGATTCGAACCTTCGCATGACGGAATCAAAATCCGTTGCCTTACCGCTTGGCTATAGCCCAATAATCTTGCTTTTTGACAAAAAAATAGGTGGTAATCATATACTTCCCTGACAAGGAGAATATATAACTAACCAACAAATAATTTTTTATAAAAATGGTGGAGGGGGGCAGATTCGAACTGCCGAACCCGAAGGAGCGGATTTACAGTCCGCCGCGTTTAGCCACTTCGCTACCCCTCCAGAAAACTGGTGCCGGCAAGAGGACTTGAACCCCCAACCTACTGATTACAAGTCAGTTGCTCTACCAATTGAGCTACACCGGCAAATTGAATGGTGGAGGATGACGGGATCGAACCGCCGACCCTCTGCTTGTAAGGCAGATGCTCTCCCAGCTGAGCTAATCCTCCATTATGTATATGGTGACCCTTACGGGATTCGAACCCGTGTTACCGCCGTGAAAGAGCGGTGTCTTAACCGCTTGACCAAAGGGCCCGTATTATTTAAAATAATAATTTAATCGTCAATTAGGAAGCTCCCAAGCGGGCTCGAACCGCTGACCTCTTCCTTACCATGGAAGTGCTCTACCTGCTGAGCTATGGAAGCATGGCTCCGCAGGTAGGATTCGAACCTACGACCGTTCGGTTAACAGCCGAATGCTCTACCACTGAGCTACTGCGGAATGATATAATGTTTCCTATAAAACTCAAAATGTAAAGGTGAAATAGCCTGGCAACGTCCTACTCTCACAGGGGGAGACCCCCAACTACCATTGGCGCTGAAGAGCTTAACTTCCGTGTTCGGAATGGGAACGGGTGTGACCTCTTCGCCATCATTACCAGACATATTCTTTTTTCGAAAGACATCTATTATTATAGCGAATTTTAAAAATAAAATCAATTATAATTTTTCATTCTTTCAAAACTAG